>NZ_JAHWXM010000001.1:2315912-2938290 GCF_023091225.1 Microbacterium galbinum | reverse complement strand
ATCCAGCCGAAGCTGAATCGAGGTTATTTGGCATTTGACAAGTGCACGCTGTTGAGTTCTCAAGGATCGGATGCTCCCACGACCCAGTCATCACAACCAGGCCCGAAGGGCAACTTCTCTATCTTACTGATCTCGTTCCTGTTGTCAAATCGCGTTTCGGCGACTCGCTCATCGGAATGAAGCAGTTCCTTCATCCAGAACACTCAGAAGAGTTGATGTGGATTCGGGGGGGTGGTTCTCCGCTTGAGGGGGGTGAGGCTCTCGGCCTTTCCGCTTCCCTGTGGGGCGAACAGGTAATAACTTACGTGGATTCCGGGGGTCGGGCAAATCCGGCCCGTCCGCCGGGCGTGTCGCCCCGATTTTCCGCGGAACGGCGGTCACCAGGCGGTCCACGCCGCCCAGAGCCGCGCATAGGGTCCCGGCGTCTCGACGAGGTCGGCGTGCGTTCCCGACTGCACGATCCGCCCGTCCTCCATCACCAGGATGCGGTCGGCCGTCACCGCCTGGGTGAGCCGGTGCGCGATCACGATCCCCGTGCGCGCACCGATCGCCCGGGCCGCCGCGTCGTCGAGGATCTCGGCGTCCGCCGACCCCGCCTCCGCCGTCGCCTCATCGAGGATCACGACCGAGGCATCCGACAGCGCCACCCGCACCAGCGCCAGGTGCTGCGCCTGCCCCGGGGTGAGCGGATGCCCCGACTCCCCCACCGGAGTGTCGAGCCCCTCGGGCAGGCGGTGGACCCAGTGCGCGTCCAGCGCGTCGATGACCGCGAGCATCCGCTCCTCGTCGGCATCCGCGAACAGCCCCAGGTCATCACGCACCGTGCCCGCGAACACATGGGGCTCCTGGCTCAGCATGATCACGGCATCCTGCAGGTCGTGCGGGTGCCACTCCCCGATCGCGCGGCCATCGTGGCGGACGTCTCCCCCGCCCACGGGGAGCGCACCCGCGAGCACGCGGGCGAGCGTCGTCTTGCCCGCACCGCTCGCCCCGACCACCGCGATCCTCTCGCCCGCCGATGCGCGCAGTGAGACACCGGCGAGGTCGTCACGATCGGGACGATGTCCGAAGCGCAGCCCCTCGACGTCGATCGCGCCGCGACGGGCGGGCCTCTCCTGCGTACGCGGCGCGGGAGAGGGGAGGCCGATCACTCCGAACAGGCGCGCGAGGCTGGCGCCGGCATCCTGCAGGTCGTCGATCCGGTAGAGCAGGCTGCTCATCGGCCCGAAGAGCCCGAGGAAGTAGAGCGCGGCGGCGGTCGCGGCGCCCAGCTCGACCAGACCGCCCGCGACGAGGAAGTACCCCGTCACCAGAACGGCCGCGAGCCCCAGGAACTCGGCCCCGTTGAGGAAGACGTTGAAGTCGTTGCGCACCCGCGTCGCGCGCACCTCGAGCCCGATCGCCTGCTCGCTGGCCTCGGCGATCCCGGCCAGGTGCCTCTCCTCGGTGCGCAGCGCGACGACGGTGTCGACCCCGCGCACCGCCTCGAGCGTGCGCTGCCCCCGCTCGGCCACCACCGTGCGATGCGCGCGATAGATCGGAGCGGACCGGCGCAGGAACCAGCGCAGTGCGAAGAACTGCACCGGGGCGGCGCACAGGGCCGCCAGTGCGAAGCGCGCGTCGAGCGCCCCCATGCCGATCAGGCTCAGCACGATCCCGAAGACCGCGGTCAGGAAGGCGGGCAACGCGCCCTCGACGACCTCGCCCACCGCACGCACGTCGCCCGAGAGACGCGCCACCAGGTCACCGGTCCCCGCCGCCTCGATCCGCGACGTCGGTTGGGCGAGAGCCGTGCGGAACGCCGACTCGCGCACCTCCCGGATCGTGCCCTGCCCCAGCCGGGCCAGCAGCACGCGCCCCACCCACGTGAGCACGGCCGCCGACACCACGGATGCCGCGAGCACCAGTCCGAAGGGCAGCAGCCCTGTGCCGCCCGCCACGATGTCGTCGACCATGAGCCCGATCACCCACGGGGCGACGAGCGCTGCCCCGACGCCGGCGAACAGGGTCACGAGCGCGAGCAGCACGAGCCCCCGTCGATGCCCGAGCGCCGTGAGGAGTCCGCGCGCGGTGTCGCGGCGGCTCGCGACCGGCAGCTTCTCGTCGCTCATACGTCGTCCCTCTGATCGGGGTCGTCCCGCCTCCGGTCGCGGTCGTCGCGCAGATCGGGGTCGTCCCTCAGATCGTGCACGCGCGCGCACGCCGCGAGCAGCGAGGCGCGGTCGGTGAGCAGCAGAATCGTGCGCCCGTCACGGGCGAGACCCTCGGCGACCTGCGCCTCGGTGATGGGATCGATCGCGGTGGTCGGCTCGTGCAGCACGAGCAGGGGTTGCGGTTGGTGCAGGGCCCTGGCGAGAAGAAGGCGCTGACGCTGACCGCCCGAGAGCCGCAGACCGCGCTCGCCCACGCGCTCGTCGAGACCGTCGGGCAGCCGGCGCAGCACCTCGTCGAACGCGGATGCCTCGAGGTGCGCGGCGTCGATCGGATCGGCGATGTTCGCGGCCGCCGTGCCGCTGAACACCGCGGCGTCGTGCGGCGGGGCGAACACCCGGGATCGGAGACCCTCGGCATCGAGGCGGGCGGCATCCGTTCCGGTCAGCAGCAGCTCGCCGACCTCGGGCTCGCGCTGTCCGCCGAACAGACGCGCGAGATCGGCGATCCGCGCGGGGTCTGCACGAATCCCCGTGAGCTCGCCCGCGCGGATCTCGATCGGCCGCCCGTCGACATCGAGGCGCGCGACCACTCCGCCCGCGACCACTCCACCTGCGGCCACTCCACCTGCAGCCGCGGCGACGGTATCCGTCACCGGCATCCGCTCGACGGCATCCGCTCCCGCGTCGGCGGCATCCGCTCCCGCCTCGACGGCATCCATTCCCGCTTCGGCGGTGAACTCGGCGATGCGCGTCGCCGACCCGTGCTTGCTCGCGATCTGCGCCGGCAGATAGCCGAGCGCCTGCAGAGGTCCGCGGATCGTCTGCGCGAGCCCCATCGCCGTGACGAATCCGCCGACCGTGATCGCGCCCTCCAGCGCGAGCCAGCCGCCGAGCATCGCGATGCCGGTGAAGGCGAGACCGCTCACCAGCAGGTTCAGTGCGGTGAGCCCGGCCGTCGCCTTCTCGGCGCGATAGGCGGCCTCGGCCGCGACCGCGCTCTCGGCGACGTAGCGTTCGGCCGCTCGGGGCGCTCCGCCCAGGGCGCCGAGCACGCGCAGGCCGGTCGCGAAGTCGGTGCTCACCGCGTCGAGCCGCGCGGCCTGCTTCTGCGCCGCGTATCCGCGACGGCGCAGGCCCCCGCTCATGGCGTGCACGACGAACGCCTGCACGAGCGTGCCGATCACGACGGCGATCGCGAGCGGCCAGGCGATGACGAGCAGCGTGATGCACGCGACGAGCACCGCCGTCGCCGCGGCCGCCTGCTCGGCGATCACCCAGAAGAACCCGGCCGTCTGCCCGGCATCCGACGAGGAGATCGTCAGCACCTCGCCGGCCGGACGGCGCACGCGACGGCGCAGCGCGAGCCCGAGCACCCCCTGCCGCAGCGCGTGCTCGCCGCGCGCGTAGACGACGGTGGCGGAGCGATCACCCACCTGCCACGCGCAGATCAGTACCGCGAACACGGCGACGAGGAACGCCAGCGCCCACCCGAGCGCGACCGGGTCGTGCGGAGCGATGGCGCTGTCGATCACGACGCCCACCGCGACGGGCACCATGACCTCGGCGAGTTGATGCCCGCAGAAACCCGCGATCGACAGCGCCGCGCGCAGCCGACGCCCACGCCCCCACACTCCCTCGCGGAACGCCCGTCCCACGGTCGTCGGAGTAGGATTCGGCGCGAGGTTCGGCGCAGGGCGGGGCATCGGGACTCCAGGAATCGGGGGCCCTCTTCACGCTAGCGAGGGCGGGTGTCGCCCAGCGGACAAGTGCTGTCGACCACCGGACCGGTTCGCGGGGCCGGGGATTCCCGCCTCGGTCACGGCGTCGATCCGGGCGTGCGTCGCCGCGCGGAGTACTGCCACACTGGTGCGCGGAGAGGGAGTCCCATGAGCGCGCACGACCACGAACCAGAACCGGCACGACCCGCGAAGTCGCGTCGTCCGTGGCGGCGGACGAAGATCGCCGTCGCCTGCGTCGTCGGGGTGGCCGCGGTCGTGGCGATCGTCGGCTCGCTCACCCCGTGGCCGTCGGCCATGATCATCCGCGCCGTGTTCACCAAGGGCGGTGACGAGACAGCGGCGGAGATGGAGAAGCACGTGCCCGACGTCGAGCTCACCGAGCAGCTCGACGTCGCCTACGGGGACCGGGGTGCCGACACGACCCTGGACGTCTTCTCCCCGGCATCCGCCACCGGCCCGCTGCCCACGGTCGTCTGGATCCACGGCGGCGCCTGGATCTCGGGCGCGAAGGAGAACGTCGATCCGTACCTGCGCATCCTCGCCGCCGAGGGCTACACGACGATCGGCGTGAACTACACGATCGGCCCCGAGGGCGTGTACCCGCTCGCGGTGAACCAGCTCAACGAGGCGCTCGCCTACATCGACGAGCATGCCGCCGAGCTGGGCGTCGATCCCACGCGGATCGTGCTCGCCGGGGACTCCGCCGGTGCCCAGCTCGCCAGCCAGATGGCCACGCTCATCACGAGCCCCGACTACGCCGAGATCATGGACATCACTCCGTCGATCGAGGCCTCGCAACTGGTCGCGACCGTGCTCAACTGCGGCGTCTACGATCTGTCGGCGCTCGCGCAGCTCGACGGGATCGCCGGCTGGGGCTTCAAGTCGGCGATGTGGGCGTACTCCGGCACAAAGACCTGGGCCGAGGACTCGACGGGCGCGACGATGTCGACCGTGGACTGGGTGACCGCGGACTTCCCCGCGACCTACATCTCGGGCGGCAACGGTGACGGCCTCACCTGGCTGCAGTCGATCCCGATGGCGAAGCGCCTCGACGAGGTGGGGGTCGAGGTCACGACGCTCTTCTGGCCGGCACCGCACGAACCGGCGCTCCCCCACGAGTACCAGTTCCACCTCGACCTGCCGGATGCCCGGACCGCCCTGCAGAAGACCATCGACTTCCTGGACGCGCACACGAGTAGATGAGGCGCGCTGTCAGGCCATGGTGTCGAGGATGCCGACGAGGTCTTCGAAGGTCGTGAGCGGGTTGAGGATCGCGAAGCGCGTGTTCGGGCGGCCCTTGTGCGAGCTCGGAACGACGAAGGCGCGCTGCGAGTCGAGCAGGGCGGCCGACCAGCGGTCGTAGTCGGCGCGTTCCCACCCGTCACGCTCGAACACGACGACCGACAGCTGCGGATCGCGCACGAGCCGGAGCCCGGGGCGTGCCGCGATCTCGTCGGCGATGCGGCGGGTGAGCGCCATCGTCGCCCCGACCGCGTCGCGATAGGACGTGACGCCGTACGTCGCGAGCGAGAACCAGAGCGGCAGGCCGCGGGGGCGCCGCGTGAGCTGGATCGAGTAGTCGGACGGGCTGAAGTCGTCGCCGTCGGTGAGCGTATCGAGGTACTCGGCGTGCTGGGTGTGCGCGCGGCGTCCCGCCTCGGGATCGCGGTAGATCAGGGCGCAGCAGTCGAACGGCGCGAACAGCCACTTGTGCGGATCGACGATCACCGAGTCCGCGCGCTCCACCCCGGCGAAGATGTGCCGCGCCTCGGGCGACAGCATCGCGGTGAGTCCGTACGCGCCGTCGATGTGCAGCCAGAACTCGAATTCGTCCTTCAGAGCAGCGATGCCGGCGATGTCGTCGACGATGCCGAAGTTCGTCGATCCCCCGGTCGCGACGACCGCGCAGATCTCGTCACCGTGTTCGGCGAGGGCGTCGCGCACGGCATCCGCGCGGAGAACGCCGTCGTCGCCCGCCGGCACGAGCAGCACGTCGGCATCCATCACCCGCGCGGCCGATTTGTTCGAGGAGTGGGCCTCGACGCTGCAGACGATCTTCCAACGCGACGGGAGCTGCTTGCCCGCATCGAGGAGCCGCGCCTTGGCGGCCTCGCGCGCGGCGACCAGCGCCGACAGGTTGCCGATCGTGCCGCCCTGCACGAAGACCCCACCCGCGGTGTCGGGAAGCCCGAACTCCTTCGCCAGGAACGAGAGCACCTCGTTCTCGGCGTGCACGGCGCCCGCTCCCTCGAGCCAACTGCCGCCGTAGAGACCGGATGCCGACACCACCAGGTCGAACGCGATCGCCGCCATGGTCGGCGCGGTGGGGATGAACGACAGGTACAGCGGATGACTCGTGGTCAGGCACGCCGGCGCGAGGATGTGCTCGAACACGCTGAGCGCCCGGTTGGCCCCCAGTCCCGCGTCGGTGATCGTGGCCCCGACGAGCCGGTTGAGCTCGGCCTCGCTCTGCGGCTTGTCGAGCGGCACGTCGGCCGCCAGCATCCGCCGTCGGGAGTAGTCGAGCACCGCGTCGACGATGGCCGTCGACTCGGCCGAGGCGGCGTGCATGCGCACAGCATCCATGGGGCGTTCCTTACTTCGCGGAGGAGGGAGCGGACGCCGGGGCGTCGAGCGGTGTCGGGGTGAGCGTGTTCGGTGTGAGCGGGTTCGGGGTGAGGGGATTCGGTGCATCGTCGCGCGGATCGAGCACGACGGCGAGCGTGCGCCGGGCGAGGGCGGCGCGATCGTGCGGCGCCCACTTCACCAACGAGTGCGCGTTCATGCCGTCGATCATCGCGAGCAGCAGCCAGGCGGCGGTCTCGGTGCGGGTCGCCGAGATCTCGCCCGAGGCGACGGCACGGGAGAGATGCGCCTCGAGGGCGCTCTGCCAGAGGTCCATCTCGGAGCGCACGCGCGCGGCGAGCGCCTCGTTGCGCGCCCCCAGTGCCCATGCCTGCACCCACACGAGGGTCACGTCGTCGCGACGGCCGTCGAGGAGCGTCTCGGTCATGTGCAGCAGGTTGTCGCGCACGGTCGCGCCGGGGTCGAACGACGCCATCACCTCGTCGCGCTCGGCCGCCACGATCTCGCCGAAGACATCGGCGAGGAAGGCGTCCATGCCCGGGCGGTAGTGCGCGACGAGAGCCGGGGTGACACCCACGCGGGCGGCGACGGCACGCAGGGTGAGAGCCTCCAGCCCGCTCTCGCGGGCGAGCCCGACGGCCCCCTCGAGGATCGAGCGGTCGCGCTCTTCGGGAGGGAGGCGCCGGGGGCCGGAGACTCTTGACGTCGTGTTCATCACGGGTTACCGTAGCACCTGTTGATCGCATGTTCAATAACCACTCCACCGCGAGGAGACACCGATGGCCTGGCGCATGCCCGCAGAGACCGCACGCCACGATCGCACCTGGATGGCCTTCCCCGTCGAGGGCCAGACGCTCGGCGAGAGCGCGGCCGAACGCGACGAGGGGTATGCGACGTGGACGGCGGTGGCGCACGCGGTCGCCGAGTTCGAGCCGGTCACGATGCTGGTCGATCCGCGCGAGCTCGCGCGGGCGAGACGGATGCTGGGAGCGGGTGTCGAGATCGTGGAGGCACCGGTCGACGAGTTCTGGATGCGCGACTCCGGGCCGACCTTCGTGATCGACGACGACCGCCCCGAGGCGCTCGGCGCGGTCGACTGGATCTTCAACGGCTGGGGCGACCCGGAGTGGGCCGACTGGGCGGCGGCCGCGCAGCACGCCCGCATCATCGCACGCGGCGTCGACGCCGAGCTCGTGAGCTCGACCCTCGTGAACGAGGGCGGCGGGATCCACGTCGACGGCCAGGGCACCGTGCTGCTCACCGAGACCGTGCAGCTCGACCCGCGCCGCAATCCCTACGCCGACCGGCAGCGCGTCGAGGCCGAGATGCTGCGCACGATCGGGGCGACCAAGGCGGTCTGGCTGCCGCGCGGCCTCACTCGCGACTACGACGACTTCGGCACCAACGGGCATGTCGACATCGTGGCGACGATCGTCTCGCCCGGGCGCCTGCTGCTGCACGCGCAGAACGATCCCGCGCACCCCGACCACGCGGTGACGCGCGAGCTGCGGGCGCACCTCGCCGAGCAGACGGATGCCGCCGGCCGCAGCTTCGAGGTGATCGATCTCCCCGCGCCCTCCACGCTGCGCGATGACGAGGGCTTCGTGGACTGGAGCTACGTCAACCATCTCGTGACGAACGACGGCGTGGTCGCCTGCGGGTTCGGAGACGAACGGGCGGACGCCGTGGCGCGCGAGATCCTCGCCGAGGCTTATCCCGGCCGACGCGTCGTGACCGTCGATGCACGACCGCTGTTCGACCGCGGGGGCGGCATCCACTGCATCACGCAGCAGCAGCCGGCGCTCGGGCAGTCCTCACCCACGGGCGCACTCGCATGATCGATGTCGTCGAGGCGTCGATCGCCGACCTGCGGCGCGCCCTCGACGCGGGAGCGGCGACGGCGGTCGACCTCGTCGACGCCTATCTCGCCCGTATCGACGCCTATGACGGCCCGGGCACGCCCACCGCACTGAACGCGGTCGTCGTGCGCAACCCGGAGGCCCGTGCCGAGGCGGCGGCATCCGACGAGCGTCGGGCGCGCGGCGAGACCCTCGGCCCGCTCGACGGCATCCCCTACACGGCCAAGGACAGCTACCTCGTGCGCGGGCTCACCGCCGCCGCCGGCAGTCCGGCCTTCGCGCGGCTCGTCGCCCAGCGCGACGCGTTCACCATCGAGCGGCTGCGGGCCGGCGGGGCCATCTGCCTCGGACTCACCAACATGCCGCCGATGGCGAACGGCGGCATGCAGCGCGGGGTCTACGGACGCGCCGAGAGTCCGTACAGCGCGCAATGGCTCACCGCGCCCTTCGCCTCCGGATCGTCGAACGGCTCGGGCACCGCGACCGCCGCGAGCTTCGCCGCCTTCGGTCTGGCCGAGGAGACCTGGTCGAGCGGTCGAGGCCCGGCGACGAACAACGCCCTCTGCGCGTACACGCCCTCGCGCGGCGTGATCTCGGTGCGCGGCAACTGGCCCCTCGTGCCCACCATGGACGTCGTCGTGCCGCACGCTCGCACGATGGCCGATCTGCTCGAGGTGCTCGACGTCATCGTCGCCGACGACGCCGAGACGCGCGGAGACTTCTGGCGCACGCAGCCGTGGGTGCCGATCCCGGCCGCCTCCGCGGTGCGTCCCGCCTCCTATCCGGCGCTCGCCGCGACCGGCACGCCCCCTTCCGTCCGCGCGAGCACCCTCGCCGGCATCCGGATCGGCATCCCCCGCATGTACATCGACGCCGATCCCGAGGCGGGCACCGCCGCACACCCCGGGATCGGCGGGCCGACCGGTCGACGCATCGACACCCGCCCCTCGGTCCTCACTCGCTGGGCGGCAGCGCGCCGCGACCTCGAGGCGGCGGGGGCGACCGTGGTCGAGGTCGACTTCCCCGTGGTGTCGAACTACGAGGGCGACCGCCCCGGCGCCCCGACGATCGCGACGCGCGGGCTCGTCTCGCCCGCCTACCTGCACCGCGAGATCGTCGATCTCTCGGCGTGGGCGTGGGAGGACTTCGTGCGGGCCAACGGCGACCCCGCCCTCGACTCACTGACCGGCATCGACGGATCCACGATCTTCCCGCACCCGCACGGCGCGCTGCCCGACCGCTACACCGGCTTCGACGACGACATCGCCGAGTACCCCGACTGGGTGCGGGCGCATCCCGACACCGGCCCCGACGACATGCCCGAACTGCCCGAGGGTCTCCGCGGGCTGGAGGAGACCCGGCGCCGCGATCTCGAGCAGTGGATGGACGGCCTCGGCCTCGACGCCGTCGTCTTTCCCGCCGTCGGCGACCTCGGCCCCGCCGACATGGACATCGATCCGGCATCCGCCGACCTCGGCTGGCGCAACGGCACCTGGATCGCGAACGGCAACCTCGCCATCCGTCACCTCGGCATCCCGACCGTCACGGTGCCGATGGGGCTCCTCGACGACATCGGTATGCCGATCGGACTCACCTTCGCCGGCCGCGCCTACGACGACGCGCGCCTGCTGCGGCTCGCGGCGGCGTTCGAGGCATCCGGATCACCCGGCGAGCGCCGCACGCCCCCGCCCCGCACGCCCGCACTCTGAACGGCGGGCCACCGCAGGAGCTAGGGGACCCCTCACTCCCAGGTGTGCACCGGCTCCCCGGCCCGGGCGAGATCGAGGTAGTCGCGGAGCATGCCGTGCAGCGCCTCCGCCCGGGTCTGCCCCGCGCGCTCCCGCGCCGCGACGCTGCCCCGCTGCCAGGTCGCCCCGTTGCGCCCGGTCACGCAGCGCTGCTCGATGATGCCGAGGTACCGATCGCGTGCCGCCGGGTCGACACCGTACGCGTCGAGCCCCTCGGCGGCCATCGGCAGCAGTCGCCGCAGCACGAGCTCGCGCGCGCCGACCCAGCCCACCTCGGGCCAGTAGAGTCGCGCCTCGATCCCGTCGCGCGCGCCCGCCCGCAGGTTCTCGGCCGCGGCATCGAAGCTCATCTGCGTCCACAGCGGACGATCCGCCTCGGCGAGGGTGCGCACGAGACCGTAGTAGAAGGCCGTGTCGGCGAGCACGTCCACGACCGTCGGCCCCGCGGGCAGCACGCGGTTCTCGACGCGCAGGTGGGCGGTGCCGTCGACCGTGTCGTAGATGGGTCGGTTCCAGCGGTACACCGTGCCGTTGTGCATGCGCAGCTCGGCGAGGGAGGGCGCGCGGCCGGCGGCGAGTTCCGCGAAGGGGTCCTCGTCGGTGACGGCCGGCAGCAGCGCCGGGAAGTACCGCGAGTTCTCCTCGAAGAGGTCGAAGATCGAGGTGACCCAGCGCTCCCCGAACCACACGCGCGGACGCACCCCCTGATTCTTCAGCTCCTGCGAGCGGGTGTCGGTGGCCTGCTCGAACATCGGGATGCGGGTCTCGTGCCACAGGGCGCGTCCCGCGAAGAACGGGGAGTTGGCGGCGAGCGCGACCTGCACCCCGGCCATGGCCTGCGCCGCGTTCCAGTGCGGCGCGAAGGAGTCCGGCTCGACCTGCAGGTGCAACTGCACCGAGGTGCAGGCGGCCTCGGGAAGGATCGTGTCGGTCACGATGTCGAGGCTCTCGCGGGGGCTGCCCGGCAGCGGTACGCCGTCAAGCTTCAGCTCGATGTCCTCCCCGCGCGCGGCGAGCACCTGCTGGCCGAGCAGGCTGTAGCGCGGATCCTCCGAGATCCAGCGCTCGGTGAAGTGGTGCTCGTCGAGGGTGGGCAGCATCCCGATCATCGCGATCGCATTGCCGGTCGCCGCCTGCACCCGGGCATCCGCCTCGTCGATGGCGTTGCGCAGCGACGTCTCGAGATCGCGCGTGCGCCCTCCGCCGATCGGGCGCGGCGCGACGTTGACCTCGATGTTGAACCGGCCGAGTTCGGTCTGGAACGCGGGGCTGGCGATCGCTTCCAGCGCCGCTTCGTTGGCCATGGCCGGATCCCCGGCGGGGTCGACGAGGTTGAGCTCGATCTCGAGGCCGAGCTGAGGCAGCGCTCCGTCGAAGCGTCCATCGGCGAGCATCTCGGCGAGCGCGTCGAGGCACTGCTCGGTCTTGGCGCGGAACTTCGTGCGGTCCTGGCGCGTGAAACTGCGCGCGTCGATGCGGTCACCCATCCCTCGACGGTAGCGGTCGTACGCGAATCACCCCGACCCCTTGACATTTCATCATTGTGACGAACGGCACATTCGTTATATGTTTGCCCCATGAGTGTCGAGAGCCCGAATCCCGAGAGCACCCCGGCCACGCAGGCCACCCCCGCCGAGAACACCACCGCCGAGAACACGCGTGCGCTCGAGGGCGGGATCGTGACCGACCTCGAAGGCAAGATGACCTACGGGTCGTACCTCGGGCTCGACCAGCTGCTCACGGCGCAGCGTCCGGTGAGCAGCCCCGAGCACCACGACGAGATGCTGTTCATCATCCAGCACCAGACCACCGAGCTGTGGCTCAAGCAGCTGCTGCACGAGCTCTCCTCGGCGCGGGAGCTCCTCGCCCGCGACGACCTGCGCGAGGCCCTCAAGCGCATCGCCCGGGTCAAGCGCATCCAGGACGTCATGACCCAGCAGTGGGCGGTGCTCGCGACCCTCACCCCCACCGAGTACGCGCAGTTCCGCGGCGCGTTGGGCAACTCGTCGGGCTTCCAGTCGGTGCAGTACCGTGCGGTCGAGTTCGCCCTCGGCAACAAGAACGAGAAGATGCTCGGTGTCTTCCGCGATCACCCCGCCAACCTCGCACTGCTCACCGCCGAGTGGGAGAAGCCGACCCTGTACGACGAGTTCCTGCGCTTCGCCGCCCGCCGTGGGCTGCCGATCCCCGCTGAGATCCTCGACCGCGACGTGCGGGAGCCCTACCGGATGACGACCGAGCTCGTGCCCGCGATCCGCGAGATCTACCAGGACCCGAGCCGGTACTGGGACCTCTACGAGGCGTGCGAAGACCTCGTCGACCTCGAGGACAACTTCCAGTTCTGGCGCTTCCGCCACCTCAAGACCGTGGCCCGCACGATCGGCATGAAGGTCGGCACCGGCGGCTCCAGCGGCGTCGGATTCCTGCAGCGCGCGCTCGATCTGACCTTCTTCCCCGAGCTCTACGCCGTGCGCACCGAGATCGGCAGCTGATGAGGGCGGCGACCTTCTTCGACGGCGAGGAATGGCGCGAGGGCGTGATCGACGTGCTCGACGGACGGATGATCGTGCGCGATGCGACCCCGGCCGATCAGCTCCCCCGCCTCGACGGCGTCGTGACGGGCGGGTTCACCGACCACCACGTGCACCTGCAGCTCGTCGACACGACGGGCCTCGCCGCCTCGACCCTCGGCCGCGTCATCGACCTCGGGGCGAACGTGACGGAGATCGCACGGCTCGGCGAGACGCTCGCCCCCGTCCGCCTCGAATACGCCGGTGCCTTCCTCACCGCCCCGGGCGGCTACCCCTCCGACCGCGCGTGGGCCCCGGCGGGTTCGGTGCGCGAGATCAACGACGCGGCGCAGGCCGCCGAGGCGGTGGACGAGATGGCGGATGCCGGTGCCCGGTGCCTCAAGATCGCCAGCAACACGACCGCGGGACCGGTGTTCGGCGATGAGCTCATCCGCACGATCGTCGACCTGGCCGCCGCCCACGGCCTCACGGTCACCGCTCACGCGGAGGGACCGGGCGAGGCGCAGCGCCTCGCGCGACTCGGTGTCGCGCGCCTCGCGCATGCTCCCTTCACCGAGGTGCTCGACGACGACGAGATCGCCGCGCAGGCGGCATCCGTCGCCTGGATCTCGACGCTCGCCGTGCACGACGACGCGAACCGCGCGGTCGCGGTCGGGAACGTGCGACGCTTCCACGCCGCCGGGGGCACGGTGCTCTACGGCACCGACATGGGCAACGGCCCGACACCCGTCGGTCTGAACCCGGGCGAGATCGCGGCGCTCCGCGACGCCGGTCTCGACGACGACGCCCTGCTGCGGGCGCTGGCACCGCTCGACCCGCGCGACCCCGGCGCGCGACCGCTCGTCATCCCCGGAGCGCCCGGCACCTCCCCCGACCCGCTCCGCGCCCGCCCCCTCCTCCCCGAAGACCTGAAGGTGTGACATGACCGACCTCCACGACTCCGCCGTTCTCGACTCCGCCCTTCTCGAGCACGCCCGCGCCCTCGACGCCGCCGATCCGCTCGCGGCGCACCTCGACGCCTTCGCCGATGCCCCGGGCGTCGACGCCTACCTCGACGGGAACTCGCTCGGCCGCCCCCTGCGCGACATCCCGGAGCGGCTCGCGGCCTTCGTGCGCGAGGACTGGGGCACGCGCCTCATCCGGTCGTGGGACGAGCAGTGGATGGCGCTGCCGATGGAGCTCGGCGACCGCATCGGCCGCGTCGCGTTGGGCGCGGCATCCGGTCAGACCGTCGTCGCCGACTCGACCAGCGTGCTCATCTACAAGCTGATGCGCGCCGCGGCCGCCGCCGACCCGACCCGCACCGAGCTCGTGATCGAGGCGGGCAACTTCCCCACCGACCGATTCCTCGCCGAGGGCGTCGCCGCCGAGACCGGCATGACGCTGCGCTGGATCGAGCCCGACCCCGTGCTCGGCGTGAGCGTCGCCGACGTCACCGCCGTCGTGTCGGAGCGCACCGCGCTCGTCTCGCTCAGCCACGTCGACTACCGCTCCGGCGCGCTGGCCGACATGCCCGCGATCACGGATGCCGTGCACGCCTCGGGCGCGCTCATGATGTGGGACCTCTGCCACTCGGCGGGCGTCGTTCCGATGCACCTCGACGCGTGGGGCGTCGACATGGCGGTCGGCTGCACCTACAAGTACCTGAACGGCGGCCCCGGATCCCCGGCATTCGCCTATCTCAACCGTGCGCACCAGGGCACGCTGCGCCAGCCGATCCAGGGGTGGTGGAGCGCCGCCGACATCTTCGCCATGGGGCCGGAGTACGTGCCCGCCGGCGACATCCGGCAGCTGCTCAGCGGCACGCCACCGGTCACCTCGATGCTGGCGATGCAGGGAATGCTCGACCTGATCGAGGAGTCCGGCATCGATGCGGTGCGCGCGAAGTCCCGCTCGCTGACCGACCTCGCGGTGCGCGCGTTCGACGAGCAGCTCGCCCCGCTCGGCGTGCGGCTGCTCAGCCCGCGCGACGCCGACCTGCGCGGCGGGCACGTCACGATCGGGCACCCCGACTTCCGGGAGGTCACGCAGAAGCTCTGGGCCGAGGGCGTCATCCCCGACTTTCGGTTCCCCGACGGCATCCGCCTGGGCCTGTCCCCGCTGAGCACCTCGCACGTCGAGACCGTGACCGGCGTGCTGGCGGTGCGCGACGCGCTGCGCGCATGACGGTGACGGCGGAGGGCGCGGGGGCGGCGGCATCCGTCGTCGACGACATCGACGCGCGCCCCGGCAGCACGGCGTCGCTGCTGCGCACGGTCGTGGGCCTGTTCCTGCGCCCGCTCGGCTGGATCTCGACGGCCGATCTCGTCTCGCTCGCCGGTGATCTCGGGATCGAAGCCGCGCAGGCCCGCACCGGCATCGCGCGCCTCAAGCAGAAGGGCCTGCTGCTGGCCGAGCGGCGCGACGCCGTCGGGTACCGCCTGAACCCGGCCGCTCTGGCGATGCTGCAGCGCGGCGATCGGCGCATCTTCGCGATGCGGCAGATGACGGATGCCGATCCCTGGTGCCTCGTGTCGTTCTCGATCCCCGAGACCGAGAGGGCGGTGCGGCATCAGCTGCGCCGGCGCCTGCACTGGATCGGCGCGGGGGTCGTGTCCTCCGCCCTGTGGATCTGCCCCGGGCACCTGCAGGACGAGGTGCGGCAGATCGTCGACGAGGTCGGGGCGCGGGCGTGGGTCACACTCTTCCCCGCCGGGATGCCGGTGACCGATCGCACGCCCGCCGAGTCGGCGGCGTCCTGGTGGGATCTCGACGCGCTCGCCGACGAGCACCGCCGGTTCCAGGAGTCGCTCACGACGCTGCCCGCCGAGCCGTTCGCCGCGTACGTCCACCTGCTCGATCGCTGGCGCACACTCCCCTACCTCGACCCGGGTCTGCCCCCGTCGATGCTGCCCGCCGACTGGCCGGGCACCCGCAGCTTCGCCGAGTTCGCCTGGCTGTCGGACACGCTCGAGGGCCCGGCCATGGCGCACGTGCGCGCGGTCACCGGGGGCTGACGGAGGGTCTCGCACGAGACGGGCTCAGCGCCCTGGCGACTCCGGCGGCGGGGCCGTCGTCCCGCGCACGACCAGTCGGGTCGGCAGGGTCACGTGGAGCTCGTCGAGCTGCTCGCCGGCGAGCAGCGAGAACACCATCTCGGCCGCGACCGAGCCGAGTCGGCGCATCGGCTGCTGGATCGTCGTCAGCGGCTGTGCGCGTCGTGACGCCTCGGGCACGTCGTCGAAACCGATCACGGAGAGGTCCTCGGGCACCCGGATGCCCATCTCGCGGGCGACGTCGATCACGGCGATCGCCGAGAGGTCGTTCGCGGCGAACACGGCCGTCGGGCGGTCCGGGCCGGCGAGCAGCACGCGCGCCGAGTCCCGGGTGGTCTGCCACTCGTAGAGGCCGGGACGGATGAGGTCGGGGTCGACGGGCAGGCCGGCATCGCGAAGCGCGCGTCGATAGCCGGCGTCGCGCAGGCCCGCGGAGCGCAGGTCGGGACGCCCGCCGAGGAAGCTGATGCGACGGTGACCGAGCTCGAGCAGATGACGCGTCGCGGTCAGTGCGCCGCCGAAGCTGTCGGACTCGACCGTCGGCAGATCGGCGCGGCCGGTATGCGGGTCGACGGCGACCACCGGGATCTCCGTGGCGGCGTTCACGATCGTCGGCGTCACCATGATCGCGGCGTCGATGAGGGTGCCGGAGAGGCGGCTCAGCGATCGGCGCTCCCACCCCTCCCCCGCTCCCTGATGCGACCCGCTGTAGGCGAGCAGGTCGAACGCTGTGTCGTGCACCGCGGCGCCGACGCCCTTGAGGATCTCGGCGCTGAAGGGCTCGAAGTCGGCGAGCAGCACCCCGATCACGCCGGTGCGCCGCGCGCGCATGCTGCTGGCCACGAGGCTCGATTCGTAGCCGAGCTCGCGCACCGCGTCGAGCACACGACGCACCGTGGCGTCGGCGATGCCGTACCGGCCGTTCACGGCCTTCGACACGGTCGAGACCGAGACTCCCGCCGCCTTCGCGACGTCGTGGATCGTGGTCCGCCCGCTCATGAGCGCCCATCGTATCCGCACAGGTCGGGCTTTCCGAAACTGTTTTCGAAAACGTTTGACGCCCGTCATCTCCGGCAAGAGACTGCTCTGCGACGCGGTCTCACCCTGCTGCCGCGAGCGTCCGCATCGGTGCGGATGCACACACTCTCGATGAGGAGAACGATCACATGAACAGCAGAAGGCACTCCCTCGCCGCCGCGGCGGCACTGACCGCCGTCGGCGCGCTCGTCCTGAGCGGATGCACCGGCGGCACCCCCGACGGCGGCGACGGCGACGGCTCGTCGATGACCCTGTGGCACAACTCGACCACCGGCCCCGGCGTCGAGTTCTGGGAGAAGACGGTCGCCGACTTCGAGGAGGCCAACCCCGGCGTCTCGATCACCGTCCAGTCGATCCAGAACGAAGATCTCGACGGCAAGCTCCAGACCGCGCTCAACTCCGGCGATGCCCCCGACATCTTCCTGCAGCGCGGAGGCGGCAAGATGGCCGCGATGGTCAAGGCCGGTCAGCTCAAGGACCTCACCGGTTCGCTGTCGGATGCCGTGACCGACGAGATCCCCGCCGCCGCGTTCTCGGCCAGCAGCCTCGACGACAAGATCTACGCGATGCCCGTCGCCGTGCTGCCCGGCGGGCTGTTCTACAGCCAGGACCTCTTCGACGAGGCCGGCATCACCGAGAACCCCACGACGCTGTCCGAGCTCGAGGACGCGACGGCCGCGCTGCGCACCGCCGGCATCGAACCCATCGCGCTCGGCGCGAAGGACGCCTGGCCCGCCGCGCACTGGTACTACTGGATGGCCCTGCGCGAGTGCAGCGCCGACACGCTGGCGAAGGCCGCCGACGAGATGAACTTCGACGACGACTGCTGGGTGCGCGCGGGCGAGGATCTCGAGGCCTTCGCCGCGACCGAGCCGTTCAACTCCGGATTCCTCACGACCACGGCCCAGCAGGGTGCGGGTAGCTCGGCCGGACTCATCGCGAACCACCAGGCCGGCATGGAGCTGATGGGTGCCTGGAACCCCGGTGTCATCGGCTCCCTGACTCCCGACCAGCAGCCGCTCGCCGACCTCGCCTGGTTCCCGTTCCCCGAGATCGAGGGTGGCGAGGGCGAGCCCGGTTCGATGATGGGCGGCGTCGACGGGTACTCGTGCTCGGTCGATGCTCCGGACGCCTGCGTCGATTTCCTGAACTACCTCGGGTCGGCCGAGGTGCAGACCGCCTACTACACCGCGTTCAACGCCCCGCCCGTGAACACGGTGGCGCAGGAGGCCGTGACCGAGCCGTACCTGCAGTCGATCCTCGAGGCTTACAACGCCGCGCCGTACGCGTCGCAGTGGCTGGACACCGTCTACGGCCAGAACGTCGGCAACGCCCTCAACGTCGCCGTCGTCGACATGCTCGCGGGTCAGGGATCACCGGAAGACATCGTCAAGGCTGTCCAGGATGCCGCTGCGAAGGCGTGAGGCGGCCGCCCGGCTGGAAGTGATCCTTCTGGCCGGGCCCGCCCTGGTCGTCTTCCTCGCCTTCGTCATCTTCCCCGTGCTGATGGCCGCCTACTACGGCTTCTTCAGCTGGCAGGGATACGGGGCTCCCACCGACTTCGTGGGTCTGAAGAACTATCTGACGATCCTGCAGGACCCGCTGTTCCACGACGCCCTGGCGCACAACGGCTTCATCCTGGTGATGTCGCTCGTGCTGCAGGGCCCGGCCGCCATCCTGCTCGCGCTGCTGCTCAACCGGCGCATGCGCGGGCAGTCGCTGATCCGGGTGCTCATCTTCATCCCCTACGTGATCTCCGAGGTCGTCGTCGGCACCGGGTGGAGCCTGATGCTCCAGACCAGCGGCGCGTTCAACGCCCTGCTCGAGAACGCGGGTCTGGGGTGGCTGGCGGCGGACTGGCTGTCGAATCCCGACATCGCGATCTGGACGCTGATGGTCATCATCACCTGGAAGTACGTGGGGTTCGCCGTGATCCTCTTCCTCGCGGGCCTCCAGGGGATTCCCGAGGAGCTGCACGAGGCGGCCGCGATCGACGGGGCCTCGTACTGGCAGATCCAGTGGCGCATCACGCTGCCGCTGCTCGCCCCGACGCTGCGCATCTGGGCCTTCCTGTCGATCATCGGCTCGCTGCAGCTGTTCGATCTCGTCTACATCATCTGGGGGCAGTACATCGCCTCGACCGCCGGCACCTCGACCATGGCCACATACATGGTCGGCGAGGGCCGCAACGCCGGCAATTTCGGCTACGGCAACGCCGTCGCCGTCGTGCTGTTCCTGATCTCGCTCGTGGTCGCCCTCATCTATCAGCGCGCCGTGCTCAAGCGCGACACCGAGGGCGCCCTCACCGGGCCCGCCTCCGCGAAGAAGAAGAGGAAGAACCGATGACCGCCACCTCGCTGCTCGTGACGCAGCGTCCCGGGCGCACCGGGCGCTCCGCCCGTCCCCGCCTGCCCTGGGCGCACCCGACCGTGTACTTCGTGGCGCTGATCGTCGTCGGCCTCATGCTCGCCCCGATCGCGTACATCGTCATCGGCGGCTTCCGTACGAACGCGCAGATCACGACCGACCCCTCCGGTCTCCCGCAGCCGTGGGTGTTCTCGAACTACCTCGACGTGATCACCGGAGGGATCTTCTGGCGTCAGGTGCTGAACTCGACGATCGTCGCGGTCGCCACCACCGCCGGGGTGGTCGCGCTGGGACTCATGGCCGCCTACGTGCTGGCCCGCTACCGGTTCGCCGGTCGCGGCGTGCTCTACGCCTTCTTCGCGGCGGGGCTCATGTTCCCGCTGACGGTCGCGATCACGCCGTTGTACATCGTGGTGCGCAACCTCGGCCTGATGAACTCCCTCGGGGGCGTGATCCTCCCGCAGATCGCCTTCGCCCTGCCCACCACGATCATCATCCTCGTGCCGTTCCTCCGGGCGATCCCCGACGAGATCCAGGAGGCCGCCTTCATCGACGGCTGCAGCCGCATCGGCTTCTTCTGGCGCATGGTGCTGCCGCTGTCTCTGCCGGGGGTCATCACCACGGGCATCCTGGCGTTCATCGGCAGCTGGAACGGCTACCTGCTGCCGCTGTTCATCCTCAACGACGCCTCGGCGTTCACCCTCCCGCTCGGCGTGCAGTCGTTCTCGTCGCAGTATTCGGTCGACACGGCCAAAGTGCTCGCGTTCACGTCGCTGTCGATGATCCCCGCGCTCATCTTCTTCAGCCTGTTCGAGCGGCGCATCGTGGGCGGGCTGACCGGTGCCGTCAAGGGCTGAACGCGCCCTCGGCGCCCCATCGCACTCCGTACGGAAAGAGATCATCGTGTCACACGACACCACTGCGCGCTCGACGCCCACCGCGTCGACGCAGACCCCGCGCCCGCCCCTCTCGCCGCGCGTCGCCGCGCTCCTCGCCGAGATGACCCTCGATGAGAAGCAGGCGCAGCTGGTCGGGTTCTGGGTCGACCAGGGAGACGAGGTCGTCGCCCCGATGGCGGGCGAGAAGAAGACCTCGACGCGCTACGAAGAGGCCACCGCTCACGGCATCGGCCACCTCACGCGCGTCTACGGCACCCGACCCGTCGACCCCGGCGAGCGCGCCGCATGGCTGTGGTCGGAGCAGGCCCGCCTGCAGCGCGAGACCCGCCTCGGCATTCCCGCGCTCGTGCACGAGGAGTGCCTGACCGGCCTCGCGGCATGGCAGGCGGCGACGTATCCGACGCCGCTCGCGTGGGGAGCGTCGTTCGACCCGGCGCTCGTGGAGCGGGTGGGCGCGGCGATCGGCTCGTCGATGCGCACGCTCGGCATCCACCAGGGGCTGGCCCCCGTGCTCGACGTCGTGCGCGATCCGCGGTGGGGGCGCGTCGACGAGTGCATCGCCGAGGACCCCCTGGTCGTCGGCGTGAACGGCACCGCCTACGTGCGCGGCATGCAGTCGCAGGGCGTGCACGCGACGCTCAAGCACTTCGTGGGGTACTCGGCGTCGCGCGCCGGGCGCAACCACGCTCCGGTGCACGCCGGTGGGCGCGAGATCGAGGACGTGCTGCTGCCGCCGTTCGAGATGGCCGTGCGCGAGGGCGGAGTGCGCAGCGTCATGAACTCGTACACCGACATCGACGGCATCCCGGTGGCGGCCAACGCGCACTACCTCGACGACATCCTGCGCGAGCGGTGGGGTTTCGACGGCGTGGTGGTGTCGGACTACTTCGCCGTCGACTTCCTGCGCTCGATGCACCGCATCGCCGCCGACTCGTCCGAGGCCGCGGCTCTGGCCCTCACCGCCGGCATCGACGTCGAGCTCCCCTCGCCCGACGCGTACACCACGCTCGCGGCGCAGGTGCGCCAGGGCACGCTCGCCGAAGAGCTGCTCGATCGAGCGGTCGGTCGTGTGCTCGCGCAGAAGGAGGAGCTCGGGCTGCTCGACGCCGACTTCACCACCGCTCCGCCGACGGCCGTCGATCTCGACTCCCCCGCGCACCGCGCTCTCGCCCGCGAGCTCGCGGAGGAGTCGGTCGTGCTGCTGAGCAACGACGGCATCCTGCCCCTGGTCGCGGACGCCACCAGGCGCATCGCCGTGATCGGCCCCAATGCCGACAGCACCGAGGCGCTGATGGGCTGTTACTCCTTCGTCAACCACGTGCTCGCCCACCACCCCTCGACGCCCGCCGGCATCGCCCTGCCGACGGTGCTGGAGGCCCTGCGCGCCGAGCTGCCGGACGCGACCGTGACGCACGCGGTCGGCTGCGCCGCCGAAGGCGACGACCGCAGCGGGATCGCGGATGCCGTCGCCACCGCGCGAGCCGCGGATCTCGCCGTGGTCGTCGTGGGCGACCGCGCGGGGCTGTTCGGCCGCGGAACGGTCGGCGAGGGCAACGACGTCGACACCCTCGATCTGCCGGGCGTGCAGCGGGAACTCGTCGAGGCGATCGTCGAGACCGGCACGCCCGTGGTGCTCGTCGCCATGACGGGTCGCCCCTACGCCCTGGACTGGGCGCTGCCGCCGCGTGCGACGCCGGGCGGAGCATCCGCGGGTCTCGGCGCCGTGAACTCCCCCGCGGCGGCCCGCGTCTCGGAGGAGGCTCCGGCCGCGCGCCGGCCGGCTGCGGTGCTGCAGACGTTCTTCCCCGGTGAGGAGGGCGCCCCCGCTCTCGCACGCCTGCTCACCGGACGTGTCGACCCGTCGGGGCGTCTGCCCGTCTCCCTGCCGCGTTCCGCCGGAGCGCAGCCGTACTCGTACCTGCACCCCGTGCTCGGCGGACGCACCGACATCACGAGCGTCGACCCCACACCCGTTCGCCCCTTCGGGTTCGGACTCGGCTACACGTCGTTCACGCACACGGCGATCGAGGCCGATGCGACGGTCGTCGCCGGCGCCTCGTTCCGCGTCGCGGTCGAGGTGAACAACGTCGGTGGGCGTGACGGCGTCGACGTCGTGCAGCTCTACGCGCACGACGAGGTCGCGAGCGTCGTGCGCCCCGTGGCTCAGCTGATCGGATTCGAGCGGATCGGGCTGGCCGCCGGTGAGAGCAGGCGCGTCACGTTCGACGTGCCCACCGAGCGCCTCGCCTTCACCGGGCGCGACGGCGTGCGCCGGGTCGAGCCCGGGCGGATCCGTCTCTGGGTCGGCGAGGCGTGCGACCACGAGGAGGCCGTGACGACCATCGAGATCGTCACGGCCCCCTGAGCGGGGGTGCCCTTCGACAGGCTCAGGGACCCAGCTCGGACAGTGGGTCGCTGAGCCTGTCGAAGCGTCCCCGCACGAGACTCCCTCAGGCGTCGAGGCCGGCGAGGAAGGCGCGCACGTGCTCGCCCAGCTTCACGATGCGCAGATCGCGGGCGAGCTCGCGGTCGAAGCCCTCGTAGGCGAGCGGGGGCAGCCGGCGCACGTTCTCGGAGCATCCGAAGTTCGCGCACACCAGGGTGCCGATCGTGTCGCCCTTGCGACCGGCCGGCCCGGCCTTGCGCGCGGTGAACAGCTGCACGTCGTTGCGGAGCGTGACGTCCTCGCACCACGAGCACTGGGCGCGGGCGATCACGCGCTGCTCGGCCTGCTGCAGCAGGGCGCCGGTGAACTCGCCGTCCACCTCGGTGATCACGTAGGCGCGACGCGGCGCCTTGGGGTCGACCCAGCCGAGATAGTCGATCCGGTCGAAATCGATGTCGGCGAAACCGGCGGGCAGGTTCAGGTCGGAGACCTCTTTGCGGGAGGCGTTGCGGAAGGAGGCGCGGATGGCGCGCTCGTCGATGGGACGCATGGGAGTGGATGCTTTCGTCTGATGCTCGCCGCGGAAGGACGAGTCGAGAGGTCGAGGTGGAGGGAACGATGAAGCACCGGAGACGGCATCCGCCTCCGGCCGATCGTCAGCCTCTGCCCGCGGCGCTGTGCGCGCCTGCGGCTCCTGCCTGCGCCACCCGGGCGCTCCTCGACAACATCACCCGGCGAGCCTACACCCGCCCCGGCGGCGTGGGCCGGGAACGCGGGGGAACGCGACGAAGGCCCGCCCCGTCGTGACGGGGCGGGCCTTCGAACGTGCGCGGGTCAGGCCGTGAGCGTGGGGATCTCGTAGCGGCGCGGGGTGCCGAAGCGGTGCGCCGAGACCGACACGGCCTGCTCGCGCAGGTACGGGAGCATCTCGATGCGACCGGCGGTGAGGACCGGCTGGCCGTAGACGGCGACGGCCGGGGAGCCGCCGGTGCGGGCCGCGGTGTCGGCCATGCTGCCTCCGACGAGACGGATGCGTCCACCGGTCTGCGCGAGGCGAGCGGCGCGGGCGGTCCAGGCGGTGCCGTTCTCGACCGCGATCGTGACGCCGGCGGCGCGCAGCCACGACGAGACCGATGCCGGCAGGTCGGCCGCCGCGCTCACCGTGAGCGCCGCTCCCGTGCGGAGTCCGGCCGCGAGGGCGCGGATCGCGTGCACGGTCGTCGCGTCCTCGATGCGCACCGTGACGGGCACGGCGTCGTAGCGCAGGGCGTTCTGCTCGGTCTCGAGGCCGGTCGCGTCGACCACGGCGCCGAACTCCGCGGCCCATGCGGCCACGTCGGTCGACAGCGCGCCGGCGAGCCAGGCCGCATCCTCGCCCGAGAGGTCGCCGGCGGCGACGAGCGCGGCCTTCGACAGGGCATCGGTGGGGGCATCCGCAGCGATCGGGGCGTCGACCCAGTCGGACAGGCCGATGAGGTAGCTCGGGCCACCCGCCTTGGTGCCGGCGCCGACGGCGGCCTTCTTCCAGCCGCCGAAGGGCTGACGCTGCACGATGGCGCCGGTGGTGCCGCGGTTGACGTAGAGGTTTCCGGCCTGCACGGTCGCGAGCCACTGGGCGACCTCGTCCTCGTCGAGCGAGTGCAGACCCGAGGTGAGGCCGTAGTCGATCGCGTTGACGAGAGCGGTGGCCTCCTCGAGCGTCTTCGCCGTCATGATGCCGAGCACCGGTCCGAAGTACTCCGTGAGGTGGAACGGGCTGCCGGCCGCGACACCCGAACGGATGCCGGGGCGCCAGTACTGCCCCTCGTCGTCGAGCTTCTGGGGCTTCATCACCCAGTTCTCCCCGGGCTCGAGCGTGGTGAGGGCGTGGAGCAGCTTGCCCTCGGCGGGTGCGATGAGCGGTCCGATGCGGCTGGAGCCGTCGCTGGGGGCGCCGACCTTGTAGGAGCCGACGGCGTCGACGAGCTGGCGGCGGAATCGCTCGCTCTCGGCGACCGTGCCCACGAGGATCACGAGCGAGGCGGCCGAGCACTTCTGGCCCGCGTGACCGAATGCCGAGTAGGCGACGTCCTTCGCGGCGAGGTCGAGGTCGGCGCTGGGGGTGACGATGATCGCGTTCTTGCCGCTGGTCTCGGCGAGCAGGGGCAGGTCGGGGCGGAAGCTGCGGAACAGCTCGGCCGTCTCGTATCCGCCGGTGAGGATGACGCGCTCGACGGCGGGGTGGCTGATCAGCTGCGTGCCGAGTTCGCGCTCCTCGAGCTGCACGTACTGCAGCACCTCGCGGGGCACGCCGGCCTCCCACAGCGCCTCGACCATGACCGCGCCGGATCGGGCGGCCTGGGCGGCGGGCTTGATCACGACCGGGGAGCCGGCCGCGAGCGCGGCGAGCGTCGATCCGGCGGGGATCGCGACGGGGAAGTTCCACGGCGGGGTGACCACGGTCAGCCCGACGGGACGGTGCTCCGCGCCCGCGATGTTCTCGGCGCGCTTCGCGCTCTCGGCGTAGTAGTGCGCGAAGTCGATGGCCTCCGACACCTCGGGGTCGCCCTGCTCGAGCACCTTGCCGGCCTCCGAGCCCATGACCTCGAGCAGATCGGCGCGACGGGCTTCGAGCACATCGCCCGCACGGTGCAGGATCTCGGCACGACCGGCGGCGCCGAGCGCACGCCAGGCTTCTCCGGCGGCGACGGCCTCGGAGATCACGGTGTCGAGGGCCGCGGCATCCGACAGCGTGTGCGTGCGCACGGTCTCGGCGCCAAGCGTCGACGACTCCATGCGCGAGCGGATGCCGTCGCCCCACGCGCGGTTCGCGGCGAGGCTCGGGTCGGTGTCGGGGGTGTTCTCGAAGCCGTCGCGCGGGGCGGCGGGCGCTGCCTGCGTGCGGTCCTGCACGCGGTTCGAGCCGGGGACCTCGGTCGGCATCGACGCGATCGAGGCCAGGAAGCGGTCGCGCTCACGGGCGAAGAGCGCGGGCTGCTCGTCGAGGTCGAACACGGCCGACATGAAGTTGTCGGTCGACGCGCCCTCTTCGAGGCGGCGGATCAGGTACGCGATCGCGACGTCGAACTCGGCCGGGTGCACGACCGGCGTGTAGAGCAGCAGCGAGCCGACGGTGCGGCGCACGACGGTGGCCTGCGCGGATGCCATGCCGAGAAGCATCTCGAACTCGATCCCGTCGGTGGCGCCGCGCCGGTTCGCGAGCAGCCAGGCGAGGGCGATGTCGAAGAGGTTGTGACCGGCGATGCCGATGCGCACGTTGCCGATGCGGTCGGGGTGCAGGGCGTAGTCGAGCACGGCCTTGTACGAGGCATCCGATGCCTCCTTGCTGTGCCAGGTGGCGAGCGGCCAGTCGTGCGACTCGGCGTCGACGCGCTCCATGGGCAGGTTCGCGCCCTTGACGACGCGCACCTTGATCGGCGCACCGCCGGAGGCCGTGCGGGCCGCCGACCACTCCTGCAGGCGGATCATCGCACCGAGGGCGTCGGGCAGGTAGGCCTGCAGCACGATGCCGGCCTCGAGCGAGCGGAACTCCTCGCGCTCGAGGATCGTCGTGAAGACCGCGATCGTGAGGTCGAGGTCCTTGAACTCCTCCATGTCGAGGTTGATGAACTTGCCGCGCTTCACGGCGATGCGGTACAGCGGGGCGAGGGCGTCGACGGCGTGCGCGACCGCGTCGTCGAAGGCCCAGGGGCTGTGCGGGGCGACGGTGGAGGAGACCTTGATCGAGACGTAGTCGACGTCGCTGCGCTCGAGCAGGCGACGGGTGCCGTCGAGGCGGCGCGCGGCCTCCTCCTCGCCGAGGATCGCCTCGCCGAGCAGGTTGACGTTGAGGTGCACGCCGTCGGTCGACTTGATGCGCGTGATGGCCTTGCCGAGCTTCGCGTCGGTGGCGTCGACGATGAGGTGGCGCACCATGCCGCGCAGCACCCGGCGGCTGATCGGCACGACGATGCCGGGGAACGCGGGGGCGAGCGCGCCGCCGAGCTTGATGAGCCCGCGCAGCGCGCCGGGCAGGAACGCCGGGGTGAGCGGCACGAGGTCGCGGAGGTTGGCGGCTGCGACCCTGAGGTCTTCGGGGCGCACGACGCCGTCGACGAAGCCGACCGTGAAGTCGAGGCCGTTCGGGTCGCTCAGAACCCCGGCGAGGCGCTTGGCGGCGGTGTCGGCCGGCACCTCGCGGCTCTCGACGAGCCAGCGCTGGACGAGTGCGACCGCGTCATCGGCGAGGGCGGCGAGCTCTGCGCTGCCGGTCGGGGCGGTCTCGGCCGGGGCCGTCTTGGCCGGAGCCGTCTCGGGAGTGGCCGTCTCGGGAGTGGCCGTCTCGGGAGTGGTCTGCGTCATCGGGGGTCCTCTTCGTCTGAGCTCGTACGCCGAGCACGCGCGCGGGTGGGTGCGACTCTCAGTGTGGGGCGCGGCATCCGTTATGAAAAGCGATCGTTTACGATGGGTACTATTCGATGTCTTCGATGCTTTCGGGAGGTCTCCGTGTTCGAGCTGCGCCGCCTGCGCCTGCTGCACGAGTTGCACCTGCGCGGCACGATCGCCGATGTCGCCGCGGCTCTGTCGTTCAGCCCCTCAACGGTCTCTCAGCAGCTCGCGCAGCTCGAGCGCGAGGCCGGGGTCGCTCTGCTCGAACCCGACGGCCGGCGGGTGCGCCTCACCGCGCGTGGCCGCCTGCTCGCCGCGCACGCCGCGCGCGCGCTCGAACTCGACGAGGCCGCCCGCGCCGAACTGTCGGAGGAGGCGCCGGCGCAGGTGCGCATCGCCGTCATGCCCACGGCCGCGGAGGCTCTCGTGCCCCCGGCGCTCTCGCTGCTGGCCGAACGGATGCCGGGGCTCCGCCTCGAGATGGTGGAGCTGCCGCCCGAGATCGCGCTCTTCGAGTTGCAGGCCCGGGCGTTCGACCTGGTCGTCGCCGAGCAGTACCCCGGCCACACGCGGGAGATCGCCGAGGGGATCGACCGTACCTTGCTCGGCGTCGATCCGATCCGACTGGCCGTGCCCCGCGGGGATGCCGCGCACGGGCTGGAGGACCTGCGCGATCGGGCGTGGGTGCTCGAGCCTCAGGGCGCCGCGGTGCGGCGATGGGCCGTGCAGCAGTGCCGGGCCGCGGGGTTCGAGCCCGACGTGCGCTTCGAGGCCACCGATCTCGTGTCGCACGCCCGGCTCGTCGCCGCCGGTCATGCCGTCGCGATGCTGCCCGATCTCGTGTGGACCGGAGGGCGGACGACCGTGAGCCTGCGGGAGCTGCCCGGGTCGCCCGTGCGCGAGATCTTCGCCGCCACCCGCGCGTCGTCGCGCGACGATGCGGCGATCACGGCGGTGCGCGACGCGCTGGCCGATGCGCTGGCCGCCCACGAACCGCGCTGACGGCGGGGGCTGACGGCGGGGGCTGCGCCCGGTTGCTGGGCCCGGTTGCTGGGCGGGCGCGGCGGGGGCGGGCGTTGGCGGGCGGTGGGCTGGCGGGCACTGGGCTGGCGGGCACTCGGCTGGCGGGCGGGCTTGGCTCCCACGACGCGAGCGAGCAGCGAGATGGAGCGCCGTGCTCGACGCCGGGCCCGTGCACTTTTCGAGGCGACCCGTGCCGTTCACGCTCCGGTTCCTGAGCGAGCGCAGCGAGATGAAGGACCCCGGCTCATCACCCGGTTCCTGAGCGAGCGCAGCGAGACGAAGGGCCGCGTCCTTGTCGCTACTGGGTCCCTGAGCTCGTCGAAGGGCCCTGCCCCGCCCCTGTCGCCGCTGGGTCCCTGAGCTTGTCGAAGGGCCCCACCCCGCATGCACTCGTTCTGCACCGCTGCCGTGTTGTTCCGAGTTCTCCACCGATCGCGTCGATACTGGCTGTGGCCTGGTGTTTTCGTATCGGAATGTCGGTGGCTACTGGTGGACTGGGGCGTATGAACAGCACCGCCGAGTTTCTGGATCGGGTCGCCGCCGACCTGGCCGCGGTGCTGCGCGCAGACGCGCTGGCGGGGTTGTCGGATGCCGAGAAGATGCAGGTGCTCCGCGCCGCGGGTGAGCTCGCCCGTCTCGTCGACGCCGTCGTGGTGGAGACGGTCGGATCGGTCGATCAACGCCCGGCGGGATCGGGAGAATTGGCGTTCTGCGGAAGGTTCGGATGCCGGACGATGAACGAACTCGTCCAACGCGTACTCCGCACCGACGCGGCCGGGGCGGCACGGGTCGTGAAAGCCGGGAAGATCGTCCGACGGGACCTGGACTTCTCCTCCGGTGCGCTGCTTCCCGCCCGGTGGCCCGCTATGCGGGAAGCGCTGCTGGATGGGGCGGTCGGGGTCGCGGGGCTGCTCGCCGCGACCGGCCCCGTGGAGCAGGCGGGGCCGCGGATCGGTGCGGCGGACCGGTTGAGGGCGGATGTCGAGCTGGCGGAGTACGCGCGGGGGCTCGTTGCCGTCGAGGGCGACGGTGGCGGGAGTATGAAAGGCGACGGTGAGGTAGATGCCGGAGAGGGCGCAGACTCCGGCGGCGACCCGGGAACGGAGCACCGTGGGGACTCCGCGCCGCCGGCGACTCCCGAGGACCTCCGGTTGTTGTCGCGGGTGATCGTGACCTACCTCGACCCCGACGGTGCGGAACCCGCGGAAGAGCGGGCAATGCGCGCCCGGGGGATCGTGCTCGGGCGGGTGAAGGACGGGGTGATCCCGATCCGCGGGTCACTCCTCCCGGAAACAGCGGGGCAATTGCAACGCATCTGGGATGCGTACCTGAACCCGAAAGTCGACGGGCCACCCGTCCCCGCGACCCCGCTCCCGGATGCGGGCAGGGCCAGTGGGGTGCGGTTCGTCCCCTCCACCGACGGCACTGCGCTGAATGGAATGAACGACTTCCTCGATGGTGATGTGCTCCCGTCGGGTGATCGCGGTGGGATGGTCGATGGCCGGTCCCGCGCGCAGAAGCAACACGATGCCCTCGCCGCCGTCCTCGGGATCGCCGCCCGCCACAGCGACATGCCCTCCCTCGGCGGTGCCGCCCCGACCCTCGTCGTCTCCGTGACCGCGGAGGACTACGCGACCGGCCGCGGGTGGGCGCACGTCGACGGCACCGACACCCCGGTCTCCCTCGCCACCGCCCGACACACAGCGTGCGGTGGCAGCATCCAACGCGTCACCTCCGACCCCACCGGGCGCATCATCGGCATCGACACCACCGACCGGGTATTCACCGCCCACCAACGCCGCGCGATCACCCTCCGCGACCGCGAATGCCTCATCCCCGGCTGCCACGTCCCCGCCGCCTGGTGTGAAATCCACCACGTCACCGAACACTCCCGCGGCGGACCCACCACCACCGACAACGGCGTCACCCTCTGTTGGCACGACCACCGCACCCTCGACACCTCCGGCTGGGAGATACGCATGCACAACGGCACACCCCACGTCCGCGGACCCGCCTGGTGGGACCCCCACCAAAAATGGCGAACACGCCGACCCGCACCCCGGACCGCACCGCGGACTGTGACTGCCACCGCCACCACCGCGACCGCCACCACCACGGCCACCGCCACCGCTGCGAGACAGCGAACCCGGCCACCGATGCGCGCATGAACGAGCGCGCGACCTGTCACGCGCCCGACCGGTTGTCAATCCCGTGGTCGCCTCGCGCGGGCGGTGCGAGGGTGGCCATTCCAACGATCCCCACAAGGAGAGGAAGACGCCATGAGCGCGGGAGACGACATCAAGAACAACGCCGAGAAGCTGGCCGGAAAGGCCAAGGAGGGCGCGGGCAAGCTCACCGACAACGAGCGCCTCGAAGCCGAAGGTCGCGCAGACCAGACGAAGGCCTCTGCCAAGCAGGCGGGCGAGAACGTCAAGGACGCCGCGCAGAAGGCCGGCGAGAACGTCAAGGACGCGTTCGACCGCTGAGACCGAAGAACCCCGCTCCTCGGAGCGGGGTTCCGGCCCTCCGGCACGACGTCCGGACACAGAGGAGGCCCGCCACTCGGGCGGGCCTCCTCTTTCTGGTCTAGCTGCGGCGACTGCCGGTGATCGATCGGATGAGCCATGCGATCACGGCGATAGCGAGGAGCACGAGGCCCACCCACAGGAGGAACTGCAGAGACTGCACGAGTCCTCCGGTGATCGCGAGAATCACGGCGATGACGATGACGATGATGAGGAGGATGTTCATCGTTCTTCCCTTCTGTTCGAGGCGGGCGCCCCGAATTGCTGTAACCCTCACGCTAGGGGTCGACGCCCGCCGGGGCCGAGGGGGTTGACGCGGACACCCCCGGAATGCCAAGGGAATCCGAAATGCCAAGGGAAACAGAAAAGAGGACGGCATCATGCCCGGACGACGCAACAGTTCACTGAAGGATCCGGAACTCTACGAGGAGCTCCGCGACGACGGTGCCTCGAAGGAGAAGGCCGCCCGCATCTCGAACGCGGCCGCCCGCGACGGCCGCAAAGCCGTCGGCAGACGCGGCGGGGAGAGCGGCGACTACGAGGACTGGACGGTGTCCGAACTGCGCGCCCGGGCGAAGGAGCTCGGAATCACCGGCTACAGCGGCAAGCGCAAGGCCGAGCTCATCTCGATGCTGCGGAACCACTAGGCGGCCTCGGTGACGCGCTTCGGCATCGAGGAGGAGTTCCTGCTGGTCGACCGGAGCACGCTCGTGCCGCTGGCCATGGCCGACGGCACCCGGGAACGTCTCGCACCCGAGGGCGACGGGCGGATCCTGCCCGAGTTCCTCACCTCGCAGTTCGAGTGCGTCACCGATCCCCTCTCGTCGATGGCGGATGCTGCGGCGCAACTGCGGAACCTGCGCGCTGCACTCGCGGCGCACGCCGCCCCGCTGGACGCCGTGATCGCCGCATCCGGCACGCCGTTCAACACCACGGGACGCGCGACGATCTCCGCGTCGCCGCACTACGACCGCGTCTCGGCGCAGCTCGGCGCGATCTCGCGCGGCCACGAGGTGAACGGGCTGCACGTGCACGTCGAGGTCGCGGATGCCGAGGAGCGCGTGCGGGCGCTCAACCGGGTGCGCGGCTGGTTGCCGGTGCTGCTCGCCCTCACCGGCAACAGCCCCTTCGCCGAGGGGGCGGCGACCGGTTTCGCGAGCTGGCGCAGCATCCTGATCCGTCGCCTGCCCGCGACGTGGACGCCGCCCTGGTTCCACGACCTCACCGACTACGAGGGTCAGGTGGATCGGCTGATCGCGCTCTCCGCGATCCCCGAACGGTCGTCACTGTCGTGGGCGGCACGGCTCTCGGACCGCTTCCCCACGGTCGAGTCGCGCGTGTGCGACGCGCAGCTCTCGATCGACGACACGCTCTTCGCGGCCGCTCTCACCCGCGCGATCGTGGTGGCCCACGACGGCCCGGCGTCGGCGGCCCCGGTCGAGCAGCTCGACGCCGGGCTCTGGGTGGCCGCGCGGCACGGCATGGCGGCGACGATCACCGATCCCACGACGGGCGAGACGACGGATGCCTGGGCCGCGACGCACCGCCTGCTCGACGTCGTACGGCACGCGCTCGAGCAGCTCGGCGACGCGGAGTTCGTCAACGCCCACATCGGCCGCCTCCGGAGGGAGGGAACGGGCTCCGAGCGCCAGCTCCGCGCCCACGCGCACGACGGCCTGCGAGGCCTCCGACGGCTGCACCTCGCGGGGAGCGACACCGAAGAGTTCGCCGGAGACTTCCCCACGGAGTCCGCCACGGAGTCCGCCGCAGGATCCACCGAAGAGGAGTGAGTTCCCGGCATCCGCCCTCCACGTCCGTGGCCGGGAGTAGCCTTCGCCTGTGGCATCCTTCTCCGGCGTCCAGCGCCTGGTCATCTCGATCGCGGTCCTCGCGTCTTTCGTGACGTTCCTCGACGGCACCGTCGTGAACGTCGCGCTGCCCGCGATCAGCCGCGAGCTGGGCGGCGGCATCACGACCCAGCAGTGGGTGGTCGATGCGTACCTCATCACGTTGAGCGCGCTGATCCTGCTGGCGGGGTCGGTCTCCGACGCCTACGGCCGCGTGCTGGTGATGCGCGTGGGGCTCATCGCTTTCGGAATCGCCTCGATCGCGGTCGCCGCGGCCCCTGACCCGCTGGTGCTCATCATCGCCCGCGCGGCGCAGGGCGCGGCGGGCGCACTGCTGGTTCCGAGCTCGCTCGCCCTGATCACCGCGACCATGCGCTCCGATGTGCAGGCGCGCGCGATCGGGGTGTGGACGGCGTTCACGACAGCCGCTCAGCTGGTCGGCCCGCTCATGGGCGGACTCTTCGTCGACTACCTGTCGTGGCGCTTCGTGTTCCTCATCAACGTGCTGCCGATCGCCCTGAACCTGATCCTGCTGTCGCGGCTGAAGCTGGCCGAGAAGCCGAGCGGTCGCCGCGTCGACTGGGTCAGCGGGGCGCTGTGCGCGATCGGCCTCGGCGCCGTGGTGTTCGCGCTCATCGAGCAGCCCAACTACGGCTGGGGCTCCCCCGCCATCTGGATCCCGGGCATCGTGGGGGCCGCCCTGTTCGCGTGGTTCCTGCTGCGGCAGCGGGGCTCGGCCTCACCGCTCATGCCGCTGTGGCTCTTCCGCGTGCGCGACTTCGGCTGGGGCAACCTCGCCACCTTCTTCGTCTACGCCGCGCTCTCGCTCAACGGATTCGTCGTGGGCGTCTACCTGCAGCAGGGCGCGGGGCTCAGCGCCACCGCCGCCGGTCTCGCGAGCCTGCCCATGACGATCCTGATGATCCTCATCAGCTCGCGGGCGGGCGCCTGGGCCGGGCGATTCGGTCCGCGCATCTTCATGACGGTCGGCCCCGCGATCATGGCCGTCGGCGCCCTCATGCTGCTGCTCGTCGCCGAGGACTTCGACTACTGGTGGCAGGTGCTGCCGGCCATGATCGTGACGGGTCTCGGCCTCGCACTCACGGTCGCCCCGCTGACCGCCGCGATCCTCGGCGCGATCGATCAGGAGCACTCCGGCATCGCCTCGGCCGTCAACAACGCCGTCTCGCGCGTCGCCGGCCTCCTCGTCGTCGCGATGCTGTCGACGATCGTCGGCGGCATGCTCGACCTCGACGGGTTCCACAGCGCGGCCTGGGTCACCGCCGCGCTCCTCGTGCTCGGCGCGATCGTGTCGTGGATCGGCATCCGCCGCAATCCCGCCGAGGTCGAAGACGCCGTGACCCCGACATCCGCCCCGTCCCCGGCAGCACCCGCGGCCTGAATAAGGCCCGGCCCGCCTGGACCACGCTCTGCTGCCTGAATCAGGCTTGCCCGCCTGCGCAGGATCTCGGAGATCTGCACCCATCTCGCACGAACGCGGCCGATTCCCTGCGGGATTGCGCGAATCTCCGAGACGACGCCACCGCCTCTTCCGCACGTCGGGATCGACAGGTCGGCCCGGAGAACCGGGGCGGCGACCCGTCGATCCCGCGAGCGGGGGCGACGCTCAGGCGCGGCGACGGCGGCGCAGTGCAGCTGCGCCCGTCGTCGCGGCACCGGCGGCGAGCAACCCGCCGGCCAGGAAGAGGGCGGCGGCCGGCACGTCCCCGCCGGTCGTCGCCAGATCGTCCTGGGCGCCTGCATCGGATGCCCCGCCCGACCCCGTTCCGGAGCCGGAGCCCGAGCCGTTTCCGGGGGTGCCCGGATCCACAGGGTCGACAGGATCCACCGGGTCCACCGGGTCCACCGGATCCACCGGATCGACCGGGTCCACGGCATCCACGACCGCGACCGGCGCGCTCTCGACGGCCGCCGCGTCCAGTGCGGTCACCACCCAGCTCTCGCCCGCCGCGCGAGCCGCGGCATCCGCATCGCCAGCACCCGCACCACCGGCATCCGCACCGGCATCCGCATCACCGGCACCCGTGGGCAGCGGATACGCGAACTCCGCCGCACCCCCGGCCCACACGGTGTCGACCAGCGTCCCCGGAGCGGCCACGATCTCCTCGGCCGTCCCCGTGCCGCGGTAGATCGCGTACTGCCGGGCCTCCGCCGCATCACCGGCCGCCCAGACGAGGGCGCCATCGTCGACCGCCACATCCGAGGGCGACGCGACCGAACCGTCGGACAGCCACGGCTTCGCCGGCACGATCGTCGGGTGCGCGAACGCCTCGCCCTTCAACAGCTCGATCGCGGTGTTCTTCGCCTGGTTCCGGGGCTGCTGGTCGGCGGGCAACGCGGCGATGTCACTCGGCTTCATGTCGTTGTAGCTGAACAGCACGCTGCCGTCGATGCCCTCGAGCTTCTGGTTGAAGCGGATCTGGTTCGGAACCTCTTCGGGGTTCATCCACGCGGCCTCCCAGCCGCCGTTGTTGACGTGCTTGTAGAGCGCGTGCCCGACGTAGATCTGGGTGCGGCTCTCGGCCGCGACATCGCTCCACCACTGCGCGAGCTCCCCGTAAGGGGCTGCCGCCTGGTCGAAGCTCCAGTAGATCTGCGGGGTGAGGTAGTCGATGAGCTCGTCCTGCACCCAGCCGCGGGTGTCGGCGAAGACGGCGTTGCTGTAGGTCTGCGACGACCCGACCGGAGTGTTCGACCCGGCGGGGTCGAGGGCCTTGTGCTCCCAGATGCCGAAGGGGCTGATGCCCAGCTGCACGGCGGTGCCGGCATCCGCGTTGTGCCCGTCGATCGCGCCAGCCACCTGCGTGACGAGACCGGTGATGTTGTCGCGACGCCAGGCCTCGATCCCGTCCTGCGTGTCGGGGTAGCCGGCCGTGAGCCCGAATTCCTCGAAGGTCGCGCGATCCTCGCCCTGGGCGCCGAAGAAGACGTTCACGCCGTCGACGGTGATCCGGTACGGGTAGAAGTAGTCATCGAAGTGGATCGCGTCGACGTCGTAGTTCTCGACGATCTCGGCGACGGATGCCGCGACGTACGCGGGCACCTCGGGCTGCCCCGGGTCGAGGAAGAGCTTCTCCTCGAAGGACAGCACCCAGTCGGGATGCTGCACCGCGAAGTTGTCGTCGGCGAGGATGCCGGCGCCGTTGAGCGCGGCGATGTACTCCGGGATCGTGAGGGCCTTCACCTCGTCGGCGGTGAGGCCGAGGGCCGTGAGGATCGCGGGCGCGGTCATCTTGGTGTTGGTGACCCGGTAGGGGTTGAGCCACGCGTGGAACTCCATGCCGCGGGCGTGGGTCGCGTCGACCATCTTCTGCAACGGGTCGTAGCCGGGGTCGGTGCCCTGCGGGCCGCCGAGGAACTCCGACCACGGGTTGAGCTCCGAGGGGTAGTACGCGTCGAGCAGCGGACGCACCTGGAAGATCACGGCATTCATGTTCCACGACGCGAAGTCGTCGAGCACGGTGGCGTACTTCGCGTCGAAGTCGGCGGCATCCGCGGGCTTGCCGAAGTTGAGGTTGCCGATCGTGCCCACCCAGGCGCTCGAGAAGCGTCGATTCTCGGGCTGGAGCGCGCTGGGGATGGCGACCTGTTCCCCGGAGCCCGGGAAGGTCTCGACCGGATCCGTGCCGTAGCCGTAGGCGCCCGAGGCGTCCTTCACGAACTTGTACAGAGGCTCCTCGTCGGGGGCGGCGGCGACGGCCGCGGCCGGGAGGGCGAGCATCAGCAGGGCGGCGGTCGCGGCGGCGGTGGATCTTCTCAACATCGAGTCCTCGTTCACTTCGGCGTTCACGGTGATAACCATTTCCACTCTCAGCATTGTTAGTGGAACTTACTAACAGCGTGCCACAGCATCCGCCCGATCACCACCCCCGCTCACGCAGACGGGGCCCGCAGCCGATGGCCGCGAGCCCCTTCGAGACGAGCGATCAGCTGACGGGGCTGAGCGTCTTCGCGATGTGCGTGTGCACGGCGGTGAGCCACGAGAGGAGGAACTCGGTCGTCGACTCGTCGGTGACCTCGCCGTCGTCGGTGATGAGCCCCTCGCGCATGTGCACGTAGGCCTCCGGCTGCGCGAGTTCCGGCGACGCCAGGAAGGAGAGGATCGAGCGCAGGTGCTGCTGCGCGACGGCGGTACCGATCGCACCGACCGAGGCGCCGATCACGGCGGACGGCTTGCCCGCGAAGCTGTTCTGGCCCCACGGGCGGCTCGCGGTGTCGAGCGCGTTCTTCAGCACGCCCGGCACCGAGCGGTTGTACTCGGGTGTGATGACGATGATCGCGTCGGAGGCCTCGATCGCCTTCTTGAACGACGCGGCCTCGGCCGGGATCGCACCGTCGTTGTCGGCCGAGTAGAAGGGCAGGTCGACGAGCGGGATCTCGGTGAGGTTCAGGCCCGCCTGCGGCGCGAGCTTCACGAGCGCCTTCGACAGGCGGCGGTTGATCGAGGTCGAGGAGATGCTGCCGACGAGGAAGCCGACGTCGTACGTGGTGGTCATGAGGGGTCCTTCCCAATTACATGCAATTGCATGAACATGAAACCACGTCCGCGGCATCCGCATTCCCGAATCGTCCGAACAGAATCGCCCAGTAGATTTGCTCACATGCGCGCCCGCCCCACCTCCGCTCTCACGATCGCTGTGCTGACGGTCGCCGCGCTCACGGGGTGCGCCACCACGGACGCCCCGGCATCCGGATCCTTCAGCGCGCCACCCGCCGGCGCCGCGCCCGACTACCAGCTGGGCGGCGCCTACGCACCGGCATCCGGGGTCGGGATCGTCGGGCGCGATCGCGCGGCCGAGCCCGCCGACGGCGTGTACTCGATCTGCTACGTCAACGGATTCCAGACGCAGCCCGGCGAACTCGACCTCTGGGACGACGACCTGCTGCTGCAGCGCGACGGCGCGCCGGTCTTCGACCCGGACTGGCCCGACGAGGCTCTCGTCGACACCTCGACGCCCGCGCAGCGCGAGCGCATCGCCGCCCTGGTCACCCCGTGGATCGAGGGATGCGCGGATGCCGGGTTCGACGCGGTCGAGTTCGACAACCTCGACTCGTACACCCGGTCCGACGGTGCCCTCACCCTCGAGGGGAACCTCGCCCTCGCGACGCTGCTCGTCGACGCCGCGCACGGTGCCGGTCTCGCCGCCGGGCAGAAGAACGCTGCCGAGGATGCCGCGGTGCTGCACGACGAGGCGGGATTCGACTTCGCCGTGACCGAGGAGTGCGCCGCCTACGAGGAGTGCTCGGCGTACACCGATGTCTACGGCGAGGCCGTGATCGACATCGAGTACAGCGACGAGCTGCCCCGCACCTTCGCGGAGATGTGCGCCGACGACGAGTCGCCCGCCTCGATGGTGCTGCGCGACCGCAACCTCGTGACCCCCGACGACGAGGCATACGTGTTCGAGACCTGCGCCGGCTGACCTCTTCGGTGCCGGCTGATCTCTTCGACGCTGGCTGATCGCTCTGCGCGGCCGACCTCTGGGGTGCGGGCCGCGCCGATACGGTGGGGGCATGACCACGGATGCACGCGTGATCGCGATCCTCGAAGAACTGCCCGACCTCGCAGACGCCGGCGAACAGGACGGACGCCGGTGGTTCGCCCGCTGGAACGAGGGGGCGGTTCGGCTGCTCGACGATCAGCTGAGCGAGGTGAACGGCCGGGCTCTCGCGCTCACCGACGAGGTGCGTGTGCGCGCGGCATCCGCCCTCGATCGCCTGGTGCTCACCGCCGGCGGCGACACCGTCCTCGTCGGCGACGACACCGTCACGGTCGCGGGCCTCTCGATCGACGCCGCCGCGTTCGTCGGCGATCTCGTCGTCGCCACCGCGCCGGGTGACGACGGCGGGCATCGGGTGCTGCTGCTCGACCACGCGACGGGGGCGCTGCTCGATGAGCAGGCCGTCGACGCCGACGATGCGATGGCCGTCGTGCACCGGCATCCGATCGATCCGGTCGCCGTGATCGAGCTCGCAATGGGGCAGGACGGATGCCTCGCCCTCCGCGTCGATGTCGATGTCGATGCCTCCCGTCCGGCGGGGGCGCAGCTGCGGCTGACCGAGATCCTCTCAGGACACGACCCGGTGATCGCCGGGTTCCGCCCCGCCGGGGACCGGCTGCTGATGGCTCCGCACCCGAGCGATCCCGAGACCGCCCGGGTGTTCGCGTGGCCGTCTCTCGACGAGGTCGGTCAGGTGTCGGCCGCCGACATCGATGCGGAGTACGGTTTCGGGCTCGCCGCCTGCTGGATCGACGACGACCGGGCGGCGCTCGTCGCACCGGAGGACGCGCTCGTGCTCACCGGTCCGGCGCTCGACTCCGCCGTGCGGGTCGACCTGTCGCAGATGCTCGGCGACGACGCGGAGATCGAATCGCTCACCCCTCTCGCCCCCGGCCGCATCGCCGCGGGTGTCTGGACCCCGGACGGGCGATCGACACGGGTGATCGAGTTCGCGGCACCGCGCGACTGAGGCGAGCGACACCCTTTCGTCCGCCTGTCAACGGGCGGGTACCGATCGAGACGATGCGCGAGGCTGGGCATCCGCCCGGATCGACCGGCGGCCCGTCAACGAGAGGACACCCCATGAGCGACCCGAAAGCGTACCCCGACGACAGCGGCCCCTACGACGCCGCCGCGGATGCCGCCGCCGATGCCGCCGCCGAACCCGCCGACGACGGCAAGGTCTTCACGGCCGACGAGGGCTCCGATCACGACAGCCCGCACGACGGGGAGCAGGATCCGCTCGATCAGAGCGACAGCCTCGAGCGCTGAGACGCGCATCTCGTCGAGACCCGCGCCGCGCTGAGTCCCGCGCCGCGTCGAGACTCACCGAGCGCGACGAGACCCACCGCTCGCAACGCGCGGGGCGGTGGGTCTCGACGACGGGGGGTCTCGACGTGCCCGAGCGGCACCGCGGGGTGCCGAGGGTCAGATACGGTCGTCCTCGACGACCGTCGTCGTGCCGCGGGTGCGACCGCGTCGGGAGACCATGACGATGATTCCGATGATGGCCGTGATCGCTCCGGCGGCCATGAGGATGTAGCCGACGAGGTCGAGGTTCACCCAGTCCAGCTGCACGTTCAGTGCGAACGCGAGGATCGCGCCGATCACGAAGAGGACGATTCCGGTTCCGATGCTCATGAGAGTGCTCCTTCCGGCATCCGACGATGCCGTCGCGCCTCATGCTCCCGGAATACCCCGGGCTCCGGAAAGGGCTTGACTTCGGCGCAGGCGTCGGGGCGCCCCGCGACGACGGCGCCCGATCCACGGAGACCGCGGCTCACCCGTCTTCGCGTCCGAGCATCCGGAAGTGCCGTTCCAGCATGGCCCGCGCGCGAGCACCCGCATCGGAGTCCGTGCTCCACAGCAGACGCAGCGCGAGCCCGTCGAGCAGCGCGTGGAGACGGTCGCCCTCGAAGGCGGCGTCGACCGACGCGGGCACCTCGCCCGCGCGCACGAGTTCTGCGATGGCGGCGTCGCACACCCGCCGCACCCCGCCGCCGAGCTCGCGCACCGAGGGAGCCAGCGAGCCGTCGGTCAGCGCCAGGCTGCCCAGCTGGAGCTGGACCATCAGCTCGGTGCGCCGCACCTCGTCGAGAGGGAGGAGTTCCTCGAGCATCGCGATCACGAGGCACCCACCGTCGCCGTCGAGGCGCCGCAGGCGATCGGCGACAGCGGAGCGGATCCCGTCCAGGCAGAACGACCGCAGGGCCGCCTGCGTCGGGAAGGCGCGGCGGAGGGATGCCGTCGCGAGCCCCGCCTCCTCGGCGACCTTCCGCACCGAGAGCGCGACGAGGCCGTCCCGCGCGAGGACGCGCATCGCCGCCTCGCCGATCTCACGGTCGCGCTGCGCGTGGTCGATCAGCTTGGGCATGTCCTCACCGTACCGGGGCGGCCTCCGCGGGCGCCTTCTTCGGCCAGAGCGTGTAGCTGACGGCCCAGATCACGTCGACCGCCAAGACGATCCCGAGGATCCGGAAGAACCCGAGCAACTCGGCCGTGCGGTCGGGAGCCGCCACGATGGCGATGAGTCCCCCGAGGATCGCGGCCGCGATGGCGACCGCGAGCACGGTGCGCGCCACGTCCTTCCAGCAGGCCACCGTGTACGCCGCCCCCGTGAGCGGAGCACGGCGCGGCGCCCCGCGGAACCGCGTCGCGAACCTCGCGTCCAACCACGCGATCATCCGATGCCCGTAGGCGATCGAGATGCCGATGTAGAGGGCGGCGAGACCGTGGTGCCAGGATGCCGTCGCCCCGCCGAGGAGGTCGACCGCGACGAGTGTCAGGAGCACGAGATCGATGAGCGGTGCGGCGACGAGGAATCCGACGCCGAGCCTCGGCCGGCGGAGCGGGTACCGCGCGACGAGGCCGGCGACGATCGCGACCCAGAACGCGATCTCGCAGGCGATGATGGCGACGAGGATCATCGGCGCGGACCCGGGGTGCGTGTAGTCATGGCGTTAAGTTAGCACAGTCGTACTAAAACGTCGGCGGGCGGGTGCCGTCACCGCATCGACGCCTGACGCCTAGGCTCGGCGGGGCGCGGCGGTGGAGGCCCGCACGATGAGCTGCGAGCTGAGCGTCGCGGCCTCTCCGACCACGGCGCCGGCGATCGCCTGCAGCAGCAGGTCGACACCGAGAGCGCCGCTGCGCTCGATCGGCATCTGCACGGTGGTGAGGCCCGGGGTCACGGCGCCGGCGAGATCGATGTCGTCGATGCCGACCAGGCTCACGTCGTCGGGGCAGGTGAGCCCGAGGTCGAGGAGCCCCGCCTCGAGGCCGATCGCGACGAGGTCGTTGTAGGCGACGACGGCGGTCGCTCCGCTGGCCGCGGCGAGCGCGGCGGCGGCTCGGCCTCCCTGGATCGACGCCTCGTGGTGGCTGAGCCGGGTGAGGCGGATGCCGTGGCGATCGCACGCGCGCTCGATGGTGTCGTATCGACGGGCGTCCGCCCACGAACCGCGGGGACCGGAGGCGTAGGCGATGTGCTCGTGCCCGAGCGCGAAGAGGTGCTCGATCGCCTGCGCCGGGCCGTGCTCGGCATCCATGAGCACGCTGGGGATGCCGTCGATCTGTCGGTTGACGACGACCGAGGGCGTGCCGCCGATGAGGGCTGTGACGTCGGCATCGGGCAGGCGCGGAGAGCAGAGCAGGATGCCGTCGAGCTTGCGGGCCTGCTCGATCTGCTCGCGCTCGCGGCGCAGGTCCTCGTCGGCGTCGAACAGCACGATGCGATGGCGCCCGTGCCACGCCTGGCCCTGGATGGCCTTCAGGAGCTTGCCGTAGACGGGGTTGGCGACGTCGGGCACGATCACGCCGAAGGTGCGGGTGGCGGTGCCCGCCTGGGGGTTCGCGTAGCCCAGGTCGGCGGCGGCTTCGAGCACGCGCTCGCGGGTGGTGGGGGCGAGGCGGTCGGGTTCTCCGAAGGCGCGTGATGCCGTGGCGATCGATACGCCTGCGCGCTTCGCCACGTCCGTCAATGTCGCTGCCACGTCCACCCCTCCGGTTGCCGTAATCCTATGGCACGTTCCCCACCATGAAACGGGCTTGACAAGTTTGTACAACTCATACACACTGCTTTACATGACGATCAACGCCGATCTCCGGATCCTGAGCCGCGCCACCCCCGCGGCCACCGCTCCGCTGGTCACCCCCACCGGCACCGGCATCCTGCACCTGGGTCTCGGCAGCTTCCACCGGGCGCACCAGGCGATGTACACCGCCGCCGCCATCGCCCAGGACGGCGGGGACTGGGGCATCATCGGCGCCGCCTCCCGCTCGCGCACCGTCGTCGACGCGATGCACGCGCAGGACTTCCTCTACTCGGTCGCCACCATCTCCCCCGCCGGCACCAGCCTCGCGATCCCCGGCGTGCACACCGACGCCTTCGTCGCCGGCGACGAGCCCGAGCGCGTGGTGGCCCACATCGCCGACGCCGGCATCCGCATCGTCACGCTCACCGTCACCGAGAACGGCTACAGCTACTCCCCCGCCACCGAGCACCTCGACCTCGACGACGAGACCGTGCGCGCCGACCTGCAGGGCGGCGCGCCGCGGTCGACGATCGGCCAGCTCGCCCGCGGACTCCAGGCCCGCGCCCGCGCCGGCGGCGAACCGATCTCGATCCTCAGCTGCGACAACCTCGCCGCGAACGGCAAGCACACCGAGAAGCTCGTGCGCGAGTTCCTGCAGGCTCTGCCCGGCGGCGAAGCATCCGACGCCCTCGGCTACCTCGACCGCGCCGTCACCTTCCCCTCGAGCATGGTCGACCGCATCGTGCCGTCGACGACCGCACGACTGCGCGACGAGGTCACCGGCCTCCTCGGCGCGCTCGACGCCATCCCGGTGCCGGGCGAGCCGTTCACGATGTGGGCCATCGAAGACGCATTCGCCGGCGGACGCCCGGCCTGGGAGGCCGGCGGCGCCGTCTTCACTTCGGAGGTCGCCCGCTACGAGCAGATGAAGGTGCGCCTCCTCAACGGCACGCACTCGCTCATCGCCTACCTCGGCGCACTGCGCGGGGTCGGCACGATCCCCGAGGCGATCGGCATCGACCGGATCGCGGATGCCGCGCGCGGCGTCATGCGCAGCGAATACGAGCCGTCGGTCGACGTGCCCACCGGTGTCGACATCCGCGCCTACGAGGCCGAGCTGTTCGAGCGCTGGGGCAACAGCGCCCTCGGGCACCAGACCCGCCAGGTGGGATCGGACGGCTCGGTGAAGCTGCGCCAGCGCATCCCGGAGCCCGCGCTCCTCGCGCTCGGACAGGGGCGGATGCCGCATCTGATCGCCCTCACGGTCGCCGGCTACCTGTCGTGCCACGCCCCGCTCGGCGGTTTCGACCCCGGCGTGCACGCGGCCGCGATGACCGACCCCGCCCGCGAGCGCCTCGCCGTGCTGGCGTCGGGCGCACGCGACGGCGTCGACCTCGCGCGCCGCGTGATCATCGACCACCGTCTGTTCGGCAGCGAGCTCGCCCACCAGGACTCCTTCGCCGCACGCGTCGGCGAACTGGTCGACACGATCCGTCGCAGCGGCGTCGACGCTGCGATCGCCGACGCCCTCTCCGCCACGGAAGAGGGCATGCTCGAGAACGACCCGACCGATCCGAACGCCACGAACGCCACGAACGCCACGAAGGAGGCCCGCCGATGAAGTCGCTCGTCATCCACGGCAAGGAAGACATCCGCTGGGACGACCGGGAGATCCCGGAGCCCGGTGCGGGCGAGGTGCGACTGCGCGTCGGCTTCGTGGGCATCTGCGGATCCGACCTGCACTACTACTTCCACGGCGCCAACGGCGAGTACACGATCCGCGAGCCCCTGGTGCCCGGACACGAGCTGTCCGGCGTCGTCGACCTCGACCCCTCCGGCCGCCTCGCCGCGGGCACTCCTGTGACAGTGCACCCGGCCCGCTACGGAGCGTCCGTCCCCGGCCTCGAGGACCGCCCGCACCTGCGCCCCGGCGGCGACTACCTCGGCAGCGCCGCGGCGAACCCGCACCGTCAGGGCGGGGCGTCCGAGTACCTGATCGTCGAGGAGCACATGATCCGCGTGCTGCCCGACGGCCTGCCGCTCGAGCGCGCCGCACTCGCCGAGCCCCTGGCCGTCGCGCTGCACGCCGTGGGTCTCGCGGGCGATGTCAGCGGCAAGCGCGTGCTCGTGATCGGTGCCGGGCCCATCGGGCTGCTGGTGGTCGCCGCGGCCGTGCACGCCGGTGCCGGCGTCGTCGGCGCGAGCGACGTGCGCACCGAGCCCCTCGACCGCGCGCAGGCGCTCGGCGCGACCGAGGTCGCCCTCGTCGGCCGCGACACGATCGAGAACGAGTCGTACGACATCGTCTTCGAGTGCTCGGGCGTGGGCGTCGCCCTCACCCAGGCCGTGCGCGCCACCCGTCGCACCGGCACGATCGTGCAGGTCGGCATGCTCCCGAACTCCGACATCGGCGTGAACCTCGCGCCGCTGCTCGCCAAGGAGCTCACGATCCGCGGCGCGTTCCGCTTCTCGACCGAGATCGACGACGCCGTGCGCATGCTCGCGGAGTCGGATGCTCTCGACCCCGTGATCTCGCACGTGCTCCCGGCATCCGATGCCGTGAACGCGTTCACGATCGCGCGCGACTCCTCCGCCTCCGCGAAGGTGCTGCTCGCCCTCTAGCGCTCACTCCCGTTACCCGCGGCCCCGCCGCATCCGACACCCCCCCTTTCTGGTCCGAAGGAGTACCTCCCATGTCAGACGCCACCACGACGGCCCCGGCCGCCGATCCCACCGCGAAGAGGTCGGTGCGCGACCTCGTCCGCGCCGCCATCTCGGGGTGGCTCGGCACCGCGCTCGAGTTCATGGACTACCAGCTGTACTCGCTGGCAGCTGCGCTCGTCTTCGCCGATCTGTTCTTCTCGTCCGAGAACCCCGCCGTCGCGGTCGTCGCCGCGATGGCCACCTACGGCGTCGGCTACGTCGCCCGCCCCGTCGGCGCGTTCTTCTTCGCCCGCCTCGGCGACAAGACCGGCCGCACCAAGGTGCTCTTCTACACGATCCTGCTCATGGGTCTCGCGACGACGCTCATCGGTTTCCTGCCGACGTACTCGCAGGTGGGCGTGCTCGCGCCGATCCTGCTCGTGCTCCTGCGCATCGCCCAGGGCTTCGGTGCGGGAGCCGAGATCTCCGGCGCCGGCGTCATGCTCGCCGAGTACGCCCCGGCCAAGCGCCGCGGCATCATCGCCTCGCTCGTCGCCCTCGGCACGAACTGCGGCACTCTGCTCGCGTCGGGCATCTGGGCGATCCTGCTCGTCGCCTACAGCGAGGACGAGGTCATCGACTGGGCCTGGCGCATCCCCTTCATCGCCAGCGCGGTCATCATGCTGTTCGCCATCTGGGTGCGCTTCAACCTCAAGGAGACTCCGGTCTTCGAGGAGCGCGACGACGTCGTCGACGGCAAGGCCCTGTCCCGCGAGGAGACGATCCAGCTCGCCACCGAGACCGGAGACATCCGCACGCTCGAGGCGATGCAGCGCAAGCCGTGGAAGGCCTTCTCGATCGCCCTGCTGCTGCGCTTCGGTCAGGCCGGTAACTCCGGCATGATCCAGACGTACCTCATCAGCTACATCACCGTCGTGCTGCTGCTCGACCGCTCGATCGGCGTCAACGCCGTGATCGTCTCGTCGCTCGTCGCCTTCATCACGGTGCCGCTGTCGGGCTGGCTCGGTGACCGCTTCGGCCGCAAGCGCATGTACATGGTGTGGGCGATCATCGCCCTGATCGTCATCGTTCCGACGATGCTCATGATCAGCAGCAAGGACACCACGCAGGTCTTCATCGGCTACGTGGTGCTGCACAACCTCGCGGTGATGAGCTTCGCCTCGCTCGAGAACCTCACGCTCCCCGAGCTGTTCGGAGCCCGCAACCGCTACACCTACACCGCGATGGCCCGTGAGATCGCGGCGATCATCGCGACCGGCGCCGGCCCCGTCATCGCCGCCGCGTGGGTCTCGGCCGTCACCGGTTCGTTCATCCCGATCATCATCATGCTCGTGTTCTTCACGCTTTGCGCGCTCGTCGCGTCGATCTGGATGCCCGAGGTCGCCGGTCGCGATCTGACCGATCCGCGCGACGCGATCTGATCGCACCGCGCACCATGACCCGGGGTGCGGCCGAGACCTTCGGCCGCACCCCGCACCACACCCATCACGCCCCCGCACGACACCCCGCTTCACCAGGAGAACCGAGAACGCCATGACCATCGAGCTCGTCGACGTCAACATCACCAGCCCCGGACGCAACTTCGTCACGCTCAAGATCACGACCTCCGACGGCATCACCGGCCTCGGTGACGCGACCCTCAACGGACGTGAGCTCGCGGTCGCCTCGTACCTCGCCGACCACGTCGCCTCGATGCTCGTCGGCCGCGACGAGGATCGCATCGAGGACACCTGGCAGTACCTCTACCGCGGCCCGTACTGGCGCCGCGGCCCGGTCACGATGGCGGCGATCGCCGCGGTCGACATGGCCCTGTGGGACATCAAGGCCAAGAAGGCCGGCATGCCCCTGTACCAGCTGCTCGGCGGAGCCAGCCGCGAGGGCGTGCGCGTCTACGCCCACGCCTCCGGCACCGACTACGCCGCCCTCAAGAACGCGATCACCGGCTACGAGGAGCTCGGCTACACGGCCGTGCGGGTGCAGACCGGCGTCCCCGGTCTCGGCCAGATCTACGGCGTCTCGTCGTCGGGCCCGGGCGTGCGCTACGACTACGAGCCCGCCAAGCGCTCGGGCGACCGCCCCAGCGAGGAGCGGTGGGACACCCGCAACTACCTGAACCACATGCCCGGCGTCTTCGCCAGCATCCGCGAGGACTTCGGCTCCGACCTGCGCATCCTGCACGACGGGCACCACCGCATGACCCCGATCGAGGCGGCGCGCTTCGCGAAGGACATCGAGCCCTACGACCTGTTCTGGCTCGAGGACTGCACCCCCGGCGAGGACCAGACGGCGCTGCGCCTGGTGCGCCAGCACTCCACGACGCCGCTCGCGATCGGCGAGGTCTTCAACTCGGTCTACGACTACCAGACGCTCATCACCGAGCGTCTGATCGACTACGTGCGCTCGGCCGTCACCCACACCGGCGGCATCACCGCCATGAAGAAGCTCCTCGACTTCGCCGCGATCTACGGCATCAAGTCCGGCATCCATGGCCCGACCGACATCTCGCCGGTCGGCATGGCCGCAGCGCTGCACCTCGACCTCGCGATCCACAACTTCGGGATCCAGGAGTACATGCCGCACAACGCCCAGACACTCGAGGTCTTCCAGACCTCGTTCACCTTCGACAAGGGCTTCCTGCACCCGGGCGACAACCCCGGCCTGGGCGTCGAGCTCGACGAGGATGCCGCGGCGGGCCACGAGTACACCAAGGCGTACCTGCCGGTGAACCGTCTGCTCGACGGCACCGTCCACGACTGGTGACGCGTTCATGACGGGTGACGATCGCGGGATGATCACGCCCGGCGGGGTGATCACTCTCGGCGAGAGCATGGCGCTGATGCGCACCACCGAGATCGGCTCCCTCCGGCACGCGAGCGCGATGGCGCTCGGTGTCGGAGGGGCCGAGAGCAACGTGGCCATCGGGATGCGCCGACTCGGGGCATCCGTCTCGTGGCTCGGCCGGGTCGGCGACGACTCGCTCGGCGAACGGGTGCTGCGCGAGATCCGCGCCGAGGGCGTCGACGTGCACGGCATCGTCGATGCGGATGCCCCGACCGGGCTCATGGTGAAGGAACGGCCGTCCGCGGCATCCACGGCCGTGCACTACTACCGCGCGGGCTCGGCCGGATCTCGGCTGCGGCCCGACGACCTCCCCGCGGAGTGGATCGAGCGCGCGGCGATCCTGCACGTCACCGGCATCACGCCGCTGCTGTCGACCTCGGCGCGCGAGGCGCTGCTGGTCGCGGTCGATCGCGCGACGGCCGCCGGGGTGACGGTGAGCGTCGACATCAACTACCGCTCGACGCTGGCCCCGGTCGCCGTCGCCGGGCCCATCCTGCGGGAGCTCGCGGAGCGCGCCGATCTCGTGTTCGGCGGTGCCGAGGAGTTCGCGGTGCTGTACCCCGGGGCATCCGCGACCGAGGCGGCGGCGCTGCTGCACGCCGCGGGCGTCGGTCAGGTCGTGGTGAAGCAGGGTCCGGACGGGGCGACCGTCTTCACGGTCGACGGCGTCACCGCCGCTCCCGGCTTCGCGATCGACGTGGTCGACACGGTCGGCGCGGGTGACGCGTTCGTGGCGGGCTACCTCAGCGCGCGACTCGAGGGGCAGGGCATCGCCGACAGCCTCCGGCGCGCCAACGCCTGCGGTGCGATCGCCTGCCTCGTGCCGGGCGACTGGGAGGCCGCTCCCACGATGCGCGACCTCGCGCGATTCCTCGACGGCGGGGGCGACCCGGTACGTCGCTGAGCGGACCTCCGCCCGCGAGCGTCTCTCAGTTCTGCGGCGTCTCGGGCGTCTCGGGCGTCTCGGGCGTCTCGGGCGTCTCGAGCATCTCGTCGACGAGGCTGATGCCGCCCGAGGAGTTCGCCGACATCATCAGCTGCTCGATCCACTTCAGGTTCAGCTGCGGCGCCTCGGGGTCGTCGAACGTGAAGCGCAGCGGAATCGAGGGGTGCAGCCAGATCGTCGACCGCCCGTTCTCGTCGCCGTCGCTGTGCCGCCACGACAGCGTGAAGCTCTCGTTGCGGCGCAGCTTCGTGGCGATCGCCACCTTGAGGTGCGCGAGCGCGCGGTCCTCGATGCGGATCGGGGAATCGGAGCCGCCGTAGTGCAATGAACCCATGGTCGAAACGATAGTCGCGGTCGCACGACGTCGGCCGGAGCGACGGCTACCAACGGCATCCGAGTCGCGCAACCCCCTCAGGATCGGCCGGGATCGGGTCTACCGTCGAGCGCATGGACGAGCCGAGGACGAACACGAGAGCACGCATCGACATCGATGGCCGCGAGTTCCTCCTGGACGGCGACCGCGACCTGTTGGAACTCATGGGGCGTATCGAAGCCGCGGCCCGATCGGAGCCCACGTTCGTCGACATCTCCGACCGCAACGGGCTGGTGAGCGTGCTGGTCTCGCCGGGCGCTCGCGTCGTCATCTCGGTCGAGCACGTGAGCTCGGTCGCGCTCGTGGAAGAGGCTCCCGTGCACCCGATCGCCGACTGGGATCTCTGAGATCAGTTGATGATCTCGGCGCGCTCCTCGCCCTGCAGCGCCGCGAGCTTGCGCCGCCACTCGGCGAGCGCCTCGGGCGCCGACCGCACCCAGTCGTCGACCTCGCGCACGACCCGCAACGGGGCGGCGCTGCGATAGGAGCGAGTGGGGTTGCCCGGGAACTTCTTGTCGGTGACGTTGGGGTCGTTCTCGAACTCCCCGGTCGGCTCGACCTCGTACACACGGGGAGCACGGTCGCCGGGGGCGAGCTCGGCTGCAAGACCCGCGCCGTTCGGCATCGCCGTGAAGTAGATGTGGTTCATGACGATCTCGGGGCGATAGTTCGAGGGGAACCCCGCGGTCAGCAGATCGCCCGGCCGCAGATCGGCCTTCGTGCCGTGGAAGAACGGTCCGTCGTCGAGTGCGTCGCTCACGCCGACAGCCTATGCCGGAGCTCTCGGCCACCGATCGTGACAACCGTCAGCGCCCGACGGCGACGATGACGGCTCCGATCGCGACGGCCGCGCCGACGACGACCGCGCCGAGGGGGAGGACGTGCGAGAACCTCTCGCCGCGCCCGACCGAGCCCGGATAACGACGCGTCGCCTCGGATGGGGTGAGCGGATCCGCGATCGTGACGGGAGCCCATCCGCACCTTGCGAGGTCCGCGACGACGGCCGCATCACGCGGGGTGAACGTCGCGACCACCGCACCCTCCCTCCGCAGGACGACCCGTGGTTTCGGCGCCGTCGCCACGCGTGACGGCAGGATCAGGTCGGCGAGCACCACGACCTCGTCCACGTCCGCGATCTCCACGACCCTGCGACGACCCCACACCCGCCGGATCACGAGGCCGTGCGCATCGACCGTCGCTTCGACGAAGGGCACGGTGAGGACGGCACCGACGACCCACAGCACGGCGGCGATGCCGCCGATCGCCAGAAGGATGCCCAGCCCACCGGCATCCGATCCCGTGCTCCGCCACGCCACACCTGCCCCGACGAGCGCGGCGACGCACACCGCCCCCGTGATCGCGAGGAAGACACGACCAGCCAGCACCGACACGGGCACCGTCCTCTCTGCGGACGACCCGATCGCCGAGGCATCCGTCCTCACCAGCATGACGGATGCCCCGCACTCATCGCTGCGGCAGCTCGACCGTCTCGTTCTCGCCCTCGTAGGGCTCGCCGGTGATCTTGGACTTCACGAAGCTGAACAGCGAGGCGATCTTCCCGCCCGGGCTGTCCCAGTACTCGGCGGATTCGGCGGTGAACTTCAGCAGGCCCACCTCGGGGTCGTCCGGCCCGTTCGTGAACCAGGCTTCGACCGTGGGGCTCCAGAGCTCGCGCACCTTCGCCGGGTCGTCGACCAGCTCCGCGGTGCCCGAGAGCGACACCCACGAGTCGTTCGAGCTGAGCGAGACGCCCACCCGCTCGTCGGCCTGCGCGTCGAGTACGAGCGTGGCGCTCTTCGACACGAGGAACCACAGGTCGCCGTCGAACTCGGCCTCCTGCACGGTGAGCGGATGCGAGACGAGTCGTCCCTCGGCGTTGCGCGTGGTGAACATCGCGAAGCGGAAGTCCTTGAGGAGCTCGGCGACCCGCTGGACGGGTGTGGTGTCGGTCATGAGAGTGTCCCTTCTGCGCCACGATTCGCGCGGCGTCCCGGCCATCCTGCGACGAGCGGATGCCGGCGCCGAGGGGGTTGCGATTCCGACCGGGAGGGCATACCGCGACGCGCGATGGTTGCGCAATCAGCGCGCGTCGCTTCTGCCAGACTGGGATGGTCGAGGGGAACGACGAGGGAGAGATCGATTCGATGACTGCAGGAGCCGCCGAAGACCTCGAACGGTCACTCGCCTCCGCGCGGGACGACGACGACTGGACCGGGGTGATCGGCATCCTGGGCTCGCGCTGGAGCGACCTCTATCAGGACCATCCGCAGCTGCTGATCCGCACGATCGAGTCCCTGCCCCCGGCCGTTCTCGAGGCGCACCCGCGCCTGCGCTTCGCCGAGGAGCACCTACGCCGACGGTCGAACCGGATTCCCGAGCGGCGCGCCTACCCCGACATCCTCTCGGACGACCCGGATGCACCGCCGCTCGACCGGCTCGCCGCCCTCACCGGCCGCATCGCGACCGCGCGCGGCGACGGACGCCTGGCCGACGCCGCCGCGTCCGCCGACCAGGCCGTCGAGACCCTGCGCGCCGTCCCCGTCGAGATGGTGCCCAGCTTCGCGAACGCCCTTCCCGAGCTCCACTACCACTGGGCCGTGACGTACTTCCTCGCCAGTCGGTTCGACGATGCGCTCGAGCAGTTCGCGCGCAGCTACGACTGGGCCGAGTCGGTCGACAACCGTCTCGTGCGCACGACGTCCGGGGGCGCCAGCGCCCTCATCCACGCGCTGCACGGTCGCGGGCGCGACGCGGCTCGCTGGCTCAGCCGGCTTCCGGAGGTTCCCGCCGATGCCTGGTGGGCCGCGGATGCCCCGGCCGCCGGCCGCATGGCCGATGCCGTGCTGCACATGGATCGTCTCGAGATGGACGCCGCGCGCGGCATCCTCGACGGGATCGACATCACGCTGTCGCTCGATTTCTGGGGCCCGTACTTCGCACTGCGCGCCTACAGCACCCCGCCGGATCGGCGCGACGAGGCCCAGGTGCTGATGTCGGAGTTCGACTCCTTCGTCTCCGGCCTCGCCCCGGAGTACGCCCAGGTTCCCGTGAACGCCGAGTACACGGCCATGGTGCGCTATCTGCTGCTTCTGCTGCTGCACCAGCCCGACCGCGCGGCCCGGGAACTCGGGAGCACCGCGCCCGATGCCGATGCGAGCGTCGTGGCGCAGACCGGTACCGCTCTGCTCGCGCGCCGTCTGCTGCAGCGCGAACAGCCCGCCGCCGCACGCCGCCTGATCGCTCCGCTCCTGCAGGCGTCGAGCGCTCGGCCTCGTGTGATCATCCCGGCCCTCGTCATCGCCGCCGAGACGGGCTCGCCCTCGCAGCGCGACGACCTGTTGCAGCGCGCCGCGGCGCTCGCCACCTGGAACGGCCTCTACTCCGCCTTCCCTTCGGCGTCGACCGCCGCACGCCGGACGCTCGCCGACCTGATCGAGGAGCGCGGCGAGCCCGGGATCGCCGACCTCCTGCGCGGGCTGTCGGAGACGACGGCCGTCGCCGGGACCGAGGCCCTCACCCGTCGTGAAGCCGCGGTCGTGGCGTCGGCGCTGGCCGGGCTCTCGAACACCGAGATCGCCGCGAAGCAGCACGTGAGCGTCAACACGGTCAAGTCGCAGCTGCGCGGCGCGTTCCGCAAGCTCGAGGTCTCGAGCCGTCAGGAGCTGATCGAGCTGTTCCAGCTCGGACGCTGAGCCGGGACGGACGCTGAGCCGGGGCAGACGCTGAGCCGGGACTCAGGTGCACGGGATAGCGTCGACGGGTACGACCACCGCGATCCCCGACACCTGAGGACACGATGAGCCGCATCGCCCCCGCCCTGGAAGCATCCGCCCCCGCCTACGACGGTTTCGTCGGGTGGGTGCTGAGCCTCATCGAATCGCTCGGGGAGGTGGGCGTCGGCATCGCGATCCTCATCGAGACGTTCGTGCCACCAATCCCCTCGGAGGCGATCCTGCCGGTCGCCGGTTTCCTCGCCTACGAGGGCCGGATGAGCGCGTGGGGCGCGTGGGCGGCGGCCACTCTCGGCGTGCTCGTCGGCGCACTGATCTGGTACGCGATCGGCGCCGCGGTCGGGCGCGACCGCACGCGTCGGATCGTCGGGCGCATCCCGCTGCTCGACTACGACGACTTCGACAAGGCCGAGGCGTTCTTCGCCCGCTGGGGCGGCGGGGCGGTGCTCTTCGGACGCTGCGTGCCGCTCGTGCGGTCGTTCATCTCGATCCCCGCGGGCATCGAGCGCATGCCGCTGTGGAAGTTCACGCTCTACACGCTGATCGGCTCGGGCATCTGGAACGCGATCTGGATCGGTCTCGGCTTCGCTTTCGGCCCGGCCATCAAGCCGGTGCTCGAGGAGTGGAGCGGCCTCATCTCGAACATCGCGGTCGGGGCGATCGCGCTGCTGGTGCTGGCCTTCATCGCCGTGCGCATCCGGCGGCGGCTGCGCGAGGGCTCGACGCGACGGATGCCGCAGCCCGACGCCGAGTGACCCCTCCCCGAGCGCACCCTCCCCGCGTGCATCGATCGGTGCGAAATGTCGGTCATGGCGCCTCTTCGCCGACGTTTCGCACCGATCGATGCACGACGGGTCAGGCCTCGGCGGCGCGGGCGGCGCGCTTCGCGTCCTGGAACACCCGGATCGCCTCGTAGCGCTCCGCCGAGCGCGCCTGGCGCTTGGCGGCCTGCTCCTGACGGTTCTTCGGTGGCGCCGAGGTGACGAGTCCGTCGAGCAGACTCCGCACCGACCGCTCGATCTCGGCGATCGCCCGGTCGAACACCTCCTGGTTGGCTCGCGACGGAGCGTTCGTCCCCGAGATCTTGCGCACGAACTGCAGGGCGGCGTCGTGGCATTCGTCGTCGGATGCCGGGGGCTCGAGGTTGTTCAGGGGGATGATGTTGCGGCACATGCCAGCCAGGCTAGATCGCTGAGCGGCGGAGTCAAGGGGTGGCGGCGCGGCCACGGCATCCCGCGCATCCGACGCGCCCACCCGTTCGCACGGGTCCGCCCCTCCGAACGGGTGGTCAGCCGCGCGCGATCGCCGCGAGCTCGACCCGCGAGGTGGCCCCGGACTTGCGCAGCAGGTTCGAGACGTGGAACTTCACGGTGTTCTCGCTGACGCTGAGCGTGTGAGCGATCTCGCGGTTGCGTCGACCGGCGGCGATCAGCCGCAGAACGTCGCGCTCACGGGGACTGGCGTCGATCGCGGCGGGCAGGTCGCCGGCATCCGCGGGTGGGTCGAGGGGCAGGCGGATGCCGACCTCCGACCCCCAGCCCGGGGTCGCCGACACCGAGAAATCGCCGGCGAGGGCCGACACCTGCTCGCCGATCGAGCGCAGCGTGTCGTCGTGGGTGGTGAGGTCGCCGCGGCCGTCGTCACGGATGCCGATGAGCAGGTTGAGGCCGTCGCAGTCCCACTGGATACGCACGCGCCGGGTGTCGCCGCGGTCGACGATCGCCAGCACGGTGCTGCGCACGATGGCTCGTGCGGAGTGCGCGATGTCGCCGGGGAGAGCACGCCCGTTGGCGGGCGGCTCGACGAACTGCACGTCGAGCTCGCTGTACCGCACGAGCGGGCGCAGGTCTCCACGCAACCGTTCGAACGCCCCGGTCACCGGCTCGAGGCCCGCACCCTGCTCGTCGTTCAGGGTGCGCAGCCCCACGAGGGCACCGGCGGCGACGTCGACAGCGATCGTGCGCGCCGCCCGGTCGTCGAGGCGGGTCGAGCGGAGCGTCGCGAGCAGGGACTCCAGCGTGAGCGCGTACCGATCGCGCTGCTCGGCGAGCGCGCGGGAGTGGTCGGCGGTCAGGCGGCGCGACGTGGTCTGCGCGGTGCGGTCGGTGTGGTCGGTGGCGCTCATGGGCACCCACTCTATCCCGCCCCCTCCTTTCGGGTAGGGGGAACGGTCCCGAGGCAGGAGCGCCCCACGGTCGGATGCTGGCGAGGCTGGGTACATGCCCCTCACCGCCACCATCTCCCCGGGAGCGGCGATCTCCCTCGTCGCCAACGAGCTCCTGCACGCCGCCGAGCGCACGAGCGTCGCGAACGCACGACAGCTCGACGACCTCGCCGCCCTCCTCACCGACGCCGACCGCGTCTTCGTGATGGGCGCGGGCCGCTCGGGACTCGCTCTGCGCATGACGGCGATGCGCCTCATGCACCTGGGCCTCGAGGTGCACGTGGTCGGCGACACCACCACGCCGGCCATCGCGGCGGGCGACGTGCTGCTCACCGCGAGCGGCTCGGGCACCACGGAGTCCATCGTGCGCGCGGCCACCCGCGCCTCCGAGATCGGCGCACGCGTCGGCGTGATCACCACCGCCGAGTCGTCGCCCCTCTCCGACCTCGCCGACGTGCGCGTGCGGGTGCCCGCGGCGCAGAAGCTCGACCGCAGCGCCGAGGCGTCCGCTCAGTACGCGGGCGGCCTGTTCGAGCAGATCGTCGTCGTGATCGGCGACGGGCTCTTCCACGCGCTCTGGCAGCGCCAGGGATCGAGCGCCGACGAGCTGTGGCCGCGGCACGCGAACCTCGAGTGACCCGCACCGCCCCTCACCCCTCGCACCATCCCCAGAAGAACGGAACACCCATGAAACTGCAGTTCGCCATCGACACCCTCAGCACCGAGAAGGCCCTGGAGCTGGCCGCGGCCGCCGCGGCTCACGTCGACATCCTCGAGCTCGGCACGCCCCTCATCAAGAGCGAGGGGCTGTCGGCGATCACCGCGCTCAAGGAGGCGCACCCCGACAAGGTGATCTTCGCCGACCTCAAGACGATGGATGCCGGTGAGCTCGAGGCCGACATCGCTTTCGGCGCGGGCGCCGACCTCGTGACCGTGCTCGGCGCCGCCGACGACAGCACCATCGCCGGCGCCGTGAAGGCCGCGAAGAAGCACGGAAAGGGCATCGTCGTCGACCTGATCGGCGTCGCCGACAAGGCCGCCCGCGCCCAGCAGGTCATCGGCCTCGGCGCGGAGTTCGTCGAGATGCACGCCGGCCTCGACGAGCAGGCGCAGGAGGGCTACTCCCTCGACAGCCTCCTCACCGACGGCGCGGCATCCGGCGTCGCGTTCTCGGTCGCGGGTGGCGTGAATGCGTCGAGCATCGCCGCGGTGCAGGCATCCGGTGCGCAGGTCGCCGTCGCCGGCAGCGCGATCTACAGTGCCGACAACGTCGGCGACGCGGCGGCAGCGCTGCGCGCGGCGATCGTCTGACGGTCTCCCCACCCCTCGCGCGCCCTCTTCCGAGCGCATCGATCGGTGCGAAATGTCGACTTCCAGTCCCCAGAATCGACGTTTCGCACCGATCGATGCATTTCCGGATGCCGTCGGGCCTCGAAACAGCGGGCGGGATGCCGCCGGGCCTCGACGTGCGCGCGTCAGGCCTCCGAGCGCGACTCCTCGAGCGACGGGTAGTCGGTGTAGCCCTCGGCGGTCGAACCGTAGAACAGCTCGGGACGGGGCTCGTTGAGCTCGGCCCGCGTGCGCCAGCGCTCGACGAGGTCGGGGTTGGCGATCACGGGGCGCCCGGCGGCGACGGCATCCGCCCAACCCTCGTCGACGAGTTCCACGGCCTCCTCACGGGTGGTCGGGGTCGCGAAACCGGAGTTGACGATGAGCGGGGCCTTCGACGCCGCCCGGATCGCCTGCACAAGATCGGCGCGCGGGTCGGCGTTGAGCACGTCGACGAACGCGAGTCCGAGGGCGGCGAGACCGTTCGCGACGGCGGTGTAGGTCGCCCGCACGTCGGCGTCGTCCTCTTCGAGCACGCCCTGGATGTTGTGCTGGGGAGAGAGACGGATGCCGGTGCGCTCCGCGCCCACCGCCGCGGCGACGGCGCGGGTCACCTCGACGGCGAAGCGAGCACGGTTCTCGGGGGATCCACCGTAGGAGTCGTCGCGGACGTTCGACACCGGCGAGAGGAACTCGTGCACGAGGTAGCCGTTGGCGCCGTGCACCTCGACCCCGTCGAAGCCGGCCGCGATCGCGTTGCGCGCCGCCTGGGCGAACTGCTCGATCACCACGGGGATCTCGTCGAGGGTCAGCGCGTGCGCGACGGGCAGGTCGACCTTGCCCTCGGGCGTGCGGGTCTGGCCCGGAGCGGCGAGCGAACTGGGGCCGACGACACGGTCCTCACCCGAGATGAGCGGGTGCGAGACGCGTCCGCCGTGCATGAGCTGCATGACGATCGTTCCCCCGGCCGCGTGCACGGCGTCGGCGACCCGACGCCAGCCCTCGATCTGGGCGGGGGTGACGATGCCCGGCTGACCGGGGTACGACTTGCCCTCGGCCGCGGGCCACACACCCTCACTGATGATCAGGCCCTGGCCCGCGCGCTGGCGGTAGTACTCCACCATCGTGTCGGTGGGCACGCCGGCGTCATCTGCGCGCGTGCGGGTCAGCGGCGCCATGACGACGCGGTTGGACAGGTTCAGGGCACCGAAGACGGCGGGATCGAAAAGACTCACACCGGGAGTCAAGAGACGCCGGCCCCTCCGTATTCCCGATAGCGGTGCCCGATAGCGGCGGGATCGACGGGCGTCAACCCGATGCGCCACTCCGCGCCGCCCGCCTACCGTGGGACGAGACGATCACGCCGAGGATCTCGACGACGATCGGCACCACGGGAGACGGGAACCGATGCATCCGCCGCGCACGCTGACCACCTCGATCGTGATCCCGGTGAAGGACGACGCGGATCTCCTCGCCCTCTGCCTCGCCGCGCTCGCCGGTCAGACGACGCAGGCGGACGAGATCGTCGTGGTCGACAACGCATCCAGCGACGCATCCGCCGTCGTCGCCCGCGCGGCCGGTGCCCGCGTGATCACCTGCGCCGACCCCGGCATCGGCGCCGCCGCGGCCGCCGGGTACGATGCGGCGCACGGCGATCTGATCCTTCGCCTGGATGCCGACTGCGTCCCGGGCGCGGGATGGGTGGACGAGGTCTCGCGCGCTTTCGCCGCCGCGCACGACGTCGCCGCGTTCACCGGTCGGGCGCACTTCACCGACGGCCCGAGCGCTCTCCGCGCTCCCCTGGCTGCGCTGTACCTCGGCGCCTACGCGGCCGTGACCGGGCTGGCGCTCGGACACCGTCCCCTGTTCGGTTCGAACCTCGCATTCCGCCGCGACGCCTGGCTCGCGGTGCGCGACGAGGTGCACCGCCAGGACCCCGAGGTGCACGATGACCTCGACCTCGCCTTCCACCTCGGCGAGAGACACCGCATCCGCGCGCTCCCCGGACTGTCGATGGGCATGTCGATGCGCCCGTTCACCGGCGGCCACTTCGGCCGGCGCGTGCACCGCGGCATGCGCAGCGTGCTCGTGCACTGGCCGCACGACTTCCCGCCGCTGCGGTGGGGACGGATGCTCGCCCATCGCACCCGCCGACGCACGTCATCGCCCCGCGGGAGCCGCCGATGAACGCCGACGCGACGCTCATCGGCCCGACCGCCCCGCCGGAGCTGCACGTGATGACACTGAACGTGCGCCGCGCGATGGAGGGGCCGCTGATCGCGCGCGCCGATCGCTGGAGCACGCGTGCTCCCGCCGTGCATGCGCTCCTCGCCTCGGAGCGCCCGACGCTGCTGGGGCTGCAGGAGGCGCTGCCCCGCGTGATGCCGTCGATCCGGAGAGCGCTCGGCGACGGCTACCGGTCGCTGGGACGCGGACGCGGACGCGGGGGCACGGGAGAGGGCACTCCGCTGCTCTACGACGGCACGCGCCTGCAGCTCGTCGACGGCGGCCAGCGGGCGCTGTCCGACCGCCCCGACGTGCCGGGGTCGACCGGGTGGGGCAACGCCATCCCGCGCATCGCCGTGTGGGCCGAGTTCGTCGACCGCTCGACCGGGGCGCGCCTGCTCGCCGTGAACACGCACCTCGACCCGTTCTCGCGGCGATCGCGGCGCCGATCGGCCGCGGACATCGCCGCCTTCGTCCGGGAGCGGGGCATCCCCGCCGTCGTAACGGGTGATCTCAACGCCGATGTCCGCTCGGCCTCGGTGCGCGCGCTGTTCGACGGAGAACGGCTGACCGATGCCCGGGCCGTCGCCGACGTGCACCTCTCCCCGCAGTGGGGGACCTACACGCATTACCGACGCCCCCGGGTCGGGGGCCGCTGCATCGACGCGATCGCGGTCACTCCCGGCGTGCAGGTGCGCGCGGTGGGGGCGAATGCGCGCACCTTCGACGGGGTGCATCCGTCCGACCACCTCGCGGTGCAGGCGGTGATCCGCGTCGGCGCCGTCGACGCGAGCAGTGCGAGGAGAACGACACGATGAAAGAAGACTTCCTGCGCCCGCCGCGCACCGCGGCGGAATGGGCGGCCGACGGCCTGCGCGTCGTGGGGGTGCTGGCGGTGATCGCCGCGGCGGTGTGGCTGAAGCCCACCGATGCGGGCATCGCCGCCCTCGCGCTGCCCGCCCTCATGCTGCCGCGGATGCTCGGACTGCGGCCCTGGTTCGACGTCGTGACGTGCGTCGTGGTGCTGGTCGCCGCGTGGAGCAACGTCCTCGACCTCTACCGCACGATCACGGGGTGGGATCTGCTCCTGCATGGCGTGTGCACCGGCGTGCTCGCGATCGTGCTGGCCGTCGTGATCGAGCGCACCGGGGTCGCCGCACTCACCCGCGACGCCGGGGTGCGACCGCGCACGCCGCTCGTGATGCTGCCCCTGCTCGCCCTCGCCATCAGCGCGGTGTGGGAGATGATCGAGTGGGTGGGATGGGCCTTCCTCAGCGATGACATCTTCGTCACCTACCAGGACACGATCGGCGACATGGTCCTCGGCGGAGTCGGCGGCGTCCTCGCCGGTGCGCTTCTCGCCTGGACTCGGGTGGAGCGGAGGGGCGCGCCGACCGTCGCAGCGTGAGGAACCACCGCAGCGTCCTCAGGACCCCCCGCACCGCGCCGCTGCGCACGTGAGGATCGTCCCCTCGAACGAGCTCGGCGCGGTCGACGCCGACCGACGCGCACCGACCGCGAGGAGCGGACGATCCCGGTCGTCGACGGAGAGAGCGAATCCGCCGGTGGATCCGGCACCCGAGGGACCGAGGCCCGTGAGCGGGACCGCCGTGCGATCGCGGCACGCCTCGTCGTCGCACGAGACGAGCGCGACGTTCGCGTCGCGGTCGATCGTGCCGATGAGCGGGCGCCCGCTCGTGTCGATCACGAAGGCGGGAATGTGCAGGAAGGCGAGGTGCTGCGCGACTTCCGTGACCACGGCATCGGCGCACACTTCGTCTGCGCACGAGAAGAGCCGCAACACGTCACTCCCCCGGGCACGCGACAGGATCACGGGGGATCCATCGGCTCCCCGCTCCACCTGGGCGCCGTAGGCGAAGTCGAGGTCGTTCTGGGCCTGGTCCGCCGTCGCATCCCCACCCGACGCATCCAGCGTCTCGACGGTCCACGCGCCGTCGACCGTCGCGGTCAGGAGACGGAGCGGACTCCCGTATCCGTCGGCCTCGCGCTGCACGAGCGTCATGGCGGCGGATCCGCCGTCCTCCGCGGCCACGACGTCGAGCGTGGTCGCATTCGTCGTGCTCAGGGCCCACTCGACCGAGAGCTCGGTACGGGCACTGCTCGAGCATTCGGCATCCGCGCAGAAGTCCAGCGCCAGCGTGGCGTCGTCGCCACTCCCCGGCGGGCGGATGACCGAGGCGATCACGGGCAGCGCACCGCGAGAGTCGACGGCCACCGCCATGCGGGACTCGTTGCTGCGCGCGAAGACGGAGTTCCCACCCTCGAACACGGCCTCGACGCTCGAGAGCGTCCGCACCTCACCCGGCAGACCGCGCTCCGGTGCGTCGTGCGATCCGCTCGCCTCGGACATCGTCGACCATTCCGCGAGTTGCTCCGTGGAGCTGTGGGTCACGCGCAGTTCGAAGCTGCCGGAGGAATCGTCGGCCCCCTCGACCGGTATCCATGACGCCGAGAGCACCCCGCCGTCGTCGGCGCTCGCGATCGCGGACGGGAGGATCGACGCCATCTCCCGAACGGGACCGCACGCGTCGTCGTCGCACGCACGCACCGTCGCGTCCTCGCCGCCGAGACGCGAGATCAGGACGCTGCCGCCCTGCCACCCGACGATCTGCGGCGACGTCCACACACGGTGCACGTCGGCGGCGGCGAACGCCGGGACCTGCCACGGATTCAGCGCGACCAGCGCACCCGCGAGGACCGCGGGAGCCAGGAGGACGGCCACGCCGGGCAGCATCCCGCCGCGGCCGGTGCGCGCGGGTGACCGCTCCGCACCCACCGCCCCCTCGTCCGGGGTGAGCGGCGCGTCGGAGCGCAGCGCGGCCCCGCGCACCGCGACCGCAGACAGGAGCACCTGGACCACGGCGGTGGAGACCAGCGCCAGCCCCGCGGTCACGACCGGAGTCCACCAGCCGGGCGGGAGCGTCGACGCCAGCCACCCGATGACCAGCACGATGATCCCGGTCGACACGGCGGTGAAGACGAGGGCGAAGCGCGGACTGCCGAGCGGCTCGGCCGCGCGCCCCTGGAACGCCCGCGGTGACCGCCATCCTGCCGCGAGGGCGGCGCCGATCGGATGCGTGCCCGCGACGAGCAGCGGCCACGCGAGCGCCAGCGGGGCGAGCACGATGACGGCGATGAGCAGCACGATCGCGGCGACGATGCCCAGCACGGGCTGGACGCTCAGGAGGATCGAGACCAGCAGGAGCACGCTCGCCGCGACGAGGGAGACCGCCGCTGCGATCGCCACGGCGCCCGGACGCCGAGCGGCGCGAGCCCACGCCGCTCGCGCCGGGAGACGGCGACCGTCGACGCGGGCGAGAAGCGCGGAGGTCGCGGCGGTGAGGCCGAAGGCCTGGGCGAGAGCCAGGACGACGGTGAACGCGGCAGCGCCCACGAACGCACTCGGGCTCGCGGCCACGAGGGCGGGAGCGTGGTTCACGATCGACAGGTCATCGGCCGCCACCGTCGTCGCGACGCCTCCGGCGACCGCGGCGGCCAGTGCCGACGGCACGGCGTATGCGAGCAGCGGAGAGGGATCTCCGAACGCGAGAGACACCGCCCGCGCGGGCCCGAACATCCGCCTCGTCGTCGATGAGTCCTGCATGTCGCCCCCGCTTCGTCACCGCTCACCGCGTCGGGCGAGCCTCCGAGAACCGTATCGGCGGGCCGATTCCCGCGCGATGGAGAGGAATGCCCATACGCCGGAGGATTCGGGAGGCCTCCGGAAGATCCAGGAGGCCTCCCGAACGGATGCCGCGGCTACGGCACGAGCGTGAACCTCACCTCCGTCGCGTTGCCCGCCACGTCGTGCACGGTGAGCACGTTCTCGCCGAGCACCGCTCCGAACGACCCGGGCTTCACGTTGTTCAGATCCGACCAGACGTTGTCGCTCAGGTCGGTGCCGGTGTCGTTCACCGTCACGCGGTCGATCTTGAAGGCGTCGTTCAGTTTGAACGACACCTTCGAGAAGACGCCGTCGGCGCCGATCGTGAACGCGGAGCCGGTCTTGGCCGTGACGGTGGGCGGCGTGACGTCGAGCGTGAACCGCACGGTCGTCTCGTTGCCCGCCGCGTCGCGCACGACCAGGGTGTTCGCGCCCTCCACCGCGCCGAACACCCCGGGCTTCACACCGTTGAGGTCGGACCAGACGGCATCCGTCACGTCCTTCTCGACGCCGTTGAGCGCGAGGCCTGCGACCAGCCCCTCGTCGTGCAGCTTGAACGAGACCTTCGAGTAGACGCCGTCACGGCCCACCGTCGCCCCGACATCCGTCTTGACCGTCACGGCCGGAGCCGTGGCGTCGGTCGCAGCCGCCGTGACCGTCAGGTCGCGCAGGCGCCCGAAGTTGTCGAACGAGCCGAAGCCCACCCGTCCCTCGGGGAACGTGGTGTCGGTCGCGGTGAGCAGCGGGGTGTCGAGTCCGTCGAGATAGACGGCCACCTCACCCGTGTCGCAGCGCACCACGCGCACGTCGTGCCACTCCTCGTCGGTGATCGCCGGCGGGGCGCCGACCGTACCGTCCCACTGATCGTCGACCCGCACGCGGTCGGCGTTGTTCACGGTGAAGATGCCGTTGTGCGGGTAGATCGTGTTGTCCTTCGACAGGTGCACGTACGAGTACTCCGTGTCGGACTTCCACCCGAACACGATGATGACGTCGCGGTTGTTGACCGACGCCTTCTCGTCGATGCGCACCTGGGCCGAGAGGTCGAACGATCCGAGCTCGGGCCCCTCGTTCAGCACGGCGTACTCGAAGGGACGACGGATGCCGTCGTTCGGGTTCGCGCCCGCCTCGGTGAGCACGATCTGATCGCCGGGGAAGTCCCACTTCGCCGGCGTGCGCGGTGCCCAGTTCTCCTCACCCATCACGTCGGTGATCACCTGCCCGTCCGGCGTGCAGGCGGCGGGTGCCGGCGGCTCGACGGGCGGAACCGCGTAGAGCGCGTACTGCGCCGCGATCTGCTCGGCGGTCGGCACCGTGTCGAGCAGCATCACGTCGTCCATGCGACCGTGGAACGGGTTGGCCTCGCGCGTGTTCTGCGGGAAGCTGCCGCCGATCTTGATGCCCGCGGGCGTGGTGTCGCTCGTCGCGCCCCCACCCCACGGGTTCGCCGCGGTGTACCGCCCGGCGAGTTCCTCGCCGTTCATGTACAGCTTCATCTCGCCGCCGGCGAAGTCGAAGGTGGCGGCGAGATGCACCCACTGCCCCTTCTTCAGGATCTCGTCCCACGGCAGGTCGGCCGCGAACGTCCACGACCCCGCCCCGTCGACCCGACGACCGAGGGCGACGAGCTTGAGCTCGCCGTCGACCGTGATGACCTCGAGCAGCGCACGCACCGCATGGCCGTCGGAAGTGCCGGTGAGCACGCCCGCGAGACCGATCGCGTTGTAGACGTCGTCGGGGTTGGCGGTGCCGGAGTTCAGCGCCGGATGATCGCCGGTGGGCTTGAACCAGCCCATCACCGAGATCTCCTCGGCACCGGCGAAGTCACCGAGCGTGTCGACGCCCGCGGCGTCGTAGACCCCGGCCTTCCAGTCGTCGTTCGAGGCCGTGGTCGGGCTCATCTGCTGCGTCTGCAGCGCCTTGCCCGCCCCCGGGTACGCCCGGTCGGCGACCCGCTGCTCGACGCCGCCGTTGATCAGCGCGATGTCGGTGCCCGAGCGCCCCTGGTCGACCTCGACCGTCGGGTCGGCGCCCGGGTGGTCGAAGTCGTGGTGGGTGACGACGTTCGGCGCCAGCTCCGGCAGCACGAACGGCGACGACGGGCCCGCCTCGCGGGCGCCCGTCACCTTCCAGATCTTGCCGTTCGCCTTCGAGACGAGGTACAGCTCGCCGTCGGCATCCGATCCGAAGCGCAGGTCGACGCGCGTGTCGCCCACCAGCTCCTGGAAGGTGGTCTCCTCGCCGTCCTCGAACACGCGCAGCTGCTCGATCGTGGCGAGATCGTCGATGTCGCCCGCGTTGCGGACCATCTCGTCGGCCTGCGTCGAGAGCACCCATCCGCGCACCAGATCGGTGAACAGGTACCGGCCCTGCAGCGCCTCGATGTCACCGCGGTAGACGAAGCCGCCGTTCACGGCCACGCCCGCGTCACCGGTCTGGCCGGGGTCGCGGTTGTGGTCGTAGGCGGCGACCGGGTAGGTGAAGCCGAACTCGGCGTCGTTTTCGGGCAGCGGAAAGATCTGCCGGTTCTCGGCGAGGAACGAGCCCTCGCGCACCGACCAGCCGAAGTTGTCGCCCGGCTCGACGGCGTAGATCGACTCGACCTGCCACTCGCCGATGTGGGCGAGGTACATGGTGTGGTCGCCCTCGGGATCCCAGCTGATGCGGTGCGGGTCGCGCAGACCCACCGCGTAGATCTCGGGCAGCGCGTCCGCGTCGTCGAGGAACGGATTGTCGGCGGGGATGCCGTACGCGCCGTTCTCGCTGTCGTCACCGGTCGGGTCGATGCGCAGCACCTTGCCCTGCGGGGTGGCGAGATCCTGCGGGTTGCCGTTGCCGACACCGTTACCGCCGTCGCCGACGAGGATGTACAGGATGCCGTGCTCGGCGGTGCCTTCGGCAGCCGTCGGGTTGAACGCGATCTGCTGCACCGTGTGCACGCGTCCGCCGAAGGGGATGCGCATGACCTCGCGGTGCGTGCCGGAGAACGTCTCCGCCGAGGGGTCGGATGCCGTCCACTCGGTGATCACGCTGTGGAACTGCGTGTTGCCGTAGGCCGGGAAGTCCGGGGTGTCCTCGGTGAGTGCCGTGCCGCCCTCGGTGTGCACGGTGTAGAAGAGCCCGTTCTCGGCGAAGTCCGGGTGGAACTCGGCCGCGCCGAGTCCGGTGCCCAGTCCTGCGCTGTTGTGGAAGTTGTCGACGAACTCGTCGCGCACATTGAGGTACGGCACGTACTCGCCCGACGCCTTGTCGACGAGGTACAGGATCGCGTTGTTGTCGGGCACCATCAGGCGGCCCGAGTCGTCGGGGACCTCGTCGAGGTGCGTGATGCGGTTGTGCCGCACCAGACGCGGGTCCTGTGTGGCCGGGGTCGTCGTCGACTCGGGCAGCTGGGCGAGCTCGGTGACCTCGATGCCCAGGCTCGAGAGCTCGGGGTCGGGCAGCGGGTTCAGCAGCGGCTCGGCGGGGGTCTCCCCGGGAGCACAGTCGCCCTCGTTGCCGGTGGCGATCGCGAGGTTCTCGCCCGTCGTGTCGACCGCGACGTCGTCGAGCAGCAGACGCCCGGTGCTGGTGGCGCCGTTCTTCCAGAAGAAGCGGTCGAGGTCGCCGTTCACGGCCTGACGGAAGCCGAACTGCTGCTCGGTGCCCTCGGGCAGGCGGGTGATCTCGTCGTAGGCCCCGCCCTGGCTGTAGACGGCGACCTTGTCGGTGGCGTTGTCGGCGACGATCCAGACGCACTGCCAGGCGTCACGCGACCAGACGCCGGCGGACTTGAACGCGTTGCCGTCGCGGACGCGCAGCACGTCGTCGTTCTGGTTGTTCACGTATGCGCGGCTGTGCGTGTAATCGTTCGGGGCGTCGACGTCGGTCAGGCCGAACGAGGTGTCGACGCTGCCCGTGCGCAGGAAGCGGAAGAACAGCGTGCCGGTCGTTCCCTCGGCGATCGCCGGGATCTCGCGGAAGGCCTGCTGCCCGCCGCCGACCGACTCGACGACCTGGTTGTTGCCGTTGAGCGGATCGGCCACGACGCGGGGAGCAGCGGATGCCGTCCACCCGTCCTGCCCGTTCAGCGCCGTGCGCTCGTAGCCCTCGAAGTCGATCACCTCGGGGAACGTGGCATCGGCCGTCGCGGGGGCGGCGGCGAGCAGGGTGCCGATCATGGCCGCGGCGATGGCGGCCGCCCCGGCTCTGCGGTGGCGCCTCCCGCCCGGTGGCACGGCATCCGTTCGCCGGTGCGCGCTCGTCGACCGTGTGTTTCGCTTCTGCATCAGAGACCTCTCAACGTCATCGTCGTGTGGTGTCGTGCCGGTGTGGTGTCGCGCTCCTCCCCGGGGCGGCACTGCAGAGGGGAGGGCGATCAGCGGTACGGAAGCGCATGCGTAAGCGCTTTCGCAACCGCTTTCGTCGAGGCTAGCGTGGAGGAGTGGGGGAGGCAAGGGTCATCTGTGCCGAGGGCGGGGACGCTTCGACAGGCTCAGCGACCCGGCTTCACGCCACTGGGTCCCTGAGCCTGTCGAAGGGCCCCACCCCGACGCACCTACTGGGTCCCTGAGCCTGTCGAAGGGCCCCACCCCGCGGTCAGCCCAGCGAGCGCGCGAGCAACGCCCCGGCGGTGTGCAGCCAGCGCGCCGGGTCCTGCATCGCGGCCTCCCCCGACCCCGCGAGCTCGGTCAGCGAGGCGTGCGCGGCGAACACCGAGGTGTCGGCATCCGCGTCGATCCGCCCGGCCACGAGGAGAGCATCGGCCCCGGCGCCGAGCGCAGTGGCCGCGACGTACGAGGGCACCTTGCCGGCGCCCGACTGCCCGTCGAACGCGCCCTCGCCGGTGATCACGACGGTGGGACCGACAGCGGATGCCTCGGCCAGCGCACCCGGGAGGCCCACGAGTTCGCCGACCTCGGCCGAACCGGCCACGAGTCGCGCACCCCAGGCCAGCAGGCCGAAGCCGGTGCCTCCGGCCGCGCCGGCACCCGGGGTTTCGGGATCAACGGGCAGCAGGGAGGCGAGTCGCGCGAGCCCCGCATCGGCGCGCGCGATCGCGTCGCCCGTGAGCCCCTTCTGCGGGCCGAACACCGCCGCCGCCCCGAGCGGACCCACCAGTGGATTCGTCACGTCGCTGAGCACGAGAACGCCACCCGGGGGCAGAGCGTGCAGCCCGGTCGGATCGACGGACGCGAGCTCGGCGAGCCCGCGGGCACCGACCGCGATCGGCGCCCCGGACGCGTCCAGGAACCGCGCGCCCAGCGCCGTCAGCATCCCGGTCCCGCCGTCGGTCGACGCACTCGACCCGATCCCGAGCACGAGGCGCGAGACCCCGGCGTCGAGGGCGGCGGCGATCGCCTGTCCGAATCCGAGCGTGTGCGCCTCCTCCCCGATGCGCCGCTCGCCGAGCAGTTCGATGCCGCTCGTGGAGGCGAGCTCGACGACACCCGTGCCGCCCGGGGCGTCGGGCGTCGCCGGCAGCCTCAGCCACGCGGCATCCGTGGGCGCACCGTCCGGACCCGTCACCCGTACCGGCACGCGCACAGCGCCATCGACCGCGGCGGCGAAGGCATCGACCGTGCCCTCTCCCCCGTCGGCCATCGGCCGCAGCACCACACGATCGTTGGGGCGCACCGAGCCCCACCCCGCCACGAGCGCGGCGGCGACGTCGGCGGCACCGATCGTGCCCTTGAAGCTGTCGGGGGCGAGGACGACGGTGTGCACGCTCTCGACCCTATGCCGGTCGAGAAGGGGCCGGTCGAGAAGGGGCCGGTCGAGAAGGGGCGGCGCGAGAGTCCGCCGGCGCGAGGAACGGCGAGACGCTGCGCCCGAAGGTCTCGGCCGTGCGCCGCACGACGACGGCCGGATCGTCGGCCCAGATGTCGGCGTGGAAGATCTCGACCTCGATGTCGCGGTCGTACCCGGTGGCGACCACGGCCTCGGTGAGGGTGCGCAGGTCGATCACGCCCTCGCCCGGATAGTGCCGGCTGAGCAGCACGTCGGCGGGCAGAGGGGTCTTCCAGTCGCACACCTGATAGGTCGCGATGCGCCCCTCGCGTCCGGCGCGGGCGATCTGCGCGAGCACGTCGGGGTCCCAGAAGATGTGGAACGTGTCGACGGCGGCACCCACCACCTGCGCGTCGAAGTCGGCGGCGATGTCCAGCGCCAGTCCGAGCGTCGAGACCACGCAGCGGTCGGTCGCGTACATCGGATGCAGCGGCTCGATCGCGAGCGTCACCCCCGCTTCTGCGGCGTAGGGCGCGAGATCGCCGATCGCGTCGCGCACCCGCTCGCGGGCTCCCGCGATGTCGCGCGAGCCCTCGGGCAGCCCGCCGGCGACGAGCACCAGCACGGCGGTCGATCCGGCAGCACCGGCGGCGGCGAGCGCCGCGGTCTCGTCGATCGCGACGCGGTTGTCGTCGAGCGAAGCACGCCGGGCGTCGCCATCGGGCACCGTGAAGAACCCGCCGCGGCAGTGCGTCGTGAAGCGCAGTCCCGAGTCGGCGAGCATCGCCGCCGCGGTCTCGAGCCCCACGGCCTGCACGGGCTCGCGCCACAGACCGATCGCCTCGATGCCGGCGTCGCGCGTGACGTCGAGAGCGGTGCGGAGGTCGGCGTGCTTGATGGTGGCCTGGTTGATCGACAGACGGGGATCGGGCGCGGTCATGCGAGCACTCCATTCATGCGAGAACACCGTTCAGCTTCAGCAGCGCTTGCCAGCGCCCGGCCGCGAGGTCGGGGTTCTCCAGCGCGCGCGCCTCGTTCGCGAGCTCGACGATGCGCGACAGGTGCGGCAGGCTGCGCGCCGAGTGCAGGCCGCCGACCATCTGGAACGCGGACTGGTGACCGTTCAACCACGACACGAACGCGACGCCCGTCTTGTAGTAGAAGGTGGGTGCGGCGAAGATCTGCCGGCTCAGCGCCTCGGTCGGGCCGAGGATCTCGAGGTAGCGGCCGGGGTCGCCGGCATCCAGCGCCTGGATCGCCGCCGAGGCCGACGTCGTCAGCGCCGCGAAGGCTCCGAGCAGCGCGTCGGAGTGCCGACGCGGCTCGGCCGCCTCGCTCACGGGCTGCGCGGCATCCGGCACGTCCGCTCCGCCGATGAGGCCGACGTAGTTGAAGTCGTCGCCGGTGAACATGCGCACGCCGTCCGGCAGGCGGTCGCGCACGGCGACCTCGGATGCCGCGTCGAGCAGGCTCATCTTGACGCCCGACACCTTGTCGGGGTTCTCGCCGATGATCTCGATCAGCACATCGGCTGCCGCGCGCCAGTCGTCCGAGCCGAAATACCCCTGCAGCACGGGGTCGAAGGCGGTGCCGAGCCAGTGCAGCACGACCGGGGTCGTCGCCGCCCCCAGCACCTCGCGGTACACCCGGCGGTAGTCGTCGGCCGACCGGGCGGCACGGGCCAGGTGGCGCGACGCCATGATCACGGGGCCGGCGCCCTGCTCCTCGGTGAAGTGCAGCTGCGTCTTGTAGGCGTCGATCACGGCATCCACCGTGATCTGCTCCTCATCGACGTGGTCGGTGTTGACCCCGACGACGACCGCGCCACCCTCCTCTCGGGCGACCGCGGCCGAGCGCGAGATCAGCTCGCGGGTGGCCGCGGCATCCAATCCCATGTTGCGCTGGGCGGTGTCCATCGCGTCGGCCACGCCCAGCCCCCACGCGTAGGCGTGGCGGCGGAAGGCGAGCGTCGCATCCCAGTCGATCTCGGCGGGACGCCCCGGGGTGTTGTCTCCCGCGACCTTCGGCACGACGTGCGCCGCGGCGTAGGCCACGCGGCTCCGCAACGGGCCGTCGGGGCGGGTGTAGGCGGGCGCCTCGGACAGCTCGACCTGCGAGGTCGAGCCGTCCGGGGCGAGCAGGGTGAGCGCGCCCATGGTCGTCACCCCTCGGTGAGCGGGGTCAGTTCGATCTTGCGCCCCTCGCGCGACGACGCGAGTCCGGCCTCGGCCAGCTGCACGCCGCGGGCACCCGCGAGCAGGTCGAACGCGTAGTCGGTGCCGAGAACGTACGACTCCAGGAACTCCTCCCACTGCTGCCGGAAACCGTTCTGGAAGACCTCGTTCGTCGGCACGCCGGCCCAGTCGGCCGCGTAGTCGTGGTCGTCGGCGAGGTCGGGGTTCCACACCGGCTTCGGGGTGGCGTTGCGGTGCTGGATCTTGGCACCGAAGAGCCCGACGACCGCCGAGCCGAGCGTGCCGTCGACGTGGAACTCGACGAGCTCGTCGCGGTTGACGCGCACGGTCCACGAGGAGTTGATCTGCGCGATCGCCCCGCCCTCGAGCTCGAAGATGCCGTACGCCGCGTCCTCCGCGGTGGCGATGTAGCGCTCGCCGTGCTCGTCCCAGCGGTCGGGGATGTGCACGGCCGCCTGCGCGTAGACGCTCTCGACCGTACCGAACAGGTTCTCGAGCACGTAGTTCCAGTGCGGGAACATGTCGACGATGATGCCGCCGCCGTCCTCGGTGCGGTAGTTCCAGCTCGGGCGCTGCGCGGGCTGCCAGTCGCCCTCGAAGACCCAGTAGCCGAACTCGCCGCGCACCGAGAGGATGCGCCCGAAGAAGCCCGAGTCGATCAGTCGCTTGAGCTTCTGCAGACCGGGGAGGTAGAGCTTGTCGTGCACGACACCGGTCTTGACGCCGGCCTCGCGGGCGAGGCGGGCGAGTTCGAGCGACTCCTCGAGCGACTCGGCGGTCGGCTTCTCGGTGTAGATCGTCTTGCCGGCCGCGATCGCCTTGCGCAGCGCCGTGGCCCGCGCCTTCGTCACGAGGAAGTCGGCGTAGATCTCCCACTGCGGATCGGCGAGCGCCGCATCGAGATCCGTCGTGTAGTCGGCGATGCCGTGGCGCTCCGCGAGCTCGGCGAGCTTCGTCTCGCTGCGGCCGACGAGGAGCGGCCGCACCGTCACCCTCGTGCCGTCGGAGAGTTCGATGCCGCCCTCGTCGCGGATCGCGAGGATCGAGCGCACGAGGTGCTGGCGGTAGCCCATGCGTCCCGAGACGCCGTTCATGATGATGCCGATCTCGCGCGTCTTCGCGGGAGTGGATGCGGGAGCCTCGGGAGAGGCGGTGGTGGTGAGTGACATCTCGTTCCGTTCTTCCGTCAGGGTGCTGTTCATGCGAGTCAGTTGCCGGCCGCGGCGGGCTTGCCGCCGAGGTAGAGCGCGGCGAGAGTGGGGTCGGCGAGCAGTTCGGATGCCGGGCCAGAGATGTGCACGCGACCGAGGTCGAGCACACAGCCGATGTCGGCGGTCTCGAGCGCCCGTCGCGCGTTCTGCTCGACGAGCAGCACCGCGGTTCCGGCATCGCGCATGCGCACGATCTGCTCGAACACCTTCTCGGTGGTCTTGGGGTCGAGGCCCATCGACGGCTCGTCGAGGAGCACGACCTTGGGGCTCACCATGAGCGACCGGGCGAACTCGACCTGCTTCTGCTGGCCGCCCGAGAGGAGCCCGGCGAGCTGCTTCCACCGCTCCCCCACGATGGGGAAGAGGTTCTGCACGAACTCCACGCGCTCGTGGATCACCTTCTGGTCCTTGAGGGTGAAGGCGCCGAGCATCACGTTCTCGCCGACCGTCATCTCGCGGAAGACGCTGTGGCCTTGCAGCACGTGAGCGAGGCCGTGGCGCAGCATCGACTGCGGGCCCTCGCCGGTGATGTCGCGGCCGTCGACCTCGATCTTCCCCGAGCGCGGCTTGAGCATGCCGCTCGCGACCTTCAGCACGGTCGACTTGCCGGCGCCGTTCGGCCCCACGAGGCAGACCACCGATCCCGGCGGCACCTCGACGGTCAGACCGCGCAGCACGAGCGCCGCCCGGCCGTACCCGGCCTCGATGTCGCGCAGCTCGAGCAGGTTCTTCGCTTCAGACTCCAAGGTAGGCCTCCAGGACTCGCGGGTCTTGCTGGATGATCTCGGGGGTGCCCGCGGCGATCGGACGCCCGCGGTCGAACACGATCACGTGGTCGCACAGGCTCATGACCATCTCCATGTTGTGCTCGACGATGATGAAGGTCTTGCCCTCCTCGTTGAGCTCGCGCACGAGGGTCGCGATGCGCCCGATGAGGGCGGGGTTCACGCCACCGGCGGGCTCGTCGAGCATGATCGTGTCGGGCTCGCCCATGAGCACTCCCGCCAGCTCCAACAGCTTCTGCTGGCCGTAGCTGAGGTTGCGGGCCTCGGCGTGCTCGAGGTGATCGATGCCGACGCGCCGTAGCCAACCGCGGGCCCGCTCCAGCTCCTCCGGATCGTGCGCCGAGCGCAGCTGCTGGCGGATGCTCGTGCTGCGCACCGCGACCAGCAGGTTCTCCATCACCGTCATGCGCGGGAACACCCGGCACAGCTGGAAGCTGCGGCCGATGCCCGCACGGGCGATGCGGTCGGGCGACTTGCGGGTGATCGCCTGCCCCCGGTACCGCACCTCGCCGGAGTCCGGCTTGATCATGCCGGTCACGCAGTTGAAGAAGGTCGTCTTGCCCGAGCCGTTCGGCCCGATCAGCCCGTTGACCTTGCCCTCCTGGAAGGTGACCGTGGCGGCGTCGACCGCGGTCACGCCGCCGAACCTCTTGGTCATCTCGACGGTGCTGAGGCTGTCGAGCGTGGTGGTGGCGGCGTTCATGCTGACGTCTCCTTCGCCGCGGCATCCGCTGTTCGCTTCTCGTTCTGCTCGAGGAGTTCGCCGGCGGTCACCTCGCGGATCGAGGCCTGGTCGGATCTGCGGGTGACGAGGTTGCGCACCGCGGGGATGACGCCGTCGGGCATGAAGAGCACGACGATGCCGAGCAGGATGCCGGTGGCGATGAGGTGGAACTGCGTGTCACCGAACTCGAGCTTGAAGTACTCGAGGGCGACACCCACGACGACGGCTCCGAGGAGCGGGCCGAAGAGGTTGCGCACCCCGCCGAGCAGCGCCATGAGCACCATGTACGAACCGATGAGGATCGAGAACTGGAAGATCGGGTCGAGGTCGCCGAACCACAGGGCGTAGAGCCCGCCGCCCAGCGACACGAACAGCGCCGAGAGGATGTAGGCGATGAGCTTGTAGCGGGTGGTCGGCACGCCCAGCGACTGCGCCTTGTCCTCGTCCTCGCGGATGGACTTGAGCGCGGTGCCGAACTTCGACCGGTCGATGATCCACCACACCAGCAGCGCGAACGCGAGCAGGGCGACGAACAGGTAGAAGAACACGCGGTGGTGCTCGGGGCGCAGCATGCCGGGGAACGGACGGGGGACGTTGAGTCCCTCGGAGCCGCCGGTCACCTCGCGCCAGCTCTGGAAGACCAGCAGCATGATGAGCACGAAGGCGATCGAGACGATCACGAACGACGCTCCGCGCACCCGGAGGGCGGCGATGCCGATCGGGATCGCGATGACCGCGACGAGCAGAGCGGCGAGGATCCAGGCGACGAAGCCCGGCAGCGCCAGGTACTTGATCAGGAGCGCGGTGCCGTAGGCCCCGAGCCCGAAGTACGCGGCGTGCCCCAGGGAGATGTACCCCGTGAACCCGCCCATGAAGTTCCACCCCGTCGACAGCACGGCGTAGTTGAGGATGACGACGCCGGCCGACAGGATGTACGGGTTCGGGGCGATGGTCGGGAACGAGAGGATGAGCGCCGCGCCGATGACGAGAGCGGCGAGCTTGATCCACGTCGTCGAACGACGACGGGTGGGAGCGGGCGGAGCGATGACGACCGTCTCGGTCGCGATCGGTTCGCGGCTAGAAACGCTGGGCAAGACGACCTCCGAAGAATCCTTGCGGGCGGAACATCAGCGTGGCGAACAGGGCGACGTAGAAGATCGTCTGCGCCCACGTGGGTCCGAGGGGGAGCTGCAGCAGGCTCTGCGCGACTCCGAGGACGAGCGCCGCGATGGCCGCGCCCGGGATGCTGCCGAGACCGCCGACGACGATGATCGCCATGAGCGGTCCGATCCAGTGCCAGTGCAGCGACGGGTAGATCGTGGCGTCGAGCGAGAGCGCCGTGCCGCCGATCGCGGCGGTCGCGAGGCCGAGGCCGAAGCCGTAGCCCGCGACGCGGTCGGTGTTGATGCCGACCAGCCGCGCCGCCTCCGGGTGCTGGATCGTGGCGCGCAGCGCCTGCCCGAACCGCGTGTACTTCAGCAGCACGAAGAGGCCGGCGAGCGCCACGGCCGCGAGACCGAACGCGATGAGCTTGACGACCGGCACCTGGGCGCCGAAGAAGTCGAGGCTCGCGCTGGCGTACGGCAGCGGGATGCGCCGCTGGGTGCCCGAGAAGAAGAACCCGAGCGCCCCCTCGATGATCAGCGCCACCGCGAAGGTGAGCAGCACCGACATCATGGTGAGCGTCAGCGGCTTGAGCCGCGACACCAGCAGACGCTGCATCACGACGCCGGTCACGAAGAACAGCGGCACGGTGACGACCAGCGAGATGAGCGGGTCGAGCCCGGTCTCGCGGTTGAACCACCAGGCGAGGTACGCGGCGAGGATGAGGAACGCGGAGTGCGCGATCATCACGACGCGCATGATGCCGAAGTAGAGGGTGAGGCCTGCGGCCAGGAGGGCGTAGAGCCCTCCCAGCAGCACGCCGAGGATCAGGCTTTGAAGTAGCAGTGCTCCACTCACGATGTGCGGATCACCACGTCGGCTTCGGGAAGAGGAAGTCGGTCTCCTTGACGTCCTCGGGGAGGACGATGCGGATCTCGCCGCCGACCCACTGCTGGATGAGGTGGGCGCCGGTCGGCTTGCCCGTCTCGTCCCAGCTCAGGGGGCCGACCACGGTCTCCACCTCGTTGTCACGGAGCCAGTCGATGAGCTGCTGCTGGCACTCGCCCTGTTCGGCGCAGCCGACGGCCTCGACGGCCGCGGCCACGACCTGGCCGGTCGTGTAGGCGTTCGCCTCGTCCTCGGCCGGCGGGTTGCCGTGCATCTCGGTGTACTTCTCGACGAACTCGATGTTGCTGGGGAACTGCGAGTCGGGCGAGTAGCCGGTGGGAGCGAGGATGCCCTCGGTCGCCCCGCCGATCGCCGCGGCGAACTCGGGGTTGGTCGGGGCGGTCGAGAACGCGGCGAGCTCGGGCTGGTAGTTCAGCTGCTGCAGCGCGATGATCAGGTTGACCGCGTCCTGGTACTGGGTGCCGCCGATCACGATGTCGGCATCCGACTGCGCGATCTTCGCCGCGATCGTCGAGAAGTCGGTCGTGTTGGGCGGGTAGACCTCGTCGACGAGGATCTCAACCCCGGCCTCTTCGAGCTTGTCGCGAAGACCGTAAGCGGTGCCCTGCGCGAAGGGGTCGTCCATCGCAGCGACGGCCGCGGTCTCGGGACGCTGGTCCTCGGGAAGGGCGAGCAGGTAGTCGGCGAGGTTGTTGTAGTGATCGTTCGCGATCGCGGGGGCGGCGTAGAAGAGGTTGTCGAAGCCCTGCTCGAACACCTCGGCCGCGGCTCCCGCCGGCTCGACGAAGAGCATGCCGTACTCCTGCGCGACACGCGCCGAGGGCACGACCAGGCGGGTCGAGAACGGGCCGAAGACCAGGTCGACGCCGTCCTGGGCGATGAGCGACTCGTAGTCCGAGACGACGCGGTCGGCGTTGGACTGGTCGTCGAGGATCTTCAGCTCGACCTGGCGACCGAGCAGTCCGCCGTTCTCGTTGATGATGTCTCGCCAGGCCTCGTAGCCCCGCTCGACGCCCTTGCCCGGCTCCGAGAAGTCGCCGGTGAGCGGCAGCGAGATGCCGATGACGATGGGGTCGTCCGATCCACCCCCTTCCGACTGGTCACCGGTTCCGGAACAGGCCGAAACCGTGAGGGCGGCGATCGTCAACGATCCGATCGCTGCGGCAATCCGTCGACCTTGGCGGCGTGCAGTCATGCGGGTGTCTCCTACGTCATCGTAAGCGAAAGCGCTTTCGTAAGCGCTTCCGCCACTATACTTGCGTGGAAGAACGAGAGCAACCCACAGCGCGATCAGCGTCGATTTTGCTCCAGGGGGAGGTTTTCGTGAAGCGTACAGGTACGCCGCGACTCGTGGACGTCGCCGAGGCGGCCGGGGTCTCCCTGGCGAGCGCCTCCCGCGCCATGAGCGGGGGTTCGGGCATCTCTCCCGAGGTCGCCGCCCACGTGCGACGCGTCGCGCAGGAGCTCGGCTACGAACCCAACCTGCACGCTCGCGGCCTCGCGGGCGGGCTCGTGCCGACCATCGGTCTGCTGGTGCACGAGATCGGCGACCCCTACTTCTCCGAGATCGCCAGCGGCGTCATCCGCAGCGCCACCCTCGAGAACCGCTCCGTGCAGATCGCCCAGGCCGACCGCACCCCCGAGAGCGAGCTCGCCCAGGTGCAGGCGCTGCTCCGGCAGAGAGTGGGGTCGATCATCATCGCCGGCTCCGGGTACGCCGACCCCGAGCACGAGCAGAAGATGACCGCCGCCCTCGCCGAGTTCGCGCTCGCCGGCGGGCGCGCCGCCGTCATCGGCCGCCACTACCTGCCGATCGACGCCGTGCTGCCCGACAACCACCGCGCCGGCGTCTCGGTCGGCGCGCACCTCGCCGCCCTCGGGCACCGCCGCATCGGCGTCGTCGCCGGCCCGCTCGAGCTCAACACCGTCGCCGATCGCATCGCCGGGCTCCGCGAGGGCATCGCGGATGCCGAGGTCGAACTCACCGTGGTGTCGAAGGAGTTCACGCGCGAGGGCGGTATCGCCGGCGCCCGCGAACTCGTCGACGGCGAATTCCGGGGCCGCGACCTCACCGCGATCGTCGGCCTCAACGACGCCATGGCCATCGGCATCCTGAGCGAACTGCGCCAGCAGGGCATCCGCGTTCCCGACGATCTGTCGGTCGTCGGCTTCGACGACATCGCGGTCGCCGCCGACGTCGCTCCCGCGCTCACCACCGCCCGCATCCCGATGTTCGAGATGGGGCAGCACGCCGTCGCGCTGATCCTGCGGCCCGCGAGCGACGAGGCCCGCACCGTCAGCACCTCGCACGAGCTGATCGTGCGCGCGTCGACGGCGCCGCCGCGCGGCTGACGCCCCTCGCCGAGGAGTCACGACACGCCGCGCCTCGGCATCCGTTCGCGGCGTGTCGTGACCCCTCGCGCCCCGGAACTCAGCCGTGCGGCCAGCGCGGCACGACCAGCGGGCTCCCCGACTCGGGATCGGCGATCACCCGCGCGTCGAGCCCGAACACGTCGGCCACCAGCGCCTCGGTGATCACCTCACCGGGGGCGCCGGTCGCGACCACTTCGCCGTCCTTCATCGCGATCACGTGATCGGCGTAGCGCGCGGCCTGGTTGAGGTCGTGCAGCACGGCGACGAGCGTGTGCCCCTGCGTGCGGTTGAGCGTGCGGCACAGTTCGAGCAGCTCGATCTGATGACTGACGTCGAGATAGGTCGTCGGCTCGTCGAGCAGCAGGATCGGCGTCTGCTGCGCCAGCGCCACCGCCATCCACACGCGCTGCCGCTGCCCGCCCGAGAGCTCGTCGACCATCCGACCCGACAGATGACGGATGCCGGTGGCGTCCATCGCCTCGGCGACGGCGGCCTCGTCCTCGGGCGACCACGGCGCGAACAGACGCTGGTGCGGGTACCGCCCCCGCGTGACCAGATCGACGACGCGGATGCCGTCCGGCGCCACCGGCCCCTGCGGGAGGAGGCCGACCTCGCGCGCCACGTGCTTGGTGGGCAGGTCGTGCAGGCTCTTGCCGTCGAGCAGCACGCTCCCCCGGGTAGGGGGCAGGAGCCGGGTCAGGCTCTTGAGCAGCGTCGACTTGCCGCAGGCGTTCGGCCCCACGATCACGGTGAACGCGCCGTCGGGGATCTCGACGGACACATCGGCGCACACGAGCTTGTCGGCGTAGCCGAGCGCGGCCCCGTCGACCATCAGTCGGGTCATCTCTTCTTTCCCTCTCGCAGGAGAAGCCACAGGAAGTACAGTCCGCCGATCGACACCGTGACGATGCCGACGGGCAGCGGGGAATCGGGATGGATGCGCTGCGCCACGACGTCGGCGAGGAGCAGCAGCAGCGCCCCCACGGCGGCGGTCGGGCCGAGCGCGAGCCCGTCGGAGCGCACCACGCGGCGCGCGATCTGCGGGGCCGCGAGCGCGATGAACGAGATCGGTCCGACGGTCGCGGTGGCGAGGGCGGTGAGTCCGACGCCGATCACGATCGCCGCCACCTGCACCGCGCGCACGTTCTGGCCGAGGGCGGTGGCGAACGGCATCCCGATCTGCATCAATCGCATCGGTCTGCTCAACGCCATCGCGGCGATCAGGAAGACCGCCGATCCGCCGAACGCTCCCAGGAACGTCGCCCACGAGACGCCCGACAGGTTGCCGGCACCCCACAGGCTCGCCATGATCGCGTCTTCGACGGTCGCCGTCAGCAGGATCCACACGTTCACCGAGGCGAGCATCGCGCTGACCGCGATCCCCACGATGATGAGCCGCACCCCGCGCACCGCCCCACGCTTCGACGAGAGCAGGAACACGAGGAACGCGGTCGCCACACCCCCGGCGAGCGCCCCGGCCATGGTATCGACCGAGCCGCCGCCGAGCAGCAGCATCACGACGATCGCGCCGGTGTACGACCCGGTCTGGAATCCGATCACGTCCGGCGAGCCCAGCGGGTTGCCGGTGAGGTTCTGGAAGATCGCGCCGCTCATCGCCAGGCACGCGCCGAGCAGCACCGCCATGAGAATGCGCGGCGCGCGCCACTCGAGCACGACCATCGAGGTGTAGGCATCGCCCTGGCCGACGAGCGCCGTGAGCGCCTCGATGGGGGTGATCTGCGCGGAGCCCGAGAACACGGCGAAGACGGCGAGCAGCACGATCGCGATCCAGAGCCCTGCGCAGATGCGGGCCGAGCGCGCGTCGACGAGCAGGAACGGGCGGGAGCGCGGACCGATGCGGTGCACGCGTCGGCCGAAGTCGAGGTCGGTCATCGCCTCACACCTCCGACACGCGGAAGCGCCGCACCATGTAGATGAGCACGGGCGCTCCGATGAACGCGGTCACCACACCCACCGGCACCTCACCCGCGGTGATGACGCGGCCGAGCACATCGGCGAACCCCATGACGGTCGGCGCGATGAGCACCGAGTACGCGAGGATCCACCCCTGGTGCGGGCCGACGATCATGCGCGCGAGATGCGGGGCGAGCAACCCCAGGAACCCGATGGGCCCGGCCGCGGCCGTCGCGCCGCCCGCGAGCAGGGCGATCGCGACGAGCACGACGAGACGGATGCGGTTCGGATGCGCCCCCATCGCCACGGCGGATGCCTCACCCAACGACAGCACGTCGAGGGAGCGCGAGCTGAGCAGGGCGATGACGAGGCCCACGACGATGAACGGCACGATCGCGAGCGTCGCCTCGAGCGGCTGCGAGGCCGTGGTGCCCGCCGACCACCCGCGCATCTTCTCGAGGATCTCGGAGTGCGTCAGCAGCACGGCCGATGAGAACCCCATGAGCACCGCGCCGAGCGCGACGCCCGACAGGGTCATGCGCACGGGGTTGCCGCGGGCGGTGCCGGTGTTGCCGATCACGAAGACGAGCACCGAGGTGATCATCGCCCCCGCGAACGACCACCACATGTACTGCGAGATGTCGGTCGTGCCGAAGAACGCGAGTCCCACGACGACGGCGAGCGACGCCCCCGCGTTCACACCCAGGATGCCGGGGTCGGTCATGGGGTTGCGGGTGACGGCCTGCATGAGCGCCCCGGCGACGCCGAGCGCGGCACCGGCGACGAGGATGAGCACGGTGCGCGGAACGCGCGAGAACCAGACGGTCTGCGAGATCGCGTCGGCGGGGTCGGGATGCAGGAGGGCCTGGATCACCTCGGCCGGCGGAACGGCACGAGAGCCGACGAGCATGCTGGCGGCGAGGGCTGCGACGCAGAGGATCGCGAGCGGTACGAGCCCGACCCACCGCCGCCCGGCGGAGGAGCGGGTGGCGGAGACGGGCGAGGAGCGGGGCGAGGGCGGGCGCGGGTCCGCCCCGGACACGAGGGTGTTCGGGGCGGGCCCGGATGCCGCGGGCTGCGGGTTCATCCGACGGTCAGGAGACCTTCGTCGACGACGAGACGAGGTCGGCGACGTCGTTCAGCCAGGCCGCGTACGTCGTGGCCGTCATGGCGCCCTTCGAGCTCCAGGCGCCGAGCTGGTCGGCCTGCACGGCGGGCAGCGCGTCCCAGAGGTCGGCGGTGAAGGAGAAGTCGTCGCCGTAGCCCTCGATGAGCAGGATGTCGGCCGGGTAGGTCGAGGCATCCTCCCAGGCGACCTGCCCCCACGGGTTGCCGGTCTCGGGGGCGTCGGCGCCGACGATGGTCGCGCCGAGTTCTTCGAGCAGTTCGGCCTGGGCGAAGCCGACGCCGGTGTACAGCATCTCCTTCGCGGGGCTGGTGAGCATGATGTTCAGACCGCTGCCGGTGATCGCCGCGCTGAAGGCCTCCTTCGCGTCTTCCAGGTCGGCGTCGGACTGCACGATGGCGTCGGAGGTGACGTCGGCACCGAAGAACGCGGCGATCGTGCGGGTGTCGGCGATGCGACCGTCGATCGTCTCACTGCCGGGCAGCGGCACGAACGGGGCGACGCGGGTGATCTGCGCGTTCACGTCCTCATCGAACCACTGCCAGCCGTCGGCGGTGCCCTGACCGATGATCGCGTCGGGGCGCAGCTCGGCGAGCTTCTCGACGTCGATCTCGCCGTCGGTGCCAATCTTCGGGATGTCGGAGATGTCGGCATCGCCCATCACGAAGGGGTTGTCGCACTCGTAGCCGAAGAGGGCGACGGGCTCGATGCCGTACTCGTGCAGCGAGCTGTAGGCGTAGCAGTCCATCACGATGCTCTCGGGCTGCGCGGCGAAGTCGATCGACAGCCCCTGGAGCGAGGGGTGTTCGAGCGTGACGCCCTCCCCCGATTCCGGTTGTTCCGCGGTGTCTCCGGTCGAGGCGCAGGAGGCGAGGAGCAGGGCGGAGGCGGCGACGAGGGCAGCGAGAGAGGACCGGCGGAGCACGGCGAAGACCAATCTGTCGGTGGAAGGGGGAGCCCTTCGACCGTAACAAGAATTTAGTTAGGGTAGGTAATCCTAACTAGAGCCTCGGGCGTGTCCCCTCGGCATCGCGCAGGCGGCCGTCCCGCCCGGCAGGCGGTGCCGGAAGCGGGCGACGAGGGCGTAGCCGAGCGCCGCCGCCCACGCGAACGGCGGGGTCACCAGCATCCGTCCGAGGAATCGCATCCACCGGCCGGGCTGCATCCGCAGCAGTGCAGCGAAGGCCGCGTGCCCGCGGAACCGCTGCTCCCCCACGACCAGCCAGACGTAGCGCGTGACGTCGTGGTTGCTCAGGCGGAGCGCATCGAGGTCGAGCCACTGCCAGGGCTCGGCGTCGGGGAAACGCGCGAGCCGTTTCTCGAGCACGCTCACCGCGGTCGTGCAGAACCCGCAGTCGCCGTCGAAGACGAGCAGGGGTCGCGAGCGCATGCCTCCGACCCCATCACAGCCCCCGCGGGTTCTCAACCCCCTGGCCTGCGAACCACCGGGCAGCGGATGGTGAGGTATGAGCCACAACCCCGATGACATCAAGCAGCCCCTCGACCATCTGCCCCCGCTCGATGAGCGCGATAAGGCCGTCGAGATCGACGAGCCCAGCTACCCGACTTCGAGCGAGCCCGCCGAGCACGGGAGCGTGTCGCCCGACACGGCCGCCGAGCCCGGCAAACCGAACCGGCACGGCGTCGACAAACTGCCGCCGACCTCGCGCTGAGACCCCCGCGATGGGCGGAGTTCTCGGCGTCGGGCGGATGTTTGTTCCCGGAATCTCCGCCCGACACGGAGTTCTCCGCCCAACGGGGAGGCGGGGCTGAGGCGGCGCGGAGGCGAGCAGCTCTGCCTCAGGCGTCGATCACGAGCGTCGGCGACAGCGCCCGCGAGATGCACGGGTACATCGTCATCGACGCGTCGTCACCGGTGAGCGAGTCGCGATGCTCGGGGATGCCGTCGAGCACGGTCACCGCGCAGGAGCCGCAGATGCCCCGCAGACACGAGCCCTCGACGGGCACGCCCGCACTCTGCAGCGCGGCGAGCATCGAACGCTCGGCCGGCACCTCGACCGTGGTGTCACTGCCCGCGCAGACCACGGTGAACGCCTCGTTCGGCCGGAACTCGCGCGGCTTCGGCTCGAAGCGCTCCACGTGCAGACTCGCACCGCCGGGCAGGGCACCCGCGAGGTCGTCGAGCGCGTCGACGAAGCGCTGCGGTCCGCAGGCGTAGACCGCGGTGCCGGGCGCGAGGCCGGCGTAGAGCTCGGCCAGATCCATCCGCCCGGCCTCGGCGCCGACATGGATCGTGACGCGATCGCCGAGGGCAGCGAGATCGTCAGCGAAGGCCACGTCCTCGCGCCGACGCACCAGATACGTCATCCGCCAGTCGGCATCCTCGGCGGCCAGATGCCGCGCCATCGCGAGGATCGGCGTGATGCCGATGCCCGCCGCGAGCAGGTGGTAAGCCGGGGCATCCGACAGGGTGAAGAGGTTGCGGGGCGGGCGCACCCACACCCGGCTCCCCGCCCGCAGGAACGAGTGGATGTAGTGCGAGCCCCCGCGCGAGAACTCCTCGCGCAGCACGGCGATTCGATAGCCGTGCGCATCGGCGGGGTCGCCGCACAGCGAGTACTGGCGCTCGTGCCGCGTGATGAGCTGCACGTCGACGTGCGCCCCCGGCTGCCACGGCGGCAGCGCGGTGCCGTCGGGCGCGGCGAGACGGATGCTGACGATCGAGGGCGTCTCACGGACGATCTCGCTCACGACGAGGGGGAGCATCCCCGCACGGGACCGCATTCAGTACAGGTTCCGGTAGGCGCCGGCCATCGCGTCGTCGATCACGTCGCCGACCGAGGGATCGAAGCCCGACATGCTCGCCCAGATCGTGCCCGAGGTCGGCACCTCCTCGGCGAGGTCCTGCATCTCGGCGTCCCAGAGACCCGCCCGCACGAGCGCGCGCCCGCAGTGCAGGTACACCTGCTCGGTGCGCACGACGATCGCGAGATCGGGAACCGCGTGGTCCTGCTCGAGCATCGCCAGCAGCGAGGGGTCGTTCGTGACGGTCGCCGTGCCGTTGATGCGGAGCGTCTCGGTCATGCCCGGCACGAAGCACAGCAGTCCGATGTGCCCGTTGTCGATGATGTTGGTCATCGAGTCGGCGATCTTGTTGCCGAGCCGGTCGGGGATCACCAGGGTGCGCGGATCGAGCGCCCGCACGAAACCGGGATAGTCGCCACGCGGCGAGCTGTCGCAGTTGCCCGCGGCATCCGCGGTCGCCAGGCTGCAGAACGGCGAGTGCGCGAGGAAGGTCAGGCAGTTCTCATCGAGGAAATTCGTGATCTTCTGCGTGGTCGGCGCCTCGGGTTCACCGAGCGTCGACCTGAGGTACGCCAGATCGACGGAGGGGAAGTCGAAGCTCTCCATTCCTCCAGGCTAGCCAGGCGGATGCCGGTCGTCACCGTCGCGACGCCACAGCGTCGCCCCCACCGGCTGTGCTGAGCGCCCACCCCAATAGCGGAGGAGACGGGCCTCAGTCGCCGAAGGCGGCCAGCAGTTCCGAGAAGCGATCGAGGTCTTCGGCCGACCAGCGGCTCAACCGCTCGGCGAGGCGCGCCTCGTAGCGAGAGCGGGCGAGCGCGACCCGCTCCTGCGCGAGATCGGTGGCGACCAGCACACGGGCCCGGCGATCGTCGGGGTCGGGAACGCTCTCGACCAGTCCCAGCTGCTCGAGCTGGCGCACGTGACGGCTGACCGCCGACTTGTCGGTCTGCAGGCGCTCGATGATCGCGCCGGCCGAGGTCGCCTTGCCCGTCGCGATCGACGTGAGCACCTGGTAGCCGAGGGGCTGCAGATCCGGATGCACGGTGGTCGCCGCCTCGCGCCAGCTCACCCGGATGCGCGCGAACAGCCGACCCAGCTCGTGCTCGACGCGCGAGACCGCCTGGTCGATGTCGACACTGCCGGGCTGCGTGCCGGACTGCGCGGCGGACTGCGCGGCGGGCGCGCCCTCGCGGGCGGGTTCGTCGGTCGAGGCGCTCATGATCGCCAGCCTAACGGCGGCGCACAACGAAGCCCCGCCGTCGACCGCCCGGCGGGGCTTCGTGCGTCACACCTCCGACAGCAGCCGGAAGACCTTGGATGCCGCGTGGATCTCCTCGGGCGTGAGCTCGGCGACCACCGCGCGCAGCCGCACACCGTGGTCGCGGCGCAGCTCGGCGAGCGCCGCACAGGCCGACGGCGTCGCCGTCAGCACCCGCAGGCGCCCGTCGCGCTCGTCGGGACGGGACTCGATCAGACCGAGATCCTCGAGCATCCGCACCTGGCGGCTCACCACCGACTTGTCCATCTCGAACCGCTCCGCCAACTCGTGCGCGCTGACGGAGCCGGCTCGATCGATGAAGGTCAGCAGCTTGTAGCCACCCACCTGCAGCTCGGGCGAGATGCGGGCGGCGGACTCCCGCCACAGCGTCCGCGTGCGGGCGAAGATGAGGTTGAGGTGCGTCTGCAGGTCACCCAGCGCGGTCTCCGCGTCGGGCGATGCGACGGCATCCGAGCCGATCATCTCAGCCCCTCGACTCCCGGCCGTCGCGTTCGAGAACGGTCGTCACCGAACCGGTCGACGGAGCAGACGGAGAGGAGGGAGAAGCGGATGCCGTGCCCGCGATGCGGATCGCACCGGTCGACATCGTCGCACCGACCTCGGCCTCGGAGACCTCGAGCACCGACTCCTCGGCCTGCTCGCGCAGCTGCTCGGCGGCATTCTTGGTCGACAGCGGCTTGTTCTTGAGGAACGCGATCGCGATGACGGCGATGACCGCGAGCGGGATGGCGATGATGAAGGCATCCGCGATGCCGTGGCCGTAGGCCCCCTCGACGATCGCGCGGATCGTGTCGGGCAGCTGACCGACCTTCGGCACGTCACCCGAGGCGAGGTGCTGCAGCGCGTCGATCTCGTCCTGCGTCGACGGCACGAAGTCCTTCAGCGAGTCGGTCATGTACCCGGCGACGCTCGTCGAGAGCAGCGAGCCCATGACGGTGACGCCGATGGTGCCGGCGATCGTGCGGAAGAAGTTCACGTTCGACGAGGCCGCACCCAGCTGCTGCGGGGCGGTGTCGTTCTGCACGATGAGCGTGAGGTTCTGCATGACCATGCCGAGACCCGCGCCGAGCACGAACATGTACACGGCCACCAGCGGGAACGGGGTGTCGTAGCGCAGCGTCGACATCAGGCTCACGCCGATCGTGGTGAGCACGGAGCCCGTGAGCATCCATCCCTTCCACTTGCCGAAGCGGCTGACGAGCTGGCCGATGATGATCGACGCGCCCATCTGGCCGATGATCATCGGGATCGTCATGAGACCCGACTCGGTCGGCGTGGCGCCACGGGCCAGCTGGAAGTACTGGGCGAGGAACACCGAGGTGGCGAACATGGAGACGCCGATCGCGATCGACGCGATGACCGAGAGCGTGAAGGTGCGGTTGCGGAAGAGCGACATCGGCACGATCGGTTCCTTGACGAAGAACTCGACGGTGATGAACGCGGCGATCGCGACGCCGGCGATGACGGCGAGCATGATGCTGGTCGACGAGTCCCACTCGAACTGGCTGCCGCCCATCGAGACCCAGATGAGGAGGGTCGAGACGCCGACCGCGAGCAGCACGATCCCGAAGTAGTCGATCGAGACCTTGCTGTCTCGCTGCGGCTTGGGCAGGTGCAGCGTGAACTGCAGGAGCACGAGGGCGAGGAGGGCGAACGGCACGCCGACGAAGAAGTTCGAGCGCCAGCCCCACACGTCGGTGAGGAGTCCGCCGAGCAGCGGGCCGCCGATGGTGCCGAGGGCCATGATGCCGCCGACGACGCCCATGTACTTGCCGCGCTCACGCGGCGAGATGATGAGGGCGACCGCGATCATGACGAGCGACATGAGGCCGCCGACGCCGATGCCCTGGATGACGCGCACCGCGATGAGCATGTTCGTGTCGGTCGAGAATCCGGCGATCACGGTGCCGGCCGTGAAGAGGATGAGCGAGATCTGCACGAGGATCTTGCGGTCGACGAGGTCGGCCAGCTTGCCCCAGATCGGGGTGGAGACGGCGGTGGCGAGCAGGCTCGCGGTGATGACCCAGGTGTACTGGGACTGCGTGCCGCCGAGGTCGGCGATGATGACCGGCATCGAGGTCGACACGACGGTGCCCGAGAGCACGGCGACGAACATGCCGACGACGAGCCCGGAGATCGCGGTGAAGACCTCGCGCGGTGAGCGCACGGTGTCGTGCGCGGGTGAAGAGATGGTTGTCACAGGGGAACGCTCCAGCGTAGAAAGTTGATAAGTGTCAACCATACGCCGTTAGTTGCAAAAGTGCAACTATTGACGGGATGCAACCACCCGCCCTGCGATCTACCCCGCGGCCACCCCCAGGATCCGCTCCAGGGTGTCGGCGGTGACCCGACGCCGTACCGGGCCGTCCTCCACGGCGAGCTCCGCGATCGTCGTGCGTCCGCACCCCGTCGCCGCCGCGATCCGCCGCAACGACCAGCCGCGCGAGCGCAGGTCGCGGATGCGCGCGGCCGCCGCCCCGGAGTCGAGGGTCTCGGCCCGCGGCGCGACTCCGGCCGCGCGGGCGAGGCTGCGTCGATGCTCGGCCCGGGCCTCGGCGCACGAGACGCCGTCATCGCCGCGCGGGCACAGCCGCCGGTCGCGGCACCCCATGAAGTAACCGTTCGGGGTGCCGTGATCGATCGGCGCCCCCTCCCCCGCCGCCCGGCGCGAGACGTAGTCGTGCACGTAGCGACGACGCGACTCTGCGCAGGTCACCGCGCCCAGACGCCGGTTCGGGCACGACTGCGGGTCGCGGCATCCGCGGGCATAGCCCCAGGGCGTGCCGTGCACCTCGCGCACACCGCTCGGCGAGACGACGACCTCGCCGACGTCGCCCGAGCGCGGCACGGGCTGATCGAGCGGCATGCGCGCCAACCGGTAGTCGCCGCGCCGCCGCAGCGCCGCCTCGGCGCACGTGAGGATGTCGGAGTCGGGCCCCATCGGGCACATCGCCCGGGTGCGGCATCCCGCCTCGTAACCGGCGACGCTGCCGTGCGGCGCCGATACCCAGACCGTGCGCCCGCTCATGACCGTCGGGCGGCCGGTTCGGCTCGGAGCACCCGTTCTGCCGCACCGATGATCTCGTCGACGCTGCGCCGCGCGTCGATCGCGAATCCGTTCTCATCGCCCGCGAGAGGCTCGAGGGTGTCGAGCTGCGAGTCGAGGAGCGCTAGCGGCATGAAGTGCTCGGAGCGCACCAGCATCCGCTGGGCGAGCACGCGCTTGGTGGTCTCGAGGTGCAGGAAGAACACCTCGGGCGCATGCGCGCGCAGCACGTCGCGGTAGGCGACCTTGAGCGCGGAGCAGGCGATCACGAGCCCCGGTACGCGATGCCGGGCGATCTCCTCGCCGACGGCGTCGAGCCAGGGGGCGCGATCCTCGTCGGTGAGCGGGATGCCTTGCGACATCTTCTCGACGTTGGCAGACGGATGCAGGTCGTCGGCGTCTCCGAACGGCAGCCGCAGCCGGTCGGCCAGGGCGGCACCGACGGTCGACTTGCCGGAGCCGGCGACGCCCATCACCACGACGAGCGGACGGGAGGCGGTCAGCACGGTCATCACGCCTTCCCGAACTGCAGCAGCACCTTGCTCGACACCGTCGGATCGGCGGCGGTCGCGAAGGCGTCGGCGGCGGACCGCCAGCGCTTGACGTGACTGATCACGGGCGCGATGCGCAGCGTGCCGTCGGCGAGCGCCGCGATCACCTCGTCGATCTCGTCGTTGAAGCGGAACGAGCCGAGCAGATCGAGCTCGCGGGCGATCGCGAGCGCGACCTGCACGGGCTGCGGACCGCTGGGCAACAGCCCCACCATCGCGACCACGCCGCCACGGGCGGCGCCACGGATCGCGGTGTCGAGTCCCTGCGGACTGCCGGACGACTCGATCACCACGTCGGCGTCGATCGCCGCGACGTCGGCGGCATCGGGCTGTTGCAGCACGATATCGGCTCCGAGCTCTCGAGCAATGCGCAACGGGCGCTCGTGCAGATCGACGGCGGTGATGTGCCGCGCACCGCGGGCCTGGAGCACCGCGACCGCGAGCAGTCCGATCGGGCCGCATCCGACGACGAGCGCCGAGAGGTCGGAGACGTCGCCGATCCGGTTGACGGCGTGCCAGGCGACGCTGGCGGGCTCGATGAGCGCCGCCTCCTGCAGGTCGATCCCCTCGGGGAGGGTGCGCAGCATCCGCGTGGGCATCGCGACCCGGTGCGCGAACGCGCCGTCGCGGTGCGGGAAGCGCGCGGCCGAGCCGAGGTACCCGCCGCCCGCGATGTTGGGGCGGTCGATCGGATGCCGGACGTGCTCCTGCGCCGGAGTCGCGGGGTGCACGGCGACGCGCGCACCCTCCCACGGGCCGCTGCCGTCGGCGGCGGCCCGCCGGACCACGCCGACCACCTCGTGCCCGAGCACCATCGGCGCGCGCAGGATCGACTCCCCCGCGGCTCCGTGCTTCCAGTAGTGCAGGTCGGACCCGCAGATGCCGCCGTAGACGATGTCGATCACGGCCTCGTCGGGGGCGGGCACGGGCTCGGCGATCGGGTCGATGCGCAGGTCGCCGGCCTCGTGGATCACGACGGCGTGGAGCGCGGCGGCCATCAGACGACCGCCGTCATTCCGCCGTCGACGAAGACGACCTGGCCCGAAACGAAGCGCGAGGCGTCCGACGAGAGCCACACCACGGCACCGCCGATGTCCTCCGGCTCGCCCCAGCGCCCGACCGGGGTGCGTCCGAGCACCCAGGAGTTGAACGCGGGGTCGTCGACGAGCGCCTGCGTGAGCTCGGTGCGGATGTACCCGGGGGCCACGCCGTTGACGCGCACGCCGCTGCCCGCCCACTCCGCCGTCATCGCCTTGGTGAGGTTGCGCAGCCCGCCCTTCGCGGCGGTGTACGCCCCGATCGTCGGGCGAGCGAGGTCGGTCTGCACCGAGCAGATGTTGACGATCGCACCGCTCCCCCGCGCCACCATCGCACGGGCGGCCGTGCGCCCGACGAGGAAGGCGCTGGTGAGGTCGGTGCGGATGACGCGCTCCCAGTTCTCGAGGCTCACCTCCAGCAGCGGCTCGCGGTGCTGGAGGCCCGCGTTGTTGACGAGGATGTCGAGGGGGCCGGTGGCCTCGATCCCACGGATGCCGTCGATCACGGCCTCCTCGGAGGTGACGTCGAAGACCGCCGTGGAGACGGCATCCGCTCCGAAGTCCCGGGCGAGGGCGTCCGCCGTCTCGCCCACCGTGGAAGTGTCGCGCCCGTGCACGACGACGTGGGCGCCGGCCTCGAGCAGCGAGCGCGCGATCGCGAGCCCGATTCCGCGGCTGGAACCGGTGACCAGGGCGCGACGCCCGGTGAGGTCGAAGGGGGTGCTCATGGATGCTCCGTCCCGATCAGTAGAACTCGATGGTGTCGACGACGTTGCGCTGCGGCGTGCCGTCGAGGAGGCGGGTGGCGTTGTCGGCGAACAGCTCGGCGATGCGCCCGTCTTCTCGGGCGTCGAGCGCCGCGGTGTGCGGGCTCACCAGCACGTCGGGGTGCGACCACAGGGGGCTGTCCGACGGCAACGGCTCGACCTCGAACACGTCGAGCGCGGCGAAACCCACGGTTCCGGCGTCGAGCGCCTCGAGCAGGGCGGCCTCGTCGATGACGGTGCCGCGTCCGACGTTGACGAGCGTCGCGCCCGGGCGGAGCGCGGCGAAGAAGTCGCGGCCGACGAGGTGGTGCGTGGCGTCGGTGCCGGGCAGGGTCGCCACGACCGCGTCGACCTCGGGCAGCACCTCGGCGACGTCGTCCGGGTGGATGACGCGCGAGACGCCCGGAACGGATGCCCCACTGCGCGAGGTGCCGATCACCGTCGTGCCGAGGGCGGCGAGCTGTCGTGCGACGGCCTGCCCGATGCCGCCGAGACCGAGCACGAGCACCGTCTGGTCGGCGACCTGCGACATGACCCAGCGGCCGCTCCACTCGCGCTCGCGCTGCTGGCGCTGGAGCCGGGGCAGGTGCTTGGCGCCGGCGAAGACGCCGAACACCGCGAACTCGGCGAGCGCATCGCCGTGCACACCGGCCGAGGTCGTGAAGGTCACCCGCCGCAGCTCGTCGTCGGTGAGCTGCGCGGCGCGCACCTGACCGCCACCACCGGCGGCCATCGTGTGCACCCAGCGCAGTGCCGGGTTGGCGCGCACCGTGCGGGCGAGGGCGGCGGGGTCGACGTCGGGGATGCCGTACAGCGCCTCGGCCGAGTCGATCAGCGCCTCGTAGGCGGCCTGCTGCTCGGGCGTGCGACGGAACGACGGGTCGCCGGAGAAGTCGGCGGGATGCCGCATCGGCGGCAGCAGCGTCTGATCGACGACGAGGTCGATGCGAGGCTCGCGGGCGACCAGCAGGTCGCACAGTTCGGGGGCGAGGGGCGCGGCGACGACGACGCGCAGGCGGTCGCTGGCCGTGGCGTCGCTCATCGCAGCGCCGCCACGGCTTCGGCGATCTTCTCGACCGCGGCGGTGATGGTGCCGAGGTCGGTCGCGAACGAGATGCGGAAGAAGGGCGAGCTGCCGTAGGCGGAACCCTGGATCACGGCGACGCCGGCCTGATCGAGCAGGTAGAACGTCACGTCCTGGTCGTCGGCGAGCACCTTTCCCTCCGGCGAGGTGCGCCCGATGAGTCCTACGCAGTCGACGTAGAGGTAGAACGCGCCGTCGGGCACGAGCGGGGTGAGTCCGTCGATCGCGCGGAGACCCGCCACCGCGGCGTCGCGACGCTCGCGGTACACCGGCACCGACTCGGCGATGAAGTCCTGCGGCCCCTCGAGCGCCGCGGCCGCGGCGGCCTGGCTGATCGACGACGGGCACGAGGAGGTCTGCGACTGCAGCGTGTTGATGGCACCGACGAGGGCGGGGTCGCCCGCCGCATAGCCGAGGCGCCAGCCCGTCATCGCGTACGACTTCGAGACGCCCGACACCACGAGCACGCGGTGGCGCAGGTCGGGGGCGACCGCGGCGAGGCTCGGGGCGGGGGTGCCCGTGAACGAGATCTCGCTGTAGATCTCGTCGGAGAGCACCGACACCGCGGGGTGGCGGCGCAGCACCTCGGCGAGGGCCGACAGCTCCTCCTCGGTGTGGATCGCACCGCTCGGGTTGCCCGGGCTGTTCAGGATCAGCCAGGTCGTGCGGTCGGTGATCGAGGCCTCGAGCTGCGCGGCCGTGACCTTGTAGCCGTTCTCGGCCGACGTCGGCACGATCACGGGGGTTCCCTCGTTCGCGCGCACCATGTCGGGGTACGACACCCAGTACGGCGCGGGGATGAGCACCTCGTCGCCGGCATCCACCGTCGCCATGAGCGCGAGGAAGATGACCTGCTTGCCTCCGCCGCCGACCGTGATCTCGGCATCCGAGTACTCGATGCCGTGCGTGCGCTGCAGCGCGCCGCGGATCGCCTGGCGCAGCCGGGGCGTGCCGTTCACGGGCGTGTACTTGGTCTCGCCGGCCTCGATGGCCGCGATCGCGGCCTGCTTGATGTGCGCGGGGGTGTCGAAGTCGGGCTCGCCGACGGTGAGGTCGAGGATGCTGCGCCCCTGACCCTTCAGCTCGCGCACGCGTGCCGCGGCCGCCGTGCTGGGCGAGGGCTTGATGCGTCCGAGGCGCTCGGCGGCGCGGAACGACGACGCGGGGGTCTCGGTGCTGGCGGTCACGATGCGTCCTCGACGTCGGAGGTGAGGCCCTTGGCCTTGAGCACCTCGGTGAGGTTGCACAGCTCGATGGTCGTGCCGCCGGCCCAGTACTTCGTGATGAGCTCGGCCTCGTGCGCGTCGCGCGCCGCCGACAGCTCGGCCGCCTCGCGCACCTCTTCGCGGCGCACGACGACGATGCCGTCGGCGTCGCCCTTGACGATGTCGCCGGGGCGGATCAGCTCGCCCGCGAAGACGACGGGCTGGTTGAGCGCCCCGAGGGTCTCCTTGACCGTGCCCTTGATCGAGACGCTGCCCGAGAAGACGGGCAGGCCCAGCTCGCGCAGCTCCTGCGTGTCGCGCACACCGGCGTCGGTCACCAGCGCCGCGATGCCCTTGGCCTTGCAGGCGTTGCCGAGCACGTCGCCGAACATGCCGGCCTCGGCGAACTCGCCCGCCGAGACGATGAGCACGTCGCCGGGCTGCGCGTAGTGGATGGCGACCTGCAGCATGAGGTTGTCGCGCGGGGCGCAGACGACCGTGAACGCCGAGCCGACGAACGACATGTCGCGGTCGATGGGCGTGATGTTCGAGTTCAGTGCGCCGCGGCGACCCTGGGCCTCGTGGATGGTCGCGGCGGTGAATTCGCCCAGACGGGCGATGTCGGATGCCTCGGCGCGCTCGATCTTGGTGGTGACGTGAACCATGGTCTCGTTCCTCTTTACTCTGCGTTCTCGTTTACTCGGCGCTCGCGGCGGTCGCTGCGGACTGCACGAGCTCGGCGTCGCGGCGGTCGAAGGTGAGTCCTCCGGGCACCTGGAAGGTGGGCATGAGCTCGATGAGCCCGATGTTCACGTGCGAGGGGGCGTCGACCGCGTAGTCGATGGCCGCGACGATGTCGTTGACCGTGAGCGACTCGAAGCCCTCGTAGTAGGTCGCCCAGGCGGCGGCATCCGTCTCGGGCGTGCCGCCCAGGTTGCGCGAGAAGATCTCGGTCTCGATGCGGCCCGGGCTCAGCTCGGTGACGCGCACCCGCTTGCCGAGGGCGTCGTTGCGCAGCTGGCGCGACAGCTGGTGCACGGCGGCCTTGGTCGCGTGATAGGCCGTGTGGCCGAAGAAGTTGTAGTGCCCGGCGATCGACGAGATGTTGAGCACGTGGCCGCGGTCGCGCTCGACCATGCCCGGGTAGAGCAGGCGCAGGATCTGCATGACCGCCGTGAGGTTGACCTCGACGAGGTCGTCGAGGTCGTCGGCCGAGGCGTCGAGGATGTTGCCCGCGCGGCTGACACCGGCGCTGTTGAGCACGATGTCGGCTTCGACCCCGTCGAGCGCGCGCGTGAGGGCGGCGGTGTCGCGCACGTCGAGCGCGTGGGTGATCACGCCCTTCTCGGCGAGGGCCGCCAGCCTCTGCTCGTCGCGGGCGATCGCGTGCACGGTGAGACCCTTCGCGAGGAAGAGGTCGATCGCGCCGCGGCCCACGCCGCTCGTCGCGCCGGTGACGACGGCGGTGCGGTAGTCGGAGAAAGTCATAGGAGGGTCCTTCCGGTGGTGGCTGTGGAGAGGGCGTCCAGCGCGTCGAAGACGGAGCGGACGCGAAGGCGGAGCGCTTCGAGCTCGACGAGCTCGGCGCGGGCACGGGCCGCGGCATCGGATGCCGAGAGGCGCCGAAAGCGGAGGTGCTGCCCCGGGCGCACCTGGGCGAGCACATCGAGCGAGCCGGAGGTGACGACCGCGAGCACCGGGTACCCGGCGGTGACGCCCCGCCCGCGGTGCAGCACGAGCAGTTCATCGCCCGGCGGAACCTCGACCGCCCCCACGGGAACGCCGCGCGAGAGCACCTCGCCCTGCGTCCGCCGCTCGGGCAGCGGCCCCGTCATGCGCAGCCCGATGTGGTTGCTCTTCGGGGTGACGAGATAGGGCTGGGCGAACAGTCGGTCGGCGGTACCCGCGAAGTCGTCGAGGTCGGGGCCGTCGGTGACGTCGACGATGAAGCCCGTGGGCAGTCGCGGCACGTCGAGGTCGTAGAGCTCGGCCGTGAAGTGCGCGTTGAAGACCGGTGCCGTGGCGGTGCGCAACGCGATCCGCTCGCCGACCACGAGGCGCCCGCCGAAGCCGAGCACCGAGTCGGGAGCGCAGCTGCCGAGCAGCTGCGGCACGTCGAACGACCCGCGCACCGCGAGGTAGGAGCGCAACCCGCCCTGGATCTGCCGCAGGGCGATCGCCTCGCCCGCGCGCACCGAGACCGGCTGGTTCGTGGGCCGGCCGACGCCGTCGACGGTGAGGTGCCCGTCGGCGCCGGAGACCGCGATGAGGATGTCGATGTCGGCGACGAACTCGGCGTCGAGGGCGGTGATCTCGAGCACCGGGGCGGTCTCGGGGTTGCCGACGAGGATGTTCGCGATCCGGGCCGAGCGCTGATCGAGGGCGCCGTTGACCGGCACGCCGAAGCGGGGACCCCGGCGCCGCCCGAGGTCGGTGACCTGGGTGGATCCGGCCTCGATGACCGTCAGCGCCCCAGCGTTCACCGCATGCGCGTTCCCCGCCCCGGCGTTCACAGCGCCACCATCCGGGTGCCGAGCAGGGCGTCGTACTCCGCCTGATCGATCGCGCGGAAGCGGATCAGGTCGCCGGGCTCGTAGGGCACGAACGGTTCGGCCGCGAGGTCGAGCACGACGAGCGGCGTGCGCCCGATGAGCGGCCAGCCGCCGGGGGCCGCGGCCGGGGTGATCGTCGCCTGGCGTCCGGCGACCGACACCACGCCCTGCGGCACGTGCGCCCGCGGGCTCGCGAGACGCGGAACGGGTAGGGGGAACGGCGGGCCGTCGAGCATGGGCGAGCCGCCGGGAGCACCGAGGCAGCGCACCACGTAGGTCGGTTCGGAGTGCAGGCGGATGACGTCGGCGACGCTGAGGCCCTGGGCATCGGCGACGGTGCGGAGGTCGAGCTCGCCGTCGATGTCGTAGAGCACCGGCACGTCGAAGGTGCGCGGGCTGTCGGTGAGCGGGCGGTCGTGATCGAGGCCGTCGACCACGTGCGCGAGGTACTCGCCGAGGCGCTCGAGCGACACCTCGGCGGGATCGATCTCGATCAGCGCCGCGTCGTAGGTGGGGATGACGCACTCGACGCCGGGCACGTGGGCCGCGTCGACGAAACGGGCCAGGTGGTGCACGAGGCGCCAGCCCGCTTCGCGGTCGGCGAGGGTGCTGGCGACGCGCAGCGCGGAGTTGCCGCTGGGCGAGATGACGACGGATGCCGATGACATGGGGTCGCTCACTCCAGCCAGTGCGCGAGCGGGGCGATCTCGACGCCCGCCGATTCGAGGCCCGCGCGGATCTGGCGGGCGAGCTCCACCGCGCCGTCGGTGTCTCCGTGCACGAGCACCGTGTCGCAGGCGACGGGGATGAGCACGCCGTTACGGCTCTCGATCACGCCGTCGACGACCATCCGCACGGTGCGCCGACGGATCTCCTCGGCATCGTGGATCACGGCACCGGGCTCGGTGCGGCGCACCAGGGTGCCGTCGTCCTCGTAGGCGCGGTCGGCGATGCCGACGATGCCCACGCGCAGACCCGCGGCCCGGGCGGCGTCGGCGAGCTTGCCGTCCTGGGCGAGCACGATGAGCTCGGGGTTGAGGCGCGCGGCGGCGGTGGCGACGGCATCCGCGTAGTCCTCGCGCACCGCGACGAGGTTGCCGAGCCGGCCGTGCGGGGCGAGGTGGGTGACCTGTGTGCCGTTGAAGGCGGCGATCGCCTGCAGCGCGCCGAACTGGTAGAGCACGTCGGTGCGCACCTCGTCGGCCGTGAGGCCCATGTCGCGACGCCCGAAGCCCTGCAGATCCGGGAAGGAGGGGTGGGCGCCGATGCCGACGCCGCGCTGCACGCAGGCGCGGACGGTCTCGTCCATGATCTGCGAGTCGCCGGCGTGGAAGCCGCACGCGATGTTGGCCGAGGTGAGCACGTCGAGGAGGGCGGCGTCGTCGCCCATCCGCCACGGGCCGAAGCCCTCACCCAGGTCAGCGACCAGGTCGATCCTGCGGGTCATCGCCAGCTCCTCTCGTCGTCGATTCCGCCGTCGGGAAAAGGCTAGGACGGTCGGCACCGGAGGGTGCAGGATCGTGCCGCTTCCGTGCCGGATACCTCGCTCGAATCCCGTGTTTCTCGGGCATTCGGTTCGGTCCATTGGCAAAATCCGTGCCACTAACGGGTACCGATGACGGCGCCGCTTCGCTACCATCGAGCCATGGCCGTTCCCGCCCGCCGCGTGCAGCGCCGCGTCACCCTCACCGAGATCGCCGAGGCGCTCGGCGTCGCCCCCTCGACGGTCTCGCGCGCCCTCTCGAACCCCAACCGCGTGAGCCCGGCGATGTACGAGCGCATCACCAGCAAGGCGCAGGAGATGGGCTACACCTCGGCGCTCCTGCCCGCCACCGAGAACCGCCTCGCGCGCGGCACGATCGCGCTCGTGCTCCCGAACCTCACCAACCCGTTCAACCTCGACGTGACCCGGGGCGCTCAGGCGCAGATCCGGGCGGCGAGCTACCTGCACCTTCTCGTCAGCACCGAGGAGTCGCTGCCGATGGAGGAGCAGTGGCTGCGCGAGCTCGCCCGCACCGTCGACGGCATCGTCGTGTCGTCGCCGCGCATCGATGACGAGGCCCTGCGCGCGGTCGCGCAGATCGCGCCGACCGTGGTGATCAACCGCCAGTCCCCCGGGCTCTCCGGCGTCGTGATCGACACCCCCGCCGGCCTCGCGCAGGCGGTGCACTACCTGCACTCGCTCGGACACACCCGCATCGCCTACGTGCGCGGCCCGCACGGCTCCTGGACCGACGGCACGCGCTTCGACGCGATCACGGCTGCCGCCGAGGAGGACGGCGTCGACCTCGTCGCCGTCGGCCGCTACCACGTGACCCTCGCGAACGGGGCGGCCGCAGCGGATGCCGTCGTGCTCACCCGCGCGACCGCCTGCATCTTCTTCAACGACGTGCTCGCGATCGGGGCGCTCGACCGATTCCGCCAGCTCGGCGTCTCGATCCCCGACGACCTCAGCGTGGTCGGCTGCGACGACATCTTCGGCTCGTCGTTCTCGCATCCGCCGCTGACCACCGTCACCTCGCCGGGTGAGAGCGCCGGTCGCGCCGCGGTCGACATGTTGATCGGCCGCTTCGCGACCCGCGATCGCTCCGACCGCATCGATCACATCTCGGCGCACCTCACGGTGCGGGCATCCACCGGCCCCCGCAAAGCCTGACGCCCGCTCCCTCCGTCGTTTCTCCGTGAGGGGTCAAGACACGCCCTGAGCGGATGCCGCCGCGCGGCGTGTCTTGACCACTCACGGCTTCCCGGGCGCACGAAGGGCCCGGGATGCCGAAGCATCCCGGGCCCTTCGAGGCATCCGTCGTCAGGGGACGAGGATCGACGCGGTGACCGCGTCCTTCTCCTTCTGGGTCTGCTGCACGTCGTCGACCTCGTCGAGCGAGTAGCGACGGGTCTCCTTCGCGGTGAGCGCCGCGATCACGGCGATCGCCATGAGTCCCAGCCCGAGGAGGGCCGGTCCGAACCAGTTCTGCAGGTCTTCTCCGGCGAGCGCCGTCGACGCCACCGGGCCGATGGCACCGGCGATCGCGAAGCCGATCTGCGTGCCGACCGCGAGACCCGAGACGCGAACGCGATTCGGGAACATCTCGGCGAAGAACGCGGGCCACGCGGCGTTGGCCGTGGAGTAGAAGAACCCGTTGCAGAGGATGCCGAGGGTGAAGATCAGCGGCCAGTTGCCCTCGCTGATCGCCCACAGGTACGGCATGGTCGTGACACCGGCGCCCACGGCTCCGATGATGAAGACCGTCTTGCGGCCGATGAGGTCGGAGATGTACCCGGCGAACGGCGTGTAGAGCAGGGCGAGCAGGCTGGCGAGCACGGGCACCCAGAGCATGGTCGACTTGTCGAGGCCGTATCCGGTGGTCGCGAAGGCGACCGAGAACGTGGCGAACAGGTAGCTGACGCCGGCGATCATGGCGCAGGCGGCGACGCGGATGATCGTGCGCCAGTGGAAGCGCAGCACCTGCTTGATCGGCGGCAGCTGCGCCTTGATCGCCTGGGTCTCGACGAACGACGGCGGCTCTTCGAGGTTGCGGCGGATGAGGTACGCGACCACGACGACGACGGCCGAGAGCCAGAACGGGATGCGCCAGGCCCAGCCGAGCAGGTCCTCGGTCGGCAGTGCCGCGAAGGGGATGAAGACGGCGGTCGCGAGCAGGCCACCCGAGGCGGAACCGCTCGTGACGAAGCTCGTCGTGAAGCCGCGGCGGTTGTCGGAGGCGTGCTCGAGGCTCATCGAGATCGCGCTGGCCTGCTCGCCCGAGACCGACAGGCCCTGGATGATGCGGATGACCACCAGCAGGATCGGGGCGAGGACGCCGATCTGCTCGAAGGTCGGCAGGCAGCCGATGATGAACGTGCAGATGCCGATGCCGAACAGCGTCAGCATCATGACGAACTTGCGGCCGAAGCGGTCGCCGAGCGGGCCGAGGATGAAGGCGCCGAGCGGGCGGACCACGTAGCCGACCGCGAGCGTCATCATGCTGAGCAGCACGCGCACACCCTCGGGGAGCTCAGGGGGGAAGAACAGCTGATTGAGCACGAGCGCTGCGGCCGTGCCGTAGACGGCGAAGTCGTAGTACTCCAGGGTCGTGCCGACCCAGGAAGCGATGGCCGCCTTCGCGGGCGTCTTCTTGGGAATTGCAGTATTCGTCATTTCGCCTCCATTGGCGGACTCTCAACAGGTACCACGATCGAGCGTCAGGCGCCGATGTCGGGGGTGCGCGGGTCCGCTAGCTGATTCATGGGCGGCGCTTTCGCTCGCTTGAGGGAACTGTATGGATCGCCGATCCGGCAAGACAAGCGATGTGCCACAGATGTGCCACGCGACCCTTGTGATACCGCGCTTTTTCGATGGGTGCGTCATGTGATCGTCACGAACTTGCCACGAGATTTGCCAAGGATTGCCCGCTCTCGGCCCCGCATCAGAGGCGGCCGCGCGAGCCGAGACGTTACGCTCGAACCGCTACAGCCGACGGGGAGGGTCGCTTCATGAACGCAGCACCGGGATGGTACGACGCGGGCACGCCGGGGCGTGTGCGCTGGTGGGACGGCACGCAGTGGACGGCGCACGAGGCGGATGCTCCGGCTGCGGTCGCGGCATCCGCACCGCCCGTCGGCCAGACGTCGGCGACCGCTGCCGGCCCCCTGCCCGGCTGGTACGTCACCCCCGCGGGCCCCGCCCGCTGGTGGGACGGGAAGAAGTGGACGGCGATGCGCACGAAGAGCGACGGCTCGCACGGCACGGACTGGGCGAGCACCGAGCAGGTGGGTTTCGCCTGGGCGTTGGGGGCGGTCTTCGCCTCGCTGGGCGCCGTGCAGTTCGTGCTCGGCACGCTCGCTCCCGGTGTCTCGTTCGCCGGAATCCCGATGCTGCTCGTGGCCGCCCTGTGGTTCGGCATCGCGATCCAGACGACCGCCGTACTGCGCATCCCGGTGCCGACCTCCGCCCCGCTGATGGCCGAGGCGTTCCGCCCGCTTCCCGGCGAGCAGGAGGGCCCCGGGGCCGGCTGGTACCCGATCACCGGCACCACCGGTCGCTGGTGGACCGGCGCGCGATGGAGTCAGTACACGAACTCGAAGTTCGGCATCCGCCCGACCTTCCACGCTCCGCAGGCTCAAGCCGCCCTGCGCTGGGTCGGCATCGGGGTGTTCGCCCTCGCGGCGATCGCTCTCATCATCGGGGTGTTCTTCATCATCGTCGGGGCGCACGATCCGTCCGACTATGCGTCGTCGGTCATCGGCTGGGTCACAGCGGTCGGTGCCGTGGTCTTCGCCGGTCTCGGGGCCGTCGTCTTCGCGATGACCCGCTACCAGACGCGCCTGCTCTTCCCGCCGAGCGAGCCGCCTCGGGTGTGACCCCCACCCGCGACGCCGGGCGCGGTCACCGTGCGTTCGCGGACAGCTCGTCGCGGAGCAGCGCCGCACCCGCGCTGAGCGCGCTGAGCTTGCCGAGGGCGACGTCTCGCGGCAGGGGCGCCATGCCGCAGTTCGTGCTCGGCACGAGCTTGTCGGCGTCGACGAACGCGAGCGCGTCGCGCAGCGTGTCGGCGACCTGCTCGGGCGTCTCGACCGTCGTGCTCGACACGTCGATCGCGCCGAGCATGACCTTCTTGCCGCGGATGAGCTCGATGAGGTCGAGCGGCACGTGCGAGTTCGCCCGCTCGAGCGACACCGTGTCGATGATCGACTGCTGCAGCAGCGGGAACGACTCCTCGTACTGGCGCCACTCCGATCCGAGCGTGGCCTTCCAGTCGTTGTTGGCCTTGATGCCGTAGCCGTAGCAGATGTGCACGACGGTCTCGGCGCGCAGTCCCTCGGCGGCCCGCTCGAGCGTCGCGACGCCCCAGTCCTTGAGCTCGTCGAAGAACACGTTGAAGGCGGGCTCGTCGAACTGGATGACGTCGACACCGGCGGCCTCGAGCTCCCGCGCCTCCTGGTTGAGGATCGTCGCGAACTCCCAGGCCAGCTTCTCGCGGCTCCGGTAGTGGCGGTCCGAGAGCGTGTCGATCATCGTCATCGGGCCGGGCAGGGCCCACTTGATCGGCCGATCGGTCTGCTGGCGGAGGAAGCGCGCGTCGTCGACGAACACCGGCTTCTCGCGGCTCACGGCACCGACGACGGTCGGCACGCTCGCGTCGTAGCGATCGCGGATGCGGACCGTCTCGCGCTGATCGAAGTCGACGCCGCTGAGGTGCTCGATGAACGTCGTGACGAAGTGCTGGCGGGTCTGCTCGCCGTCGCTGATCACGTCGATGCCGCGTCGGGCTTGTTCCTGCACGGCGCTGCGCAGGGCGTCCTGCTTGCCCTCGGCCAGGGCATCGCCCTCGAGCTTCCAGGGCGACCAGAGGGTTTCGGGCTGCGCGAGCCAGGAGGGCTTCGGAAGGCTGCCGACGATCGAGGTGGGGAGAAGCGTGTTCATATCGGGTGATGCTCCGCGGCTCACGCGGCCGCGACCGGGTAACCGGCCGCCCACTGAGCGAGCACCTCGCCGTGCGGCTTCATGAAGTGCTCCTCGGTGTGCTTGCCCTGCGCGAGCGCGAGCTGGCTGCGCTCCTCGCGGTCGTAGGCGATCTGCGTCGACGAGTAGTCGTTCTGACCGAGGCTCGGCCGATAGATGCTGGCCGCCGCCGAGTTCGCGTTGTAGATCTCGGGACGGTAGATCTTCTGGAACGTCTCCATGGTCGCGATGGTGCCGCTCAACTGAAGGTTCGTGTAGTCGTTCAGCAGGTCGCCCTCGAAGTAGAACGCCAGCGGCGCCACGCTTCCGGGAGGCATGAAGTACCGCACCTGCAGACCCATCCGCCCGAAGTACTCGTCGGTCAGGGAGTGGTCGTCCTGCAGGTATTCGACGCCGAGCACCGGGTGGTGGTTCTCGGAGCGACGGTACTCCTTGCTCGTCGAGACGCTGATGCAGATGACCGGGGAGGTCGTGAAGCGCTCGCGGTAGGCATCCGAGGCGAGGAAGCGACGGAAGAGCTTGCCGTGCAGACCGCCGAAGTCGTCGGGCAGCGCGAAGGTTCCCGCCGCCTCGGTCACGGCCGGCAGCAGCACGCTGAAGTCGTAGTCGCGCACGTAGGACGAGAAGTTGTTGCCCACGATCCCGTGGTGACGGCGGCCGGTGAGGCGATCGACGATCTGGATGTCGAGCACCTCGAGCAGCGGGAACCGCTGGTCCTCTCCCTCGGCCTCGAACTCCAGCCCGGCCGAGATGATCTCGAGCTCGAGCGTGTAGCGGTCGCGGGCCGGGTTGTCCCAGTGGGCGAGGTCATTGAAACGCCGGTCGATCATCGTGAGCGCGTTGCGCAGGTTCTGCTGACGGTGCTCGCCGCGCGCGAGGTTCGCGAAGTTCGTCGTGATGCGCGAGTCTTCCGACGGCGAGTAGTCCTCGTCGAAGCGCGTGGTGGTGATGTGGAACGTGAAGTCGTTCGCCATGGGACGCCCATCTGCTGGATGATCGGCCGAGAGGCCGGGGAAGTCTGTAGCTCCATCGTGCAACCAGACACCGGTTATCAGGTAACTTGCCTGGCCTATGCATCCATATAGGCTCTCCCTATGGCTCGCTCGTCCAGCGGAATCACCCTCCAGCAGCTCCAGTACTTCGTCGAGGTCGCGGCGGAGGGCTCGATCAGTGCGGCCGCCGACCTGCTCTACGTTTCGCAGCCCACCATGTCGGCCGCGATGAAAGACCTCGAGTCACGGGCGGGGCGCACGCTCCTGCTGCGATCGGCGCGCGGCGTGACGCTCACCACCGACGGCGCGGAGTTCCTCGGTTACGCACGGCAGGTCACCGAGCAGGTGGAACTGCTCGAGCAGCGCTACCTCGGCCGACCGCCGTCCCGGCGCCTGCTCGGCGTCTCGGCGCAGCACTACTCGTTCGTGATCGACGCGTTCGTGCGGATGGTCAAGACCAGCGGCGCCGCGGAGTACGAGTTCTCGCTGCGCGAGACGCGCACGTGGGACATCATCGAAGATGTCCGCACGCTGCGCAGCGAGATCGGCATCCTGTATCGCAACGACTTCAACCGCAGCGTCATCGACAAGCTGCTGCGCGACTCGGGGCTCGCGTTCCGCCCGCTCTTCCTCGCCGACCCGCACATCTTCATCTCGCGCAAGAACCCGCTGGCCGCCCGCGAGCGCGTCACGCTCGACGACCTCGCCGGTTTCCCGCGGCTCACCTTCGACCAGGGCGCGAACAACTCGTTCTACTTCGCGGAGGAGATCCTCTCCACCCTGTCGACCCCGCAAGAGATCCGCGTCTCGGATCGCGCCACCATCTTCAACCTCATGATCGGCCTCGACGGCTACACGATCTCGACCGGAATCATCAGCGACGACCTCGACCCCTCCATCGCCGCGATCCCCCTCGACGTCGACGAGCGCATCGAGATCGGGTGGATCGGCCAGTCGGCGATCCCCCTCACCGAGCAGGCGCAACGGTATCTGGATGAACTGCGCGCCGTGGTCTCGGACTTCGGGGTGGAGTTGATCGACTAGGCGCTCGAAGACGGGGCCGCCCGGACACGACGATGGCCAGGACCCTCATCGGGTTCCTGGCCACCGTCGCCCGGGGGGTCTATCAGCCAACGCCGTCCATCGCCGACGTCTCGGTGTTGCCGATGCGGGCGATCACCTCGGGGCGACGCGCCTGGAGGAACCAGTAGCGGCTGAGGGCGGCGAGCACGCAGACAACGAACACGTACGGGATGACGTTGAACGGGAAAGCGGGCACGGGGAACACGTTCGCGAAGAACACGTAGGCCATCGTGACCACGGCGATCGTGGCGCAGACCCAGACGAGGCCGTTGCGCATGCCGGCGCGCTGCGTGTAGACGACGCAGGCGATCGCGACGAGCGCGTACGCGACCATGTAGCCGTAGGTGCCCCAGGTGTTGACCCACACGAGGATCTCCATGGGGTCGGCTCCCGCGACGAGGAACACGATGTCCACGACGACGGCGAGCGCCCCCGCGGCCAGCAGCACCCGGTGCGGCGTCAGGTGGCGGTCGTGCGTGCGACCGAACCGCTCGTGCACCACGCCCTCCTTGCCCATCACGTAGACGATGCGCCCGATCACGTTCAGCGGCGCGACGACGACGGCGAAGAACGACGCCGCGACGCCGAAGGTCAGCACCGGCGCGAACCACAGCGGCATGCCGATGAGCTCCGACATGCTCTCGAGCGGGCTCGCCGCGGTGGCCAGGTCGTCGCCGAGGACGGCGATCTGCGTGTACGCCGCGAAGACGTAGAGGATGCCGACGGTCAGCGCGCTCCACATGATCGCGCGGGGAATCGCCTTGTAGGGGTTCTTCGCCTCACGACCGAGCGCATCGGCGGACGAGAACCCGACGAACCCGAGGATGCCGAGCACCATGCCGGCCGCGATGCCCTGGAACGACGAGCCCTCCGCAATCAGCTGGGCCGGATCCCAGGCCGCGGGCCCGGCCCACACGAGCGCCGAGATCAGCAGTACGAGGATGATCGCGACCGACAGCAGCTCCAGCACCAGCGAGACGCGTGCCGACAGTCGGATGCCGCGGATCGTGAACAGCGTCGCGAGCCCGCCGAGCACGACGGCGAGCCCGATGCTCCAGCCCAGGCCCGAGGCGGGGATGCCGAGGAGGGTGAGGAACTGACTCATGTACGACACCGAACCCATGAGGGAGGCGGCGGCGATGCCGAAGCATCCGATCAGCAGGGTTGCGCCGGCGAGGTACGCGCCGGCCGGACCGAGGCCCTTCGACACGTAGGTGTAGAGCGATCCGGCCGAGGCGTGCTTGCGCGCGAACACCACGACGCAGTAGCCGACGCAGAGGATCACGATCGTGGCGAGCGCGAAGGCGTAGATGGTGCCGTTGCCGGCGCCGAGGAAGATCGCGGCGGCGGTGAACGCGATGACCGCGCTGGGAGCGATGTTGGCGATCGCCTGGGCGGCGAGCTCCGGTCCGCTCATCACGCCGCGGCGCAGCCCGGCATCGATCGGGACGCTGGCGGCGGGGCCGGGCGGGCTCTGGGGGGTGGTCGTGGTCACGGGGTCTCCTTCGTATCGGGGTCGGCGGAGTAGTGCGGGGAGGGAAGGGAAGAGGTCAGGGGATGAGGAGCGTGCGCAGGGCCTGGCCGGACTCGAGCTCTTCGAACGCCTCGGCGGCTTCGGCGAGCGGTCGGCGCGAGGAGATGAGCGGATCGAGGATCAGCTGACCGTCCATGTACCGGTCGACGAGCGCGGGGATGTCGATGGCCGGGCGCACCGAGCCGTAGTTCGAGCCCAGGATGCGCTGGTCGGCCTCGGCCAGTACCAGCGGCTCGAACGAGGCGCGCGCACCGGTCGGGGGAAGCCCCACGATCACCGCGGCTCCGCCGAGGCCGAGCATCTCGATGGACTGCTCGGTGGTGACGGTGCGACCGATCGCGTCGAAGGCGTAGTCGACGCCGTCGGGAAGCAGCGCGCGCAGCTGGGCGACGGCGTCGCCGGCGGGGGCGACGATCTGGTCGGTGGCGCCGAACTGCGCCGCGAGGCGGGTCTTGTCCTCGCGCACGTCGATCGCGACGATGCGCTCGGCCCCGGCGAGCCGCGCACCCTGGATGACGTTGAGGCCCACGCCGCCGCATCCGATCACGGCGACGAGTGCTCCGGGTTCGACGCCCGCGGTGTTCATCACCGCGCCGACGCCGGTCGCGACCGCGCATCCGACGACGGCGATGACGTCGAGCGGTGCGTCATCGCGCACCTTGATCGCGCCGGATGCCGGAACCACAACCTCCTCGGCGAACGACGAGACGCCCAGGTAGTGGTGCACCGTCTCGCCGTCCTTGCTGAGACGGGAGGTGCCGTCGAACAGCACGCCGAGCGGAGCGACGACCGTGGCGACCTTCTGGCACCGCGCCTCGTGGCCCGAGCGGCAGTACCGGCACTCGCCGCACGGCGGCACCCAGCTGAGCACCACGTGGTCGCCGACGGCGAGCGAGGTGACGCCCTCGCCGAGCTCGGTGACGATGCCGGAGCCTTCGTGGCCCATCACCATCGGCGCCGGGGCGGCCCACTCGCCCCGCTTGACGTGCAGGTCGGAGTGGCAGACCCCGGCGGCGGCGATCTTCACCCGCACCTCTCCGGCAGACGGAGGAGCGAGCTGCACCTCGGTGTGCTCGATCGGGCTGTCGCTGTCGCGGAAGACGATGGCCTGCATGGGGCCCCTTTCGTTCGTGTGGGTCGCGCCTCATCGTAGGAACAGCGGCGCAGCGGTGTCATTCACAAAAATGATGAGGAGCAAGCGTCCGAATCGACATTCCTTATACTTCGGATATGGCACGAGACCTGGCATCGATCGCTCGGCTCCTCGGCGCGACGCTCGTCGCCGGCGGTGCGCTCGGCCCGAAGGCCACCGTGGCGAGCGCCGTGCCGGTGGGCGACTTCGCCGTCGTGCCGCATCCGCAGTTCGCGACGCTCGTGGTCGGCAGCCCCGACGAGATCGCGCACGGACTCGACGATCCGGAGCGCGGCGATCTGCTGCGGCTCGCCGTGGTCGTGGCGACCGGCCCTCTCGCCGCCGTGCCGGACGGTGTCACCGCGCTGATCGCGCCCACGCTCGACCCGTCCGTCGTTCTGCCCACGCTGCAGGCGGTGCTCGCGACGGATGCCGCGGCCGAGGACCGCGCCGTTCTCGCCGCGACGAAGGTGCTCGCGCTCGCCGCCCGCCGCAGCGGAGTGGCGGGGGTGGTCGCCGAGCTGGCCCGACGTCTCGACGGGTGGGCCGTGCTGCTCGACCGCGACGCGCAGCCGATCGCCTCGGCGGGTGCCGGCGCGCTGCACATCGGGGATGCGGTCGCCGTGGCCTTCAATCGCCCGGTCCGCGTGCGCAGTCGGGCGCTGCAGGTGCATCCCGTCGGCACCGACGAGGACATGTCCGCGTTCCTCGTGGTGACCGCCCGCAGCGGCTCGACCAGCCGCGCCCGCGACCTGAGCTCCCAGGCGGCGGCGCTGCTCGATCTGCTCCTGCGCACGCACGACGGCAGCCGGACCGAACGCCTCGGACGCGCCACGATGATGCGCGTGCTGGAGGACGGCGGACCGAACGCCGTCGCGCTGGCGAAGGAGTGGGGCGTGCGCGACCGCGCCCTGGCCGCGTTCACCCTCTCGGCCCGCTCATCGAGCGTCGACGCCGAGCGCGCCGTGATCCACTGGCTCGAAGACCTCGGCGCGCCGCATCTGCTGACCGCCGCGCAGGGGGTGGTGACGGGCTTCGTGCGCGCGGAGCACATCGACGAGATCGCGGATCGAGCGACGACGTTCTCCGTCCCCCTGCATCTGGGGCTCGGCTCCCCGTCGGCACTCGACGCCCTCGCGCGGTCCGTCGAGGAGGCGCGTCGCGCACACCGCGTCGCGGCGACCGAGGGGCGCTCCGTCGTGCACTACCGCGCGATGCCGACCGTCGACCTCGTGCTCGACCGCCTCGCACCCGGTGACGCACGCACGCTGGCCGCACTGGTCGATCCGCTCGACGACGACCTCGTCGACACCCTGCACACGTTCCTCGCCGAGAACGGCGCCTGGGGAGCCGCGGCCGCACGCCTGGGCGTCCATCGCCAGACCCTGGCGGCACGGGTGCGACGGATCGAGCACGTCACCGGGCTGTCGATGTCGAGCGCCGACGACCGTGCCGCGGCCTGGCTGGCGCTGCGCGCACGCCGCTGAAGGAACGCGACCCCTCAGCCGTCCGAGCGGCGGCGGCGGCGCAGGCGACCGTATGCCCGACGCAGGATCCGCGCGTGGCGTTCCTTGGCGCGTTCGACGCCCGCCTCGTCGCGGCGCAGCGCGCTCACCCATTCCGACACGCGCGCCGTGAACGCTCCCCAGACCAGCCGCGCATCGACGTGCAGGGGCGGCGGGGTCACCGCATCCTCGTCGTCGAGACGCCCCCTCCGCCGCAGCCGGTCGTCGACGTGCGCGAGCGTGAGCTGGGCGACCCCCACCGCGTGGCCGTTGATGATGGAGTGCGAGGCGCCCTCGATCTCCCAGCGTCGCGCCGACGCCGCCGCTGCGACGAGACGGGAGTGGAACCGGCGCGGCGAGGTCGTGTCGAACTCGCCGCGGATCAGCAGCAGGGCAGCGTCGGCATCCGCGATCCGCTCGGTGATCCGGTAGCGCAGCACGTGCGGGAGCACACGCACGAAATAGACCGGTCCGCACAGAAGATACGCCGACACCGCGATCATCGCGAGGTGCACCGACTCCCGCGTCGCCGACTGCGCGAATCGCACGGCCTGCCGGAAGACGGTCGCCTCGGCCTCGTTGACGACCGGGCTCACGAGCACCGCGTGCGAGAGCCCCGACCTGCGTCCCAGCACCTCGGTGACGATCTGGGCGCCCATCGAGTGCCCGATCAGCACGGGGTCGTCGAGCCGGTAGTGGTCGAGCACCGCCTCGACCTGATCCGCGAAGAACGCGACGTCGGGGGTGCGCCCGGGCGCGGCCGACATCCCGGCGAAGCCGGGGAGATCGAGGGCGTAGACGTCGCCCCTCTCCGCGAGGGTCGGCGCGAGGAACTCGAAGTAGCTGGCCGCCACCCCGAGGCCGGCGACGAGCACGAATGCGCGCGACGACGCGGGATCGGCGGCCTCGACGCGCGTCACCCGGGTGACGACGCCGTCGCAGGAGACGTGATCGACCGAGAGGTCGATCGGGTCGTCGGCGTCGTGCCGGGCGTCGCTAGCGGGCATCGATCCATTCTCGTCTCCTCCGCCGCCGATCGATCACAGGCCCGCCAGCATCCGGTCGGCCGTGCGCAGCGACAGGGCCATCTGCGTCAACCCCGGATTCGCCGTCAGCGCGCTCGGGTAGGTCGAGTTGTCGCACACCCAGAGGTTGTCGATGTCGTGCGAACGACCCGAACCGTCGACCACGCCCTCCGCGGGATCGTCGCTCATCCGGCAGGTGCCGAGGGTGTGCGCCGACCGCGCGAGCACGCGGGTGCTGCACGCGCCCGCCGCCGTCAGCAGATCGGTCATGGTCGCGATCGCGTGATCGTCGATGGCCTTCTCGTTGGCTCCCGGCGAGAACGTGATCGTCGCCCGCGGCAGCCCCCACTCGTCCGTCTCCGACGAGAGCTCGATGCGGTTCTCGTCGGATGGCAGGCACTCCGCGTTCATCCCGATGCCGGCGCTGTACCTCGCGGCCTCCAGCTCATCGACGAGATCGGTGCCCCAGGCCCCTCCCCCGCGCACGAGCGAGGTGGCGTACGTGAAGGGCATGACCCCGAGACTCTGCAGCAGGTAGCCGCCGGCGAAGTCCGCGCCGGCGGGGCGCACGAAGTCCTCGGTGATGACCGCCGAGGGGTAGCCGCGGTATCCGCGGATCTGCTCGTCGAAACGCCCCCAGACCTGCACGGCGCCGTGGGCGAGGAAATTGCGCCCGACCTGTCCGCTCGAGTTCGCGATCCCGTTGTGCAGCAGCAGCCGGGGAGTCTCCACGCCGCCGCCCGCGAGCACGAGCGCGGCGCACCGCTGCCGCTGATCCTCGCCGTCCTCGCGGTACACGACACCGGTCACCCGCCCGCGCGCATCGCGCTCGATCGTGTGCACGACCGCATCCGGGCGGATCTCGGCGCCTGCGGCGACCGCGGCCGGAAGGTAGGTGATCGCGGTGGTCGCTTTGGCGCCGTGGCGTTCACCCTGGTGGATCGATCCGACGTCGGTGGTGGCGTGCCGCAGACCGTGGTGGGGCTGCAGACGGTCCCGCGTGAGGATCGCCGCCGGGGCGTCGGCCGCGCGGATGCCGAGAACCGCCGCACCCGCGAGCATGAGGTCTGCCGGGGCGTTGCGTCGGGGCGGAGGGTACAGGTAGGTGCGCGACGGGTCCCACGGGTACGGCGTGGGACCCGATACCCCGATGTCGGCCTCGACCTGCGCGACGTAGCGGATGAGTTCGTCGTGGTCGATCGGCCAGTCCGCGCCCTCACCGGTCTCGGTCCGCAGCCGCAGATCGCGGGCATCCGGACGGGGAGTGAACGCTCCCCAGTGCACGGTTCCTCCGCCGACACCGAACCCGCTGTTGTTCGGGCCGAACGCGGTCGGAGCGTCTCCGCCGCTGAATCGGCTCGACATCCAGTTGATCGCGGTCGCCTCGACCTCGTCGGGGGTGTAGTCGGCGGGATCGTGATTCGGCCCGGCTTCGAGCGCGACCACGCGCAGCCCCCGCTCCGCCAGTCTCGCCAGCAGCGGCGCGCCCCCCGCGCCGGTGCCGACCACCACGACGTCCACGATCTCGTCGCGGTCGTACGTGCGCATGCCGTCGAGGTTCATGCCGCCCCTTCCGTTTCGTCCACGACCGCACCGAGGTCGGAGGGCTCCCACCCGTCGCGCAGGCCGGCTCCCAGGGCGAGATACCCGGCGAAGGAGACTTCCTCCGCACCCGTGGCGAACCCGTCGTAGCCGACCCGGGCGAGGGAGGCGGGATGACACAGCCACTCGCGCACGAGGTCGACGCGCACGTCTTCGAACCAGCGGCGCAGGTCGTCGGCGTCCGCGGTGATGCCCGGAATCGCGGTGCCGGCGATCACCTCTCGGAGCACCCCGTCCCGCGCCTCGGCCCCCTCGGGCCACACCCGGGCGAGCTGGTCGAGGCCGGCGCGATACGCCTCGTCGTCCGGCAACGCTCCGGCCGGACGCCAGCCGTCTCCGCCGCCGGCGGCGAGATCGGCGTCGACGCGCGCCGCCAGATCGATGCTCCCGCCGGGCGGCTGAGGCACCACGCGGGCGGCGACGGCGCGCAGGAGTTCCAGCTGTCCCGAGGAGAGCACCCGCGGGCGGTACGCGGGATCGTCGGGCAGTGCTCGGCGCGCGAGCGTGCTCCGCACGCGCGCCGAGACCCGCGGCGAGGCGAGCAGAGTCCCCCATTCCGCGGGCACTCGCACGCTGTGCTCCGCGATCTCCTCCCACAGCTCGGTGATCGCCGCCGCCACCTCGCCGGGGCGCTCCTGCAGGAGCAGGTGCCCCGCTCCGGGCAGGGCGATGAACCGGGCGCGCGGATACACGTCGGCGAGCAGGTCCGGCTGCGCGTCAGCGCCGAGTGCCTCGTCTTCGACGCCGGCGAGCACGCGGCAGGGGAGGTCGAGCGTCCCGACGGAGGCCGTGATGTCCTCGACGCTCCCCTCCTCGAGCCACCGCCGCCAGGCGAGGGGCGACATCCGGGCCACCGCGTCGACGGTCTCGCGCTGCCGCTCGGGCGGAAGCACAGCGCCGACGTTGTCGTCGACGAACGTCTGCGCGTCGCTCTCGGAGATGCCGTCCTCGGCGACCCAGGAGAGCATCTGCCGCCTCTTCTCGGCGGGCATCGGCTCGGGGGACGGCGGGGACGGCGCCAGCAGGACCGTGCCGAGCAGGCCGAAGATCCCGGGCTCGCCGTCGCGGATCCGGGCGGCGACGGCCGCGGCGACCTTGCCTCCCATGCTGTGCCCGCACAGCATCCAGGGCCCCCCGTCGGCGGCTTCCCGGATCATGGCGAGGGCGGCGTCGACCTGGGCGGCGACCGATCCCTCGGACGCATCCGGAGCGGATCCCTGACCCGGGAGCTCCACCGCGACCACGCGGAAACGCTCGTCCAACTCGGCCTGCAGCGGCAGGGCGGAACGGGCGTCGAGCCCCAGGCCGGGCAGCACGAACACCGTGCACCTCTCGGCGGTCACGGGGTGACCATGCCGCCGTTGACGTTCAGCGTCGCGCCCGACACGTAGCCCGACTCCTCCGAAGCGAGGAAGACGTAGGCGGGCGCGAGCTCCGCGGGCTGCCCCGCGCGCTGATACGTGTTCTCGTCGTCGAAGTGCAGCATCTGATCGTCGGAGACGCCGTCCGACACCTGCAGAGCCGTCCAGACGGGGCCGGGCGCCACGACGTTCACGCGGATGCCGCGCTCGGCGAGCTGCAGCGCGAGCCCCTTCGCGAGGTTGTTGACGGCGGCCTTCGTCGCGGCGTAGTCGAGCCGGTCGGGCGAGGGCTTGTACGCCTCGAGGGATGCCGTGCTGATGATGCTGGCGCCGGGTCCGAGGTGCGCGAGAGCCGCCTTCGTGATCCAGAAGTTGGCGAACACGTTCGTGCGGAAGGTGGCCTCGAACTGCTCGTCACTGAGGTCCTCGACCCGCTCGACCGCGATCTGTCGACCGGCGTTGTTGACGACGACGTCGAGGCCCCCGAGGAAGTCCACCGCCTCCGCGACCAGCCGGCGGCACTCCGCGGCCTCCGAGATGTCGGCGACCACGGCGCGTCCGCGGCGCCCGGCGTCGGCGATGAGCGCGAGCACGTGCTCGGCGTCCTCCTCCTCACCGGGCAGGTGCGCGATCACGACGTCGGCACCCTCGCGGGCGAAGGCGATGGCCGTCGCCGCTCCGATGCCCGAATCCCCGCCGGTGATGAGCGCCCGCCGGCCGGTCAACCGGGCGGTGCCGCGATACGACTCCTCGCCGAGATCGGGGACGGGGGTCATGCGCGCCTGGATGCCGGGCTCGGGCTGGTGCTGCAACGGCGGCTCGACGCGGGCGTAGCGGGTCACGGGGTTCGTCGGGGAGTGCTCATCCGATTCAGGCATGCCGCCACGTTAGGCGAACCGGCTCTCTCGTGAGGAGGGCTTGCGCTCGACCCCTCCGATAGGCCAGGGCGACGGGTCAGACGAAGGCAGACGGTCCACCCCAGCCGCCGACCCATGCCTCGACGCGCGGATCCGAGCGCATCCGGTGCACGCCGTCGACCACCCTGCGCTCGGTGGCGAAGGCGACCTCCGTGCCCCAGCGCTGCGCGCGACGCTCCGCGCGTCGGGAGCGCAGAACGCCGAGCGGTTCGCCGCCGACGTCCACGAGCTCCACCGTCCCCACGTCGCCGACCCCGCAACGAGCGAGGAGATCCGTGATCCCCCGCGGGTCGAGGACCACCAGCGGCGCATCGACCTCCCAGGTCACCCGGGCGTCGGCATCCGCTCCATCGACACCCACGCGCGGATCGTCGATCGCGCCGGCGGCACCGGGATCGAGCACCACCCGGCTGCGCGGCAACGCCGCGAGCAGCGAATCCACCGCGATGAAGAGCGCGGCCGGCGCATGCGATCCGCGCAGCCGCAGCACGACATCGGCCGCCGCCGCCCACAGCGCCCGTGGCGCGGAGCCCGGCACGGGAATGGCCGAAACCAGACGCAGCGTCTGAGCGTTCGCTCGTTCGAGGCCGGCTCCATCGCGCTCGGCCCATTCCGGCCCGTCGTGCCACGCCACGGCCTCGGGAACATGCGCGAGGAGAGCACCGGCCCGCCACATCCGATGCGCCCATTCCCAGTCCTCCCCGCCGTAGGCGGTGAACGACTCGTCGAACCCGCCCACCTCGTCGTACAGCATCCGCGAGCAGGCGATCACCGCCCCGATCACGAAGCGGTACGACCGGTCGTCGGCGTCACGAAGATCGGCGGTGCGGGCGTACTCCTCAGCGAGCCAGGACGGCTCCGACAGCTCACGACCGACGGCGGCCTCGGCGACGGCGACCGTGGCCGGGATGCCGGAGAAGTCGGCGTGGCGCCGCCGCCCCACCGTGACCGCCTCGGGCAGCAGCGCCGGGAGACGGGTGAGCGCCCGAACGTACCCCGGTTCCGGCGACGTGTCGGCATCGAGGAAGCAGAGGATGTCGCCGCTGCTCGCCCGCGCACCGAGATTGCGCACGGCTGAGAGGCGGAAGCCCCGGTCGTCCTGGCGGACCACGGTCACGCCCTCCGGCACATCGACGGGGCGTGGAGACCCGTCGTCGGCGACGACGATCTCGAGCAGCTCCGGCGGGTAGTCCTGCGCGCCCAGCGCGTGCAGGGTGCGGGCGAGTTCGTCCGGCTGGTCGTAGTGCGCGACGATCACCGAGACGCGGGGAAGCGGATCGGGATGCACGCCGTCGCGCTCGTGCCACCGGTTGCCGACCACGTACGGCGCCCTCATGCGCCCCGCTCCGCCCACCAGCGCGTGTACGCGTCGACCGCGTCGTCCCACGACCCCGGCACCCGATCGCGACCGTGCCGGGTCGACGCCGGGTCCGCAGCCGCTCGGCGCACCGCAGTGGCGAGATCGCTCTCGTCGGCGACCGTGAGGGTTCCCGGGCGCAGCGCCGCCATCTCGTCGATGTACCGGTTGCGCATCGCCACGGGGCGACGCCCCCACCCGATCCACGAGGCCAGAGAGCCGGAGGCCGAGACGTGCCGATGTGCGATCAGCGGCACCGAGACCGCCCGCCCGCGCCGTGCGATCTCGGCGTCGTCGAGCCACCCGGTCACGTCGACGGCGACGCCCTGCGAACGGGCACGGCGGACGAACGCGGCGAGATCCTCGGCGTGCCCCTCCGAGGCGCGGCCGAGCACCGTCATCCGCTGCAGCCCCGCCGCGGCGGCCGCGCTCGCCGCCTCGTCGTGCCCCTTACCGGGGTAGAAGTACCCGAGCACGCCCACCGTGCCGTCGAGCTCGGCGCGTTCCTCGGTCGGCGCGGCGAGCACCTCGACGGGCAGCGGCACCCGCGCGACCGGCCCCGCCCAGACGTGCTCCTCCCGCAGCAGCGCGCTCTCGTGCGCGCTGTTGACGACGACTCCCCGGGCCGAGCGCGCGACGAGCGCGTAGGCGTCGCGGCGCCGGACGCGGTTGCGCGGACCATCCGACTCCTGCGGCACGTCGTGCAGCGTCACGCTGATCCGCAACCGCGCGGCGAGTTCGGTGAAGAGCCGGGAGGCCTCCTCCGGCGAGTCCGCCCACAGGCGATCGGTGAACTGGGCGTGCACCGTCGTGCCCGGATCGAGTCGGAGGAGGTCGGCGGGTTCGACGACCTCGACCTCGGGGTGCGCGGCGGTGACCGCGACGGCGAGGTCCCGCGAGTACACGGCGACGCCGTGGGTTCCCGGATGCGCGAGCAGGAGCGGTACCGCGCTCACGCGGCGCGCCAGACGGCGAGAAGCGGAGCGAGCCGTTCGACGGCCGCCCGCACGAACTCCGGGCGGGCGGCGTACCACTCGCGGTGCGCGGCCTCCACCTCGTCGGCGTCGAGGTCCGCCCCGTCGACGATCCAGTTCGCGCGCGGCTCCTCGGGGAGCGACCACGCCTCGACGACCTCGGGCTCGAGGGGGGCGCGCACGGCCGCGAGCAGCGGACGCCCCGGGTCGGTCGGTCCGCCGGCGACGCCCAGGACGCGCAGCACGCGTTCGCCGAGCGGGAGCCAGACGGCGTTCCCGGGATGGTTGACGGTGCGCATGTGATCGGCGGTGACATCGTCGAACAGATCGGAGACCGGGACATCGCAGCTCGTCTCGCGGGTGCGCAGGACGTCGATCGAGGTCTCTCCGACGGCGCGCACCTTCGTCGGCGGCAGCGCGGCAGCGACCGGGATGCCCGCGGCTCCCGCCAGGGTGCGGATGTCGTGATACGGCACGAGCGGCGGATCCTCTTCGATCCCGGGCACCCGGATCGCGGCCTGGAACGGATGCAGACCGGCGAACCGCACGGGCGGCAGGGTGACCACGCGAGCAGTGGTGGCCGCGGCGATCTGACGCGTCCCGAGGGGCAGGCCGCGATAGTCGTCGCGGATCGGCTGAGTGACCACCGTGTGCGCGGCGGCCACCAGCGTGTGCAGGCGCTCGGGCTCGTCGCCGCTCAGGTCGTGCACGGGTGGGACGCGCACGAATCGACGACCCGGCGCGTCCATCACCCAGCGCAGGGACTCTGCCTGGCAGTTGCCCACGACGACCCCGAACGCCTCGGGCAGCGGCTCGAGGCCGAAGAACTCCGCGTAGTGCCGGCGACGCGCTAGCACCGCGGACCCGGCGGGCGCAACGGGCGTGCCCTTCTCGGCGAAGTCGATCATCATACGAACGTATACCTTCGCCCCCCTGCTTCCTCCCCGCGGCTCTCACGGTCTCCGTGCGTGTGAGACACCTCGGTCCGGAGCATCCGCACCCCCCGAGGAAGACCTCCATCGCCACCACGACCGAGCGCATCCGCGTCGCATCGATCCCCGCCGCCCACCCCTACGTGCACGCCATCAGCGACCCGCTCCGCGTTCAGGTCCTCCCGGACCCTCCGGTGCCCGGAGTCCCCTCCGGTCAGTGGTGGCCGCCGGTCGCGATGACACCCGACTGGATCGACGACAACGCCGATGCCTTCGATGTGCTGCACGTGCACTTCGGCCTCGAGTCCTTCTCTCCCGCCGAACTGAGCGCGGCGCTCGACGCCGCCCGCCGGGCCGGGCGCGCGGTGGTGTACACCGTGCACGACCTCGACAACCCGCAGCTCGAGGCGCAGGGGCATCACCGAGCACTGCTCGACGTGATCGTCCCGGCAGCCGACCGCCTCCTCACGCTCACGGTGCCGGCTGCGTCCGAGATCGAGCACCGGTGGGGCCGCGCCAGCACGGTACTCCCCCACCCGACCCTGCTCACCGGCATCCCCGCGGCGAGCGCCGCAGCCTCCGACTCGCTCGCCGATGCCGTCCGCGTCGGCATGCACCTGCGCGATCTGCGTCCCAACATCGACGCCGAGAGGGCCGTCCACGCCGCGGTGCGCGCGGTGCGCCTGCTCGGTGACCACCGCGCCGTGCACGTCGACGTGTTGCTCAACGAGAGGGTCCGCAACGAGGCGACCGCCTTGCGGATCGCCGCCGCGATCGACGCTCCCCGCGTCGACCTGCGGCGCACGCCGCGGCTGCCGGATGCCGGGATCGAGCAGTGGCTGCGCGGCCTCGACGTGTTCGTGCTGCCCTATCGGCACGGCACGCACTCGGGGTGGGTGGAACTCTGCCACGACCTGGGCGTGCGCGTCGCCGGCACCGATGTCGGACACGTCGGAGCACAGCATCCGGCCGGTTTCTCGGTCATCGATCTCGACGACCCGCTCACGCTGGCGGATGCCGTGCGGAACACCCCGCTCACACGCGGTCACGAACGGGAGGCTCTCCTGCGTACACGCCGCCGCGAGCGCCTGGCAGAGCGCGACGCCGTGCGCGCGGCGCACGCCGCGCTCTACGCGTCCGCCATCGCGGAGGTCTCGGCATGACGCCGGTGAGCCCCCTGCGCATCCTGGTCGTCGCGCCCGAGCGCCACGCGCTGCGCCAACCCCATCCCGGCGGTCTCGAGGCGGCGGTCTGGAATCGCGTGCGCTGGCTGCGGCGCCGCGGACACCGGGTCGAACTCTGCGCGGCTGCGGGGTCGGACTTCCTCGACGGCGTCCCGGAGCTACAGCTGCCGACCCCGCGCTGGCGACGCGAGTCCGACGTCTCCGACACCGACTACCCCGAAGGCCACCGGCGGCGGATGGCCGAGGCGTTCGACAGGATCCGCGTGCGACTCGAGCACGCGATGACGCGGGTCGACGTCGTCGACAACCACAGCCTGCACGGCGCTCCGATCCTGTGGAGCCACGCCCCGGGCGTACCGGTGGTGACCACGCTGCACACTCCCCCGCTGCCCGAGATGGTGATCGCGGCGAATGCGCTGCCGGCATCCGCTCCGCACCGCTTCCTGGCCGTGAGTCAGTACACCGCGCGCTCCTGGTCGAGCGAGGGCGTCGACGCCTTCGTGTTCCCCAACGGGGTCGACACGACCCAGTGGCGACTCGGACCGGGTGGCGAGGACTGGGTGTGGTTCGGTCGGATCGTTCCCGAGAAGGCGCCGCACCTCGCGATCCTCGCCGCCCGCCGGGCGGGTGCGCGCATCCGACTGGCCGGCCGCATCGGCGACGAGGGCTACTTCGCCCGCGAGGTCGAGCCGCTGCTCGGCGCGGATGCGCTCTTCGTGGGTGCGCTGCGGCAGCAGGAGCTGTGCGATCTGGTCGGTTCGGCGGCGGTCGCCCTGGTCACCCCGATGTGGTCGGAACCGTTCGGCCTCGTCATGGCCGAGGCCCTCGTGACCGGTACCCCCGTGGCGGCTTTCGACTCGGGCGGGGCGAGCGAGGTGCTCGCCGGCCTGCCCGGCACGGCGGTCGTGCCGGCCGGTGACGTCGACGCCCTGTCCGACGCGGCCTCGGCTCTCGCACGGAGCTCGCGCCGGGACACCGTGCGCCGTCGTGTGCGCGAGGCGGCGACCGACCGCCACTCCCTCGCGCGGCGGCATCGCGAGGTGGAGCGGGCGATCTCGGTCGCCGCGCACAGCAGTCCCGTCCCCGCAGTCCTGCCGAGTGCGCCGGCGGCGCTCGGGCTCGGCACCGTCGGCGCTGCCGTCGAGGCGGTGGGCGCATGATCGGTTGGTACGTGCATCACCACGGCTGGGGGCACGTGGCCCGTCTCCTCGCCGTGCGTCCGCACCTCGCCGATCCGGTCACCGTGTTCTCGAGCATGCCGCGGCCCGCGTCGCTCGACGATCGCACCAACTGGGTGCAGCTCCCCTTCGACGCCGATCCGGTCGTCGACGCCGATGGTGTCGAGCGTCCGGCGCACGAACTCGGCGACGTCACCGCGGGCGGAGCGCTGCACTGGGCCCCGGTGGGGCATCCGGGGCATCGGCAGCGCCTCGCGATCATCGCCGACTGGATCGCGCGCACCGACGTGGCCGCATTCGTGGTCGACGTCAGCGCCGAGGTGACCGCCCTCGTGCGGCTGCTCGGTGTGCCGACCGTGGTCTTCGCCCAGCCGGGCGATCGGACGGATGCTCCGCACCGACTCGCCTACGACCTCGCCGATCGCATCGTGGCGCCGTGGGCCGCGGGCACGATCCCGGCGCCGGGGCTCGTCCCTCATGAGGAACGGGTGCGCCGGGTGGGCGGCATCTCCCGTCATGAGGGTCGCTCGCGGCCCACGGGTACGGCGCCGAGCGGGGAGCGACGCGTGCTGTTCCTCAGCCGCACGCTCGACGACGAGCGCCTGCGCACGGTGATCGATCTCCTCGTCGCGGACGGATGGCGGGTCGAAACCGCCGGAGCGCGCGAGGACGACCGGGTCGACGACGTCTGGCCGCCGCTCTCGCGCGCGTCCGTCGTCGTGAGCGCCGCCGGACAGAACGGGGTCGCCGACCTCGCGGCGGCGGTTGCGCGCGCCGTGGTCGTCGTGCAGGAGCGTCCGTTCGCGGAGCAGGAGCACACCGGCCGCACCCTGCGCTCCCGGGGGCTCGCCCAGGTCGCCGGCCACGATGCCGCGCCGGAGCACCTCGTCGAGCTCGTCCGCCGCGCGCTCGCATCGACGCCGGACTGGGGCGCCTGGCAGGTGGACGGAGCGGCGGCACGGGCAGCCGCCGTGATCGAGGAGGCACGCGCGTGAGCATCCTCGTGGCCGTGATCACCCCGGCATCCGTCAACCGCCTCGCCCATCTGCACCGACTGCGACGGTTCCTGCGCGACGCGGTCGCGCCCGGCATCGAGTTGCTGCCCATCGAGGTCGGGTTGGATCCCGAGGCGCCGGGACGGTACGACGGCGCCGTGCAGGTGCACGTGCCCCCGGGGCGTCACGGCCTGCGCGTCGGCGCCGCGCGCAACGCCGCGGCGGAGGAGGCCCTCGCCCGCGGGGCCGAGCTGCTGGTCTTCCTCGACGTCGACTGCCTGCCCTCGCCGGGCCTGCTGCACCGGTACGCCGAGGCCGCCGCTTCCCTTCCGGACGGCATCCTGTGCGGCCCCGTCACCTACCTGCGCAGCGTCGAGCGCCCGCGCGAGCCCGACGAGCTGGCCGCGCACACGCGTCCGCACCCCGGCCGTCCCGCCCCGCCGCCAGGGGAGATCGCCACCGCCCACCCCGCGGAATACGACCTGTTCTGGTCGCTGTCGTTCGCGGTGACGCCGGCGACCTGGCGTCGGCTGGGCGGCTTCGACGAACGGTACGAGGGCTACGGCGCCGAGGACACCGACCTCGGTCGGCGCGCCCGCGAGGGCGGCATCGCGCTGCACTGGGTCGGCGGGGCCGATGCCTACCACCAGTGGCACCCGGCGGGCACCCCGCCGTGGCGGCACCTCGACGACATCCTCCGCAACGGGGCGCTGTTCGCCGAGCGCTGGGGCGAGTGGCCCATGCGCGGGTGGATCGAGGAGTTCGTACGGGCGGGGGCCGTCGAGGAGCACGCGGGCGGATACCGTCGCACGTCGCGGGCCTGATCCTCCAGGACGGCGTCACCCGGGCTGGTGCACGGCGCATCCGAAGCGCAGTATCGAAGAAGGAGATACCCGGAACCGAGGAGAGGACGCCATGGCCACCGCAGCACCGCACCCACCCGCACCCGACGCACTGCTCGCCGACCTCGACGAGGCCGAGTGCTGGGGGCTTCTCGAAGCGACCGAACTGTGCCGGCTGGCCTTCGTCGCCCCCGACGGGCGTCCCGACATCCGCCCCGTCAACCACCTCGCCACGGGCCGCAGCATCTACGTCCGCTCGGCCTTCGATGCGAAGTTCCTGGCGATCACGGCGCGCTCCGCGGTCGCTCTCGAGGTCGACGGCGAGAGCGATGACGCGTATTGGAGCGTCGTGGTGCGTGGCGAGGCCGAGCAGGTGACCAGCGAGGCGGAGCTGCACCACGTCGGGGTCGAGCACCTCGCCTCGTGGACGCCGACGCCGAAGCAGTTCGTCGTCAAGATCGTCGCCGCGACGGTGACCGGACGCGTGTTCCCGAAGCGACCCCGCGTCTCGCTCCCCGTCTACGCCGTGCCCCTCACGGATGCGGCCCGGGCGCAGCATCGCACCGAGCGCGGCGAGCGCCCCTCCCCCATCCCGCATTTCGAGCCGCCGGCGTCGTGAGCGGGGCGTGATCCCCGGTCGTCCGGAGACGCAGAAGGCCCCCGATCTCTCGAGGGCCTTCCGGTGACGGGTCTCAGGGCACGATGACCGCGCGACCCCGGATGCTGTTCGAGGCGAGATCCTCGTAGGCCTTCGGGCCGTCGTCGAGCGAGTACGACTCGGTCTGCACGTGGATCTTGCCGGCGCGGGCGAGGTCGAGCACCTCGATCAGCTCGGAGCGCGAACCCCAGTACGGCACTCGTACGGCGGCGTCGTAGGCGATCGAGCCGAAGCCGAGCGTCATGTTCCCGCCACCGATACCGACGATCGTGATGTCGGCCTCGAGCGCGGCGACGCTCTGCGCGAGGGCGATCGTCGGGTTCGCTCCGACGAAGTCGAACACGGCGTTGGCGCCGAGGCCACCGGTGATCTCGCGGATCTTCTCGGCGGCGGAGGCGTCGCTGATCAGCACGTGATCCGCGCCGACCTCGGTGGCGAGGCGCAGCTTCTCGTCGTTCACGTCGAGGGCGATGACGGTGGCACCCGAGACGGACTTCAGGATCTGGATGCCGACGTGGCCGAGCCCGCCCGTGCCGATGACGACCGCGAAGGTGCCGGCGCCGAGCTTCGGGAGCGAGTTCTTGATCGCGTGGTACGGGGTGAGCCCGGCATCCGTCAGCGAGACGTTCTGCACGGGGTCGAGGTCACCCAGCGGCACGAGATGGCGGGCGTCGTCGACGATCATGTACTCGGCCATCGATCCCTGGCTGCCGAGACCCGGAGGACGGATGCCTTCGGCGGCGGCGTTCGTGCAGTAGTTCTCCTTGCCCATCGAGCAGTTGTGGCAGCGACCGCAGCCCCAGGGCCCGTAGACGGCGACGGCATCCCCGACCTTGAGCGTCGAGTCGACACCCTCGCCGATCTCGTGCACGATGCCGGCGCCCTCGTGGCCGAGCGTCAGCGGCAGCGGGTAGCCCTGCTCGAGGTAGTCCTTCTCGGGGAGTCCCATGACGTAGTCGTCGGAGTGGCAGACGCCACCCGCGGTGATCTTGAGCAGCACCTGACCGGGGCCGGGCTTCGGAATCGGGATGTCGACGACCACCGGGGGCTTGCCGATCTCGACGTAACGGAGGGCTTTCATGTACTTCTTCTTCCTGGCATCCGAGAGGTCTGCCGCGCGGTGCGGAGGCGTGGGCTCTCGAAACCGTCCCTTCCAGTATCCGCCCGTTACGCGTCGATCCAGTCGCGCATGTCGCTCCACACCGACGTCAGAGCATCCTCGAGCGGGATGTCCTCCGGCCCCTCGAGCCATCTGTCCATCGCGAGGTCGAAGCAGGTCACGGCGACGGCCGCCAACGTGTGCGACTGCTGAGCGTCGATGCCGCGCGCGGTCAGGGACTCTTCGATCGCCCGCCCGAGGTAGTGGCTCCGCAGGAGGTCGCGCTCGCGCAGCGCGGGTTCGCTGCGGACGATGTTGCGCCGACGCGCGATCGGCTCCCGCCAGCCGTGGATGCCGCGGCACGCCGCCGTCAGCCCCGCCCGCACCATGGCCGCACCGCTGCTCTCCGCCGGGACGGACTCCATGAAGTCGCTCACGGCCTGGGGAAGCTCACGATCCCGGAGGAACAGGACATCGCGCTTGTCGGCGAAGTGGCGGAAGAAGGTACGAGTGGTCAGCCCCGCTGCGGCGGCGATCTGCGGGACCGTGGTTCCCGCGAAACCCTGACGCTCGAACAGCGACATCGCGGCGGCTTCGAGCCGCAGCGCAGCATCCGGTGACCATCGGGGCATGCCCCCATGATGTCATGCCATGCCATCAGGTGTACTGTGATGACACGAGATGTCATCAATCGCGGAGAGCGGATGGGTATGAGCAAGAACACGGCGGCGTGGATCGATTCCCCGTATGCGGATCTGACGATTCGAGAGGCCCCGATGCCCGCACCCGGGCCGGACCAGTTGCTGATCGAGGTGCGTGCGCTGGCGGTGAACCCCCTGGACGCGATCATCCAGTCCAACGGGACCGTGATGTACGGCTGGCTGCAGTACCCGGTGATCCTCGGCGAAGACGTCGCGGGCATCGTCGTCGAGACCGGAGCGAAGGTCGACGGCTTCGCCCCCGGCGATCGCGTCGTGGCGTACGCGATGGGCTTGGAGAAGGGACGAGACGCCGTATCCGAGAGCGGGTTCCAGAAGTACGTCGCCGTCGACGCGAGCCTCGCCGCCGCCCTGCCGAATGCGATGGCCTTCGCGGAGGCGGCCGTTCTCCCGTTGGCGCTGTCCACGGCGGCGGCGGGTCTCTTCGAGGCCGGCCAGCTCGCGCTGGACCACTCGCACCTCGGCGACGCCGTCCCCCGCGAGGAGGTCGTCGTGGTGTGGGGCGGCGCGACCGCCGTCGGCGGCAACGCGATCCAACTCGCCCGAGCGGCCGGCTACCGCGTCATCACGACGGCATCCGCCCATAACCACGACCGGATGAAGCGGCTGGGTGCGGAGGCGGTCTTCGACTATCGAGACCCGGATGCCGTCGATCGGATCATCGAAGCCGTGAACGGGTCGGTCGTGGCGGGTGTCCTCGCGATCGCCGTGGGGTCGGCCGAACCCTGCCTGAGGATCGCGCGCGCGACCGGTGCCCGGAGGATCGCGATGGCGAGCCCGCCGGTCTCGTTCTACGAACAACCGCGCAGAGGCGGCCTCTCAGTGGTGCGGATCCGCCTGTTCGCGCGCCTGGGAACGCGCACGGCTCTCCTGCAGTTGCGGAGCCGCTTGAGCGGGATCAGAGCCACGTTCATCTGGGGAAGCGCCATCGCCGCCTCCCCCGTCGGACCGGCGGTGTGGGGCGCCTATCTGCCCACGGCTCTCGCGTCGGGCGCTCATCCCCCCTACCCGGAGGCTCGCATCGCCGGGGACGACCTGTCCGCGATCCAGGGAGCGATCGATGCGCTTCGCCTCGGAGTGTCCGCGAAGAAGCTCGTCGTCTCCCTCGATCCGACGACCACCGGGTCCTGACCGGCAGGTCAGGTCGCCGCCGAAGAGGCGGCATCCGATGCGGCGCGCCTGTTGCGCCGGTCCTCCCGCATCACGCTGATGACGCCGATCGCGGTGGCGAGCAGCAGCAGACTCTGCACGATCGCCGGGAAGACCTCCGGCGATCCGGAGTGCCCCTGCGGCATCGAGGCGGCGGGGGCGCCCGCCCCGGAGGCCAGGTAGAGCACCCAATCGGTGAAGGCGTGCACGAGCATCCCGACCCAGAGCCGGCCGGTCACGCGCCGGACCCAGTAGTACGCGGCACCCACCGAGGCGAGAGCCGCGACCTGGAAGGCGATCGCTCCGACCGAGACACCGGCGATGAGGCTGGACGGGATGTGCGCGAGGGCGAACACGAAACTCGTGACGAGCAGTGTCGCCAGCTCGCCGTGGCGCGCCCGGACCGCGGTGAGGAGGATGCCCCGCATGACGAGCTCCTCGCCGAAGCCGACCATGAGCGTGCCCGCCGCGATGACGAGGATCGTGCCGATCGACCGCGACGCCCAGGGGACGTCACCGAGTTGACCGATGGGACCGAGGACGACGAGCACCGGGATCGACAGCAGCCACCAGCGCCGCGGGATCAGCGTGGGGGTCGGTCGTTCCCGCCACACGTCGCTTCCCCATCCGGCCCAGCGCAGGAACAGCAGCAGGAGGGCGATCGCGATCGCCAGGGGGATGAAGTGCCCGAGGGCGAACTGGGCCGTGCTCTCGTCGTCGCGCACCAGCCCGCTCAGCAGGTTGCCGAGGCCGGCGGCGAGGGCGATGTAGACGACCACCGCGGCCAGGGCGAGCCACACGCTGCGCGGCCGTCCCGTCGTGGAGACGCGAGCTCCGTCACCTGTGGCCGTCATGCGGTGGCGGGGTCGGTCGTCGTCGCCGGAGCAGCGGCACCGGCCTCGTTCACGCGACCGCGGATGAGGAACAGCGCCACGATGCCGAAGATGATCACCGCGTAGTTGCCGGTGCTCGCCACGGTGAGCCAGACGTTCTGCGCACCCTCGACCGCGGTGTCGACGCCCCCGGTCGAGAGGATGGTCATCGGGTCGGTGAGCGCGTGCGCGAGGATCGCCCAGACGATGCTGCCGGTGACGCGCATGATCAGATACATGCAGATGCCGAAGAAGAACGTGTAGACGAGCAGCACGATGATCGTGAGCGAGATCCCGGTGCCGATCGCGTTGATCAGGTGCATCATGGCGAACAGCACCGACGAGAGCACCGCGACCATGCGCTCGGAGTAGCCGCCCTTGCGCAGCAGGGCGACGCCGGCACCGCGGGTCACGAGCTCCTCGGCGATGCCGATGACCAGGCCCGCGAGCAGTGTGACGAGCACGACCCCCGCGGGGAAGGAGCCGTAGTCGAGACCGATCAGACGCAGGATGATCGGGTAGGCGACCACGGCGACCGCGATCCACATCCACGGGCGTCCGCCGATCGGCTGGCGGCCGAGGACGGGCTTCAGCCACCCGATCGCCGCGAGGAACAGGACGATCACGAGGGCACCCAGACCGATCGGCAGCACCAGCTCGAGCAGCACGTTGGTCGCGCTCGCGAGCGGGCCGCCGTCGTCGATGAGGTGGCCGAGGGTCAGCCCGACCAGCTGGCTGATCCCGAGGAACACCGCGAGGTAGGCGACGGTGACCAGCAGGGCCTTCCACCATCCGCCGCGATTCCAGAAGCCTTCGCGCGTCTGCCAGAAATCCGTCATGAGTCCCCCGGGGATCGCTCGCGCCCGATCGGCGAGTCGCTCTCATCATCCCGGCGGCGGAATATCGGTGTCAACGCTCGGGGGCGATCAGCAGCCCCCGCGCACCGGGCGGAGCGCCTCGTACCACCCAACGGAAAAACCCCCTCACGAGGAGGGGGCTTCCATGGCGGTGACGGTGGGATTTGAACCCACGGTAGGGGGTTACCCTACACAACTTTTCGAGAGTTGCACCTTCGGCCGCTCGGACACGTCACCGCGGACAAGCTTACGACACCGCGCGCCCGCGCGCGAATCGAGACGGCTCACCAGCGCCCTCACCAGGCGGCGGCGACCTCCGCGTGCGTGCGCAGGATGCCCTCGGTCGATCCGGCCGGGGCGCGGCCGATGCCGCACTCGGTCGCGACGCCGAACGTCGGAACGTACGTCCGGGCCGCGGCGATGCGGCGCTCCGCGCCCTCGGCGCCGTCTTCACGGTGCACGAGTCCGAGGTACAGCTCGTTCACCGGCAGCAGGTCGGCGAGCGGGGCGAAGTACGCCTCGTCGTCTCGGTCGATCGGCACCGGCAGGTGCAGCCACGTGAACGCGCGATCGGATGCCTCGGCCACCGCGTTCGCATACGCCACGAGGTGCGAGGTGTCGGTCGGCTCGAAGAAGTGGTGCTCGCCCGCATCGCCGTAACAGAGGTGCACGCCCACCTCGACGTCGGCCGGCACGGCGTCGACGAGCGTCGCCAGCCGCGCGACGAGTCCGGTGAAGACGTCGCCGTCCCACCAGGCATCCATCAGAGCGCCGTAGCCGGACGCACCCTCGATGATTCCCATCTCGCTCGCGACGTCCCACTGGATCGCGAGGTCGTCGTGCGGGATGGCCTCGGCGATCTCGTCGAGCTCGCGCAGCATCGCGGCGGTGTAGTAGACCTCGAACGCCTCGCGATCGGCGCCCTGGAAGAACGACGAGATGACCGCGAGCGGCGTCGGCAGCGCGACCTCGAAGCGCGTGCCCTCGGCGATCACGCCCTCCTCGCGCAGACGGCGGAACACCTCGTACGACTCGATCGCCGCCGACGCATAGCCGAGCGGAGGGATCGCGATGGTCGACGGGTCCACGCCCTCGGCGAGGCGCAGCCCGCGAGCGTCGATCCCCGCACCGAACGGGATCGGCTCGTCACCCACACGCTCGATGCCCTCGGCCTCGCCGAGCACGTCGGGCTGGAACATGATCCAGTGGAACCGCTTGCCGACCTCGCCGTCGGGAATGCGTCGGAGGCGATCCCCGAGCAGCTCCGATGCCGTGCGCATCGTCGTCTCGGCGTCGTCGAAGTTCACACTGCCCACGAGAAGGGCGCCCTGTGGCTGCGTCATGACCTCAGGGTAGCCGCGGCATCCGACATCGGGCCCGTCCGGTTAAGCACGGTGACGTCCCCGGCGGGCGCCGGACCGCCAAGTTAGGATGGCCTCAGGGAAACCGAAGGAAGGATGCACCATGGCATTCATCACCTCCGATGCTCTGGCCGAGACCGGATACGTCGTGCTCGACGACCACGATCAGGCCGCGGACCCCGCCGAGTGGCTCGACCTCGAGTTCATCCCCTGGCGGTCCTCCGGCATCACCCGCTTCGCCCCGCTGGCCAGCTACGCCGGCGACCTCGAGTGCAACGGCTTCTGGAACCACACTCCCCCGCGCACCGACAAGCACGGCGTGTGGGTCGAGCCGCAGGTCGCGCTCGCCCCGACCCTGCAGGCGCGGGCGCTCGAGCCCGGTGCCGCGGTCGGCCGCTGCCGCGTGATCGAGCTGCAGCCCAACGAGTACGCCGACGCGGTCTACAACCTCCACCAGGACGACAACAACCGCCTCAACGACGAGGGCACCGGCTGGGTCGTTCGCGGGTACTACAACCTCACCGACGACCCCGACTCGATGCTCATCCTGCGCAGCGACCGCTTCGACCCGGCCACCGAGATCCGGCTGCCCCTCGGTGCGGGCTCGCGCATCATCGTCGACACCCAGCGCTTCTGGCACGCGGTGTGGCACCGCGGCACCGCCCCGCGCTACGCCCTCATCACCTCGTGGACCTCGGGTCCCGAACTCGACGCCTACATCGCCGCGAACCACGGCGATCCGCACCCCGCGACCGTCGACCTCGATCCCGCCTTCGTGGACGCCGCGCAGGTCGAACTGCACCGCCGCATCGAGGAGCGCCGCCGCGCGTTCGAGGCGCAGGGCATCGTCATGGAACCCCCGACGCCTCTGCACATCTGACGCTGCGCCCTTCGTCACCTCGGTTCCTGAGCGAGCGCAGCGAGACGAAGGGCCGCCCATCCGCTCATCTGCACGGACAGGCCCCGTCTGCACGACCGTATGCCGCATCTCGCCCTGCAGACGTGATCACTCCGTGCACGTGAGCGCGGCATCCGCTCGCCCCCGCTCATCGCGGCATCCCCCGCATCCGCAGGGAGAAATGACACGTGCAGGAAGATCGGCCGATTCGCCCTGCACATGTCACTTCTCCCTGCAGGTGGCCGGCCCGACCGGTCGACGGACGGATGCCGCGGCGCCCCCGTACGCGCGACCCCTCAGACCGTGCGCCCACCCTCGAGCCGCACGATGCGGTCGACCGAGCCGTCCGGCGGGGCGATGTGCGAGATGAGCAGCACCGACTGCTCGCCCGCGGCGCCGAGCAGATCGCGCAGCAGGGCGTCGGAGGCATCGGGATCGACACCGGCGGTCGGCTCGTCGAGCACGAGCACCGGGAATCCCCGCAGCAGCGCGCGCGCCAACGCCAGCCGCTGCGCCTGCCCGCCCGACACGAGCGCACCGCGGTCGCCGACGCGGGCATCGAGTCCTCCGCGCTCCTGCACCCACTCCGCCAGCCCGACCCGTGCGAGCACGGCGAGCAGTTCGTCGTCGGTCGCGGTGTCGCGGGCGAACAGGAGATTCTGGCGGATGTCCTCGTCGAACAGCTGCGGGCTCTGCTCGCACAGTCCGACCACGCTCCGCAGCGCGGGCCCCGCGAGCGACGACGCATCGACATCGCCAATGAGGTACGAACCCTCCGCCCGCAGGAAACCCACCAGCACCGCGGCGAGCGAGCTCTTGCCCGCGCCGCTGGGGCCCGCGACGAGCACGCGCTCCCCCGGCTCCAGGTCGAGAGACACCCCGCGCAGCGCCGGAGTACCGCCGGGCCAGGATGCCGTCACATCGCGCAGCCGCAGCGCGGGAACGCCCGTCGGCGCCGCGTCGTCTCCCGCGTCGGAGCGCAGCTCGACCGGCATCCGCTCGGGCAGCACGTCGACGATGCGCGCGGCGCTCGACCGCACGCTCCGCCAGGATGCCGCGGCGATCGGCACCGCCCCGAACACCTCGAAGACGACCATCGGCACGAGCACGACGACGGCCAACCAGGGGCCGTCGATCGCACCGGTCGCCAGGCCCGGCGAGGCGGCGGCGACGGCCCAGACGGATGCCGCGCCCGCAACCGCCGAGACCACACCGGCGGCGGTGGCCTGCGCGAGCGAGGCGCGGGTCACGACGCGGCGGAGCGCGGCATCCGCTGCCGTCACCCGTTCGCGCGCCTGCGGCTCGGCCCCGTAGGCGAGGAGCACGTCGAGGCTGCCGAAGTAGTCGACGAGCGCGGCCGAGAGGTCGGCGCGACGATCCGAGACGAGGGCCTCGGCGCGCGAGCCGAACAGCCACCCCATCCCGATCGCGGCGGCGCCCGCGACGATCAGGCAGGCGAGCAGGGTGAGGGCGGCGATCGGCGAGACGAACGCGATGAACACGACCGCGCCGACGGCCACGAGCCCGGAAACGCCCAGCGGCTGCACGACGCGCAGGGGCAGGTTCTGCAGGTTCTCGACGTCGTCGACGAGCGCCGAGAGCACCTTGCCGCGGTCGGTGCGGCCGAGTCCCGCGGGCGAGAGCGGGATGAGGCGGCGCACCATGTCGGCGCGAGTGGTGGCGAGCTGGCGGAGCGCGGCGTCGTGCCCGCTGAGCCGCTCGAGGTAGCGGGTGACGGCACGCGAGACCGCGAAGAACCGCACCCCGACCACCGCGATCGACAGCGGAACGAGCGAGTCGACGATCGAGGCGCTCACGATCAGCCACCCGCTCACGGCGAGCAGGCTCACGGCCGCGGCGGCCGACAGCATGCCCCAGACCAGACCGGGGGTGAAGTGGCCGAGCGGCGGCTGCGCAAGACGCAGCACCTCGCGGATGCGCGCGGCGCGGCCGGCATCCGGGCGGCCGACATCCGGGCGACTCGTGTCGGGGTGAACGGCGGCGCTCATGCGTGCACCCCCAGTGCGACGACGTGGTCGGCGATCTCGCGGGCCGTGCGACGGTGCGAGACGAGGAGGATCGTGGCCCCGGCATCCGCCCGCTCGCGCAGCGACGACCACAGGCGCTGCTCGGTCTCGGAATCGAGGGCGCTGGACGGCTCGTCGAGCAGGAGCACCCGACGCGGGTCGCCGGCCTGCCGGTAGAGAGCGCGCGCGACGGCGACGCGCTGCGCCTGTCCGCCCGAGAGACCGTTGCCCTGCACGCCGAGCTCGAGTTCCGGATCGAGGTCGGCGCACGCCGCGTCGAGCGCGCCGCGCACGCGGGCCTCATCGGGCTCGGCATCGCCGAGCGACACGTTCGCGGCGATCGTGCCCTGCATCAGACCGGGTGTCTGGCCGGCCCACGCCGTCCAATCCGCCGGCGACAGCTCCCGTACGTCCACCCCGCCGAGCGCCGCCGCGCCCTCGAACGCCGCTGCTCCGCGCAGCGCCGCGAGCAGACTGGTCTTGCCCGACCCGCTCGGCCCCTCGATCAGAGTGATCGTGCCGGGTTCGGCGGCGAACGACACCGACGGCAGATCGCGCACGCGCAGGTTCTCGACGGTCAGGCCGGGCGCGGCGTCCGTACCCAATTCAGGAAGAATGCCGGAAACGGGCCCCGAAACCCCGGAATCGGCGCTGCGCCGCTCCGTTGTTCCTGAGTTGGGTACGGCCCCCGCCCGAGCCCCCGCCCGAGCCCCCGCCTCGTCGAGCACCGCGAAGATGTCCTCGGTCGCCGCGACCCCCTCGGATGCGGCGTGGAACTGCACCCCGACCTGCCGGATCGGCAGGAACGCCTCGGGCGCCAGCAGCAGCACGAACAGCCCGATCTCGAGCGACAGGTCGCCCGAAAGCAACCGGAATCCGACCGCCACCGCGATCAGCGCGACCGCGAGCGAGGCCAGCAGCTCCATCGCGAAACCAGACAGGAACGAGAACCGCAGCACCTTCATGGTCTCGCGGCGGTAGTCGTCGGCCGTGGACTCGATGCGGTCGGCGGCGCGGCGCTCGCGCCCGAACAGCCGCAGCGTCGACAGCCCCTGCACGGTGTCGGCGAACCGCACGGCGAGCCGCTGCAGCGTCTGCCACTGCTTCTGCTGCACGGTGCGCGTCGCGATGCCGATGAGGATGAGGAACAGCGGGATCAGCGGCAGGGTGACGGTGGCGATCAGCCCGCTCTCCCAGTCGAACCACCACATGATCGCGAGCAGCACAGGCGTCGCGATCGCGGTCATCACCAGCTGCGGGATGTACCGCGCGAAGTACGAGTCGAGCGCTTCGAGTCCGTGCCCCGCGGTCACCGCGAGCCCGGCCTGGTTGCGCTGCGCGAGCCACGACGGCCCGAGCTTCCCGACGGCGCGGATGAGGGCGCCGCGCAGCTGCATCCCGGTCTTCGCCGCGGCCCGCGTGCCCGCGGCGTCCGAGGCGGCGATCAGCAGCCCGCGCAGCAGGGCGGTGCCGAGCAGGGCGAGGAGGGATGCCGAGACGTCACGGCCCGCGATGGCCCCGGTGACGGCATCCGTCAGCAGCCAGGCGAAGACGATCACGACCGCCGTCTGGACGACGCCGATCAGCGCGGATGCCGCGAGGAATCCCCTCGCGGCACCCGCGTAACGCAGCAGTCTCGGGTCGACGGGTTTCACGCGTGCGCCGGAGCCCCCTCGATGGACGAGCGCGTGACGCGCTTGCGGAAGACCCAGTACGTCCAGGCCTGATAGGCGATGACGAGCGGGGTGGCGATCAGCGCCGTCCAGCTCATGATCTCCAGCGTATATTGCGTGCTCGAGGCGTTCGCGATCGTCAGGCTGTAGGCCGGGTCGATCGTCGAGGGCATCACGAACGGGAACAGCGCGGAGAACAGCATGACCACCGCGAACAGCACCGTCAGCATGCCGCCGATGAACGCCCAGCCGTCGCGGCGCACGAGCGAGAATCCGACGGCGGCGATCAGGGTCACGGCGGCGAGCGCACCCGCACCGATCACGAGCCACAGCAGCGGTGCCTCGCGGTTCATCGCGATCAGCACGGTCCACACCACGGTCGCCGCGGCGGCGAGGATCGTGGGTCCGGCGGCGAGCTTCGCGAGTCGGTGGGCGTCCTCGTGCACGGGGCCGTCGGTCTTGAGGGCGACGAACAGCACGCCGTGCAGGAAGAACAGCAGCAGCGTGGTCACACCGACCATCAGCGCGTACGGGTTGAGCAGCGAGAAGAAGCCGCCCACGAAGATGTGGTTCTCGTCGAGCGCGACGCCCTGCACGATGTTGCCGAACGCGACGCCCCAGAGCAGGGCCGGCACGACCGAGCCGATCACGATCATCCGGTCGAAGCCCTGCTTCCACTTCTTGCTCTCGCGCTGGTGGCGGTACTCGAACGAGACGCCGCGCAGGATGAGCGCGAGCAGGATGAGCAGCAGCGGCAGGTAGAACCCGCTGAACAACGTCGCGTACCACTCGGGGAACGACGCGAACAGCACGGCGCCGGCGACGATCACCCAGGTCTCGTTGAGGTCCCAGACCGGACCGATGGTGTTGATGACCTGACGGCGCGAGACGTCGTCCTTGCCGAGGAAGGGCAGCGACATGCCGACGCCGAAGTCGAAGCCGTCGAGCACGAAGTAGCCGACGAAGAAGAAGGCGACGATGAAGAACCAGAGCGTTGCGAGATCCATGGTGTTCCTTCCTCTCAGTACACGACCGACGGCAGCTGGGCCGTCTCCTCGTGGGGTTCCTCGGTGGTGTCGGGCCCCTTCTGGGCGGCCCGGATGATGAGGCGGATCTCGACGACCGCCAGCGAGGCGTAGATCGCGGTGAAGGCGATGAGCGAGATGAGCACCTCGAGTCCGCTCACGCCCGGCGAGACGCCGTCCTGCGTGGTCATGAGCCCGAACACGATCCAGGGTTGGCGCCCCATCTCGGTGAAGACCCAGCCCATGATGTTGGCGGCGAGGGCGAGCGGGAACGACCAGATCGCGATCTTCCACATCCACGGCGCGGGCTCGCGCTTGGCGTTCTTGCGGGTGATCCAGAGGCCGACGAGCGCGACGAGGGCGGCGGCGATGCCGAGACCGATCATCCAGCGGAACGCCCAGTAGGTGACCCAGAGGATCGGGGCGAAGTCGGTGATGCCGGTGTCGGCGAACGTCGTCAGGTACTCGGCGTTCAGGTCGTTGATGCCGTGCACGCACGCGTCGAAGGAGTGCGTCGACAGCAGCGACAGCAGGTACGGCACGCGGATGGAGAACAGCTCCGAGCTGCCGTCGGGTGTGCCGAGCGTGAAGATGCTGAACGAGGCGTCGTAGCCGCAGACGGTGTTGAACGTCGCCTCCGCCGCGGCCATCTTCATGGGTTGCGCCGCGTACATCGCGAGGCCGAGCTGGTCACCGGTGAGCACGACGCCGGCGGTCGAGACGATCATCGCCCAGAGGCCGAACTTCAGCGAGATGCGCATGGTGTCGAAGTGCTGGCGACGGGCGAGGTGCCAGGCCGAGACCGAGATGACGACGCCGGCGGCGAACATGAGAGCGCCGAAGATCGTGTGCGGGAAGGCCGCGAGCGCGACCGGGTTGGTCAGCAGCGCCCAGAAGTCGGTGAGCTCGGCGCGGTTCGTCTCGGGGTTGTAGACGTAGCCGACCGGGTTCTGCATGAACGCGTTGGCGGCGATGATGAAGTACGCCGAGAGGATGCTGCCGATCGAGACGCACCAGATGGTCGCGAGGTGCAGCTTCTGCGGGAGCTTGTCCCACCCGAAGATCCAGAGGCCGATGAACGTCGCCTCGAAGAAGAAGGCGAGCAGACCCTCGAAGGCGAGCGGTGCGCCGAAGACGTCGCCGACGAAGCGGGAGTAGTCCGACCAGTTCATGCCGAACTGGAACTCCTGCACGATGCCGGTGACGACGCCCATGGCGAAGTTGATGAGGAAGATCTTGCCGAAGAACCGCGTGAGGTGCAGGTACTGCACCTTGCCGGTGCGCACCCATGCGGTCTGGAAGATCGCCGCCACCAGCGCCATGCCGATCGTGAGCGGCACGAACAGGTAGTGGTAGACGGTCGTCAATCCGAACTGCCATCGTGACAGGACCAGGGGGTCGAGCCATTCCATGGAGCACTCCTCTTTCTCAGCCTGCTGCCACGCTAACGACGGGCCTGCCGCCCTCGTGGGGCTGCGGGCCGTGAATAAAACGGATGCTCGCCTAGGCGGCGGACATCTCCGTCAGACGCAGCTGCACGGTGCAGTCCGCCGGGAGGGCGGACGTGCGCACGGCATCCGCAGAGATCGGCCCACCCGCTTCGGTGAGCACCCCCTGCATGAGGCCGAGGTGCACGCTGCAGAGCATCGGACGGTCTTCCGCGCGGCCCGCGGCATGCGGGCACGGGCTGAGATCGACGGTGAGCTGCACGTCGTCGACGACGGGCTCGAAGCCGCTCTCTTCCAGGTGTTCGATGAGTGCATCGAGCTGATAGGTCGCGTCGCGACCGAGATCGGATGCCGCGGATGGCATGACCCGGCGCAGGAGGTCTCCACGGCGGGCCGCGGCGCTGACCTTGTCGCGCGCGATGGGGCTGGAGGCATCCGCCATCCCGGTCGCGGCGCTGTAGAGGGTGCGGGGGCGTCCACGGGTGGTGCGGTGCTCGGTGGCGGCGATCACGTATCCGCCCTCGATGAGGCGCTGCAGGTGCTCGCGCACGGTGTTGGGGTGCAGGCCCGTGGCCTCGCACAGCTCACCGATCGTGCGCTGCGCACGCGTCTGCACGAGGTGCAGGAGCTGCACTCGCGAGTACGTGGAGATCGGCCCGCAAATGGGCCCGGCGCTGGCCATGACTCCAGTATGGCCCGCGGGGATCGGCGGATGAAGCCGTTCGCGATAGGGATGTCGGATGCCCGCGATAGCCCGTTCGCATGGGTGTCCGAGGCCCTCGCGACCGGCGCGTGCGCCGCGATGTCGGATGCCGCGGCTAGCCTGGCTGAATGGCCACCCGTCGTCCCGCCCCGCCCGCGTACGTCTGCACCGAGTGCGGGTGGACGACCGCCAAGTGGGTGGGCCGCTGCGGCGAGTGCCAGCAGTGGGGAACGGTGCAGGAGCAGGCGACGCAGACCGGCATCGTGCAGCGCGTGAGCGCGCAGGCTCCCCTGGCGGCGAAGGCCGCGCGTCCGATCACGCAGATCACCACGACCGATGCCCCTCGCCGCACGAGCGGGGTCGGCGAGTTCGACCGCGTGCTCGGCGGCGGCATCGTGCCCGGGGCGGCGATCCTGCTCAGCGGCGAGCCGGGAGTGGGCAAGTCCACGCTGCTGCTCGAGGTCGCGGCGAAGGCCGCGCACGCCGGGCGGCGGGTGCTCTACGCGAGCGCCGAGGAGTCGCCCGCGCAGGTGCGTCTGCGCGCCGAGCGCACCGGGGCGCTGCACGACGAGCTGTACCTGGCGAGCGAGACCGATCTCGCCACGATCCTGGGCCACATCGACGAGGTGCAGCCGCAGCTGGTGATCGTCGACTCGGTGCAGACCGTCTCCTCGGCGATGATCGACGGCGCGGCCGGGCAGCCCAGCCAGGTGCGCGAGGTGGCCTCGACGCTCATCCGCGTCGCGAAGGACCGTGGACTGCCGATCATCATCGTCGGGCATGTCACGAAAGACGGCCAGGTCGCCGGGCCCCGTGTGCTCGAGCACCTGGTCGATGTCGTGTGCCACTTCGAGGGCGACCGGCAGACGTCGCTCCGCTTCATCCGCGCGCTCAAGAACCGGTTCGGCCCCACCGACGAGGTCGGCTGCTTCGAGATGACCGGCGACGGCATCGCCGAGGTTCCCGACCCCTCCGGGCTGTTCCTCTCGCAGGGGGCGACCGAGCCCGGCACGTGCGTGGCCATCTCGCTCGAGGGGCGCCGCGCCCTCCCCGTCGAGGTGCAGGCCCTCACCGTGCCCACGCAGGCCCCGAACCCGCGGCGCGTCGTGCAGGGCGTCGATGCGGCGCGGGTCGCGATGGTGCTCGCGATCCTCGAGCGGCGCGCGGGAGTACCGACCAGCAATCTCGACGTGTACGTCTCGACCGTGGGCGGAGTGCGCTTCACCGAGCCGGCCGCCGACCTGGCGATCGCGATCGCGGTGGCCGGGTCGATCCGTCAGATCTCGGTGCCGCGCACGGTCGCGGCCGTCGGCGAGCTCAGTCTGGCCGGTGAGATCCGCCCCGTGACCCAGTCGGCGCAGCGGCGATCCGAGGCCGCGCGCCTGGGCTACGAGCAGGTCGTCGACGACCGGTCGAAGACGCTGCGCGCCGCCCTCACTGATGTGAAGGCGCGCAGCGGCGGAGGCGCTCGACGCGACGAGCGTGATATTCCGCCGTTCTGAGGACAGTGAGGGCGGGAAGCGGCGGGAAGCCGTCGAGAGCGCGGCGTCGGGCGGCTCAGGCCTCGAGCGCCTTGAGCAGCTCCTGCGGCGAGGCCTGCATCGGGTGAGGACCGGCGATGTCGAGGAACACGGTCGTGATCGGATGCGTGCCGAGGAACTTCCGGAGCCACTCTGCCGTGTAGATGCCGACGCCGGGAGGCAGGTTGTCGGGCTTGTTCTTCGCGTCGCTGAACAGCAGCAGGGCGAGGTCGCCGCTGTTCGGGTCGCGGTAGGTCCACACCTCGCCGGTGTCGAGCGGGTTGTCGCGTGCGCCGGGCTTCACCAGCGGCACGACCGTCGTGCCGTTGCGCAGCGCGAGGGCGACCGCCGCGACGTCCTGCTTCTCGAGCGCCAGTGCCAGGGCATCCGATCGGAAGTCCTCGGGTGCCGGCTTCTGCTTCGCGCTCTTCGCCTTCTTCGCTGCCATGCCTCCAGCCTAGGCGCGCGAGAAACCACGTTCGCCGCGAACCATCACGTCTGGCGTGGTGTCTCGCGGCGAAAGCGACGTCTCGACGCGTGCGAAAGCCTGCGGAAACGATTGGGGCCCTCTCGAGTCCCACATTGGGGACTGGGGTACTCGAGAGGGCCCTCGGATTCTCGAGCGGCGGTGTCGAAGCGCTGGGGACGCTGTAAGTCGACGCCACTGGGGATGGCATGGTGCCGCATGAATCAGAGAATCGACTTCAATGGTATCCCAAAGAACCAGCCCTGTCAGCCGTTACCGATGCATCAGAGCTTTTCGGAACAATAAACCGGGACTTATACGCTTTTCGAAGCGTTCCGAGCCGAAGACGGTCGGAATCGACTCAGTAGAGCAGGATCTGCTGCGTGGATACGCTGGCGAATCCACCGATCGACACGGCCACGTGATACGACGCGCCGCCGCCCGGAGCCCGCTGGCGGTTCTCCTGCTCGCAGGTTTCGACGCTCGATCGCGTGCGATCCCAGGTGACCGGATCCTTGCTCGTGACGGTCGTTCCCGCGGTGAGCGTCGCGATCATGCTGCTCGGGTTCTGCTGGCAGTCGGTCGAGCGCCACCACACGTCGGAGCCGCTCGAGACCGTGATCGACTGCATGGTCGAGCCGACGTCGAGCGTGCAGTCGCTCGAGCCTTTGTTGGTGAGCGAGATCGACAGCTTCGGCAGCACACCCTCGGCGTACGATTCGGCGTCGGCGACGGCCTTCACCTCGATGTCCTTCGCCTGGCACGCCACGATCGCGGGCGTCTGCGATGCGTCCGGCACGTCCTCCGGAGCCTCGTCCGGCGGAAGCTGCGGGTTGGACGCCTCGGCATCCGGACTCGCGACCGTGCCGGGCGTCGGGGTCGACGCGGTCGACGAGGTCGTCGGGGTGGGCTTCGGGGTGCTCTCGGTCGCGGCCGAGGCCCACGGCTGGGCGAGCAGCAGCCACACGCCGATACCGATCGCCGCGAGCACGAGGATCAGCCCGCCGAGCAACACGATGCGCCGACGACGATAGACGGCTGCGGACTGACGGGGCATGGGTTCCAGGCTAGTTCAGGTGCTTCAGCATCCGCGTGTTGCCGAGCGTGTTGGGCTTGACGTGCGCGAGATCGAGGAATTCCTCGACACCCGCGTCGCCGCTGCGCAGGAGCTGCGAATACACGTCGGGATCGACGACCTGCTCGCCGATGGTCGTGAAGCCGCGGCGCGTGAAGAACTCGACCTCGAACGTCAGGCAGAACAGCCGCGAGAGTCCGAGCGTGACCGCGTTCTGCTCGAGGCGGTCGACGATCGCTCGCCCCACCCCGTGGTGCAGCCAGGCGTCGCTGACGAGCAGCGTACGCACCTCGCCGAGGTCTTCCCAGAAGACGTGGAGCGCGCCGCAGCCGATCAGCTCGCCGTCGGCCTCGGCCACGACGAACTCCTGCACGGCGCCGTAGAGCACGGCGAGGTCCTTGCCCAGGAGGATGCGCTGCTCGACCATCGGCTGCAGCAGATTGCGGATGCCGACGATGTCGGCGCTCCGCGCCGGCCGGACGATGTAGTCGCTCACCCCTCCAGCCTAGAACCGCCACCCGCCCGCGACCTTGAAGCGGGCACAGGAAAGGGGGCGGATGCCGAAGCATCCGCCCCCTCCTTCGTCTCGCTCCGCTCGCTCAGGAGCCGAGGTCGACGATCAGGTCACTCCCCGCTGGCGATCGCCAGGTCGGGGGTGCCGGAGATGTCGCCGCCGGTGTTGACGCCGACCGAGACCGGGCCACCCTCGCGCGGGCCGTGCTCGAACAGGAACTCCCCGTCCTTCGCGTCGACCTTCACGTGGTCGCCCGAGTCGAGCTCGCCGTGCAGGATCTTCTCCGACAGGCGGTCTTCGACCTCGTGCTGCATCGCGCGACGCAGCGGGCGGGCACCGAGCGACGGGTCGAACCCGATCTCGATGAGACGCTCCTTGGCGGCCTGCGACAGCTCGATCGTCATGTCGCGGTCGAGCAGCCGCTCGCTGAGGCGCTTGGTGAACAGATCGACGATCTGCACCAGCTCCTCCTTGTTGAGCTGCGGGAACACGATGATGTCGTCGACGCGGTTGAGGAACTCGGGCTTGAAGTGCCGCTTGAGCTCTTCGTTCACCTTGCCCTTCATCCGCTCGTAGGTCGTGGCGTTGCTGCCCTCGATCTGGAAGCCGACGGGACCACCGGCGATGTCGCGCGCACCGAGGTTCGTGGTCATGATGATGACGGTGTTCTTGAAGTCCACCACGCGACCCTGGCCGTCGGTGAGCCGACCCTCTTCGAGGATCTGCAGCAGCGAGTTGAAGATGTCGGGGTGGGCCTTCTCGATCTCGTCGAAGAGCACCACGCTGAACGGCTTGCGACGCACCTTCTCGGTGAGCTGGCCACCCTCTTCGAATCCGACGAACCCGGGAGGGGCACCGAACAGACGCGAGACGGTGTGCTTCTCGCCGAACTCGCTCATGTCGAGCGAGATGAGAGCGGCTTCGTCGTCGAACAGGAACTCGGCGAGCGCCTTGGCCAGCTCGGTCTTTCCGACACCCGTGGGGCCGGCGAAGATGAACGAGCCCGAGGGACGCTTCGGGTCCTTGAGGCCGGCGCGCTGACGACGGATCGTCTTCGACAGGGCGGCGATGGCCTCTTCCTGACCGATGACGCGCTGGTGCAGGGCCTTCTCCATGAAGACGAGTCGCGAGGACTCCTCTTCCGTCAGCTTGAAGACGGGGATGCCGGTGGCCTGTGCGAGCACCTCGGCGATCAGACCCTCGTCGACCACCGCGGAGGTGGCGACGTCGCCCGCACGCCACTGCTTCTCGAGGCGCAGACGCTCGGCGAGGAGGCTCTTCTCCTCGTCGCGGAGGGCGGCGGCCTTCTCGAAGTCCTGCTCTTCGCTGGCGACTTCCTTCTGCTCGCGCACCTTGGCGATCTTCTCGTCGAACTCGCGCAGCTCGGGCGGGCTCGACAGGATCGACAGACGCAGGCGTGCGCCGGCCTCGTCGATCAGGTCGATGGCCTTGTCGGGCAGGAAGCGGTCGGAGACGTAGCGGTCGGCGAGGTTCGCCGCCGCGACGATCGCGCCGTCCGTGATCTGCACCTTGTGGTGCGCCTCGTAGCGGTCGCGCAGACCCTTGAGGATGTTGATCGCGTGCGGCAGGCTCGGCTCGTTGACCTGCACCGGCTGGAAGCGGCGCTCGAGCGCGGCATCCTTCTCGAAGTGCTTGCGGTACTCGTCGAGTGTGGTGGCGCCGATGGTCTGGAGCTCACCGCGGGCGAGCAGCGGCTTGAGGATGCTGGCCGCGTCGATCGCGCCCTCGGCGGCACCCGCACCCACGAGGGTGTGGATCTCGTCGATGAAGACGATGATGTCGCCGCGCGTGCGGATCTCCTTGGTGACCTTCTTCAGCCGCTCCTCGAAGTCACCGCGGTAGCGGGAACCGGCGATGAGCGAGCCGAGGTCGAGCGAGTACAGCTGCTTGTCCTTCAGCGTCTCGGGCACATCGCCCTTGACGATGGCCTGCGCGAGGCCCTCGACGACGGCGGTCTTGCCGACGCCGGGCTCACCGATCAGCACGGGGTTGTTCTTGGAACGGCGGGAGAGGATCTGCATGACCCGCTCCGCCTCCTTCTCGCGCCCGATGACCGGGTCGAGCTTGTTGTCGCGCGCGGCCTGCGTCAGGTTACGACCGAACTGGTCGAGAACCTGCGAGCCGCCCTGCGCGCTCGGGGTGTCGTTGCTCTGCGCGCCGACGGCGGCCGGCTCGCGGCCCGGGGCGCCCGAGAGCAGCTGGATGACCTGCTGGCGCACCTTGTTGAGGTCGGCGCCCAGCTTGACGAGCACCTGCGCGGCGACGCCCTCACCCTCGCGGATGAGACCGAGCAGGATGTGCTCGGTGCCGATGTAGTTGTGGCCGAGCTGCAGGGCCTCGCGGAGGCTGAGCTCGAGCACCTTCTTGGCGCGGGGGGTGAAGGGGATGTGGCCGGTCGGCTGCTGCTGACCCTGGCCGATGATGTCCTGCACCTGCTCGCGCACCGCGTCGAGGGAGATGCCAAGGGACTCCAGCGCCTTGGCGGCGACGCCCTCGCCTTCGTGGATGAGACCGAGCAGGATGTGCTCGGTACCGATGTAGTTGTGGTTGAGCATCTTCGCCTCTTCTTGGGCGAGGACGACCACACGACGGGCTCGGTCCGTGAATCTCTCGAACATTGTCAACTCCTTGGTTCGCACGTTCCCTGTGGGTGCGAGCGCTTGTATACCGAGAGTAACGACCGCGGATGCCGTGTATGCCCGTGTTCGCCGTCGGCATAGTGCGGTGACGCCCCGCTACGGCGCCGATGGGACGGAAGGGTTGACGTCTTTATCGAGAGTCGATATGTTAACGGGAATCGATAACAACGATCATCGATAAGGAGTAGACATGAGCATCTCGCATCAGAACCGACCGTCGCGCGGCGACCGCTGGTCGATCGCCGCCTTCTCGATCGTGGGCTTCGCGATCGCGGCGTGGATCACCGTCACTGCGGTCCTGCGCATCATCGTCCTCGCGACCGGAACGAACGTGCCGGTTCGCATCGAGTTCGTCGACGGTGCGGCCGACATCGCCCTCTCCGACGGATCAGCCACGGTGCCGGTGCAGATCGACAGCGGCGTTCTCCTCGCCCCGCAGCTCACGCCGATCGCGATCGTTCCCGGCATCCTGGGCCAGCTCGCACTGATCGTCACGGTCGTGACGATCGTCGGATGCCTGCTGCTGCTCTCGCGCAGCATCATCGGCGGCCGCGTATTCAGCCGCCGAAACACCGCTCTCGTCGCGACCACCGGTCTCACCGGGCTGATCGGTGCCGCAGCCGCGAGGTTCTTCGACAACATGCTCGCGAACGCCACGGTCTCGCTCATGACCGAGAATCGTCTCGACACCGCGGTGCTCACGGTCGAGCCGTTCACGTGGATCCTGGCCGCGTTCATCGTCGCCGTGATCATGACCGCCTTCACCGTGGGCGATCGCCTGCAGCGCGACAAGGCGACGCTCGAGAAGGAGACGGAGGGACTCATCTGATGGCCACCCGCATCTCGCCCCGTTCCGAGACCGCCGATGCGGTCACCGTCATCTTCTATGCGGTGGCCGCCGTCGTGATCGTCGGTATCGCCACCTGGCTGCGCGTGCTGACCACGTTCCGCGAGGAGGGCATCGCATGGAGCGTTCCCATCGATGCGATGCCCGTGGACGCCACGGGCGACTCCGGAGCGATCTCGATCTCGGGCATCGCCGAAGAGGTCGTGGTCTTCGCCCCAAACGTCAACGCCGTCTCGATCGCCGCGATCATCGCCTCGATCGCGCTGTGGGCGGCCGCCGCACTGCTGATCATCGGCTCGGTGATCCTGCTGGCCGGAAACTTCCTGCGCGGGCGCTTTTTCGTCGACGCGAACGTGCGGGCGCTCGTGGCGACCGGGTGGACCCTCGTGATCGCCCCGATCGCGATCGTGCTCTTCGACACGATGGGCCGCAACGGAGTGCTCAGCGCCATCGGCACGGGGCCCGGCGAGCCCGCGCATCCGCTCGAGTTCTGGTCGATCCTCCCGATCTTCGGAATCGGGATGGCCGTCGGACTCATCGCTGTGGCCTTCCGTCGCGGGATCCGAACCCAGCGCGAGAACGAGTCCTTGCAGAAGGAAACCGAGGGTCTCGTATGAGCCCCGCGGAGAACGACGACGAGCTCACCGGCATCCACTGCCGCCTCGACGAACTGCTCGCCGACCGCGGCATGACGCTCACCGAGCTCAGCGCGCGCGTGGGGGTGAGCATCGTGAACCTGTCGGTGCTCAAGAACGACCGCGCCCGCGCCATCCGCTACTCGACGCTGCGGGCGATCTGCGACGCGCTCGACTGCGAGGTCGGCGAGCTGCTGGTGCTGGCCGAGCGCCCCTAGAACCGGGGCGGCTGCGGCGGCGCGGGCTGCGGGGCGAGGGGCTCGACGACGACCGCGGTGCCGTACGCGCAGATCTCGGTGAAGTTCTGGATCGACCCGGCGTCGAAGCGCATCGCGACGATCGCGTTGCCGCCGCGCTGCTGGGCCTCGGCCCACATGCGCCCCATGACGACCTGCCGGGCCTCGTACATGACCTGGGTGTACTCGGGGATCTCGCCGCCGCCGAGCGAACGGAAGCCCGCGGCGAACCCCTGACCGAAGTCGGTCGAGCGCACCGTGAGGCCCATGACCTCGCCGAGCACCTGCGTGATGCGGTAACCCGGAATATCGTTCGTCGTCACCATGAACATGAGGCCATCGTGCCAGAGCACGGAGCCATTACCAGAAATCATGATGGGTATATATCCCCATCCAGATATTCCTATCAATGGGCTGAGAGCCGATAACCTGGCCGCATGATGAACTTCGACCGGAAACTGCGCACCCGCTCCCGCCTGCTGCTGGCCCTGCCCGCCGCGGCCCTCGCCCTCTCGCTCGCCGCCTGCGGTGGCGCGAGCCGTCCGTCTCAGGCCGACGTGGCTTCGGGCCTCACCCAGTACTTCGAAGACGCCGGCCAGGGCGACATCCTCAATGAGAAGGCCGCCGACTGCTTCGCCGGTTACCTCGTCGACTCGGAGCTCAGCAACGAGACCCTCAACTACCTCGCCAACGGCGAGGACAAGCAGGCCAACCAGGACGACTACACCCTGGTCCAGAAGGTCCTCACCGACAACATGGAGGAGTGCCTCGCTGCGGGAGAGTGATCCTCCCCGTCTGACCTCCGGTCGGATCGACATCGAAGGATGACGGATGCTGCGGCATCCGTCATCCTTCGTCATTTCCGCCCAGGGAATTCTCAGACAGACCTAGCGTTGAACGTTCTGGCGTGTATATCGGCATGCCGCAATCTGTTCTGGAGTTCCCCCGCAATGAGTACCACCGCTCGCGCGCAGAAGGCGCCTGATACCCGCGGACCGATCCGGAAGCTGCTGACGTCGTTCGGCTTCCAGATCCTCGCCGCCCTCGTCCTCGGCATCGCCGCCGGCCTCATCGGCCGCCAGCTCGGCGCCACCGCCGAGAACCCGAACGGCCTCTCGGCCACCCTCGACACCATCGGCAGCTCGTACGTGACGCTGCTGCGCGCTGCCGTCGTGCCCCTCATCTTCACCGCCATCGTGGCGAGCATCTCGAACCTGCGCCGCGTGCAGAACGCCGCCCGCCTCGCCGGCCAGACGCTGCTGTGGTTCGCGATCACCGCGTTCATCGCCGTCGTCATCGGCATCGTGCTCGGCCTCGTCATCCAGCCCGGCGCCCGCGCGGGCGAGGGGCTCGAGCCCGGCGAGCCCTACACCGTCGGCACGTGGTGGAACTTCCTGCTCGGCCTCATCCCGCAGAACTTCCTCGGCATCGGAGTGAGCAGCTCGTTCGACGCCGAAGCCGGCGCCGTCTCGTCGAGCGTCAGCTTCAACATCCTGCAGGTCATCGTCGTCGCGGCCGTCGTCGGCATCGCCGCGCTCAAGGCGGGCAAGAAGGCCGAGCCGTTCCTCGTCTTCACCGAGTCGCTGCTCAAGGTCATCCAGCGCGTGCTGTGGTGGATCATCCGCATCGCCCCGCTCGGCACCTTCGGCCTGATCGGCGCCGCCGTCATCAAGTACGGCTGGGAGAAGCTCGCCTCGCTCGGCTGGTTCGCGATCGCGATCTACATCGGTCTCGCGCTCGTGCTCTTCGTCGTCTACCCCGTGCTGGTGAAGACCCACGGCCTGTCGATCAAGCAGTACTTCTCGGGTGTCTGGCCCGCCGTGCAGCTGGCCTTCGTCAGCCGCTCGTCGATCGGCACCCTGCCGCTCACCGAGCGCGTCACCGAGCGCAACCTCGGCGTGCCCCGCTCGTACGCCTCGTTCGCCGTGCCGTTCGGCGCCACCACCAAGATGGACGGCTGCGCCGCGATCTACCCGGCCATCGCCGCGATCTTCGTCGCGCAGTTCTTCGGCATCGAGCTCAACTTCGTGCAGTACCTGCTCATCGTGATCGTCTCGGTCGTCGGTTCCGCCGCGACCGCCGGCACCACGGGCGCGGTCGTCATGCTCACGCTCACGCTGTCGACGCTCGGCCTGCCGCTCGAGGGCGTGGGACTGCTGCTCGCGATCGACCCGATCCTCGACATGGGCCGCACCGCGGTCAACGTCGCGGGCCAGGCGCTCATCCCGACGATCGTCGCCAAGCGCGAAGGCATCCTCGACGAGCGCCTCTACAACGCGCCGCGCGAGGGCCTCCCCTTCGCCGAGGACGATGACGACGACGCCCCCGAGGCGGATGCCGGCACCACCGCCGCACCGGAGCCCGCCGCCACGCGCTGAGCGCCACCCGCCGCATCACCGAACGAGCGCCCCGTCCTCTTCCAGGACGGGGCACTCTCGTTCGTCAGCGGGATGCCGCGGCTACGCGCGCTCGCCCGGACGGGTCGCCCCGCGGGTGTCCATGGCGAGCTCCTCGGCATCCATCGCCGCGATCAGCTCGCGCATGACCTCCTCGTCGAGGTTGCCCTTGTCGCGTTCCTCGAGGAGGATCTCGCGGCGCACCTGCAACCAGCCCTTCGAGAGGGCGACGAGGTCGTCGTACGACGGCTTGGCGACCGAGTCCTCGACCTCCTGCGCCTCGTCGGTGTCCTTCTCGACGCGGTTCATGCGCTTGGCGAAAGCGTCGAAGATCGAGAGGTCGACCTCGCCGTACTTCTCCTCCCACTCCACGCGCTTCTCGGCGAGGAACGCCTTGCCGGCCCGACGACTCTTCTCCTTCACCGCGGCGAGGGCCTTCTCATCCTCGGCGTGATCGACGTCGCTGGCGATGCCGAGCCGGCGGATCAGCATCGGCAGCGTGAGCCCCTGCAGCAGCAGCGTGCCGACGGTCACGATGAACGCGACCACGACGATCGCGTGCGAGGCCCGCTCGTCGAGGGTGGCGAGGTCGGCCGCGGCGAGCGCCGTCGCGAGCGTGACCACGCCGCGCATGCCCGCCCAGGAGATGACCGCGTTGTCCTTCCAGGTGAGCTGGAGGCCCGCCATCCGCTCGCGCACGATCTGCGTGCGCAGCTCGTCGGGGGTGTACTGGCCCCAGCGCCGCGACTGCTTCTGCCGCTTCTGGAACTCTCCCGATTCGACCCCCCGATCCCAGCGGGCGAGGCGCCGACGGTCCTGGAAGTTCGCCCAGGCGTTGGCCGGGAAGATGAACAGCGGGCGCACGATCAGCACGACCACGAGCACGGCGCCCGAGAGCAGCAGGATCTCGCCGATCGATTCGGCGCCGAGGTCGCTGACCACGCGCGGCAGCTGCAGACCGATGTACGCGAACACGAAGCTCTCGAGCAGGAAGTCGGCCGAGAGCCAGATCGGCTTCTCCTGCTGACGGGTCGTGTAGTCGGTGCGCGGAGCGTTGAAGCCGACGTACAGGCCCATCGCGACGACCGCCAGTACACCCGAGCCGTTGAGGTGCTCGGCGATGGCGTAGGCGCCGAAGGGAGCGAGCAGGCCGAACGTACCGATCACGACGGGGTCGGAGATGCGCATGCGCAGTTGGTGCAGCGCGACGCCGAACACCAGGCCGATGCCGACACCCACCGCCACCGCGACGACGAACTGCCAGATGCCGCCCCAGACGCTCACGGTCGCGCCCGCGAGGATCGCCGCGAACACCCGGTACAGAGTCAGCGAGGTCGCATCGTTGATGAGGCTCTCACCCGACAGCACCGTCATGATGCGGCGCGGCAGGCCGAGCTTGCGGCCGATCGCGGCGGCCGAGACCGCATCGGGCGGAGAGACGATCGCGCCGAGCAGCAGCGCCCCGGGAAGGCCCAGATCGGGGAAGATCCACCACGCGATCAGACCGACGGCGATCGCCGTGATCAGCACCAGCCAGATGCCCAGGCGGCGGATCTGCGGCAGGCTGCGCCGGAACCCGACGAACGAGACGTCGAGGGCCGCCGAGTACAGCAGCGGCGGCAGCACGAGGTTCAGCAGCAGGTGCCCGTCGGCACGCAGCTCGGGCACGAACGGAAGGAACGACACCGCGAGCGCGACGACCGTGACGAGCAGCGGGGCGGGCCACCCGCGCCAGCGGGCGATGGCCGCCACGACGACGGCGCCGACGAGGACGTAGAAGATCTCGGCATCCATCCGGCCAGATTAGCGCCCGCGCCGGGCGTCACCGCTCGTCGAGAGCGTCGCGCAGGTCGGCGTTCCGGTCCTGCAGATCGGCGTTCTCGTCCTGGAGGTCGAGCACCCGGGCGATGCCCGCGATGTTGATGCCGTCGTCACGCAACTGCGCCGCCCTCCGCAGGCGATCGATGTCGTCGTCGCTGTAGCGCCGGGTGCCGCCGTCGCTCCGCGCGGGCGTCAGCAGCCCTTTGCTCTCGAACAGGCGGAGGGTCGCCTCGGGCAGGTCGACGAGCTGCGCGGCGACGGCGATGCCGTAGAGCGGGGTGCGCGAATCGCGATGCGGCATCCGGTTCTCCTTCGAGACGTCGGGACTTGCGGAAGTGGCTGGATTTGTTCTATAAAAAATCTACAGTAAGTGATGCAGATCTTCTGCATCGGCCATCGAGCCCGAGAGGGCCGTACGAAAGGAGACACCATGGCACTCACCTTCGATCCGTTCAGTCAGCTCGACCGCTTCGCCGCGAGCGTGCTCGATTCCGTTCGCGCCCCCCGGTCCATGCCGGTGGACCTCTATCGCGACGGCGACCGTTACATCCTGCACGCCGATCTGCCGGGCGCCGATCCCGGCTCGATCGACGTCGATCTCGACGGTGCGCAGCTGACCATCCGCGCCCAGCGCACCGCCGACAGCCAGGAGGGCGTGCGCTGGCTCGCTCGCGAGCGCGGCGCCGGCACGTTCCTGCGCCAGTTCACGCTCGGCGAGGGTGTCGACCTCGACGGCATCAGCGCCTCCTACGAGAGCGGCGTGCTGTCGGTCATCATCCCTGTCAGCGAGCGCGCGAAGCCGCGCAAGATCACCGTCGAATCGGCCGACCAGCGGCAGGCGATCGACGCCTGATCCTCTCGGGGGCGCGCGATCGCGCGCCCCCGAGTCCTCCTCCCCTTCACACGGAAAGGAATGTCACATGCCCACCTCGCCCGCACTCGACCGCTTCCTGGCCGAGATGGAGTACCCGGCCACGAAGGACGACCTGCTGCGCGAAGCCGCGCGCGACGGCCTCGGCCCGGACGACCGCGCACTCCTCGCCGACCTCCCCGAGCAGAGCTACAGCGCCGGCTGGAGCATCCGCTACCGACTCGCGCGCCGATCGCTGGAAGAGGCGCTCACGCCCCGCAGTACGCCCATCGCGGCCTGACGGCGGCGCGTTTCCGGCGCGCTTCCCGCGCCTCCCCGCGCGTCCGCGCGATCGGGGCCCGGGGCGCCGGGAATGCCCCGCCGCTCCCCCCGGTTGCAGCAGGGGATGAATGACGTCGCACTCTCCGTCCTCGACCTCGTGCCCGTGCGCACCGGTCAGACCAGCGCCGAGGCCATCCGCGCCTCCCTCTCGCTCGCCGAGATCGCCGACCGGCTCGGCTATCGCCGTTACTGGTTCGCCGAGCACCACAACATGCCGGCCGTGGCATCCACCACTCCCCCGGTGCTGATCGCCGCCGCCGCGACCCGCACCTCGAGCATCCGCCTCGGCTCCGGCGGCGTCATGCTGCCGAACCACGCGCCGCTCATCGTCGCCGAGCAGTTCGCGGCCCTGGCCGCGATCGCCCCCGGGCGCATCGACCTCGGCCTCGGGCGCGCACCCGGCAGCGACCCCGTGATCACGCAGTTGCTGCGCGGCTCGGGCGTCACCAGCGACGTCGAACAGTTCCCCCGCCACGTGCAGGACATCGCCGCGCTCGTCTCGAACGAGGGGGCGACCGTGCGCTTCACCTCCGGCGGGGAGTACACGGTGCGTGCGACGCCCGCGGCGACCGACGCCCCCGAGGTGTGGCTGCTCGGCTCGAGCGACTACTCGGCTCAGCTCGCGGCATCCCACGGCCTGCCGTACGTGTTCGCCAACCACTTCTCGGGCGAGGGCCTCGAGCGCGCGCTCGATCTCTATCGCACGAACTACCAGCCGAGCGAGGAGCACCCGACGCCGCGCACCTTCCTGACGGTCAACGCCGTGGCGTCGCCCACCGTCGAGGAGGCCGAGGCGCGCGCCCTGCCGCAGCTGCGCATGATGTCGCGGCTGCGTCTCAACAAGCCGCTCATCGCTCTCGAGACGGTGGAGGAAGCGCTGGCGGCCGAATCGGATGCCGCGACCGATCAGGTCGTGCAGGCCGCCCGCTCGCGCTGGTTCGTCGGAACGGGCGAGTCCGTCGCCGCCGAGGTGCGCGAGTTCGCGAGCCGCTGGGGCGTCGACGAGGTCATGCTCTCCCCCGTCGCCGGCGCCTACGAGTCCGAGCCCGCCGACTCGGCCGCGGGCCGCGCCCAGACCCTGGAGCTCGTCGCCGCAGCGCTGTAGACGCGCGCGACGGAGGTCTGGCGCACCGGGCCCGGCGGGCGTAGCCTCAGCCCTGGAGAGGAGTTCGATGATGAGCACCAGCACCACACTCGGCCTCTGGGTGGCCTACGGCCCGAACGGCGTCGTCGGCAGCATCCGTCACGACGACGAGGGCTATCGGGTGACGATGGCGGGGGCGGATGCCTCGGCCGGAACCTACCCGTCGCTCGCCGTCGCCAAGAGCGCGCTCCACGCGCGCATGCGGCCGGGCAGCGACTGGCCGAACTTCCGGGAGCACTGACCCGCGCCGGACGGAGCCGGAGGGCCGAGGGGGCTGAGTGGGCGCGATCCGCGCCGGAGGGGGCTCAGGCCTCGGGTTCGCCCGAGACGATGCCGCGCAGCCAGTCGCGCGCCTCGACGAACACGTCGTCGGCGTAGCGATCCGGGTAGTGCACGATCTGACGGTCGGCCCGCGGGTACGACCCGAGGAACACCACGCGCGGGCTGAACCGACGGATGCCGAGCAGCGCATCCGCCATGCGTTCGTGCTCGATGTGGCCGTCGGCGTCGATGACGAAACGATAGCGGCCGAGTTCGTCGCCGATCGGGCGCGACTCGATGAGCGACAGGTTGATGCCGCGGGTCGAGAACTGCTCGAGCATCTCGAGGAGCGATCCCGGGTGGTCGTGGGGCAGCTCGACGATGAGCGAGGTCTTGTCGGCACCGGTCGGCGCGGGCGGCGCGGTCGTGCGCGAGACGAGCACGAAGCGGGTGACGGCGTTGGCGTTGTCGCCGATGCCGGAGGCGAGCACCTCGACGTCGTAGTGGTTGACGATGCCGGGGGCGGCGATCGCGGCCTGGGCGGGCAGGCTGCCGTCGAGCACGCCGATCGCCGAGGCGACGTTGCTGGATGCCGGAACGTGCGAGTGCGCGGGAATGTTCGCGCCGAGCCATCCGTGGCACTGCGCGTAGGCGACGGGGTGCGCGGCGATGACCGACACCTCGTCGAGCGTCGTGCCGCGCGGCGCGACGAGCACGAAGTTCACCTTCACGAGGTATTCGCCGACGATGCGCAGACCGGGCAGGGTCGCGAGGGCGTCCTGCGTGGTGGAGACGCCGCCCTCGATCGAGTTCTCGATCGCGATCATCGCGGCGTCGCTGCGGCCCTCGAGCACGTCGGCGAGGGCTTCGCCGACGTTGTGCACGGCACGCCACTGCTGGCCTCGGGCTTCGGCGACCTGGTCGAGCGCCGCCTCCGTGAACGTTCCGGCGGGTCCCAGATAGCTGTAGGTACGGCGTTCGGTCACGCGTTTCACCTTAGCCCTCCGCGTCAAGGCTCCGACGCGAAGTTTCCTCTCGGGCCGGATCGGTGCAGACTGAACTCATGACGAGCCGTGCCGGCCTCCCCGCGGAGGAAAGTGACCTCATCGATGTCGACGAGTTGATCGCCGCCTACTACGACCGCATCCCGCGCCCGGATGTCGCCGCCGAGCGCGTCGCGTTCGGCACCAGCGGCCATCGCGGGTCGTCGCTGAGCGGCAGCTTCAACGAGGTGCACATCCTCGCCACCACGCAGGCGATCGTCGACTACCGCGCGGGCCAGGGCATCACCGGCCCGCTCTTCCTCGGGCGCGACACGCATGCGCTGTCGCTGCCGGCCGAGCGCAGCGCGATCGAGGTGCTCGTCGCGAACGGCGTCGACGTGCGCGTCGACTCCCGCGACTCGTGGGTGCCGACCCCGGCGCTCAGCCACGCGATCCTCACGTACAACCGCGCCCTCGCGGCATCCGAGGGCAACACCGGCCGCGCCGACGGCATCGTCGTCACCCCCTCGCACAACCCGCCCCGCGACGGCGGCTTCAAGTACAACCCGCCGCACGGCGGCCCGGCCGACACCGACGCCACCGGCTGGATCGCCGACCGCGCGAACCAGCTCATCGAGGCGAACCTCGAGGGCGTGAAGCGCGTGCGCTTCGCGGACCTCGACGCCGACACCCTCGGGAGCTACGACTTCCGCGACGCCTACGTGCGAGACCTCGCGTCGATCATCGACGTCGAAGCGATCCGCCGCGCGGGTGTGCGCATCGGGGCCGACCCGTTGGGCGGAGCATCCGTGGAGTACTGGGCGCTCATCAAGGAGGTCTTCGACCTCGACCTCACCGTCGTGAACCCCGAGGTCGACCCGACCTGGCGCTTCATGACGCTCGACTGGGACGAGAAGATCCGCATGGATCCGTCGTCGCCGTCGGCCATGGCCTCGCTCGTCGCCAAGAAGGGCGACTTCGACGTGCTCACCGGCAACGACGCGGATGCCGACCGCCACGGCATCGTCACCCCGGATGCCGGTCTGATGAACCCGAACCACTACCTCGCCGTCGCGATCGACTACCTGTTCTCGCACCGCACGGAGTGGCCGCGGGATGCCGCGATCGGCAAGACGCTCGTGTCGTCGATGATCATCGATCGCGTCGCGGAGTCGCTCGGCCGTCGCCTGCTCGAGGTTCCGGTCGGGTTCAAATGGTTCGTTCCCGGTCTGCTCGACGGTTCGGTCGCGTTCGGCGGCGAGGAGTCGGCCGGTGCGTCGTTCCTGCGCTTCGACGGCTCGGTGTGGTCGACCGACAAGGACGGCATCCTGCTGTGCCTGCTGGCCGCCGAGATCATCGCCGTGACGGGCAAGTCGCCGTCGGAGCGCTATGCCGAGCTCGAGACCGCGTTCGGCTCGTCGGCCTACCAGCGGGTGGATGCTCCGGCGACGCCCGAGCAGAAGGCGACGCTCGCGAAGCTGGCGCCCGAGTCGGTGTCGGCGACCACGCTGGCCGGCGAGGAGATCACCGCCAAGCTCTCGCACGCTCCCGGCAACGGCGCGGCGATCGGCGGCCTCAAGGTGCAGACCGAGCACGCGTGGTTCGCCGCGCGCCCCTCGGGCACCGAGGACGTCTACAAGCTGTACGCCGAGAGCCTGCGCGGCCCCGAGCACCTCGCCGAGGTGCAGGCCGAGGCCCGCGCGGTGGTGTCGGCGGCGCTGGGGGCGTAGGTTTCGATCGGTTTCGAATCGCTCACTTTGTCGCCTTCGTGGCCCGGGAGGCGACAAGGTGAGCGAAATCCCATGTACCCACGTGATGGATCACCCTCACTCGAGGTGGTGGCGAGGTACTTCGCGTTGTTTCCAAAGTAGCGTTCGACCTCATTGCGAACTCTCGCAGGCTAGAGATGTACATGGTTCACCTAGGACACGATTCAAGTGCGGTCTGGATCCGTTCGCGGCGTCACGATCATGAACCGTAGGGACTGAACACGAGGAGGCGGCTCCGTGAATACCTCCACGACGAGGTGGTACCCACCCCGGAAGTAGTCCCGCTCAAAGCTCTCTTCACTGGCCGGGAACTCACTCTCTTTGTCTCGTTGCCAGCCCTGCTCTGCCAGCCACGGCTCGAGGTCGTCCGCGATCTCGGTAGGCGTTCGGACACCCTCCGACTTCAGCTCGACGTACCGATTCCAGTAGTAGTACTTCGGCCACTCCTCGTAGTCGTCGTTCGCCGCTCGAACACCACCACCGGGGCTCGCTTCCGACTCGGGATCGAGCTCTGACGCCGGGATCTGCTCAAGGATCTCCTCGCCCCATCGGTCCGCCTGAGAGATGAACTCGTCCAGTTGTTGTTCCTGAACCACTACCTGTTCCTCCGCACTCATCCCACCGCACCCCGTCAACACCACCAGCGAGACGAGTAGGCCCGCCGCAAGTAGACGAGCACGCCCAGAGAGGAGACACGGGTAACGAACGGATGCCGTCACGGACTATCCGGATCGGTCTGCGGCGTCACGATCTTGAAGTTGATCGCCTGCGCCATGGGCGGCTCTTCGGTGTAGACCTCCACGATGAGGTGGTATCCATCGCGGAAGTAGTCGCGCTCGAAACTCTCTTGACCTGCAGGAAACTCAGCTTCTTCATTACGCTGCCAGCCCTGTCGCTGCAGCCACGGTTCGAGGTCATCAGCGACGGCCGTTGGCGATCGCGGTCCGTCCGGCAAGAGGTCAACGCCCTGGAACCAGTAGTAATAGCGCGGCCACTGCTCGTAATCATCGCCCGCTCCTCGGGAGCCCCCCATGTTCGGGTAGATCTCCTCCACCTCCGACACAGGGATCTGAGCGACGATCTCCCCGCCCCAATCATCCGCCTGCGCGATCAGTGCTTTCAGTTGCGCTTCCTGCACCGCAACCTTCTCTTCCGCGCTCATCCCAGCACACCCCGTCAACACCACCAGCGAGACGAGTACGCCCGCCGCAAGTGAACGGGCACGCCCCGCGCAAAGACGTGGGCACGGGACGGATGCCGTCACGGACGATCCGGATCGGTCTGCGGCGTCACGATCATGAACGCGAGCTTCTGCGCATGAGGCGGCGGGACGGTATACACCTCGACGACAAGGTGGTATCCATCCCGGTAATAATCACGCTCGAAACTCTGCTCGCCCGGAGGGAACTCAGACTCCTCGTTCCGCTCCCACCCCTCACGCTCCAGCCACGGCTCGAGATCATCAGCCACCTCAGACGGCGCACGTGCACCCTCAGCCTTCAACTCGACGATCTGGTCCCAGTAGTAGTACTTCGGCCAGTCGTCGTAATCGCTCACCTTGCGCACGCCACCGATGTTGTACGACTCCGCCGCCGGCTCGATCTCCGCCACCGGAATCTGCGCGACGATCTCACCACCCCAAACATCAGCCTGCGCGACAAAATCCTTCAACTGCGCTTCCTGCACCGCAACCTTCTCCTCCGCACTCATCCCGGCACACCCCGACAGTGCAGAGGCAACCAGGACGATACTCACGGCTGTGGCTGCAGTCCGAGTACTCGAAACGGTCAACCCCATGCTCATCGATCGGGGTCGGTGTACGGCGTAACGATCGAGAGGCGCAGAGACTGCACCCGGGGAGGGGGCTCCGTGAACACTTCGATAGCGAGACGGTAGCCCTCACGGTGATAATCGCGCGTGAAGCTCTCCTCGCCGGGCGGGAATTCGCTGGCGGAGTTTCGCTTCCAGCCCTGCTCTTCCAGCCAGGGTTCCAGATCATTCGCCATGTTCGTGGGGGTGCGGGGTCCGTCTGCTCGTAGTTCGACGATCGTCGCCCAGTAGTAGTACTTCGGCCACTCGGCGTTGTAGTCGCTTACCTGGCGTACGCCACCGTAGTTGACGTACTCAGCGCCGGGTTCGAGTTCGGCTTCCGGGATCTGTGCGAGGATCTCACCACCCCACCCATTCGCTTGGTCAGTGAAATCCTGCAACTGCACTTCCTGCACCGCTACCTTCTCCTCCGCACTCATCCCGATGCACCCGGTCAACAACAGCGCGCACAGGCCCAAAGCGGCGAGTGCGACACTGCGCATTCTCTGAATAGTCATCCGTCAACCTCCTCCAAGGTGCGGGATGAGACAAGCTCCTCAGGTTTTGCTGCACCGGAACCGGGAACATCGACCATCACCGGCGCGAAGCCGCCTCGGAACTCGACGTCATCTGGGTGATAGAGCGACACCGACTCCCCCTTCACTGCCCGGGTGATATTCCTCATTGATGTACTCAGAGGGTCAAAGACGGAGGTATGACTTTCGCCACCTCCGGTGCTCTCAATCGTTCCGCTACTCGGGTCGCCTGCAATGACGTACCCCGTCTCCAGCCGAACGACTCCGTCTGCGGTCAATGGATTGGTCAGGCCATGACCGATATTGCCAAGTACGAAGCCTTGATTCCAGCCCACGATCGCATCGTTTCTCGATTGAAGAGCGAAATGCGGGACGTCCTTCGTCTCTGGAAAGTCTTCGATCCCGTCGACGTGATGCCCAAGTCCCGCCGGAGCGACGTACACCACGCGATCCGCTTTCAGCCCCAGGTATTCGGCGCCTCCCAACACTGCAGCGCCGTAGCTATGCCCGATCGGCACCACATCCGTTCCGCGTTCGATACCGAGGCTATTGACAAAGGTTGCCAGCCGGGCCGCAGCGACGTCGGCGAATCCCTGCTGCGCCGCCTCGTTGAGGTGACTCGAATCGTACTGCGGCATCGGCGCACCGTGCCACGTGAAATAGCCTGACCGCGCTCCGGAGTTGAACATGAGGTTCTTCCCCTTGTCGAGGTCTGTTGTGAAGCCCGCCAGTCGGGACGTCGTGCCCGGAATGACCACGCCCACCTGATCCATCCAGGCAGGCACGTCGCCTGTTACCGGGTCGAGTATCCCTTGGAAGGTGATGTAACTGTCTCGGAGAGGATTGAACCCGACCAGAACGGTGCCGTTCTGAGAGATCCTCCGACCGTTCTCGTCAAACACCAGATACACGCCGAAGGGTTGACCTTCGACCTGGTCGTCTTGGCCGTCGTCGCCCTTCTTCGTCGTGTAATTCTCGTTCCGGTCGCCGAGCATCGCGTCGATGCTCTTCGCCTCGCCCTCCATGTCGGCGATGATTCCTGGGAGATCACCCGCCTGACGGTCTGCGACGAAGTCGATCACGTCGACGCGCGTGCCCAGCTTCTCGAGAAGCTTCAGCATCTTGATGTTCTTCTCGAGCTCGGCACGATGAGCCTTCGCGGTGATCACGTTCGCCGTATTGCGATCGCGCAGTGGAATCCCCTCGAGGTTGCCGATCAGCATCGGGAAGTCCGTGATCAACTTCTCCCGTTGTTCCGGCGTCATCGCGTCCCAGACGGCGCGGATCGCCGCCGGGTCCTTCAGCTTCGCGAGATCCACGGCCGACACCGACTGCACACTGCCGTCCGGCATCCTGACCGATACAGACACCCCGGCCGACACGTGCGGCACCGACGGGATCGCCTTTCGGGTCGACACGTACTCGGAGCGAACGGTGCCGATGCTCGAACTCGCTGTCGCGTCGATCCCTCGTCGTTCCTCATCCAACCCGACCAGCCGCTGCTCGGATGCCGCGACCGTATCCTCCGCATGGTCGACGGCACGCTGGAGCCCCCGGCTGGAACGCATGTAGTCGTCGGCCTCACCACTCGACGCATCGTACGAGTCGAGTGCTTCCTGCTTCATGACGACCGTCGCCTTGGCGTCGGCCAGCGTGATCCTCTCGTTCCGCGTTCGCGTCGCGATCTCCTCCATCTGCACGCCGAGGCTTTCCGCTGCGTCACCCCACGAAAGGTCCGCGGCCTGCACCAGACCCGCCGGCGCCAGCGCCGCCTGGATCACCGCCACGAGTCGGTCGATCGACACCGCGTTGCCCGACTGGAGGCCCAGTCCGGACGACGCCTCGATCAGTTTCGCTCCGACATCCGCGCCGAAAGTCCGCCCTCGCAGATCGGCCCCGACGTCCCGCACGGTCGCGGAGTCACCCGCGAGCGCCACATCTCCTGCCGTCATCTCACCCCTCCTATACGCCCGGCACCTGGGAAGCGATCTGCGCGTCCAGCAGCTTGAACAGCGACACCAGCTCGGTGCACGCCTTGCTCTGTCCGATCATCGCCTCACTCATGGCCTGCGCCACGGACTTCCGCTCCGAATGCGCACCGGTATGCGCACCATCCGGACCGGATGCGCCCGAACCGAGTTCACCCGGAACCGCCTTCTCCGACGTCACTACCGAGGCAGCCGTCGACAAAGCAGAGGCCGCAGCCTCCAGCGATCCGTAATCGACCTTCATCGCTCATCCCCCCAACTCGAGCGAGGCGTGCCTCAGAGGTGCACCACTGGGCACACCCGAGAGACACGCCTCGTCATCGACGGCGCTCGATCGCGATCAGTTGATCTTCGAGGCGATCTGGGAGTCGAACTCGCGACCCGCGTTAGCCGTGCCGCTGATGAACGCCGAGATCTCGGTCAGCTGGGCGATCACGGTGTTCGCGCTCTGCGTGTAGCGCGTGTAGGCATCGTTGAACTTTCCCGAGGCCTGGTCGGTCACGAAGCCCGAGGCCACGAGCCCCTGGATCTTCGTCTGCATACCCTGCAGCTTCTGCGTGATCTCTTCGCGGCCGGCGTCGAGGTCCTTCGCCGCCGCGTCCATCTCGTCGTAGCTGAGCTTCACATTCGCCATGACAACATCCTCCGATTTCTCGGCACGAGATGATTTCTCGCGCCCCCGATCGGTTACATTAGCCGAACGCGTTCGCAAAATCGCCAATTCTGGCGATATACCAATTCGGGACGCGGCCGACAGGGGGGTCTGTGAGGCTCAAGTTCACGCTGCTCGAAACCGGGCAGGACGGTCAGAATCGCGCGCGCGACATCGTCGTGACGGCCGACGTCACCGCGACGGTCGCCGACCTCGCCCGCACCGTCATCCGCGCCGGAGCGGGCGACGGACGACTACTCCCGCATGCCCTCGACCGGACGGCGTCGCTGACGATCCTCGTTCACCGTCGCGGCGGGAGGGCCGTCGTTCTCGACCCCGCCGATCCGATTGGTATATCGGGCGTGCAGGCTGGAGCGGTTATCGAGGTAATTCGCGAGCAGGACGCCGGAAATGCGGAGCGAATGGTCGAGCCAGCGGGATACATCGACGTTCTCGACGGGGCGCAATCCGGTGCGCGATATACCATCATTCAGGGTGAGAACGGTATCGGCCGCGAGCGCACGAATCGCGTCGAATTGCATGATCGCAGCGTCTCCCGGCACCACCTCGAGATGACCGCGTTCGGACCGATCCGCAGCGTGCGAGACCTCGGTTCCGCGAACGGCACCGACCTCGTCACGGCATCCGGCGAACTGCATCGCCTGACGGCCCCGACCCACCTCTCGCACCCCACCGTGCTGCGTCTGGGCGACGTGCACCTGCGCATCCATCCCGTCGCCACCGGTGGACCGGACGCTCCCCGGGCCCGCGCGACCGTGCGCCATCAGCGGTCTCCCCGGGTCGATCCCGTGCATGCGCCGACGCCGCTCGAACTACCCTCGCCGCCCACCCCGGCCGAGCCCTCGCGCTTCCCGCTCGTCGCGATGGTGGCGCCTCTCGCCATGGGTGCGGCTCTCTTCGCCGTCACCCAGTCGGCCCTCAGCATCGCCTTCGTCGCGCTGTCGCCGCTCATCATGATCGGCAGCTGGCTCGACGGCCGCGTCGGACAGCGCCGTCGGCTGAAGAAGCAGCGTCGCGAGTTCACCGAAACGCTGGCGACCGTGCGCGACGAGGTGACGCGACGCCACGAGGTCGAGCGTCCCGCTCGCCAGCAGGAGAGCGTGCCGCTCGCCGACCTGCTCGCCGCGGCTCGCGACCGCACTCCGGTGCTCTGGACGCGACGGTCGGAGCATCGCTCCTACCTCGAGATCCGCCTCGGCAGCGGCGAGCTGCCCAGCCGCACCGTGCTCGACCTCCCCTCCCGCGGATCCTCCACCACCGAGGACTGGGCCCAGGTCGAAGACGCCCACACCGCGCTGTCATCGATCGCCGACGTTCCGGTTCTCGAACGCCTCGACCTGAGCGGGTCGCTCGGCATCGCCGGAGAGGGCGTCTGGGCCGATTCGATCACGCGCTCGGTGCTCGTGCAGCTCTTCGGGCTGCACTCCCCCGCGGACGTGGTCTTCACGGCCTTCCTGCCCGACGCCGAGACGAACGCCCAGACCCACGCCGGCACGGATGCCGCGACGGGCAGGCACACGGAAGCCGACTGGGACTGGCTCAAATGGGTGCCGCACGCCGATTCGGTCTACAGCCCGATCCGCACCCCGCACCTCACGGCGACCGCGCGCGACCGGGCGCTCCTGCTGACGGAGCTCGAGGGGATCATCGCGACCCGCACGGCATCCGCCTCGTCACGCACGATCCGATCGCGGGACCAGTCCCAGGCATCCGACACCGACTCCCGACTCGCCGCCGTGCAGAAGCAACCCCTGCTGCCCACGATCATCGTGCTCGTCGTCGCCGGCGACGACGACGCGGAGCAGGACCTCACCCGCCTCGTGGGCCTCGCCGAGGACGGACCCGACGTCGGCGTGCACGTGATCTGGGCGGCACGCTCGATGGCCGATGTCCCGGCCGCCTGCCGCACGACCGTCGACGCGACCACGACGCCGACGACCGCGCATTTCGTACGCTCGGGAACCGTCGTGACGCTCGACACCGTCGAACGTGTGGACGTGCCCGAGGCCGAGGCTTTCGCCCGCAGTCTCACTCCCGTCGTCGACGCCGGCGCTCGAGTCCTCGACGAGAGCGACCTGCCCCGGAGCGTGAAGCTCGCCGACATCGATCGGCGCAACCTGCTCGACGACCCCCGCGAGGTCATCGCCGGCTGGGAGAGCACCGACTCGCTCACGAGCCGTTGGACGCCGGGCGCCGAGCGCGACCCCGGCACCCTTCCCGCCCGCATCGGCCAGAGCGACGCCGGAACCGTCGAGATCGACCTGCGCACCCACGGCCCTCACGCCCTCGTCGGCGGCACGACAGGCGCGGGCAAGTCGGAGTTCCTGCAGACGTGGATCCTGTCGCTCGCCGCGGCGTATTCCCCCGACCGCGTCACCTTCCTGCTCGTCGACTACAAGGGCGGGGCGGCCTTCGCCGACTGCGTGGCCCTGCCCCATACCGTCGGCCTCGTCACCGACCTCGACCAGCACCTGGTGCGCCGCGCGCTCACCTCACTGCGGGCCGAGCTGCGTTACCGGGAGGAGCTCCTCAACGAGCACGGAGCGAAGGACCTCTCCGGTCTCGAGCGGCGCTCCGAGGTCGCCGCCCCGCCCCTCCTGCTCATCGTCATCGACGAGTTCGCCGCCCTGGCGAAGGAGATCCCGGAGTTCGTCGACGGCGTCATCGACATCGCCCAGCGCGGGCGCTCGCTCGGGCTGCATCTCATCATGGCGACGCAGCGCCCCGCCGGTGTCATCGGCGACAACCTGCGCGCCAACACCAACCTCCGCGTCGCGCTGCGCATGGCCGATGCGAGCGACAGCAACGACGTCATCGGAATCGCGGATGCCGCGCACTTCGCCCCGGAGACGCCGGGGCGGGCCGTGGTCAAGATCGGTGCCGGCCGGGTCGTGCACTTCCAGACCGCCTACCTGGGCGGACGCTCCGACGGCCAGCGCCGTGATGCCATCGACCTGAGCGACCTGAGGTTCGGGCACGCCCGACCGTGGGCCATCGCCCCGGAACGCGCCGGCGGAGACACGGGGGCCGCGGCATCCGCTCGTGACATCGAGCGCCTGGTGCGCAACATCCAAGTCGCCGCCGACACCCTGCGACTCGAACGCCCTCGCAAACCCTGGGTCGATCAGCTGCCCGCATTCATCGCCCTGCCCGGCGAAGCCGCGGGCAGCGCCACCGACTCCGATCTGCTCATATCGGTCGGTCGCGTCGATGACCCCACGCAGCAGCGTCAGACCGATCAGATCGTCGACCTCAAGGCAGCCGGCAATGTCGCGATCTTCGGTGCGCCCGGCGCCGGGAAGACCACGGCACTCATCACCTTCGCGATCGCAGCGATCCTGCGCGACGAGAGGACGCGGATCTACGGCATCGATGCCGCGAGCGGACGACTGGCCACGCTCATCGGGCTGCCCGCCACCGGCGACATCGTGCCGGCCGACGACACCGATCGCGCCGTGCGCCTGCTCGGAATGATCCGCGACCTCATCGACGAGCGCGAGAACGATCGGTCTCCGGCCTCGCCCGTCATCCTCCTGCTCGACGGATTCGGGGCCTTCCGCGATCTGTACGAGCACCACGGACCCGACACCGGCATGTTCACCGCACTCGTCGACATCCTCCGCGCGGGGCGGCACGTCGGCGTGCACGTGGTCCTCGCCAGCGAGCGCGCGATGTCGCTGCCGAGTGCCATCGCGGCGAGCATCGGCGAGACGTTCGTGCTGCGCATGCTCGCCGACCACGACTACGGCATGGTCGGCGCATCGGCCGACATGCTGCGCACCGCCCCGGCAGGACGGGCCATGCATCTCTCGTCCGAGCGGGAAGTGCAGTTCGCCATGCCCGCATCCGCACCCGACGACGAGGCCCTCGACACCGCACTCGTACACATCGCGCAGACACTGCGCTCCCGCGGGATCGAGAACGCACCCGGCATCCCGGAAGTCCCGACCTCGCTCGCGCGACACGAGCTGCCCCGCGCCGCAAACCCCCAGGCGTTCGCCGTCGAGACCACTCGCCTCACCGCCGTCGACGTGCCCCTCACCGGCATGATGCTGGTCACGGGACCGGCGGGATCAGGGCGCACCACTGCGGTGCGCAGCATCCTGGCCGCCCGGCACGCGCACGCCGCGAAGCACGGCATCTCGCTCGATCTCGCCCTGCTCTCACCGCGTGCGTCGACGCTGGCCCACGACGTCGCGTGGAGCCATCGCGGCGACTCCGCGCAGGATCGCCCGGATCTCATCACGGCGCTCATCGAGGCGCTCGGCGGGACGCCGCGGTCGTCAACGGCGTCGCTGCTCTCGGCGATCCCGCTGATCGGCAGCACCGGCGCTGCCGCCGACGAGCCCGAACCGGCCCGAGCGCAGCTCGCGTTCCCTCGTGCCGGGCATCAGGGCATCGTGGTCATCGAGGACGTCGGCGGTTTCGACGGCAGCGGTGACGAGTCCGCCCTGGCGACGCTGCTCAAACTGCTGCGCCGCAGCGACCTCACCGTGATCGTCGAGGGCGAGAACGCCACGCTCACCTCGGTCTGGGAACTCGCGAGCCCCCTCCGCGGCGCGCGATGGGGACTCGCGCTCCAGCCGGATGCCAACGACATGCCCAGCGTCTACACCGCGAACTTCCCCCGCGCCCGGCGCGCGGACTTCCCGCCCGGTCGGGGCTTCCTGGTGCGGGGCGGCGCGGTGACGGGCGTCCATGTCGCCCAGCCGTAGCGGGGGGCTGAGGGCCCGGGGTCAGCGGGCCCGGGGTCAGCGGGCCGTGGTGCTCGAACGCACGACCAGCGACGTCGGGACGACCGACGTCGCAGGCGCCTCGGCCTCGGCATCCGTTCCCCCCTCGATCTCGGCGACCAGCGCGGCGACCGCGCGGTCGGCGAGGGCCGCGAAGTCCTGCCGGATCGTGGTGAGCGGCGGGCGGTAGTTCGCGGCATCCGGCACGTCGTCGAACCCGACGACCCCGACATCGGTCGGCACCCGGCGGCCCGCGTCCTCCAGGCCCCGCACGAGTCCGAGCGCCATCTGGTCGTTGGCGCAGAAGACGGCGGATGCCGCGGCCAACGACCCGGCGGCGGCGTGCCCCGAGTCCGACGACCAGTCGCCGCGCACGACGGCGGGCGGACGGATGCCGTGGGCGACGAGCGTCTCGCGCCAGCCGCGTTCGCGCTCGGCGGCGGCGAAGGAGTCGGCGGGTCCGGCGAGGTGGTGCACAGTCTCGTGGCCGAGGTCGAGCAGGTGCCGGGTGGCGGCGGCTGCTCCTCCCGCGTGATCGCTGTGCACAGCGCGAAGGCCGTGATCGGCGATCGCATCGACCACCACGAGACGCAGCCCCGCGGGGCGTGCGGCGGCAGGCACGAGCGCGGAGGCTTCGTTCAGCACGATCGCGCCGTCGACCTCCTGCTCGGCCAGCCGGTCGAAGGCCGCGTCGACCCCGGCGGATCCCGCGGCGGCCGTGACGACCGTGAGGGCGTAACCGCGGTCGGCGGCGGCTTCGGCGGCGGCCTGCAGCATCCGCGAGTTGCCGACCGTGGCGAGCGTCGTCACGACCAGGCCGATGGTCTGCGAGCGCCCGGTGCGCAGCGCGCGGGCGGCGCGGTGCGGGCGGTAGCCGAGGTCGGACATGGCCCGCTCGACCCGGGCGCGGGTGGCGGGATCGACGCGCGGGCTGTCGTTGACGACGCGCGAGACGGTCTGCCCCGACACCCCGGCGCGAGCGGCGACCATCGCCATCGAGACGCGGCCCGACGTCGGTCGCGGAGAGGGGGTGGGGTCGTTCACTCCTCCATGTTGACGTAATCACGGCCGCGGATCTACCATGTTTACGTGAACACGCCTGAATCTGCGGAGATGCGCACCTCGACCCTGAGCGCCGGCATCGTCAAGCGCGCGACGCTGCTCGCCGACGGCCGCGACATCATCTACTACGACGACCCCGACACGACGCTCGGCGCCGAGCGCGCCGTCGACGCCCGCACGCTCGATCCGCGGCCCGCCACCGCGACCATGCGGCAGGACGTGCTCACCGGTGACTGGATCACCGTGGCGGCCAACCGGCAGAACCGCGTCATGATGCCGAGCGCCGACGCCGACCCGCTCGCCCCGCAGACCCCGACCAACCCGTCGGAGGTGCCCTCGCGCTACGACGTCGCGGTGTTCGAAAACCGCTCCCCCGCGTTCGGCCCCGCCCTCGCCGAGGCGGTCGGCACCGCCCCCGCGGCGAGCGACGCCCCCCGCGGCCTCGACGACCTCGACGCCCTCGGGCTCGGCCGCACCCGCACCTCGGTCGGCCGGTGCGAGGTCGTGTGCTTCAGCCCCGAGCACTCGGGATCGTTCGGCACCCAGTCGGTCACCCGCGCCCGCACCGTGATCGAGGCCTGGGCCGACCGCACCGCCGCGCTCTCGCAGCTGCCCGGCATCCAGCAGATCTTCCCGTTCGAGAACCGCGGCGAAGCGATCGGCGTCACCCTGCCGCACCCGCACGGGCAGATCTACGCGTACCCGTACGTCACCCCGCGCACGGCCAAACTGCTCGACTCGATCGACCGCACGGCGCCGGACCTGTTCGCCCGCATCCTGGAGTTCGAGCAGGCCTCCGAGCGCGTCGTCTTCCACGGCGAGCACTGGACCGCCTTCGTGCCCTTCGCCGCCCGCTGGCCCCTCGAGGTGCACCTGATGCCGCACCGCCACGTGCCCGACTTCGCCGCCACGGCCGAGGCCGAGCGCGACGAACTCGCCCCGCTCTACCTGCGTCTGCTGCGCGGTGTCGACGCGCTCTACGACACCCCCACCCCGTACATCGCCGCCTGGCACCAGGCACCGGTGAACGTCGGCCGCGACACCGTGCGCCTTCACCTGCAGCTCACGAGCCCGCGCCGCGCCGCCGACAAGCTCAAGTTCCTCGCCGGCTCCGAGGCCGCGATGTGGGCTTGGGCCGCCGAGGTCACCCCCGAGCAGGGGGCGGCCCGCATCCGCGACGCGATCGCGTCCGCCGAGGCCGCAGCCGCGGCATCCGCTCCGACCTCCGAGGAGACCCCCGCATGACCGTCACGGAGACCACCGCTCAGGATGCCGCGCGCGCACTGTTCGCCGAGCTGACCGACCGCACCCCGGACGGCATCTGGTCGGCACCCGGGCGCGTCAACCTCATCGGCGAGCACACCGACTACAACGAGGGCTTCGTGCTGCCGTTCGCGATCCCGCACCGCACGGTCGCCGCCGTCGGACTGCGCGACGACGCCCGCATCCGCGTCGTCTCGACCTTCTCCGACGAGACGGTCGAGGTCGGGATCGACGAACTCGACGGGCTGTTCCCGACCCTTCGACGGGCTCAGGGACCCAGTGAGGAGACGCCGGCCGTTCCGGAGTGGGCCGCGTACCCGCTCGGCGTCGCGTGGGCGCTGCGTCTCGCGGCTCCCGAGGGCGCCTTCCGCGGGGTCGACATCGCGATCGCCTCCGACGTGCCCGTGGGCGCCGGGCTGTCGTCGTCGGCGGCGATCGAGGGTGCGACCGCGACCGCGCTGAACGACCTCTGGCACACCGGACTCGACCGCACCGCGCTCGCCCGCGTGGGCCGCCGCGCCGAGAACGAGGCGGTCGGCGCGCCCACCGGCATCATGGACCAGATGGCATCGATGCTCGGCGAGACCGATGCCGCGATCTTCCTCGACTGCCGCTCTCTCGAAGCGCAGCTCGTCACGGTCGGCGTCGCCGAGGCCGGTCTCGCGATCCTCGTCATGGACACGCGCGTCAAGCACGCCCACTCCACGGGCGGCTACGGAGAGCGCCGCGCCTCGTGCGAGCTCGGCGCCGAGATCATGGGCGTGCCCAGCCTGCGCGACGTGTCGACCTCCGACCTCCCCCGCGCCGAAGAGCTCATGGACGACGTGACCTTCCGCCGCGTGCGGCACATCGTCACCGAGAACCAGCGCGTACTCGACACGGTGCGCGTGCTGCGCGAGCAGGGCGCCCGCGCGATCGGCGACCTGCTGGTCGCCTCGCACGCCTCGATGCGCGATGACTTCGAGATCTCGGTGGCCGAGCTCGACACGGCCGTCGAGGCCGCGCTGGCCGCCGGCGCGCTCGGCGCGCGCATGACGGGTGGCGGATTCGGCGGCGCGGCGATCGCGCTGATCGAACAGGATGCCGTCGCAGCCGTGTCGGATGCCGTGACCGCGGCCTTCGCCGACGCGGGCTTCACCGCCCCGCATCTGTTCACGGTCGTGCCGTCGGCGGGCGCGCACCGCGACGCGTGACCGGCACTGTATCGGTGACGGCGGCGCCGCAGTCCACAGCATCCGCCTGAGAGAATCGAACCCGGAGTCGCGCGGTCGTGCGCGGCCGGAGAGGAACGCAATGTCCTGGATCGTCACCGGCGGCGCCGGCTACATCGGCTCGCACGTCGTCCGCGCCCTCGCGGATGCCGGGCTCACCCCGGTCGTCCTCGACGACCTGTCGAGCGGTGTCGCCTCGTTCGTTCCGGAGGGCGTGCCCTTCGTGCAGGGCAGCATCCTCGACCGCGACCTCGTCGAGAAGGCGCTCCGCGACCACGACGCCCAGGGCGTCATCCACGTCGCCGGCTACAAGTACGCCGGCGTCTCGGTGCAGCGCCCGCTGCACACCTACGCGCAGAACGTCGAGGGCACCCGCGTGATCCTCGAGGCGATGGAGGCCGCGGGCGTCGCGAACATCGTCTTCTCGTCGTCGGCCGCCGTCTACGGCACCCCCGACGTCGCCCTCGTCGTCGAGGACACGGCCAAGAAGCCCGCGAGCCCCTACGGCGAATCGAAGCTCATCGGCGAATGGCTGCTGCGCGACCAGGCGGTCGCCACCGCCGAGTCGGCGACCCCGCTGCGGCACACCTCGCTGCGCTACTTCAACGTCGTCGGATCGGCCGACCCGACGGTCTACGACGTCAGCCCGCACAACCTTTTCCCGATCGTGTTCGAGGCGCTGCTCGAGGGGCGCACCCCGCGCATCAACGGCGACGACTACGACACCGAAGACGGCACCAACGTGCGCGACTACGTGCACGTGGGCGACATCGCCGCCGCGCACGTCGCCGCCGCGCAGCGTCTCGCCGCCGGTGAGCCGATCGAGCCCGCCTACAACCTCGGCTCGGGCGACGGCCTCAGTGTGAAGCAGATCATGGATGCGATGGTGCGCGTCACCGGCGTCGAGTTCGCCCCCGAGATCGGCCCGCGCCGCCCCGGCGACCCCGACCGCATCGTCGCCGACGGCACCCTCGCCGCCCGCGACCTCGACTGGCGGATGCGGTATTCGGTCGACGAGATGGTGCGTACGGGCTGGGAGGCTCGGGTTTCTTCTTCTTAGTTTCTTGTGGGGCGAGCTCCGGGATGCCGCCGTCACTCGCAGAACGGGCGCCCTCCCCGCAAGCGGGTCCCCTCCCGATGCTCGCGCCGGCGGCATCCCTGCGCCCGCCAGTGGCATGGCAGTAGGGGCGGGTACGAGCGCTCTCAGCTTGCTGGGTTAGCGGCGGCCAGGTCGCGGGTGCGGATGGGGTAGAGGAAGAAGCAGATCCAGGCGAGGGCGACGAAGCCGACGGGGATGACGGCGAGCATCAGACGGATGCCGCCGTCCACCGCGTCGGGCTGCGCGTCGCCGAGCGTGGCATCGAACCCGGATGCCGTGAGCACCCACGCGGCGACGATCGCCTGCAGCACCACGGAGCCGCGCACGATGAAACCGTTGACCCCGAAGTAGGCGCCCTCCCGACGGTGCCCGGTGCGCATGGCATCCTCGTCGATGATCTGCGCCAGCACGACTTCGAGAAGCTGCAGCAGACCGCCGACGCCGATGCCGACCGCGACGCCCACGAGGGCTGCGGCGAGGATGCTCGTCGGGGCGAGGAACCCGAGCACCGAGAGTCCGAAGACGGCCACGCTCCACAGCAGTGCGGTGCGCGGACTGGTGCGACGAACGACCGCGCTCCACAGCACGATCGCCGGGATGGCGGTCACGAAGATCGCGCCCAGCAGGATGCTGCCCTCCCCCTCGGGGGCTCCCAGCGAGTAGCGCACGTAGAAGGGGAGCGCGGCGAGGATCACGGCGATCGCCGTCTGGATGAACAGCGAGCCGATCACATAGGGCACGAAGGCCCGGTTCGCGAGCGTGTACCGCATCTGCATGCCGAACGGCAGCGGAGCCGCGACGGATGCCTCGGGCACGCGCCGCTCGACCATCCCGCCCGCGAACGACCAGACGAGGAACGCGAGGCAGACCGTGCCGAGCACGATCGCCATACCGGGCCAGCCGATCGGCGAGGCGTAGAGCAGCGGTGCTCCGGCGGTGCCGAGGATCATGCCGAGGATCGCGAAGATCTGCCGGGGGACGTTGCCCCGCGCACGCTCGTCGGTGGTGCGGAAGATCTCGGGGAACAGGGCCGAGATGTTGAGCACGACCACCACGTAGGCGATGTCGTACACGGCCACGACCACGAGGAACCAGGCGATGATGCCCGCGGTGGGCAGCTCCGGCGGCATCCACACCAGCGCGAACGCCACGACCAGCGGCACGATCCCGAGGCCGATCCACGGGATGCGGCGCCCCCACGGGGTGCGCAGGCGATCGGAGATCGCGCCGACGAACGGGTTGAGCACCGCATTCAGGATGCCGTGGGCGATCATCGCCGCGGCCACCCACCCCGCCGGCACCGCGAGGTGCGAGACGTAGAAGTAGACGATGAACGCCGAGAAGGTCTGCGCCATCAACTGCGTGGGGAACCCGGAGGCACCGAACGCGATCGACTGCGCCCGGGTGGGGGCGGCGTCGAGCCGCCGGTCGCGCAGACGCTCGGTGAAGGTGGTCATCGTGTGGCGCCTCTCTGCAGATCGCGCAGCGCCCGCCAGCCGATGCGCACGAGTCCTTCGTCTTCGATGACCCGGAGCACGACGGGGTCGGCGAGCAGTCGTCGCTCGAACTCCCGCTTCGGTGAGGCGAAGTCCACGGCGGCCCGCAGCTCCTCACCGTCGACCATCGGATGCAGGTAGATCTCGGTGACCCCCGCGGGCACCGCGCGCAGCAAGGTCACGAAGCCGTCGCGCACCTGCTCGTAGGTCTCCTCCGCCGCAGTGCCCTCGCCGACGAGTTCGAAGGGGTGCGACCACAGCCGGTCGATGATCTCCACACCGAGCGAGTCGGCCGCGGCGGCGGCGCGCGCGAGCTTGTCGCACAGCTCGGCATCCGCTTCGGCGCCGTCCATGCGGCGCGGGAGGCGGAAGGGGAGCCCGTTGGCGGCGGCCAGCGCGAACACCTGCTCGAGGAAGTCGCGGCCGGTGGCGAGGCCGTAGACCGAGCCCATGTGGTTGTCGAGGTGCGTGACGTCGACGCCGGCGTCGAGCGCGGTGCGCAGCTGCGCGGCGATCTCGGCGGCGACCTCGTCGTACGTCGCGCGGGTCTCGACCGCGACGACGTCGACGGGGAAGAACCCGTCACCGTCGACGAGTGAGGCAGCGGCCGTGAGCGGGCGCCAGCGGTAGCGGGTCCACTCGCTGGTGAGCACCAGATGCACGCCGACGTCGAGGTCGGTGCGGGATGCCGCGAACGCGAAGGCCTCGGGCGACCACGAGCACGGCACCATGATCGTGGCGGAGTCGACGTGGCCGGCATCCAGCAGTTCGGCGATCGCGACGTTGGCCGCATGGCACATGCCGAAGTCATCGGCGTTGAGGATGATGGCGCGGGTTCCGGGGGCGTGCCCCAGCCGTTCGATCAGGTCGGAGGGTGCGGTCATCGTCGGGTCCTGTCGGGAGTGCCGGTCACCGGCCGGGCTTTTCGGGTGTGGTGAGAACGCGGGCGAAGAGCGTGGCACGCAGGGCGGATGCCGCTTCGCCGACCGCGCCGACGAGTGGCGCCTCCGGGCCGAAGCTGGAGACGACGAACCGCAGCGGAAGGCGGGCGGAGTACTGCTCGGCGACCTGATGGATGATGTCGACGAGCACGGGGTGCGCGGCCTGCCCACTGAGGATGAACGCTTCGGGGTCGAGGACGAGACCGATGCTGCCGGCGACGAGCGCGAGGCGTTTGCCGAGCTCGATCGCCATCTGCATCGCCGCCTCGTCGCCGGCGGCCGCGGCATCGAGGTGCTCTTCGAGGGGCGTGTTCTGGTCACGGCCGTTGATGAGCGCGAGGTCGGCGACGACCTGGTCGTTCACGACGGGGGCGCCGACGGGCAGGGGCGTCTGCGGCAGGTACATGACCTCGCCCGCCACGCCGGAGAACCCGCGGTGCAGGGCGCCGTCGATCACGGTTCCGGCGCCGAGACCCTCGTCGAGCAGCAGCAGCGAGAAGCTCGACAGCTCGGCGCCTGCACCGGCGGTGAGTTCGGCGAGGGCGGCGAGGTTCACGTCGTTCTCGATGCGCACGGGGCAGCCGAGCCGGTCGGTGAGAGCCGAGCGGAACGCGCCGCCGTCGGGCCCCTGATCGTTGCGGATGCTGCCGTCGGCGGTCACGATGCCGGGCACGCCGATCAGCGCGAGGTGCAGCGGTCCGGCGACGGTCGCATTGCAGCGGTCGATGAGCGCGGCGATGTGCGCGACCCGGGTCTCGTTGTCGTCCTTCCGCGGGAAGTCGCCGTGCGCTTCGGCACGCACCGCCCCGGTCGCGTCGACGAGCACGACGTGCGCCGCGCGGTGGTCGACGTGCACGGCGGCGGCGAATCCGAGGTGCGGGTGCAGTCCGACCTTGCCGGCGGCCGGTCCGCGCGAGCTGCGGTCGACACCGTCGGGCGCGACGGCGCCGGCGCTCTCGAGCATGCGCAGCACCTGCGTCACGGCGGTGCGCGACAGCCCGGTGGCCTCCATCAGATCGGTGCGCGTCTGCGGACCTTCACTGGCGAGCGTCTCGAGGATCGCGCGCCCGTTGATCGAGCGCAACAGTGTCTGCGGTCCGGCGAGGGGCCTGCTCATCGCGCTCCGGTCGGTCTTTCTGTGAGACGTTCGATTGGTGAGAGTGGCCGATCCCCCATCGGCTTCATCGAGCATGGCATACCGGAGGCCCACGGGTCGACACTTCGTGTCGCATTCGGACGTGCGGCGCGCGCCGAGCACCGAGACATCATTCCGAGCGCGAAACACCACGAGAGGCGTGATGTCTCGCGCCGGAGATGGTGTCTCGACGGGGGCGCGCTCAGTCCAACGCGCTCATCACGTGCTTGATGCGGGTGTAGTCGTCGAAGCCGTACTGCGAGAGGTCCTTGCCGTAGCCGGAGTGCTTGAACCCACCGTGCGGCATATCGGAGACGAAGGGGATGTGCGTGTTGATCCACACGCACCCGAAGTCGAGGTCGCGCGAGAACCGCATCGCCCGGGCGTGATCGCTCGTCCAGACCGACGCGGCGAGCGCGTACGGCACGTCGTTCGCCAGCTCGAGCGCCTCCTCGTCGGTGGAGAACGGCTGCACCGTGAGCACCGGCCCGAAGACCTCGCCCTGCACGATCTCGTCGTCCTGCCGCACCCCCGACACGATCGTCGCGGGCCAGAAGTAGCCGCGATCTCCCTGCCGCGCTCCCCCGGTCTCCACCCGGGCGTGCGCGGGCAACCTCGACACGAATCCCGACACCTGCTCCAGCTGCGCCGCACTGTTGAGCGGGCCGTAGAGCACGCCGTCCTCGCGTGGTCCGCCGGTGCGGGCATCCGACTCCGCCCGCGCGACCAGCGCCGCCACGAGCTCGTCGTGCAGGGACTCGTGCACGAGCACGCGCGTCGCCGCGGTGCAGTCCTGCCCGGCGTTGAAGAACGCACCGGTCACGATCCCCTCGACCGCCTTCGACACCGAGGCATCCGCGAAGACGATCGCCGGGGCCTTGCCGCCGAGCTCGAGGTGCACGCGCTTGACGTCGTTCGCCGCCGACCGCGCCACCGCCATGCCTGCGCGCACCGAGCCGGTGATCGCGACCATCTGCGGTGTCGGATGCTCCACCAGCGCGACGCCGGTCTCGCGGTCGCCCAGCACGACGTTCAACGTTCCGGCCGGGGTGTGCAGCGCCACGATCTCGGCGAGCAGCAACGTCGACAGCGGGGTCGTCTCGGCGGGCTTGAGCACGACGGTGTTGCCCGCGGCGAGCGCCGGCGCGATCTTCCACACGGCCATGTTCAGCGGGTAGTTCCAGGGCGTGACCTGCCCGATCACGCCGATCGGCTCGCGGCGCACGAACGACGTGTGCCCGGCGAGGTACTCCCCCGCCGCGCGCCCCTCGAGCGACCGCGCGGCACCGGCGAAGAACCGCAGCTGATCGACCGACTGCATGATCTCGTCCTCGACGAGGCTCGCGCGCGGCTTGCCGGTGTCGCGCGACTCGAGATCGGCGAACTCCTCGGCCCGCGCGGCCATGTCGTCGGCGATGCGGAAGAGGGCGAGCTGCCGGTCGGCGGGTGTCGTGTCGCGCCACAGCGGGAAGGCAGCGGATGCCGCGGCGTAGGCGGCATCGACGTCACCGGCATCCGACACCGGGAGCCGGCCGTACTCCTCCTCGGTGGCGGGGTCGATGAGCGGAAGGTCGCCTGCGCCGGACACGGGGACGAACCGACCGCCGATGAAGTTCTGCAAGCTCTCAGTGCGCATGCGGCCACAGTAGCGCGGCACTTTCGGAATCGGAAGGCCCGGAAGCCACCGACGACTGAATCGGTTGCACCACCGGCATCCGCCTGTCAATATCGACGCATGGGCACGAAGACACAGCCGGTGCTGGACGACATCTCGAAGCGGATCATCGAGCTGCTCCAGGAGGACGGCCGGCGCCCCTACGCCGAGATCGGGCGGGAGGTGGGTCTCAGCGAGGCCGCCACCCGCCAGCGCGTGCAGCGCATGACCGATGCCGGAACGATCCAGATCGTCGCGGTCACCGACCCCCTGCAGCTCGGATTCCACCGGATGTCGATGATCGGCATCCGCGTCACCGGCGACCCGCGTGCGGTCGCCGAGCAGCTCACCGAGATCACCGAACTCGCCTACGTCGTCGTCACCCTCGGCAGCTTCGACATCCTCGTCGAGGCCGTGTGCGAGAGCGACGCCGACCTGCTCGAACTGATCGCGACGCGCATCCGCACCATCCCCGGCATCGTGCACACCGAGAGCCTGCTCTACGCCGGGCTCTACAAGGACCTCTACAACTGGGGAACGCGCTGACCGCGCACCTCATCCACTGAGAGAACCAACTGAGAACAAGGGAGCGCGCATGGGAACCACCGTCTTCGAACGCCGCCGCCCGCAGGACTCCGTCATCGACGAGTCCCTGCGCGACACCTCGTTCGCCGTGTTCTGGCTCGACGACGTGCAGCGCACCGAGTACCCGACACTGACCGGTGCGATCGAGGCCGACCTCGCGATCGTCGGCGGCGGGTACGCGGGGCTGTGGACCGCGATCCGCGCCAAGGAGCGCGACCCCGATCGCCGGGTCGTGCTCGTCGAGGCGTCGCGCGTCGCGTGGGCGGCCTCCGGCCGCAACGGCGGGTTCTGCGAGGCGAGCATCACCCACGGTCACGAGAACGGCGTGAACCGCTGGCCCGACGAGATCGCGCAGCTCGAACGGCTCGGGCTCGAGAACCTCGACGGCATCGCCGACACCGTCGCGCGCTACGGGATGGATGCCGAGTTCGAACGCACCGGGCAGCTCGCCGTCGCGGTCGAACCGCACCAGGTCGAGTGGCTGCGCGAGGAGGACGGATTCCTCGACCAGGATGCCGTGCAGGCCGAGGTGCACTCCCCCACGTTCCTCGCAGGCGCGTGGGAGCGCGACACCACCGCCCTCGTGCACCCCGCCAAGCTCGGGCTCGAGCTCGCCCGCGTCGCGACCGACCTCGGCGTGGAGATCTACGAGCGCACTCTCGTGCAGGACATCCTCGGCGACGGATCGGGCGCGATCACCGTCGAGGCCCGCGACGGCCGGGTCGTGGCGGATGCCGTCGCGCTGGCCACGAACGTCTTCCCCTCGCTGCTCAAGCGCAACCGTCTGATGACGGTGCCCGTGTACGACTACGTGCTGATGACCGAGCCGCTGAGCACCGAGCAGCTCTCCTCGATCGGGTGGCGGAACCGGCAGGGCCTCGCCGACAGCGCCAACCAGTTCCACTACTACCGGCTCACCGCCGACGACCGCATCCTGTTCGGCGGCTACGACGCGGTCTACCACTACGGCGGCAAGGTGCGCCCCGAGTACGAAGACCGGATGGAGAGCCACCGGCGGCTGGCCTCGCACTTCTTCACCACGTTCCCCCAGCTCGAGGGGCTGCGCTTCACGCACCGCTGGGCCGGGGCGATCGACTCGTCGAGCCGCTTCTGCGCGTTCTTCGGCACCGCACGCAAGGGCCGGGTGACCTACGCCACCGGGTTCACCGGACTCGGTGTGGGCGCGGCGCGGTTCGCCGCCGACGTCATGCTCGACAAGCTCGCGGGCGAGGAGACCGAACGCACCGCGCTGCAAATGGTGCGGCAGCGCCCGGTGCCCTTCCCGCCCGAACCCGCCGCCGCGGTGGGCATCAACCTCGTGCGCGCCGCGATGGATCGCGCCGATCACAACGGGGGCAAGCGCAATCTCTTCCTCAAGACGCTCGACGCGCTCGGCATGGGATTCGACTCGTGAGCGACACGATCCCCGACGAGGGGCTCACCCCCGAACCGGCCGAGGGGCTCACCCCCGAACCGGCCGAGGGGCTCACCCCCGGCACGGGAGCGGATGCCGCGACCCTCGCGCTCGTGCACGTGCCGCTGCCGGCATCCGACGTCGTCTCGGGCGACCCGACCACCGCCGTGCACCCGCTCGCCCTGCTCGGGGGCACCGAGATCGGCATCTGGGAGATGACGCCGGGAACGGCATCCGACACCGAGACCGACGAGGTCTTCGTCGTGCTCTCGGGCCGGGCGCGCATCGCCTTCGACGACCCCGATCTGCCCGATCTCGACGTCTCCCCCGGCTCCGTCGTGCGCCTGGCCGAGGGCCAGCGCACGGTCTGGACCGTCACCGAGACCCTGCGCAAGATCTACATCGCCTGAGACGAGCCGATGCTCGGGCTCAGCCGACGCGGGTGACCTCGGCGTGCGGCATCCGCTCGCGCATCACCCGGATCGCCTCGGGGTTGTCGTCGACCAGCACGCTGTCGCGCCCCAGCGCCGATGCGACCGCGCCGGTCGTGCCGCTGCCGGCGAAGAGGTCGAGTACCCGGTCTCCGGGACGGCTCGACGCCCGGATGATGCGTCGCAGGATGCCCTCGGGCTTCTGCGTCGGATACCCCGTCTTCTCGCGCCCGGTCGTCGGCACGATCGTGTGCCACCACACATCGGTCGGCAGCTTTCCGCGCGCCGCCTTCTCGGGCGTGACGAGGCCGGGGGCCATGTAGGGCTCGCGGTCGACCTCATCGGAGTCGAAGAAGTACGCGCGCGGATTCTTCACGTACACGAGGATCGTGTCGTGCTTGGTGGGCCAGCGGCTGCGCGACTTCGCGCCGTAGTCGTAGGCCCAGATCAGCTCGTTGAGGAACGAGTCGCGTCCGAACACCGCGTCGAGCATCACCTTCGCGTAGTGCGCCTCGCGGTAGTCGAGGTGCAGGTAGAGCGTGCCGTCGTCGGCGAGCAGTCGCCACGCCTCCTCGAGACGCGGCATGAGGAAGTCGCCGTAGTCGTCGAAGCGGTCGTCGTAGGTGCGCAGCATCCCGCGCACCCGCTCGTAGCGGTGGCCGTGGAAGCCGTGGCGGATCTCGGCGGGCGCGGTCTCGGCGGGCGGGGTCTCGGCGTCCGGCCGGTCATAATTCAGGACGGATGCCTCCGAACCCGCCGATTCCGGGTCGATCTGCCCCTCGGCATCCGATTCTTCCGGAATTGTGCGCGTCCGCGTCGCGGTGACGATCTGCCGTTCGCGCGCGCGGCCCGTGTTGAAGGGGGGATCGAGGTACACCAGCGTGAACGAGGCATCGGGCAGCGCGCGCACGGCGGCGAGGTTGTCGCCCTCGAGGATCGACACCGACCCGACCCGCACCGGTGCGATGGAGACGTCCTGTTCGATCGGGACGGGCGGAGTGGGTACCGGGTCGGTCACGGCACCCGGTGCAGCCACGCGTCGGTCGAGAACTTCGTCTCGACCAGCTCCTCGGCCGCAGCGTACTCGTCGTCCGCGACCGTGCCGTCCTCGGCCGCGGTGAGCGAGCGGAAGGTCTCGATGAAGCGGTCGATGATCTCCTCGCGGCTGAGCCCGGTCTGGCTGCGCAGCGGGTCGACGCGCTTGGCCGCCGACGTGGTGCCCTTGTCGCTCAGCTTCTCGCGGCCGATGCGCAGCACCTCGGTCATGACCTGGCCGTCGAGGTCGTACGACAGCGAGGCGTGGTGGAGCACGCCTCCGTTGGCGAGACGCTTCTGTGCGGCCCCGCCGATCTTGCCGGTCGAACTCGCGATGTCGTTGAGGGGGCGGTAGACCGCATCGATGCCGAGCGAGCGCAGCGCCTGCAGGGCGAAGTCGTCGAGGAACGCATACGAGTCGGCGAACGTCATGCCCGCGACGAGGGATGCCGGAACGTACAGCGAGTACGTGATGATCTGCCCCTCGGGGATGAGCATCGCGCCGCCGCCCGAGATGCGGCGGACGACGTCGAAGCCGTGACGCGCGGCGCCCTCGGGGTCGACCTCGTTGCGGTACGACTGGAACGATCCGATGACGACCGCCGAGCCGTCCCACTCCCAGATGCGCAGCGTCGGGCGACGTCGTCCCTCGCCGACGCGCGAGGTGAGCACCTCGTCGAGCGCGAGGTTCATGGCCGGCGAGACCGCCTTGTCGTGCACGATCTCCCAGTCGAAATCACGCCATCCCGGAGCGGTGACGAGCGCGCGGCGCACGACGGTTCCGACGGCCTCCGGCGTGAAGCCGAGAAGCTGAGCCCCCTCGGGGAGCGCATCGCGCACGGCCGCCGCGATCACGGAGGCATCCGATTCGACCGGCAGGCCGTTCACGGCGTCGTTGATCGCATCGAGCGCCGTGTCGGGCTCGAGGAAGAAGTCGCCCGCGAGCCGGAACTGCGCGATCCTCCCGTCGTCGACCTCGAGGTCGACGACGACGAGCTTTCCTCCGGGGACCTTGTATTCACCGTGCACCTCCCCAGCCTACGGCCGACGGGGGTTGTTGGTCGCGGTCGAAGTTGTGGGGCCCTTCGACAAGCTCAGGGACCCAGGTCCAGAAACTGGGTCGCTGAGCCTGTCGAAGCGTCCCCGCACGCGAAACGGGGTCAGCGGCCGAGGACGATGGCGCGCTCGCCGGCGCGGATGGGTGCCGTGAAGCGGTTGCCCGCGGGCGGGAGCGGGCACACGAACTGGTCGGAGAACGCGCACGGCGGCAGGTACGCCCGGTTGAAGTCGACCACCGCGGTGCCGTCGTCATCGGGCTCGTCGATCGCGAGGAAGCGGAACGGGAACGTCTCGATGCCGTTGGTCCCGTCGGCGAACACGGCGCCGAGGCCACCGCGCACGTTGCGCGTCACGGTGAGCTCGTGCGCGACCCCGCGGATCTCGAACCGCAGCCGCCCGGCGATCAGAGCCTCGTGCTGGTCGCCGTCGATCGCGACGATCGTGATCGACTCGTCGGTGGCGGGCTCGAACGTCGCCGGCAACCGCCAGGCGGGATCGGGACGGTAGGCGTCGATCGCACTGAACCGCTCGCGCTGCGGGCGGGCCGGGTTGAACACCCGCAGCGCCACGGTCTCGCGCCGCGGGAACACCCGCAGTTCGCGTCGCCCGAAGCGCAGCGCCTCGCCCCGGCGCAGGGTGACGGTGGCCCCGGCGACCCCGAGCTCGGTGCCGCGGATCTCACCCTCGGCACCGACCGCCCAGAGCCCCGGCACGTTCTCGACCGCGGCGGGTTCGGAGATCAGCCAGTTCGTGGACTCCAGGGCCGACGGGCCGTAGTCGGCGCCCGCCACGCGTTCGCGTTCATCGTGCCACGCACGCCAGTCGCTCTCGAAGCTCATCGGACCCTCCTCCCGTCGCGAGGAGGGTCGTGCGGGGGCACGTCTCCTCGGATGCCCGCGGAATGTTGCCCTGAATCTACGGCGGGGGCGGAGCTTCCGTCGGGCGGGTGTCATGCACCTTCACCCGACGTCATCCGGCGTCATACCGTCACTCGTGGGGGCGGCCCCACCGAGAGTACGCTCAGCGCCGGGGGATGTGCGTGTCGAGCCAGGCGAGGGTGTCGGCGCGCACCTCGTCCTGCTGCAGCTCGGCGAAGATCTCGTGCCGGGCATCGGGGTAGACGAGGGTCGTCACATCGGTGAAGCCCGAGCGGCTGCGGTACTCGTCGGCGAGCTTGTGCACGCTGCGGGGGCCGCCGACCGGGTCGTCGCGCCCGACGAGCAGCAGAAGGGGGATGTCACGGCCACCCGTCGTCCGCAGGTCTCGGCGCGGGCGCCCGTAGAGCTTGGCGGCTTCGATCGGCCCGAACAGCTTCAGCAGCGGCTCGCCCGTGGTGAGCGGGTCGATCTCGAACGCGGCCCACACCTCCGGGTCGCGGCTGAGCCACTCGTAGCCGGTGGCGTCAGGTCCCGCCCAGCGGGCGTTGAGAGGTGCAGCGCTGAGCGATCCCGGCATCCGCAGCGCCGACCCCGACAGGATCACGGCATCGAACGCCTCGGGATGCTCGTTCAGCAGCATCTGCGCGAGGAACGATCCCCACGAGTGCCCGAGCAGCACGAGCGGCAGGTCGGGGTTCTCGTCGCGGATGATGCCGGTCAGCTGCCAGACGGCATCCTTCGCGGCGCGGAGCCCGCCCTTGCCCAGCCGGCCCAACCGCGCGGGCCCGCCGTGCTGGCGGATGCCGGTGCGGCCGTGGCCGCGGTGGTCGTCGGCGTAGACGGTGAAGCCCGCCGCGGTGAGCGCGGCGATCAGCGCACCGTAGCGACCCGCGTGCTCGCCGACCCCGTGCAGCAGTTGCACGACACCCCGGGGCGTCGTGGCCGCCGGGTGCACGTCGTAGACGATGGCGATGCCGTCGGCATCCGTGAACTCTCGGGTATCCGTCACGCTGCGAGCCTACCGACCGTGGGCGCGGCTCACAGCCCGAGGGCGGAGCGAACCGCGAAGGCGGTGTCGCGGTCGGTGACCTCGTACCCGCCCACGCCGTCGGAGGCCGAACCCATGCGCACGCCGCCCTCGGCGGTGACGGTGCGCTTGGCCGAGAAGTGCAGGGCGTCGACTCCGGTACCGGCGAGCTCGGCGGCGTTCACGGCGCCGACGCCGCTGCCCGCCATGATCTGGATGCGTCCGTCGGCGCGGGCGACGAGCGCGCGGAGGGTGTCGATGCCGTCGATCGCGGCGGATGCTCCGCCCGAGGTGAGTACGCGTCGCAGACCGAGCGCGATCGCGGCGTCGAGGGTCGCGAGCGGGTCGGGGCTGACGTCGATCGCGCGGTGCAGGGTGACCGATGCTCCGTCGGCCGCGTCGCGCAGCCGGGCCATGGCGTCGACGTCGAGCACACCGTGCGCATCGAGAGCACCGATCACGACGCCCTCGGCCCCGGCCTCGATCGCGCGACGCACGTCGCGCTCGCAGATCGCGATCTCCTCGTCGGTGTAGTGGAAGTCGCCGCCGCGCGGGCGCACGAGCACGTGCACCTCGACATCTGCCTCGCGCGCCGCCTCGACCGAGAGTTCGAGCGTGGCGGGCGACGGGGTGAGGCCGCCGAGCGCCAGCGCGGTCGCGAGTTCGACGCGCGCGGCGCCGACCTCTCCGGCGATGCGCACTCCGGCGGGATCCTGCACGGCGATTTCGAGAGCGGGCGTTCGGGTCACGCGCTCCATTCTGCCGTTCCCGCCCCGCGCGTCTATTACTTAGATAGACTAACTAAGTAATGACTTCGCCTGACGACTCCCTCCAGCTCACCGCCACCGAGTTGCGCATGGCCACGTTCCGGCTCGCGCGACGCCTGCGCTGCGCCCGCGCCGCCGACTCCATGAGCGATGCGCAGCTCGCCGTGCTCGCCGACCTGCGCATGAACGGTCGCCGCACCATCTCGACCCTCGCCGAGCGCGAACGGGTGACCGCCCCCTCGATGACCAACACCATCAACGGCCTCGAGGAGCAGGGCTACGTCACCCGCGCCGTCGACGAGGACGACCGCCGCCGCGTGCAGGTCGAGATCACGGATGCCGGCGCCGAACTCGTCGTCGAGACCATCCGCCGCCGCGACGTGCTGCTGGCCGACATGCTCGCCGACCTCGACTTCACGGAGGACGAGCTCACGACGCTGCGCGAGGCGAGCATCCTGATGCGACGGGTGACCGACCGATGAGCGCGATGTTCCGTTCGTTCGCGAACATCAACTACCGCATCTGGTTCGCCGGCGCCCTGGTCTCGAACGTCGGCGGCTGGATGCAGGCGACCGCGCAGGACTGGGTCGTGCTCACCGAGCTCACCGACAACGACGCGGCGGCCATGGGCTTCACCATGGCACTGCAGTTCGGCCCGCCGCTCGTGCTCGTGAGCCTCACCGGATGGGTGGCCGATCGGTTCGAGCGTCGCCGCATCCTGCTCGCGACCCAAAGTGCACTGCTGCTGCTCGCGATCGCCGTCGGCGTGCTGCTGTTGAACGGCCTCATGACCCTGCCGATGATGTTCGGGTTCGCACTGGGGTTCGGCATCGTGAACGCCTTCGACGCCCCGGCGCGCCAGGCCTTCGTATCCGACATGGTGTCGGCATCCGACACCTCCAACGCCGTCGCCCTGAACTCGGCCTCGTTCAACCTCGCGCGCATGATCGGGCCCGCCGTCGGCGGTCTGCTGATCGTGGCGATCGGGTCGGGCTGGGTGTTCATCGTCAACGCGGCGACGTTCCTGGCGATGATCCTCGCGCTCGGCCTGTTGCGCACGAGCCTGCTCGCGAAGCGGCCCAAGAACCGCGGGCGGGGTGGACTCGCGGCGGGCTTCCGCTACGTGTGGGGCCGCAGTGACCTGCGGGTCGTGTTCGTGACGGTGTTCCTGATCGGCGCGTTCGGCATGAACTTCCCGATCTTCGCCTCGACCATGGCCCTCGAGTTCGGGGCCGGAGCAGACGGCTACGGCGTGCTGTCGTCGATCCTGGCGATCGGCTCTCTCGCCGGCGCCCTGCTCGCCGCGCGGCGCGATCGGGCGCGGGTGCGCGTCGTGATCCTCGCGGCCGGAGGCTTCGGCGTCGCCGCGTTCGTGTCGGCCGCCATGCCCACCTATCTCACCTACGGCATCACACTGATGTTCACCGGGTTCATGATCGTGACGCTGCTCACGACCGCGAACGGCTACGTGCAGATCACGACCGATCCGGCGCTGCGCGGGCGCGTGCTGGCTCTGTACATGGCGGTCATCATGGGATCGACCCCGGTGGGCGCACCGATCGCCGGATGGGTGGCGGATGCCTTCGGTCCCCGCACCGCGATCATGCTCGGCGGTACGGCGGGGCTCGTCGCCTGCGCGATCGGCGCCATCTGGGTGTTCACGTCCGGGCGTCTGCATCGCGACGAGAATCGACGCTTCCTGCTCACGCTCGACGAGACCCGCCCCCTCAGCGTGATCGACGAGGTCGACCCGGTGGAGTTCAGCGACGAGGCCGCGGTCACCACGCCCATCCGCCACCCGAAGGACCCCGAGGCGCCGTAGGCCCCGGCATCCGTCGCGACATCCGTCACGGCATCCGTCGCGTGCGCGTGCGCAGAACCGCACGGACCGGTGCCGAATGTCGACTCCGGGCGTTCATCACCGGCATTTCGCACCGATCGGTGCAGGGACAGCGGAACGGGTGCGGTGAGTGCAGTAAGGCGAGCCTTGTCAATGGGGTCTTCGGATGCCGTGACCCGCGCGTAACGTCGCGCCCATGGACGAGAACACGGAACACACCCCGCACGCGGAAGACCCGGCCGAGGGCGCGGAGCGCGTCGGCGTTCCGGAGTCCGGACAGGGCGGCGCCATCCAGGGCGACAGCTCTCACGGCGACTCCCCGCGCGGCGCTCTTCAGGGCGATGCCGACGAGGACGCCCCGGGCGACGAGCACGGCAACCAGGGCGCAGCCCAAGGCGGAGCGCTCCAGGGCGACAGCTCGCACGGCGACTCCCCGCGCGGCGCCATCCAGGGCGACGCCGGGCCCGATCGCGAGGCGCCTCTCGGAGGCGACGAGACCACGGAGCGACAGCTCCAGGCCGACAACGAAGCGGAAGAGGACACCCTGAAGCTCCTCGACCCCGATAACCCGCCCGCGTAGTCCCCAGCTTCGCCGGCGCGCGCGTCATCCCCCGTGACGCACGAACCACCCCCTCGAGAGCGAGCCACCCGCATGCGGGAGGCCCCGGAGGGGGTGGTTCGCGCTGTGGGCGGGTGCGGGCTCAGCGCAGGGGCGGCCACTCGTCGAAGCGGTACGTGAGTCCGAGACCGAGATCCTCGTCGGCCTCCCCCAGCTCCTGACGGATGTCGTACGTGTCGCCCCACCACGAGGGGCTCTCGATCGCGACGACCAGCCGGTCGACGTTCTGCCGCTGGTCGACCTCGAGGGTGAAGCCGTCGGCATCGGTCCACCCGTAGCCGCGCTCGGACGGCCTCCAGCCGAGTTCGCTCAGCCGGGAATCCCATGCGTCGTCGTACGAGTCGAAGCCGGTGGGCGTCGTCTCCAGGGCGAATCCGACCTCGAAGACGTAGCACTCGGCATCCGATCCCCCGCAGGCGCCGTACGACGAGGCGAAGGCCGGTCCTCTCACCCAGCCGCCGTTCTCGTCGCGCACGCGCCAGTCGTCCTCGGCGATCATCTCTCGCACCTCCGAGAGCTTCTGCTGCGTGAGGGTGTAGTTCACCTCGGCACGGTCGGCCTGCGCGGAGATCGGCAGCGCCTCAACCTGCGCCACCGTGTCGCCCGCGGCATCCGTCTGCAGCGCCGTGACCTGCACGCCGAGCGCCACCGCGCCCACGAGCAGGGCGGGCACCAGGAAGGCCGCGTTCCACGAGACCGCGTCCCAGGCGCCGCCGCGGGTCGGCGCTCCCGGGCGCGGCGGCGGCTGAGCGATGCCGAGCAGCAGCACCGCGAGCCACGACAGCGCCGCGATGACGACCGCTCCCACGAAGATCCCCTGCTCGTAGGTCGACGAGAGTCGGGCGGGAACGAGGCTGCCGAGCAGCGTCTCCAGCGGCCCCGAGTCGCCGGCGTCCTGCATCGTGATCGTGAAGGCGACCCACGCCCACCAGTTCACGAACAGCAGCCAGACGAGCGGGGCGGGAGTGGTCGTGTGCCCGCGCTTGCGCAGGATGAATCGCGGCAGCATGCCGAGCAGCCCCATCGCCGGGATGAAGATCGGCGACGTGAACATCAGGATCAGCGTGCCCCACCCGCCTCCGCCGAGGAACCCGTGGAACACGAAGAACACCGGCAGCAGCCAGCTCATCACCGGCCAGAGCGCCCAGACGAAGCCGCGGATGCCGCCCGATGCCGGGCGCGGTTGCGGTGTGGGCAGGTGCCAGGGCGGTGCTCCGGCCGCCACGGCATCAGGATTCTGATATGCCATCGGTTCCCCCTCCGCCGACAGCCTAACGATGTCGGCGTCGACGGAGGGGACGACGTACGGATGCCGCGGCGCTACGCGCCCAGCACGACCCGGAGCTGTTCGACCGCCCAGTCGAGCTCGGTCGCGCGGATCACGAGCGGCGGGGCGATGCGGATCGTCTGACCGTGCGTGTCCTTCACGAGCACACCGCGCTCGAGGAGCTTCTCGGCGATCTCGCGACCGGTGCCCTTCGCGGGGTCGATGTCGACACCCGCCCAGAGACCGGCGATGCGCACCGCGGTGACACCGTGCCCGATGAGCGGTTCGAGTGCCGTGGCGAGGTGGGCGCCGAGGGCGCGGGCGCGCTCCTGGAACTCGCCCGTCTCGAGCATCTCGACCACGCGCAGACCGACGGCCGCCGCGAGCGGGTTGCCGCCGAAGGTCGAGCCGTGCTCGCCCGGACGGATGACCCCCAGCACGTCTTCGTTCCCGACGACCGCCGACACCGGCAGCAGTCCGCCGCCGAGGGCCTTGCCGAGCAGGTAGAGGTCGGGCACGACGCCCTCACGATCGCTCGCGAACGTCTCGCCCACGCGGCCGAGTCCCGACTGGATCTCGTCGGCGATGAAGAGCACGTTCTTCTCGTCGCAGATCTCGCGGATGCGACGCAGATACCCCTCGGGCGGGATCACGACGCCGGCCTCACCCTGGATGGGCTCGACGAGCACGGCGGCCGTGTCATCCGTGATCGCGGCGGCGATGGCATCCGCGTCCCCGTAGGGCACGATGTCGAAACCGGGCGTGTACGGGCCGAAGCCGTCGCGCGCCTGCTCGTCGTCGCTGAAACTGACGATCGTCGTCGTGCGGCCGTGGAAGTTGCCGCCCGCGACGATGATGCGGGCCTTGCCGTCGGCGATGCCCTTGACCCGGTAGCCCCAGGCGCGCGCGACCTTGATGCCGGTCTCGACCGCCTCGGCGCCCGTGTTCATCGGCAGCACCAGGTCTTTGCCGGCGAGCTTCGCGAGGGCGGCGGCGAACGGCTCGAGCCGGTCGCTCTGGAACGCACGGCTGATGAGTGTCACGCGACCGAGCTGCTCGGTGAGGGCAGCGACGAGCGCCGGATGCCGGTGCCCGAAGTTCACGGCCGAGTAGGCGGCGAGCAGGTCGAGGTAGCGCTTGCCCTCGACGTCCGTCACCCACGCACCGTCTCCGCGCGCGATGTTCACCGGCAGCGGGTGGTAGTTGTGGGCGACGTGCGTGGTTGCCGTCGCCACCGCGTCGGTCGTCACTTCGCGCCCCGCAGTTCGAGCGTGCAGCACTTGATGCCGCCACCGCCGAGCAGCAGCTCGGAGAGGTCGACGGTGATCGGGTTGTAGCCGCGCTCGCGCAGCTGCTTCGCGAAGCCCTTCGCGCGCGGCGAGATGATGACGTTGTAGCCGTCGCTCGCCGAGTTGAGGCCGAAGACGGCGCCGTCCTCGTCCGACACGAGGATCGCGTCGGGGAAGCGCTCCTCGAGGATCGCGCGGCTCGCATCGTCGAAGGCGCCCGGCAGGTACGCGATGTTGGCGCGCTCGGGGCCGCCGTTCTCGATGCCCTGCACCGGGTCGAGCACCGCGATGGCCGTGTCGAGGTGGTAGAAGCGCGGGTCGGTGAGGTTGAGGGAGACGACCTCGCGGCCGAAGACCTCGCCGACCTCGCGGTGGCTGTCTCCGGTCGACCGGAAGCCGGTGCCGGCCAGGATCACGTCGCCGACGAGCAGGAAATCGCCCTCGCCTTCGTTGACCTCCTTCGGCATGACCGTGTCGTAGCCGGCCCGGCGGAACCACTCGGCGAACGCGGGCGCCTCGCCCTGGCGCTCGACGAAGCGGAACTCGGGCACGTACGCGCGGCCGTCGATGAGGAATCCGCCGTTGGCCGTGTAGACCATGTCGGGGTAGCCGGCGAGCGGCTCGATGAGCTCGACCTCGTGGCCCAGTTCGATGTAGAGGTCGTAGAGCTTCTGCCACTGCGCGACCGCGTTGGCGGTGTCGGTCGGCTTAGACGGCTCCATCCACGGATTGATGGAGTAGTTGACCGTAAAGTGCTCGGGCTTGCACATCAGGTAGCGGCGGTGGTGCGCGGTGCGCGCGGGGGCGGATGCCACGGCGGTCTCAGGCGTCGACATGGATGCTCCTCGAATGAACGGGTGCGGCGGACGCTGTCCAGGGGCCCGGCGGAAGTTCGACCCGGGACTCTTCTCAGAGCGGGGACGGGGAAGATGCGACTCGGGCACGCCGGTTTCATTGTGCCATCCGTGGGCTGTGGGGTGCCAGAGCGCCGGGGGTTCGGTTGATTCGCGTTTCGAATCGCCGGGGTCCCGCGGTGAGGGGGCAGCCTCAGATCACCTCGGCGAAGACCGGGTCGGGATTGCCGAAGCGGTGGGCGGTGATCGAGATCGCCTGCTCGTGCACGAAGGGCAGCAACTCGATGCGACCGGCCGAGGTCACCTCGCCGTCGTAGACCGCGAGGTCGGGATCGCCGTCGACCGCGCGGGCGAGCGCCGCGTGCGCCGCCGCCACCGCGGGGCGCGATCCGATCAGGCGGATGCGCGCGGCCCGGGCCGTGAGCACCCCTTCGCCGTCGGCATCCGATTCCGATCCCGAGCCGCTCACGCGCGCGAGCCACTCGTCATCCGTCTCGAGGAACACCGCCGCGTCGAGATCGCCGAGCGCGTGGCGCACTCCGGCCGGCAGCCCCGCCGAGACCGACAGCACGAAGCCCGCACCGGCCCGCACCGCGGCGAGCACCGTGCGCAGCACCTCCTGCAGCGGAGCATCCGCCGTCGCCCGCAGCTCGACGGGCAGCGGGCGGTACCGGAAGAGGTTGCGTTCGACGCCCAGCCGCGAGACGTCGCGCACCTGGCCGAACTCGCGGTCCCAGGCGAGGGCGTCCGACAGGGCCGACCGCCGCAGCCACTCGAACGACTCGAAGTCGAGAGAGGGCTGGGCCGACTCGATCAGGGCGGTGATGCGCGAGTCGAGGCCGCGCAGGTGCAGCGTGCTCGACGGGGTGGATCCGGGACGCGAGCGCCACGATCCGAGGCCGATGAGGTAATTCGGACCGCCGGCCTTCGTACCGGGACCGACCGAGGAGCGCTTCCATCCCCCGAACGGCTGACGCTGCACGATCGCCCCGGTGATGCCACGGTTCACGTAGAGGTTTCCGGCCTGCACGGTATCGAGCCACGTCGCGAGATCGCCCGGGTCCTGGGTGTGCAGGCCCGCGGTCAAGCCGTAGGCGACGGCGTTCTGCATCTCGATCGCGGCCGACAGCGTCGGCGCGTACATCACACCGAGCACCGGCCCGAAGAACTCCTCGAGGTGGAACCGCGACCCGGCCCGCACGCCGACGCGCACTCCCGGGGTCCACAGGCGTCCGCTACCGTCGTCGTCCGCCGAGAGCGACGGTTCGATGAGCCACTTCTCGTCACCCTCGAGCTGCGACAGCGCCCAGGCCAGCTTGCCCTGCGGCTTCTCGATGACGGGCCCGACCTCGGCGAGCGGGTCGGTGGGCCATCCGACGTGCAGCGAGCGCACGGCATCCGACAGCTGCCGGGCGAAGCGCTGCGAGCGGCCGACCGGCCCGACGAGGATCGCGAGCGACGCCGCCGAGCACTTCTGCCCCGCATGACCGAAGGCGCTCTTGACGAGGTCGGCGACCGCGAGGTCGAGGTCGGCGGAGGGGGTGATGATGATCGCGTTCTTGCCGCTGGTCTCGGCGAGCAGCGGCAGGTCGGGGCGCCACGAGCGGAAGAGCGCCGCCGTGTCCCACGACCCGGTCAGGATCACGCGATCCACCGCCTCGTGGGTGACGAGCTGCTGGCCGAGCGCGCCCTCCTCGATGTCGACGAGCGCGAGCACGTCGCGGGGCACGCCCGCCTGCCAGAGCGCTTCAGCGATCACGGCGGCGCACCTCCGCGCCTGCGGCGCCGGCTTGAAGATCACGCCCGATCCCGCGGCGAGCGCGGCCAGCACTCCGCCGGCGGGGATCGCGACGGGGAAGTTCCAGGGCGGGGTGACGACCGTGACGGATGCCGGAACGAACGCCGCCCCCGCGATCGCATCGAGCTCGCGCGCGGTCGCCGCGTAGTAGCGGGCGAAGTCGACGGCCTCGCTGACCTCGACGTCGGCCTCGGCGAAGACCTTGCCGGTCTCGGATGCCGCGACCTCGATCAGTTCGCCGCGACGGGACTCGAGTGCGGCGGCCGCCCGCAGCAGCACCTCGGATCGATCGGCGGCGGGGCGGGAGCCCCAGGAGGGCGCGGCATCCCGCACCGTCGCGACGATGCGCTCGAGCTCGTCCCCCTCATCGATGCGGGCCGTGGCGAGGGTGTCGTCCCCGGCGGTCGAGGTGGCGATGCGTTCGCGGATGCCGCGTGCCCACTCGCGGTTGGCGGGGAGCGCCGGGTCGCTGTCGACCGCGTTCGTGAAGCCGGGCGCACCCGCCGTCTCGTCGACCAGCTCGCGGGGCGCGTAGACGGCGGTCTCGAGGAATGGCTCGCCCTCGAATCCGTCGTCGCCGGTCGATCCGCGCGAGATGCCGAGCACGGCCTTGGTGAGGTCGACCTCGGGCTGCGGGGCCGCCGGCAACGGACGCACGGACTCGTGCATCGGGGCGAGCCGGTCCTGACGCCTGCGGGGACCGGTGCGCAGATTCGGGTCGGTCGAGCGGTCGAGGGCGTCGAGGAAGCGATCCTGCTCGCGCTCGAACAGGGTCTCGTCCTCGCCGAGCTGGAATGCCGCCGAGAGGAAGTTCTCGCTCGACGCGTTCTCCTCGAGACGGCGCACGAGATAGCTGATCGCGACATCGAACTCGGCGGGTGCGACGACCGGCACGTAGAGCAGCACGGGGCCGACCTCGCGCGAGACCGCCTGCACCTGCCCCTGAGCCATGCCGAGCAGCATCTCGAACTCGACCTGGTCGCGCACTCCGCGCTCGCCCGCGAGCAGCCAGGCGTAGGCGATGCCGAACAGGTTGTGCCCGGCGATGCCGAGGTGCACGGCCTCGGTGCGTTCGGGCTGCAGCGCCCAGTCGAGGCAGCGGAGGTAGTTGGCATCCGTGTCGAGCTTGGTGTCGTAGGTCGCCGGAGTCCACCCGTGCATGGTCGCCTCGACGCGCTCCATGGCGAGGTTCGCGCCCTTGACGAGACGGATCTTGATGGGGGCGCCGCCGTGGGCGACGCGGTCCTGCGCCCAGGCGGTGAGCTCCTGCAGGGCGGGCAGGGCGTCGGGCAGGTACGCCTGCAGCACGATGCCGGCATGCAGGTTCGCCAGGCGCGGGTCCTCGAGGATGCGCGTGAACACCGCGATCGTCAGGTCGAGGTCGCGGTACTCCTCCATGTCGAGGTTGATGAAGGTGGGGGCGCCTGAGCCTGTCTCCCCCTGGGTCCCTGAGCCTGTCGAAGGGCCCGCCGCCGTCAGGTACAGCGGCAGCAGCCGCTCGACCACCCGGTCGACGACCTCGTCGAACGCCCACATCGAGATGTGGCTGACGACGGCCGAGACCTTGACCGAGACGTAGTCGACGTCGGGGCGGCGGATCAGATCGTGGATGCCGTCGAGCCGGCGCTGCGCCTCGCCCTCCCCGAGCACGGCCTCGCCGAGCAGGTTGAGGTTGAGGCGGGCGCCCGATTCGCGGATCTTCGCGATCGCCGGGCCGAGCTTGGCCGGGCGGGCATCGACGACGAGGTGCCCCACCATCTCACGCAGCACGCGGCGGGCGATCGGAACGGTCGGGGCGGGGAGCACCGGGGCGATCCCGCCGCCGAGCTTCACCGCGCCGCGCAGGTACCAGGGCAGGAAGTCGGGCACGATCGGCGCGATCCGATGCAGACGGGATGCCGCTGCGCCCAGGCTCTCGGGCCGCATCACACCGTCGACGAAACCGAGCGTGAAGGGCAGGCCGTTCGCGTCGCGCAGCACCCCGGCGAGGCGTGCGGCGGCGGGATCGACGTCGGCCGCCGCGGCCTCGATCACCCAGCGACGGGCGAGCTCGACGGCCCGGTCGGCCAGAGGAGCGGATGCCGCGGCATCCGAAGAAGGAGACGACGACTCTGCCATGTCTCTCACCCTAGGGCGGAGGCGGTGTCTCGGCCCGCTGGCTCGCCCGTGATTCCGCGGGTGGCGCCCTGTCAGTTCCAGACGCTCGGAGCCTGATCGCGCACGGGCGGCAGGGCGGATGCCGCGGCCCACTCGTGCACCCACGCATCGATCTCGGGCACGCCCTCGGGCTTGCCGACCGCGGCGAACAGCTCCTCGTTCGACACGGTGCCGCCGGAGCGGCGCAGCATCCTCGCCCGCACGATCGCCCGCGCATAGATCTGACCCTTCACGACCGCGCGGTGCTCGAGGAACAGCGCCCGATCGTCGTGCCCGATGAACCGCGACTGCACCTCGAACCGCTGCCACGGCACGAGCGACCTGCGGAAGGTCACCGTTTCGCTCGAGACCACCGCGTACCAGCGGTTGTCCTTCATCGCGTCGAACAGCCCGGTGCGGATGAGCAGATCCCAGCGCCCGAGGTCGAACAGCGACAGGTAGCGGCCGTTGTTCATGTGCCGCAGGACGTCGATGTCGGTCGGCAGGGTCGTCAGACGGATGCTGCCCACCGCCGTCGGATCGAGGGTCTTGCCCCGCCGCACGCGGGAGCGAGCACGGAAGATCACCAGGAGGGTGCGCCAGATCACGTTCACGAGGAATGATCGTATTCATCCGCGCACGATCCGCGAAGATCATTGTCGAGATCCTCCATGCCCTCGTGGGCGGCCATCGACGGCATCCGCTCGATTTCCGGATAGCGGATGCCGCGCGTAGAGTCACGAACATGAGCGCCGAAGCCCAGCCCGAAGTCATCGTCCGTCCGGTCCGTGATGTGGACGCGGAAGCCCTCGGTCGCGTGCACGCCCAGTGCTGGCACGAGACCTACGACCACCTGATCAGCAAGGCCGCCCTCGAGAAGGTGTCGCCGCGCCGCATGGCCGAGCTGTGGACGCACTGGGCCTCACAGGGCCCCGACTTCACGATGCGCGCCGCCCTCGTCGACGGCGAGATCGTCGGCTTCGCCGGCTCCGGTCCCGCCCGCGACAAGGACGCCCCGGGGCTGCGCGAGCTGTACTTCATCTACCTGCTCGATGCCTGGCACTCCACCGGCATCGGCCAGAAGCTCTTCGACGCCACCGTCGAGAAGGACGCCCCGCTCTACCTCTGGGTCGCCGAGGACAACCCCCGCGCGCACCGCTTCTACGCGCGCAACGGCTTCACGCTCGACGGCGCCACCCACACCGAACCGTTCCTCGGCGAGACGCTGACCGAGGTGCGCTTCACGCGCTGAGCATCCGTTCCTCGGGCGCCGAGACCCACCACGATCGTCGAGACCCATCACCGCCCACGTCGGGCGTGATGGGTCTCGACGTTTTCGGTGGGTCTCGACGCTTTCGGGGGTCGCGGCGATCGCAGGGGTGCGCGGGGCTACCGCCCCGACACGTTGCCGAAGACCTTCGCGATAGGGGCGAGCACCAGGGGGCGAGCCGCCACCCACGCGCCGGCGATCACCACGAGCGACACCACGAACACCCAGAAGCCCGTCCACGTCACGGCATCCTGAGACGCGTACATGTGGTTGAGGTTGCGCAGGAATCCGGTCAGGATCACCAGCGCCACGTGCGCGATGATGAACGCCACGAAATACAGCATGATCGGGAAGTGCAGCGCCCGCGCCCACTCCACCGGGTACGCCTTCGAGAGCTTCTCGGCCTTCTTGGGCCACAGCCCCGACATCCGGAAGCCGGTGATCGCCGCCAGCGGGGCAGCGATGAAAACGGTCGCGAAGTAGGCGAGCTGCTGCAGACTGTTGTAGTTGTTCCAGCCGTTCTCGTGCGGCCAGTCGAACGACACGTACTGCAGGGCCGCCGACAGCGCATTCGGGAAGACCTCCCAGCTCGTCGGCACGATCCGCACCCAGTGCCCGGTGACGATCAGCAGCACCACGAACACGACACCGTTCACGAGCCACAGGATGTCGAGCGCCTGATGGAACCACAGCGTCAGGCTGATCTTGCCCTTGGGATTTCCCCGCGGCGCCCAGAACACGGTCGGCCGCTTCTCGGTGCGCACCCGCAGACCCGAGCGGATGATCAGCACCATCAGGAACACGTTGAAGAAGTGCTGCCACCCGACCCACGGCGCGAAGCCCGGCTCGACGGCGATCGGCGAGGTGTACTCGCCGGGGAACGCCGCGAGGAAGTCCTGCATGAACGGGAAGCTCAGCAGCGTGCGCACGAGCGCGACCGCGGCCGCCGCGAGAACACCGAGGGCTGCGGCACCGAACAGCACGGCGATGCCCTGCGTCCAGGTCGGGCGCGGACGAGCGGATGCGGCGGCCGCGGTCGCGATTCGGCGCGGGGCAGTGCCGTTCCAGGCCGTGGGAGGGCGGGGCGGGGCGGTCGCGGTGACGACGAGTGCCGCGCGGGGGGACGCTTCGACGAGGTCATCGACCCGATCCTGCTCAGCGACCCCGTCCTGCTCAGCGGGCCCGTCGGGTTCGACGGGACGAACCTGGGTCCCTGAGCCTGTCGAAGGGCCCCGCCCCGCGACGGTGCCGGCCGGCGGCCAGGGCTCGCCGCCCGGAGTGCGCGGGAGACCACGGCGGATGCCGGACGTGACGGGAGTCTCGTGGGCGGACGCTTCGACAGGCTCAGCGACCCGGTTTCGTTCAGCGACCGATTCCTGCTCAGCGACGGGCTCCGGATCAGGGACCGGGTCAGCGACCGGCTCGGACACCTGGGTCCCTGAGCCTGTCGAAGGGCCCCGCCCCGCGGGAGCTCCGACCGGTGGCCACGGCTCTCCACCCGGCGTGCGCGGGAGTCCGCGACGGAGGGAGCTCGGCGTCTCGTGGGGGGACGCTTCGACAGGCTCAGCGACCCACTCCGTCTCAGCGGGAAGAACCTGGGTCCCTGAGCTTGTCGAAGGGCCCCGCTCCGCAGAAACCTGGGTCCCTGAGCCCGTCGAAGGCACCCACCCCGCCGAGGCGCCCGCCGGCGGCCAGGGCTCTCCCCCGGGTACGCGCGGCAGACCGCGACGCAGCATCCGCCCCTCCTGAGCCTCGGAGACCATGGACTCCCCTACTTCCGGGCCTCGAGGGCGGCGATCACCTGAGGCACGATCGTGAACAGGTCGCCGACGATACCGAAATCGGCGACGTCGAAGATCGGGGCCTCGCCGTCTTTATTGATCGCCACGATGGTCTTGGAGGTCTGCATGCCCGCGCGGTGCTGGATCGCACCCGAGATGCCGAGCGCGACGTACAGCTGCGGCGACACCGAGACACCGGTCTGCCCGACCTGGTGCGACTGCGGGATGTACCCCGCGTCGACGGCGGCGCGCGAGGCGCCGACCGCGGCGCCGAGGGCATCGGCGAGTTCCTCGACGAGCACGAACTTCTCCTTCGAGGCGAGTCCGCGTCCACCCGAGACGACACGGGTCGCCCCGCGCAGTTCGGGCCGCGACGAGGCCTGCTCGACGGCTTCGATCGGGCCGACGGATGCCGCGGCGACCCCCGACCCGGCGACGTCGAGCACCTCGACCGAGGGGGAGGCGACGGCCTCGGCCCGGGCATCCACCGCGCCCTGACGCACCGTGATGACCGGCGCGCCGTAGGTGGGAGCGGAGTCCACGAGGTACGCGCCGCCGTAGACGGAGTGGTGCGCGACCACGCCCTCGTCGTCGCGCGACACCCCGATCGCGTCGACCGACAACGCGAGCCCTGCGCGCACGGCGAGACGGGCGGCGGCGTCGCGTCCGGCGATCGAGTTCGACACGAGCACCGCGTCGGGCTGCACCCGCTCGAACGCGGCCTGCAGGGCGTCGACCACGGGCACGGTGAGGACGGCGGCATCCGCATCGGCCGTGAGCACGACGGATGCTCCGAGCGCGGCGACCTCGGCGGCGGCATCGGAGGAGCTGCCCACGATCACGGCGACCGGCGCACCGATCGTCGAGGCCGCGCCGAGCAGCGCGGCCGTACTCGAGGCGGGAGCACCGGCAGGGTCGACGTCGACGAGCACGAGGATCGGGTTCTCGGGGTAGCCCATGTCACACCAGCCTGTTCTGCACGAGGTAGTCGACGAGCTGCTGGGCGGCATCGCCCTCGTCGGTGATCTTGACCCCCGCCGCACGCGGGGGCTTCTCGGCGACCGCGGTCATGATGGTGCGCGGCGCCGCGGAGGGATCGGCCGAGACGTCGAGGTCGGCGAGCGAGAGCACTTCCACCGGCTTCTTCTTCGCGGCCATGATGCCCTTGAAGTTCGGGAAGCGGGCGTCCGGCAGCGCCTCGGTGATCGAGATCACGGCCGGCAGCGCGGCGCTCACCGTCTGCGACCCGAAGTCGGTCGCGCGGGTTCCGGTGACGGCATCCGCGCCGATCTCGACCGTCGTGAGTGCCGTCGCCTGCGCCCAGCCGAGGTGCTCGGCGAGCATCGCGGGGATGACCCCGCCCGAGCCGTCGGTCGACAGGTTGCCGGTGATGACGAGGTCGGGGGCGCCGCGGCGGATCGCGGCGGCGAGCACCTCGGCGGTGAGACCGAGGTCGGCGCCGGTGAGCTGCTCGTCGGCGATGTGCACTGCGGATGCCGCGCCGATCGCGAGCGCACGTCGCACCGTGGCGGTCGACCCCTCGGGGGCCATCGAGATGGCGACGACCTCCGTGCCCTCGCTCGCGTCGGCGTGGCTCAGGGCGACCTCGAGGGCGCGCTCGGTGATCTCGTCGAGCACCACGTCTCCGGCGGCCCGATCGGCCAGCCCGGTCTCCAGGTTCAGCTTGCGGTCGCCGTAGGTGTCGGGCACCTCTTTGACCAGGACGAAGATCTTCATCGATTGCTCCTCACGACTGTGTCGATTCTAGTCCTGCGGCACTGCGTCTCAGCTTCGATGAAACTGAGAACCAGCGGTGACGGCATCCGCTCGGCGGCGCGCGCGCCGAGTACCGTAGAGGCGTGGCCCGTCCCCGCCCCCTGCCCGTGGATCCGCTCGCCGAGGCGAAGCGGCAGTGGCTCGCGCACGGATGGACGGATGCCGCCGACGGCATGGCCGTCGTGACCTCGGTCATGCGGGCGCAGCAGCTGCTGCTCGCCCGCGTGGATCAGGCCCTCAAGCCCTTCGCACTGAGCTTCGCGCGCTACGAGGTGCTGCGCCTGCTCGCGTTCAGCCGCGAGGGGCGCCTGCCCCTGTCGAGCGTGGTGGCACGCCTGCAGGTGCACGCGACCACCGTCACCAGCACCGCCGACCGTCTCGTGCGCGACGGGCTGATCGTGCGCGAACCGCACCCGCACGACGGCCGCGCCGCCCTGCTCGCACTCACCGTGGCCGGTCGCGACCTGGTCGAGCGGGCCACCGCCGCGCTCAACGCCGACGTGTTCGCGTCTCCCGGCATCGATCGCGACGACGCGGCCGAGCTCGTCGCGATCGTCGCGCGCCTGCGCAAGGATGCCGGCGACTTCACCGACCCCCGCCCGACCCCGGAGCCCCTCTGACATGGCGCAGTTCGTGCTCGAGACCGTGATCGCCGCTCCCGTCGACGCGGTGTTCGCGGCATCCCTCGATCCCGAGCTGCACGTGCGATCGATGGCGGCGCACGGCGAGACGATGGTCGAAGCTCCCGCCGGCGGGGCGTTCAGCGAGGGCTCGACGGCCACCTGGCGGGCGCGGCACTTCGGCATCCCGTTCCGGTTGCGGTCGCGGGTGTTCGACATCGATCCCCCGCGCGGGTTCCGCGACCGGCAGATCTCGGGGCCGTTCGGGTCGTTCCTGCACGTGCACTCGTTCGCGGAGCATCCGCGGGGCACCCTCATGCGCGACGTCGTGACGTTCCGCTCGCCGTTCGGCCCGATCGGGCGCGCGGTCGACGCACTGTTCCTGCGCGAGTACATGCGTCGCGTGATCGCCGCGCGCAACCGCACCCTCGTGGCGGAACTCGAGAACCCCTGATCCCGGCGTACCCTGTGCGCATGAGAGAGCTGCGCATCCACACGACCCTCCCGGCGGGCGGCCCGGCGACCGCCATCGTCCTCACCGATGAGCAGGTCGAATCGTTCGGCGCGGGCAAGGCCTTCCCGGTGGCGGTGACGATCGGCGAGCGCACCGCTCGACTGCGTCTCAGCCGCATGGGAGGGCGCAACCTCATCGGCCTGAGCAAGGCGTCGCGCGCCGAACTGGGCGTCGAGATCGGCGACGAGGTCGACGCCGTCATCCGCCTCGACGCCGCTGAGCGCACCGTCGACGAGCCCGCCGAACTCACTGCCGCCCTCGACGCCGACCCCGCGCTGCGCGCCGCCTTCGACACCCTCGCCTACTCGGCCCGCAAGGAGCACGCTCGCGCGATCGCCGAGGCCAAGCAGGAAGCCACCCGCGAGCGCCGCCTCGCCAAGATCGTCGAGTCGCTGCGGGGCTGAGGCGGGCGCGGGAGTCATCTGTTCCGGAAGTCGGGCTGCCGCTTCTCACGGAACGCGGCCATGCCCTCCTTCTGATCCTCGGTGTCGAAGAGCAGCGCGAACGCCTGCTTCTCGTGCGCGAGGCCGTCGGTGAGCGAGGTTTCCATCGCGGTGTCGAGCGCGGCCTTCGCGGCGTAGAGCGAGGGCAGCGACTTCGACGCGATCGTCTCGGCCAGCGTCGTCGCCTCGGCGAGCAGATCGGATGCCGGCACCAGCCGCGAGACCAGACCGATCCGCTCGGCCTCCTCGGCGCCGATGATCCGCCCCGAGAGCACGAGTTCGGCGGCCTTGTAGTACCCGACCGCACGGATGAGCCGCTGCGTTCCTCCCATACCGGGGATCACGCCGAGGTTGATCTCGGGCTGCCCGAACTTCGCGGTGTCGGCGGCGAGGATGATGTCGCACATCATCGCCAGCTCGCATCCGCCGCCCAGTGCGAAGCCCGAGACCGCCGCGATCACGGGCGTGCGCACGGCCGCGAAGTCGCTCCATGCGCCGAAGTGGTCGGTGGCGAGCATCTCGGCCGACGACATGCCCTCCATCTCCTTGATGTCGGCACCCGCGGCGAAGGCCTTCTCGGACCCGGTGACCACGATCGCCCCCACGCCCTCATCGGCGTCGAACGCGACCGCTGCGGCCGTGACCTCCTCCGACACCCGGCCGTTCAGGGCGTTCAGGGCCTGCGGTCTGTTCAGGGTGATCCACCCCACGCGTCCGCGCTGCTCGACCAGGATCGTCTCGTACTCGGTCATGTCTCTCCTTCGTCGCGTGGTCTTCAGTATCGCGCCCGCGTCCTTCGTCTCGCTCCACTCGCTCAGGAACGGGGTGCGGAGTCGCGGATGTCGGCGATGATGCCGGAGAAGTCGCGGCCGGCACCGTCGCCCGCGGCGTAGGCGGCGTAGAGCTGCTGGGCGAGCCGACCCATGCGGGCATCCGTCGAGGTCTGCTCGATCGCCTGCAGGGCGAGCCCGAGATCCTTGGCCATCAGCGCACCGGCGAAGCCCGGCTGATAGTCGCGATTCGCGGGACTCGTCGGCACCGGACCCGGCACGGGGCAGTTGGTGGTGATCGACCAGCACTGACCGGATGCCTGCGACACCACGTCGAACAGCGCCTGATGTTCGAGCCCCAGCCGCTCCCCCAGCACGAACGCCTCGGCGACGGCGATCTGCGACACGGCGAGCACCATGTTGTTGCACACCTTCGCCGCCTGGCCGAGCCCGGAACCGCCGCAGTGCACGATCCTCTTACCCATCGCCTCGAGCAGCGGAAGGGCAGCGGCGAAGTCCTCGTCGCTGCCGCCCACCATGAACGCGAGCGTGCCGTTCTCGGCTCCCACGACCCCGCCCGAGACGGGAGCGTCGATGTTGCGGTGCCCCGCGGCGAGCGCGAGCGCGTGCGCCGCGCGCGCCTCGTCGACCGCGATCGTCGACGATTCGATGAACAGCGTGCCGGGCCGGGCCGCCGCGAGCAGCCCGCCGTGGTACGCGTCGAGCACGTGCTTCCCGGCGGGGAACATCGTGATGACGGCATCCGCATCGGCTGCGGCGTCCGCCCCGCTGGCCGCGATCGGGATGCCGGCGGCCCGCGCCGCATCCGCTGCCGCGGGCACCGGGTCGAACCCCTGCACCTCGTGCCCGGCCTTCACGAGGTTGACCGCCATCGGCAGGCCCATGTGGCCGAGACCGAGGAAGGCGATGCGGCTCATGATGCGCTCCGCATCGAAGCCGATCCGGAGGGCCGCAGCATCTCGCGCCCGACGATGAGCCGCATGATCTCGTTCGTGCCCTCGAGGATCTGGTGCACCCGCAGGTCGCGCACGACCTTCTCGATGCCGTAGTCCTGCAGGTACCCGTAGCCGCCGTGCAGTTGGAGCGCGCGGTTGGCGATGTCGAACCCGGCATCGGTCGCGAAGCGCTTGGCCATCGCGCAGCGCATCGTCGCGTCCGGCGCCTTCGCGTCGACCGCCGCCGCGCCGTCGCGCACCATGAGTCGCGCGGCCTGCAGTTCGGTGCGCATGTCGGCGATCTGGAACAGGATCGACTGCTTCTCGGCGAGCGGCTCGCCGAACGCGACCCGCTCGTGCACGTATCGCACGGCCCGGTCGAGCGCCCACTGCGCGCCGCCCAGCGAGCAGGCGGCGATGTTGAGGCGTCCGCCGTTGAGGGCGGACATCGCGATCGCGAAACCGCGCCCCTCCTCGCCGAGCAGAGCGGATGCCGGCACCCGCACTCCGTCGAAGATCACCTGGCGCGTGGGCTGCGCGTGCCACCCCATCTTCTTCTCGAGTGCGCCGAAGCCGAGCCCCTCGGCATCGCCGGGGACGAGGATGGCGCTGATGCCACCGGCACCGGGGCCGCCGGTGCGCGCCATCACGACGTACACCGCGGCCTCGCCCGCGCCGGAGATGAACTGCTTCACGCCGGTGAGCACGTAGTCGTCGCCGTCGCGCACCGCGCTCGTGGCGATGTTCGCGGCATCCGATCCGGCGCCCGGCTCGGTGAGGCAGTAGCCGCCGAACTCCGCCATGGCGGTGAGATCGGGCATCCACCGGGCGATCTGCTCGTCGCTGCCGTAGGTGTCGATCATCCACGCCACCATGTTGTGGATCGAGATGTACGCCGCGACCGCGGGGTCGCCCTGCGCGAGCTCCTCGAAGATCGCGACGGTGTCGGTGCGGCTGAGTCCCGTGCCGCCGGACTCCTCGCGTACGTAGATGCCGCCGAGGCCCAGCTCGCCGCCGCGGCCCAGCGACTCGCGGGGGAAGATGTGCTGCTCGTCGCGCTCGAGCGCGTGCGGGGCGAGCTCGATCTCGGTGAACTCGCGCACGGCCTCGAGGATCGCGTCGCGCTCGTCGGCGGTGAGGGGAGTGGTCACGTCGGTCATGGTCATCATCGACTCCTTGATCCTGGGTTCCTGCCCTTCGACAGGCTCAGGAACCGCAAAAGATGTGGTCAGTGCATCGTGGGGATGACGAAGCTGGCACCGTCGCGGATGCCCGCCGCGGGCCAGCGGCTCGTCACCGTCTTGGTCTTCGTGTAGAAGCGGAAGGCGTCGGCGCCGTGCTGGTTGAGGTCGCCGAACCCGCTGCGCTTCCAGCCGCCGAACGTGTAATAGGCGATGGGCACCGGGATCGGTACGTTCACCCCGACCATGCCCACCTCGACCCGGGCCGCGAAGTCGCGGGCGGCGTCGCCGTCGCGCGTGAAGATCGCGACGCCGTTGCCGTACTCGTGCTCCGAGGCCATGCGCAGCGCCTCCTCGTAGTCGGCGGCGCGGGCGATCACGAGCACCGGGCCGAAGATCTCCTCGCGGTAGATCGCCATGTCGGTCGTGACGTGGTCGAACAGCGTCGGTCCGAGGTAGAACCCCTCCTCGTGGCCGGCGACCGTGAAACCGCGGCCGTCGGCGAGCAGCGTCGCGCCCTCGTCGACGCCCTGCTGGATGTATCCCTCGACCCGTTCCACCGCGGCGCGGGTGACAAGGGGTCCGTAGTCGACATCGGCCGCCAGTGACGGCCCGACCCGCAACTGCCCGACGCGTTCGAGGAGCTTGGCGGCGAGAGCATCCGCCGTCTGCTGCCCGACCGGTACCGCCACCGAGATCGCCATGCACCGCTCACCGGCCGATCCGTACCCCGAGCCGATCAGCGCGTCGACCGCCTGATCGAGGTCGGCGTCGGGCATCACGATCATGTGGTTCTTCGCGCCGCCGAAGCACTGCGCGCGCTTGCCGTGCGCCGCTGCGGTGGCGTAGATGTACTCGGCGATCGGCGTGGAGCCGACGAATCCGACGGCGCGGATGCGGTCGTCGGTGAGCAGCGCATCGACGGCCTCCTTGTCGCCGTGCACCACGTTGAGCACGCCGGCGGGAAGCCCGGCTTCGAGGAAGAGCTCGGCGAGGCGCACCGGCACCGAAGGGTCGCGCTCACTGGGCTTGAGCACGACGGCATTGCCCGCGGCGAGCGCCGGGCCCGCCTTCCAGAGCGGGATCATCGCGGGGAAGTTGAACGGGGTGATCGCGGCGACCACGCCGAGGGGCTGGCGCATCGAGTAGACGTCGATGCCCGCGCCGGCGCCGGTCGAGTACTCGCCCTTGAGCAGGTGCGGGGCGCCGGCCGAGAACTCGATGACCTCGAGCCCGCGCTGGATGTCGCCCTTCGCGTCATCGACGGTCTTGCCGTGCTCGCTCGCGAGCAGCTCGGCGAGAGACTGCATCTCGCGCTGCACCAGATCGAGGAAGCGCAGCAGCACACGGGCGCGCTTCTGCGGGTTGGTGGCGGCCCACTCCTGTTGGGCGGCCTCGGCGTTCGCGATCACCGCGCGCACCTCGTCGGCCGAGGCGAGCGGCACGCGGGTCTGCACGGCGCCGGTGCTGGGATCGAACACGTCGGCGAAGCGCCCGTCAGCCGGCGTGAGGTGCGATCCGCCCACGAAATGCGGGATGGTACGAGTCATTGTGCGACGTCCCTTCGTGCCATCGTTGGCACATCGCGAGTTTACTTCGATCCCCGCGTATTTACTAGGGCGTCCATGCATCTCACGGCCACCCCTCCCGAAAAGCGCACTGATCGATCACGAATGCCGGGTATCGAGCCCCAGAATCGACATTTCGCACCGGTCGGAGCAGCATCCGGATGTTGAGGCGGCGTTCACCGGCCGGTCACTTCGGCGAACTACAACTACAGATGCGCGGACGACTCAGACCGGATCGGGAAGTCACAGGATTCCGCGCCTCGGGCGCCAAGCGCCCGCAGACCCCCGCCGAATCGGGTCGGCGGGGGTCTTCTCCGTCTTCCGGACGCGTCAGCCGCGGTATCCGCCGTCCATGACTCAGGACGAACGGCGCCGATCGGCCGATTCGGGCCCCGTTCGCGGCCGATTCGGCGCATCCGTCCTGAGTTATGCCCCCTCACGCACTCGGGACGATGACGACCTTGCCGCGCAGCGTGCCGGCTGCGGCGGCCGCGTGCACCGACGCGACCTCCTCGAGACCGACGCGACGCGACGCCACCACCCGCAGCGACCCGTCGTCGACCAGGGCGACGAGATGCGCGAGCTGTTCGGGGTCACTGCGCACGTATACGGTCTCGCCGCGCACGCCTCGGCCCTCGTCGCCGGGCGTCGGCATCCACGCGGTCGAGCTGACCACGAAGCCGCCGTCACCCACCAGTGAGACGAGCGCCGCGAACTCCTCGGGCTCGATCGGCGCGAGATTCAGCAGCACGTCGACCGGAGCCCCCACCCCGTCGCGCACCGAACCCCCCGTGTGATCGACGACCTCGTCGGCGCCGGCAGCCTCGACCGCGGCACGGCTGCGCGGGCTCGCCGTCGCGATCACGAACGCCCCCGCGTGCTTCGCCAGCTGCACGGCGTACTCACCGACCGTTCCGCCGGCGCCCACGATCAGGATGCGCTGCCCCTTCTGCAGCCCGGCGACATCGAACAGCGCCTGCCAGGCGGTCAGTGCGACCGACGGGAGCGCCGCGGCATCCACCAGATCTCCCACCGCGGGCGCGGCGACCAGCAGATCCGCGGGCGCGACGACGTACTCGGCATCCGCGCCGTCGTCGGTCATCGAGAGGAATCCGATGACCCTGTCGCCGATCGCCCGACCGTCGACGCCGACCCCGATCGCGTCGATCGTGCCGGCGACGTCGTAACCGGGGGTGTGCGGGAGCGCGACGGGAAACGGGAGGGTTCCCCCGCGGATGCCGCCGTCGGCGGGGTTGAAACCGGCGCCCGCGACGCGGATGCGCACCTGCCCCTCGCCCGGCTCGGAGACTTCGACCTCGTCGACGCGCAGGACCTCGGGGCCGCCGAGCTGGTGGAAACGTGCTGCCTTCATGATGACTTCCTTCTCGATTCAGATGCTTCGAAGTTGAAGCACTTATCGAACCGTAGCACTGCTTCGATATCGAAGCAACTAATTCGAGATCGAAACACCTACACTGGAGAGCATGGCCGCCGACACCCCTCCCCTCGACCCCGCCGAACTCGGTGCGTACTTCGCACTGATCGAGGTGAGCAGCCTGCTGCGGCACGCCGTCGAACAGCAGCTGAAGGAGACCGGAGACCTCAGCTACGTGCAGTTCCAGCTGCTCGCGACCCTCGGGGATTCACCGAACGGCAGCGCCCGCATGACCGCGCTGGCCGATGGCATCGTGCTCAGCCGCAGCGGCCTCACCCACCAGGCCGGCCTGCTCGAGAAGAGGGGCCTGGTGACGCGCGCCCCGTCGCCCGACGATGAGCGCGGCGTGACGCTCACGATCACCGACGCCGGGCGGGCCGTGCTCTCCGCCGTCTTCCCGGGGCATATCGGCGAGCTGCGAAGGTTGTTCCTCGCGCCGCTCGACGCCGACGACGTCCGCTCGCTCACCGCACCGCTCGAGAAGGTGCGCGAGCACATGCGCCGGATCCCCCCGCGCTCGGCCGCGCCCCGCCGCCGCAGGACGGCCGAGTAGCCCTACAGCCTCTCGACGATCATCGCGTTGGCCATGCCGCCGCCCTCGCACATCGTCTGCAGCCCGTAGCGACCACCCACCGCGTCGAGGTGATCCACGAGTGTTCCGAGCAGGCGCGTGCCCGACGAGCCGAGCGCATGGCCGAGCGCGATCGCGCCGCCGCGCGGGTTGAGCCTGGCCGGGTCGGCACCGAGCTCGGCCGCCCAGGCCAGCGGCACCGACGCGAACGCCTCGTTCACCTCGTACGCATCGAGGTCGTCGATCGTGAGGCCGCTGCGGTCGAGGATCCGCCGGGTCGCCGGGATCGGCCCCGTCAGCATCATCAGCGGGTCGTCGCCGACGACGGCGAACGAGCGGATGCCGGCGCGCGGAACCAACCCGAGCGATTCGGCTCTCTCGGCGCTCATCAGCAGCGCGGCCGAGGCGCCGTCGGTGAGCGGCGAGGAGTTGCCCGGGGTGATCCGCCAGTCGAGGTCGGGGAAGCGCGCGGCGAGCGCGTCCGTGCGGAAGGCCGGGTTCAGACCCGCGAGCCCCTCCGCCGTGGTTCCCGCTCGGACGGTCTCGTCGGTCACGGCATCCGGCGCTTCGACGACCCCGACGACCGTGCGATCGAAGAAGCCCGCGGCCCAGGCATCCGCCGCCCGCCGGTGCGACTCGGCGGCGTAGGCGTCGAGCGCGTCACGGTCGAGCCCCCAGCGCTGCGCGATCAGCTCGGCCGAGACGCCCTGGTTCACCAGCCCCTCGGGATACCGGGCGCGCACGCGCGGTGACATCGGGGAGCCGCCGGCCGCCGACGATCCGAGGGGCACCCGGCTCATCGACTCGACCCCGCCCGCGATCACGATGTCGTAGGCGCCGGCCATGATCCCCTGCGCCGCGATGTGCACCGCCTGCTGGCTCGACCCGCACTGCCGGTCGATCGTCGCCCCCGGCACGCTCTCGTCGAAGCCCGCGGCCAGCACCGCCTGGCGCGCGATGTTCGTCGACTGGTCTCCCACCTGACTCACGCAGCCGAGCAGCACGTCGTCGATCTGACGCGAGTCGAGGCCGTTGCGCTCGAGCAGCGCCTGCAGCACTCCGGCGGCGAGATCGACCGGATGCACTCCCGAGAGCGCACCCCCGGGCTTGCCGCGCCCGACCGGGGTGCGGACGACATCGACCAGAACGGCTTCGCTGCGCGTGCTCATTCCCCCATTCTGCGCCGATCGCTGCGCCCGCGCCGTAATCCGCCCGTCACACGCCGCGAATAGAATCGACGACGCGCCATCACCCCGGCGCACCCCGCACGCAGGCCCGCGACCCGGGCCGCCCGCTCTCTCGAGGACCCCACCATGTCCAGTGATCCCATCACCGTGTCCATCCGCCGTGAAGTCGACCCCGCCCGCATCGCCGAGGCGACCGCGTGGGTGCAGACCGGCGTCAACCTCGCCAACAAGTACCCGGGATTCCTCGGGTCGGGCTGGGTGCGGTCGGGGGATGAGACCAACGTCTGGCACATGCTGTACCGGTTCGCCGACGAGCAGACGCTCACCGCGTGGGAGGACTCCGGCGAGCGCGGCTGGTGGCTGTCGATGGGCGAGGGCTTCGTGCGCAGCGAGCGCTCGCGCCGCCGCACCGGAATCGAGGGATGGTTCGACGAACCGACCACCGGCACGATCACGGTGCAGACGACGGATGGCCGGGCCGAGGTCGCGGTCGTGAACGCCCCGCCGCGGTGGAAGCAGGCGGTGTCGATCTGGCTCGGGTTCTTCCCGGTGAACCTCGCCTTCACGTACGCGATGTCACCCGTGCCGGGATGGGATGCGCTGCCGATCTGGCTGCGGGTGCTCGCGACCACCGCGGTGCTGACACCGATCATGGCCTACCTCGTGCTGCCCTGGGTGACCCGGCGCCTGCGCCACTGGCTGGCGCGCTGAAGTCAAGGGACACCCCCGGGAGCGGATGCCGTGGCACTGTGGTGACATGCGCATCGCTCTCACCGGATCATCGGGCAAGCTCGGCCGCGTCGTCGCGAGGGAACTCCGGGCGAACGGGTACGAGGTCATCGGGATGGACGTCACGGGGGTCCGCGGTCCGGACTTCGTGCAGGTCGATCTGACGGACTACGGGCAGGTGGTCGACGCGTTCACCGCGGTCGGCGACCGGCACGACGGCATCGACGCGGTCGTGCATCTCGGCGCGATCCCCGCTCCCGGCATCCGCAGCGACGTCGCCACCTTCCACAACAACATGCCGGCCACGTTCAACGTGTTCTGGGCGGCGGTGCGCCTCGGCATCCGTCGCATCGTCTACGCGTCGAGCGAGACCGTGCTGGGGCTGCCGTTCGACGTGCCGCCGCCCTACATCCCGGTCGACGAGGACTACCCGCCCCGGCCCGAGTCGGTGTACTCGCTGGTGAAGACGCTCGAGGAGCAGCTGGCGACCGAGCTCGTGCGCTGGCACCCGGGCGTGTCGATCACCGCGCTGCGGTTCTCGAACGTCATGGACCCCGAGGACTACGCCGCGTTCCCCGCCTTCGACGCCGATGCGACGCTGCGCAAGTGGAACCTGTGGGGCTACATCGACGCCCGCGACGGCGCCCAGGCCGTGCAGCGCGCCCTCGAGGTCGCGGCCCCCGGGTTCGACAGGTTCATCATCGCGGCCGCCGACACGGTGATGTCGCGGCCGAACGCCGAGCTGATCGCCGAGGTCTTCCCCGGCGTGCCGGTCACCCGCGACGTCGGGCCGAACGAGACGCTGCTGTCGATCGACCGGGCGCGGCGGGTGCTGGGCTACGACCCGCAGCACTCCTGGCGCGACGAGGTCTGACGCGCCTGCGGCAGGCACTCGACAGGCTCAGCAACCCAGCTCTGGTCTCAGCAACCCCGACGGCATCCACGCGCTACCGTCGAGGCATGAGCCGCCCGCCCCGCGCACTCCGGATCCCGCTCGCCGCCGTCGCGACGTTCGCCCTGCTGTCCGCCCTCGCCGGCATGATCGGCCTGACCGTCGGCGGCGGCATGGGCGTGCCGACGGAGTGGCTGGAGGGCACGGGCTTCGACTCGTACGTGTGGCCGGGGGTGATCCTGGGCGTCGTCGTCGGGGGCGTGCAGGTGCTCGCGCTGGTCGCGCAGTTCGGCCGGTTCGCGCTCGCGTGGGGTATGCACGCGGCGGCGGGCATCACGATGATGATCTGGATCTTCGTCGAGATCGCGATCCTGCTCGTGTGGTCTCCACTGCACGGCATCTTCTTCGCGACCGGTCTGATCCAGACGGTGCTGGCCGTCCTGGCGCTCGGGGCATGGCCGCGGCCGTTCTTCGCGCGGGATGCTCCGACGAGCTCAGCAACCCAGTTCTAGACACGTGGCGGGTGCTTCGACAAGCTCAGCAACCCAGTACTCGGCTCGCAACCCAGTTCCGAAACCTGGGTCCCTGAGCCTGTCGAAGGGCCCCACCCGCAGAACGCCTACAGCCCGAGCCGCTCCAGATACGGGTTGACGAGACGCCGCTCCGGGTCGAAGCGCGCGGCGAGCGCAGCGAAGTCGTCGAAACGCGGATACCGTTCGCGCACCTCGGCGGCGTCGAGCGTGAACACCTTGCCCCAGTGCGGGCGGGCGGTGGGCGGCAGCGCCGCTTCGAGCGTCGGCAGGAATGCGCGCACAGCCGCTTCGTCGGGCTTCCAGGTGAAGTGGATGCCGACGGCATCCGTGCCGTACGACGAACTCAGCCAGAGGTCGTCGGCCTTCACCGTGCGGATCTCGTTCACCAGCAGCAGCGGAGCGATCTGCCCGGCGAGCCCGCGCACGGCCTGGATCGCGGCGACGGCGTCGGCGCGGGGCACGAGGTACTCACTCTGGATCTCGGCACCGGCCGAAGGGGTGAACTCGAGCTTGAAGTGTGCGAGCCGCTCGAACCACGGCCCGGGCGTGCCGAGCTGTTCGGTGCACGCGACGGGGTCGACGCCGAGGATCGGATGCCGCTTACTCGCCGCGGCTTCGGCCCCCAGGCTCTCGAACAGGGACTCGCGGGCGGCCTCGCGTGCCTCGGGGAGGCGCTGCTTGACCCAGATCTGGTCGGCGACGTCGGTGTGCTGCCAGGTCGAGAAGACGCTGACGCTCGTGCCGATGCCGGTGACCGCTTCGAGGTCGGTGAGGATCGCGTCCCACGACGGGTGCTCGAAGACGTGCTGCGCGACGTCGTAGGTCGGCTCGACGTCGAGGGTGAGGTCGACGACCGCGCCGAGGGCGCCGAGACTCACGACCGCACCGTCGAAGTCGACGTCGCCGCGACGCAGCTCGCGCGTCTCGCCACCCGGGGTGACGATCGTGAGGGCGCGCACGGCACTCGCGAGAGAGCCGATCGCGTCACCGGAGCCGTGGGTTCCGGTGGCGACGGCACCGGCGACGGAGATGTGCGGCAGCGAGGCGAGGTTGGCGAGCGCGAGCCCCTCGGCGGCGAGCAGCGGGGCGATGTCGCCGTAGCGCAGTCCTCCGGCCACCCGCACGGCGTCGCGCTCCGGGCTCACCTCGAAGGCCGCGGGCAGTCGGTCGAGGGCGATCAGCGCGCCCTCGGTGTCGGCGATGTCGTTGAAGCAGTGGCGCGAGCCCAGCATCCGCACCGGTCCACCCTGCGCGAGCAGCGCCCGCAGCGCGTCGATCGACGCCGGGTGCTCGACCCGGGATGCCCGATAGGTGAGGTTGCCCGCCCAGTTGCGTTCGTTGCCCATCGCGCCAGCATAGCCAGGAGCACATCTTCTACAACGATGTACTGCGGTGGATGACGACCCCGCCGGTAGGCTGACCGCATGACGACGATCCCGCCGCGCCGCGCGACGATGAAAGACGTCGCCGCTCTCGCCGGCGTCTCGCCGAAGACGGTCTCGAACGTCGTCACCGGCACCGTCCCCGTGAACGACGACACGCGCTCCAAGGTCGAAGCGGCGATGGCGCAGCTCGACTTCGTGCCGAATCTCAGCGCCCGCGGGTTGCGCAAGGGACGCTCGGGGATCATCGCCGTCGCCCTCCCCGATCTTGCGACCGCGTTCTCGGCCGAGCTCGTGCACCGCATCGTCGAAGCCGCGCACGAGCGGGGGCTGGCCGTGCAGATCGAGGAGACGGCATCCGAGCCCGAGCGTGAGAAGGAGCTGGTCTCCCGCGCCCGCGCCCACCTCGTCGACGGCCTGATCCTCAACCCCATCCGCCTCGAGGACAGCGTGCTCAAGTACGCCGACCGCCTGCCGCCGCTCGTCGTGATCGGCGAGGTCGAGCAGAACCGCGCCGATCATGTGCGCATCGACAGCCGGCTCGCCGCCGCCGACGCCACGCGGCACGTTCTCGCGCGCGGCGCCCGGCGGATCGCGGTGGTCGGCGCCGACGACGACCCCTCGGTCGCCACGGCGACGAGCCGCCTGCGACTCGAGGGCGTGCACGACGCACTGCGGGAGGCCGGCATCCCCCGCGACCCCGCGCTCGAGGTCAATCGCCTGCCGTGGGAGATGGCGGGCGGGGCGGATGCCGTGCGCACGCTGTTCGAGCGCGGCGTCGCCTTCGATGCGATCGTCGCCTTCACCGACTCCCTCGCCCTCGGTGCCCTGCACGCCCTGCACGACCGCGGTGTGCGGGTGCCGGAGGACGTGATCGTCACGGGCTTCGACGACGTCGAGTTCTCGAAGTACACCTCTCCCTCACTGACGACCATCGCGTTCGACCGTCGGGCCTTCGCGGTCGCCGCCCTCGGCCTGCTCGAGACCCGCATGGACGACCGGGCCGCTCCCCCGCGGGCACTGACGCTGTCGCATCATCTCCTCGAGCGAGACAGCACGAAGGCCGCACCGCTCGGCTACCGCCCTTAGGACCCTGCATTCGTTCGGATCGCACGCTTGCGCCCGCGATTACATCGATGTAATGATGAGGCGTCCACCATCCGGTCACGAAGGAGTGACGATGACGCCCTCGCTCGATCTGTCCCGCCGGCAGTTCCTCACCGCCGCCACGCTCACCGCCGGCGCAGCACTGCTCGCCGGCTGCTCCCCCCTCTCCCCCACCGGCTCTCGCACCGAGACCCTCCAGTTCTGGCACCTGCTCTCGGGAGGCGACGGCGTGACGATGTCGTCGCTGCTCGACGGTGTGAACTCGGCGCAGTCCGACTACCGCATCCGCCCCACCGTGCTCGCCTGGGGCACGCCGTACTACACGAAGCTCGCGATGGCGGGCGCCGGCGGACGCGCCCCCGACGTCGCGATCATGCACGCCACCCGCGTGAACGGCTGGGCCCCCGGCGGGCTCCTCGACGCCTGGGACGTCGACCGCCTCGCCGAGCTCGGCGTCGATCGCTCCACCTTCCCCGGCCCGATCTGGGAGAAGGGCTTCGTCGGCGACCGGCTCTTCAGCGTCGCCCTCGACGCCCACCCCTTCGTGCTCATGTTCAACACCGACATCTGCGACGCCGCGGGGGTGCTCGACTCGGACGGCACGCTGCGTGAGACCTCGTCGCCCGAGGAGTTCGTCGACCAGCTCCGCGAGGTCGGCGCCCAGGCTCCCGATCACGCCCTGTCGTTCGGCTACCTCGGCGATGGCGCCCAGATGTGGCGCCTGTTCTACGGCCTCTACGCGCAGCACGGCCTGCAGATCGAACTGCCCGTGGGCGGCAAGGCCGTGATCGACAAGGATGCCGCGGTCGAGGCGCTCCGCTTGATGCAGACGCTCCTCGACGGTGAGATCGCGGCCGCGCGCGCCGACTACGGCGGAGCCGTGGCCGAGTTCGCGACCGGCAAGAGTGGCATGCTCATGACCGGTGTCTGGGAGCTGCGCACGATGCAGGCCGCGAACCTGCCGTTCGATGCGACCACGATCCCGACCCTCTACGGCACACCGGCGGTGTACGCCGACTCGCACTCCTTCGTGCTGCCGCACCAGGCGAACGCGAACGACGAGCGCCGCGACCTCGTGTACCGCTTCGTCGCCGACATGCTGAAGGACTCGTTCCAGTGGGCCGAGGCCGGGCACATCCCCGCTTACCTCCCCGTGACCTCATCGCCCGCCTACGACGACCTCGTGCCCCAGGCGCACTACGCCTCGGCCGCCGACCACGTCGTCTACGACCCGACCGCGTGGTTCACGGGCTCCGGCTCGAGCTTCCAGGGCGAGTTCGGTGCCGCGGTGCAGAACGTGCTCCTCTCGGGCGCCGATCCGGCCGCCGCGATCGACCGCTTCGAGGCGCGCGTGAACACGCTGCTGCGCCAACCCAATCCGGCCGACCCCGAAGGGACGTGGAAGTCATGACCTCGACCGCCACCCGCACCCTCGTCACCGGCGGGGCATCCGATTTCCGTCTCCGCCGCGCCGGCTCCCGCAAGCGCGAGCAGCTCATCAGCTGGGCTTTCCTGGTTCCGTTCCTCATCGCCTTCGTGCTGTTCCTGGCATGGCCGATCCTGCACGGCATCTATCTGAGCTTCACCGACCAGTCGCTCACGGGCGCCGGCGGAGGGTTCGTCGGCTTCGCGAACTACGCCGAAGCCCTCGTCGATCCCGTCATGTGGCAGTCGATGTGGAACACGGTGTGGTTCACGCTGCTGTCGACCGTGCCGCTCGTCGCCGTGGCGCTGCTCATGGCGGCACTCGTCGATCGCGGCCTGCCCGGGCAGTGGCTCTGGCGGCTGTCGTTCTTCATGCCGTACCTGCTCGCGTCCACCGTGATCTCGCAGATCTGGGTCTGGATCTTCAACCCGCAGATCGGCGCGGCCAACAACATCCTGAAGTTCTTCGGTCTCGAGCCGATCGCGTGGCTGCAGAACTCCGACACCAACATGCTGTCGATCGTGATCGCGACGGTGTGGTGGACGGTCGGGTTCAACTTCCTGCTCTACCTCGCGGCCATGCAGAACATCCCCCCGCAGCAGTACGAGGCGGCATCCCTCGACGGGGCCGGCGCCTGGCGCCAGTTCTGGTCGATCACGCTCCCGCAACTGGGACCGGCCACGGTGCTGATCCTCATCCTGCAGATCCTCGCGTCGCTGAAGCTGTTCGACCAGGCGTACCAGATGCTCGGCGGTGTCGCGAGCGACACCACGCGCTCGATCGTGCAGTACATCTACGAGGCCGGCTTCGTGAACTACCGCTTCGGATACTCCGCGGCGATCTCGTACGTCTTCTTCGCCCTCATCGTCATCATCGGCGTCGCGCAGGCCCTGGTCACGCGTCGCAAGAAGGAGCAGTGATGTCCTCCGCCACCCTCATCCCCACCGAGCCCGCCTCCGACGACCACACCCGCACGCTCACCGTTCCCCGCCACCGGCGCACCGCGCGCCCGAAGCTCCCCGGCCAGAAGCCGTTCTCGCCGCTGCGCATCGCCGCGTTCGTGGTGCTGGCGCTCCTCGCGATCGGATGGCTGCTGCCGTTCCTCTGGGCGGTCGCGACCGCCTTCAAGACCGAGACGGATGCCGCATCCGGCGATCCCGGATGGATCGGCGCGAGCGGCCCCACCTTCGAGGCGTTCACGGCGATCCTCTCGCAGGGCAACGTGTACGTCTGGGCGCTCAACAGCCTGTGGACCTCGGTCGCCGTCACCCTCATCACGCTGACGGTCTCGGCTCTGGCCGCCTACGCCTTCTCGCGGCTCGACTTCACCGGCCGCAAGTGGCTGTTCGTCGTGATCATCGCCTCGATCGTCGTGCCGCCGCAGGTGCTGATCATCCCGCTGTTCTACGAGATGCTCGCGTTCAACCTGATCGACACGCACTGGGGCCTGATCCTGCCGCAGGTCGTTGCCCCGGCGATGGTGTTCATCCTCAAGAAGTTCTTCGACGCGATCCCGATCGAGCTCGAGGACGCCGCCCGCGTCGACGGTGCCAGCCGCCTGCGCATCTTCTGGTCGATCGTGCTGCCGCTGTCGCGGCCGATCCTGGCATCCGTGGCGATCTTCGTGTTCATCGGGGCGTGGAACAACTTCCTGTGGCCGTTCCTCGTCGTCAACGACACCACGCTCATGACGCTGCCGGTCGGGCTCCAGACCGTAATCAGCGCCTACGGCGTGCAGTACGCACAGGTCATGGCCCAGGCCGTGCTCGCCGCGCTCCCGCTCATCGTCGTGTTCCTCATCTTCCAGAAGCAGATCGTCAAGGGAGTCGCGACGAGCGGCTTCGGCGGTCAGTGATCCCGCACCCCCGCACCCCGGCATCCGCCGCAATCAAGGAGAGCAATGTCTCACGCCCGCATCACCATCGACCGCGACTTCACCATCGCCGACGTTCCCCGGAGGCTCTTCGGGTCCTTCGTCGAGCACATGGGGCGCTGCGTGTACACCGGCATCTACGAGCCGGGGCACCCGCAGGCAGATGAACGCGGATTCCGTCAGGACGTTCTGGCCCTGGTGAAGGAGATGGGGCCGACGGTCGTGCGGTACCCGGGCGGCAACTTCGTCTCGGGCTACCGCTGGGAGGACGGCGTCGGCCCGGTCGAGGAGCGCCCGGTGCGCATCGACGGCGCCTGGCACACGATCGAGACCAACGCCTTCGGCCTGCACGAGTTCATGGACTGGGCGAAGGAGGCCGACGTCGAGGTGATGGAGGCGATCAACCTCGGCACCCGCGGCGTCGAGGAGGCCCGTGCACTCGTCGAGTACGCCAACCACCCGGGCGGCACATACTGGTCGGACCTGCGCCGCAAGAACGGCGCCGAGCAGCCCTTCGACATCAAGCTGTGGTGCCTGGGCAACGAGCTCGACGGGCCGTGGCAGATCGGCGGCAAGACCGCTGCCGAGTACGGCCGTCTCGCGCAGGAGTCGGCCAAGGCCATGAAGCTGGTCGACTCGTCGATCGAGCTCGTGGCGGTCGGGTCGTCGAGCAGGTCGATGCCGACGTTCGGGTCGTGGGAGCACACCGTGCTCACCCACGCCTACGACGAGGTCGACTTCGTCTCGATGCACGCGTACTACCAGGAGCACGACGGCGACACCGAGTCGTTCCTCGCGGAGTCGGTCGACATGGACGGCTTCATCGAGGGTGTCATCGCGACGGTCGACGCCGTGAAGGCCGCCGGCAAGCACACCAAGCAGGTCGACATCTCGTTCGACGAGTGGAACGTGTGGGATCAGCGCAAGTACAACGACGTCGAGGCGGGCGAGATCGCGAAGGCCGGCTGGCGCGAGCACCCGCGCCTCATCGAGGACACCTACTCGGTGACGGATGCCGTCGTCGTCGGCACCCTGCTCAACAGCCTGCTGCGGCACGGAGACCGCGTGCGCATCGCCAACCAGGCGCAGCTCGTGAACGTGATCGCGCCGATCCGCTCGGAGGAGAACGGCCCGGCCTGGCGCCAGACCAGCTTCTGGCCGTTCGAGCGGATGGCGCGGCTGGCGACGGGACGCATCCTGCGCCTCGCCGTCTCGGCCTCGCAGATCGCGACCAAGCGCTACGGCGACGTCGATTCGGTCGATGCGGCCGCCACGTGGGACGAGGAGACCGGACGCCTGGTGGTGTTCGTGGCCAACCGCTCGCTCGACTCGGCGAACGACCTGACGATCGATCTGCACGGCCTCGGCGACCTGCGCGTGCGTCAGGCCGAGACGCTCACGATCCCCGAGGGCGGCGACCGACGGACCGCCAACCTCGAGACGACCCCCGACACCGTGCACATGGTGCCGCTCGCCGCCGCCGAGATCGTCGACGGCACGGTGCGCGCGACCCTGCCGGCCCTGTCGTGGTCGGTCATCGAGCTCGAGGTGACGCGCGCCTGACGGCACCTCTGGGGCCGTGAGCCACCCCGGGTCCCTGAGCCACCCCGGGTCCCTGAGCCTGTCGAAGGGCCCGGACCACAGAAGGGCCCGGCATCCATCTCGGATGCCGGGCCCTTTCGCATGCGAGAGCGGATGCCGCGACTACTCCCAGACGACCTGCGGGGTCTCCGCGGCGAAGTCGACCTTCGGGGACAGCACCCCCGCGCCGAAGAGCACCTCGAACGCACCGCGCTCACCGGCGGCATTCTGCCCCTCGAGCGTGATGTCGGTGCGGAACGACTCGTAGGTCGAGACGACCGCGCGGTCGCTGACCTCTCCGACGAGGGCGGCGAGCGACGCCTCGCCCTCGGCGGTGAGGGCGCGGGTCACGGTTCCGTCGACGGGGCTGAAGCCGTCCTGCTCGAGGCCGGTGACGTCCATGCCGCAGGGGGTCGCGAGAGTCTTCATCGCCAGGCACTCGCGCAGCGAGGCGGTGACCAGTTCGCGGAACGATGCCACCCCCGTCTCGCTCAGCACGGGACGCAGCATGCTCGCCGCCTCTTCGCTCTTCTCGTCCGCGACGAGAAGCGTCGTCTCGCCCTCGATCGTGAACTCTTCGAGGCTCGTCGCGAACTCGTACATACCCGGGAAGGCCAGGGCGTCCTCCGAGATCTCCACCCCGTTCACCGTGAGGCCGATGTCGTCGAACCCGTAGGTCGAGATTCGCGCGCCTCCGTTGTACATGGTGATGTCACCGTCGTACTCGCTCTGGTACATCTCGAACTCGCGCGTCACCTCGGTGCCGCCGACCGTGAAGGTCGCGGGCACGACGACGTCGCTGTACTCGCCCTCCTCGGCCTCGCCGACCTCGATATCGTCGATGGCGCCCAGCTCGAGGGAGGCCGCGAGCACTTCGTCCGTGAGGAGCGCATCACTGTAGGACGAGGTGTCGACGTACTTCCGCGCCGTCTCGGCATCGCCCTCCGAAAGTGCGGTGAGGTACTCCTCGACCCACTCCTCCGGGGTGGCCGCGGGCTGCGCGGGCTCGCCGTTCGAGCCACCTCCGGCGTCACCGCCGCGACCCGCCAGCGGGATGATGATGGCCAGGGCGATCACGAGCAAGACGACGACTCCCGCCGCGATGATGCCGATGAGCGCACCGAGCGGAAGCTTCTTGTTCGGGCCGATCTCCGGCCCTGCCGGCGGAAAACCCGGCGCGGACTGGCCGTAGGGCTGTCCGGGTGCAGGCTGGCCGTAAGGCTGGCCCGGCACGGGCTGACCGTAGGGCTGTCCGGGTGCAGGCTGGCCGTAAGGCTGGCCCGGCACGGGCTGACCGTAGGGCTGGCCCGGCGCGGGCTGTCCGGGTGCGGGCTGGCCGTCGGTCAGCCCCGGACCGGGCTCGCCGGGTGCGTTCGCCGAGGCGTGGCCGGGAGCGTGCCGCGGATCCGCGGGCGGGAGGGAGTGTCCGCCGGGGACGTACTCCGAGCCATCCGGGCCGGTCGGCGGCGTGGTCGGGGGAGCGTCCGGGCCGTCCGACGGGGTGGGCGGCGCGGGCGGTGGCGTGCGGACCGCGTCCGACGCGGAATCGGCCGCCGCCGGGTCGTTGGGCTGGGGAGTCTCCGGTGTCTCGTGTTCACTCACAGATACAGCATAATGTCCTCGTTTGCGGCATATCGGGATGCCTGGCATGCCCCGCCGGGGCCATATCCGTACGAGGCGCTCACTTCTCGCACGCGAACCGCGCGACCTGCACGAGGGTCGCCCCCGAACCACGACGCACGAACCGCCCGCGTCCCGGCACCATCTGCTCGGCGTACACCTTCGCCAGCAGCGGGCCCTCGCCCCGATCACCGCTCATCACCAGCGTCGATCCGCCGGTGTCGCGCAGCGCCTGCAGCGACGTGTCGAACATCGCCCGCGATGCCCCCAGCACCGGCCGGGTGAGCACGACGTTCAAGCCGAGGTCGCGCGCCGAGGCGAGGTACGGCAGCAGCGGCCGCAGCGGCTCGGTGCCGCCCGCCGCCAGCACGTCGAAGTCGTCGATCACCACGAGAATCCTCGGCCCCGATGCCTTCGCCGCCTGCCGCTTGTCGAGCTCGATCGCGATCGACTCCGCGAGCTGGCGCGCCAACGGAGCGGTGGCGGCGTGCCCGCCGAGGTAAGGCTCGGGCACCTCGTCTGCGAGATCGCCGCGCACATCCATGAGTGCGATGACCAAGTCGTCCGGTGTGTGGCCCGCGAGCGCGCCCCGGACGATGCCCCGCAGCACGGTCGTCTTGCCGCACCCGGTGTCTCCGAGCACCATCAGGTGAGGGTCACTACGTGCGAGATCGAGCGAGAACGCCTTCATCGTGTCCTGCCGCAGCCCCAGGGAGATGATCGACGGATCGATCCCGGCATCCGCAAGCGTCTGCGGGTCGAGGTCCTCCGGGAGCAGCCGGATCGGCGCCGCCTCCGGCCCCGCCCACGACTCCGCGGACTGCCGCGCGAGCGCTTCCAGCATCTCGCCGACGCCCACCGAGTCGTCGTCCTCGAGCACCGGCAGCGCCACCTGCGCGAACTCCGAGGCATCCGTCAGTGCGCGCCCTGGTTCATCGCGCCGCAGCGACGACGAGAGCTTGCGCGAGACCTGCGAGTCGCTCGGGTCGTTGAGCCCCAGTTCGATCCGTGTGCCGATCACTCCCTGCTGCGGCGAGCGCAGATCGTTCCAGCGATTGAGCGTGACCACGACGTGGATGCCGAAGCTGCCGCCGCGATCGAGGAGACGCTGCAGCGCACCCTCGTACTCCTCGAAATCGGTACGCAGCGTCGCATAGCCGTCGACGAGCAGCACGACATCGGCCGAGGGCAACTGCGGGAGTTCCCCGGCGGCGTGCCGGCGACGCAGCTCATCTACCGAGTCGATCCCCTCTGCGCGGAACGCCTGCTCGCGCACCTCGAGCATGGTCGTGAGTTCTTCGAGCACGCGACCCACGCGCTCCCGATGCCCGCGCGTCGCGACACCACCCACGTGCGGGAATCCCTCGATGCGTGCGAGGCCGCCGCCGGTGAGGTCGAGTCCGTACACGCTCACCTGGCGCGGTGTACGGGTCACCGCGATCGACGCCGCGACCGTTCGCAGGAAGGTCGAGCGACCGGACTGCGGTGCGCCCATCACGCTGACATGCCCGCCGGAGCGGGTCAGATCGAGCCTCCACGGATGCTGCCGCTGCTGCACCGGTTCATCGAGCAGACCGATCGGAATGCTCAGCCCCGCGGCATCCTCGATCGCACCGCTCGACGGCAGCAGCCCACCGAGCGTGACCCGCGTGGGAAGGGGCGGTAACCACACCGGACGCGTGCGGACCGCGCCCTTCGCCAGCCCCTCGACGGCTACGTCGACCACTGTTCGCTCGGGCGGCATGTTCTCCGTCGCGGAGATCTCCTGCACCGCCGCAGCCCCGTCGGCCTCGACCTCGGGGAGCGGCTGAACGACGTCGTACGCGGAGATCATCCTCATCCGTGGAACCTCGGTCGTCTCGACCGGCCGATCCCGGAGGTCGTCGACGGGCCCCGAGACATAGCCCGCGCGCAGTCGGGTGTAGATCGAGGTGTCGACCTTGAGATAGGCGTAGCCGGGGATCGCCGGCAGGTGGAACGCATCCTGCGTGTCGAGCACCATGGCGCTCTCGGCGGCCGAGAACGTGCGCAGCCCGATCCGATACGACAGGTAGGTCTCGAGGCCGCGGAGCTTGCCCGCCTCTATCCGCTGGCTCGAAAGCAACAGGTGCACACCGATCGAGCGGCCGATGCGTCCGATCGTGAGCAGCAGATCGACGAACTCCGGCTCGGCGGTGAGGAGCTCGCCGAACTCGTCGATCACGAGGAACAGATGGGGCAACGGCGGTAACTCGGGCCGACTGCGTCGGAGCTGCCGGTACTGCGTGATCGATGCCGAGTTGTCGGCGGCTTTGAGGAGCTGCTGGCGGCGCACGACCTCCCCGTTGATGCTCGCGCGCGCTCGCTCGGTGAGCTGCGGATCGTCGGCGAGGTTGTCGATGATCCCGGCGACGTGCGGGAGACGCGCGAACGGCGCGAACGCCGCCCCGCCCTTGTAATCGACGAGGATCATGCTGAGGTCATCCGGCCCGTGCGTGGCCGCGAGCCCGAGCACGAGGGTGCGCAGCAGCTCGCTCTTGCCCGACCCCGTCGCACCGATGCAGATGCCGTGCGGCCCCATACCGAGCTGCGCGGATTCCTTGAGGTCGATGAGCACCGGAGCGCCCGTGTCGTCGACTCCGATCGGCACGCGGAGGAAGTCCGCGGAGGAGCGCGGCACCCACGCCTGACGCGGATCGATCTGCGCCACGTCGCCGAGGCCGAGGAGTTCGCCGAGGTCGGGCGCCACCGCATCGGTCGCCTCCGCCGCCGTCGCCCTGCTCATCCGCAGCGCAGCGAGCGGACGCGCGACCGTCTCGAGCAGCGCCTGCCCGACGGCGTCCGCCGCGCAGAGCACCGGGTCCCCCGGCTCGGCCGGGTTCTCGATCGCGCAGCCGGCCGCATCGACCGCGACGCGGGCGACGACGTGCTCGGGCTCCTTGAGGCGATCGTCGACGATGTGCACGATCGTGATGCCGAGGTCGGCGGCGTCGAGCACCGGGTCCCAGCGCGGCGGAGTCGTCGCGTACCCGTCGCCCTCATCGACGAAGAGCACGAGCCGCACCGGCCGGATGCGGCGTCCGGCCCGGCGTGCCGCCGTCGTGGCGGCCACACGATCCCGCAGTTCCGGCGCGATCAGAGCGAGCAGGTCGTCGAGCGTCGGCGCGATGCGGCGCGCCAAGGGCTGATCGGCGGCAGGGCGCGGCGCTCCTGCGTGCGGGAGCAGGTCGAGTCCGCGCCAGTCGCCGAGGGCGGATGCCGGGACCACGGCCGCGAGGTGCACCTCGTCGGGAGAGTGGAACGTCGCGATCTGCAGCGCGATCGATCGCGCCACCTGCAACGCCCGCGTCCGGTCGCCGACGATCGCGTACTGCCCGCCCGTCGAGAGGTCGATCGTCGCCGGCATCCCCTGCACCACTCCCGCGGAGCGCACCAAACGCTCGGCGGCCGCCTTCATGATCGGGTCGTACGGCTGCACCGGATTCGATTCCTCGGGCAGCACCACCGGGAGCACCGCGAGGTCGCCGGTGCCGATGCGCACCTGCAGGAAGTCGGGGTCGGAGGGGCGGCATTCCCAGCGACGCGCCGGGTCGTGCCCGAGCTCGACGAGCGCCGAGGGCGACGGATGCCGGGTGAGCGCCGCCCGCCGCACGTGCGCCACTCGGTCGCGCTGCTCGGCGCGGACGTGCTCGAGGTGGTCGAGATAGCGTTCTCGCTGCATCCGACGCTGACGTGCCGCGTTTCCGCGCGTCGTGAAGGCCATGCCGATGCCGCCGACCAGAGCGACGACGAGGATCACCGCGCCGATCACGACGAACATCGGGTTACCCCGGAGGAGCACCATCATGGTGATCGACGAAAGGCTGCCGACGATCGGCAGCACCGACTGCAGCGGGAAACCGGCGGCGTTGTCGTTGCTCGCCGGCGGCGCGGTGAGCACGATGCCCTCCGGGGGTTCCGCCGGGAGGACGGCCCGAGCAGGACGATGGACGATGGACTGCGTCATGCGTCGACCTTCCCGATGAGGGTCCCCGCGAGACGAAGCAGGGCCTGGCGCGCCCGGAAGGATCGCGCCGGCTCTCCCCCGGCCAACCCCGTATCGTGCGGCACGACGATCACCGGCTGCTCGGTCTGCGCCGCGATCACCGCGGGAACCCGTCGCGATTCCCTGCTCGCATCGACGAGGGCGACGACCGCCCGCGGACTCCCCGGCAGGGCGTCGATCGCCTCGACCACGACCCGGGCCAGTTCCGCCCCCTCGCGCCATGCGGGGGCGACGACGCAGACCGCATCGCAGAGCCCGGCGATCTCGCCGATCTCACGATCGGGATCACGCGGACCGAAGTCCGCGATCACGACGTCGTGGAAGCGCATGATGGGTGAGACCTCACGCTCCCACGCGACGACCGGGCGGGCCCCGGCATCCGACGGCCGGGCCCCGAGCACACCCGACGTCATCTGCAGCAGCTGCCGAGCGTCGCCGCTCGTGCGGAACAGGCGTCGGTCCCGACGCGGTGGCGTCTCGACGATCCCGAGCCGCCGGGCGAGATCGCCCTCGGGCGAGAGGTCCGCGACGAGCGGTGGAGCAGCGCGCCGTCGAGCGACGAGGCGTCCGATCTCACCCGCGACGGTCGTCGCACCGGCTCCGGCGGAGAGCTGGACGAAGCCGATCCGACGGACCGTGCTCATCGGTCGGGTGATCGCCGCGTCCCACGCCGCGAACCGGGTGAGGAGCGCTGCACCGCTGCCGAACATCGCCACGGAGATCGCCCCGCGGTCGAGCGGCATCACGCGCCCCCTCCGAACAGTGCGAGCAGATCGGCGTAGATCCCGAAGACCCCCACCGCCATCGGCACGATCGCGATCACGGCAGCGGTCTCCAGTGCGTCGCCGAAGGAGCGGAGCCGCGCTCGCTGATGCGCTTTCGGGCGGGCGAGCCCGGCGATGGCCGCTGTCACGCCGATCACCACGGCACCGGCGACGACGGTCCACCCGAGCGAACCGTTCACGATCAGGGTCGCCGCGGCGACGGCGGCGATGCCGATCCCGGCCGCCCAGAGCAGGAAGCCCTGCGACCGGAGCGGGAACGCCCGCGATCGCAGCAGCACCACAAGCGCGAGCGACGCCGCGAGGAGCCTCGGCCAGACGGCATCCGTCATCCAGAGGACGATGCCGCAGAGGACGAGCACCGCGGCCAGCACCGCCACGACCCAGTCGAGGGTGCGATACGCGTCGGACACGGCGCCCAACGCGGCGGGTCTCGGCAGATCGGCGCTCTCGGCCGCCCGATGGTCGAGGCCCGTGAGACCGGAGGCCGAGAGCGCGAGCCACGGCACGAGTCCGAGGAGCACGGCGGCGACGACGCCGATCACCGCGGCGGCCTGATCGTGGCGCATGCCCATCGCCAGTGCCGTCAGCAGCGGCACCGTCAGCACGATCCCCAGGGCACCGCCGACCATCGCGCCACGCGAGCCCCGCGCGACCCCTCCCCCGATCAGGAGCACCGCCGACCAGGCGAGCGTGACCCAGAGAGCGGTGATCGGAAGGACGGATGCCGGGTGCGTCGCGGCCTGCGCAGCCGCCGCGTGCAGCGCGGCAGGCGCGCCCGCCCCCACCGCCGCGGTCGCCATGACGGCCGCCGGCCGACGTCGACCGAACAGACCGAATCCCACGGCGCAGACGAGAAGCAGGCCGAGCAGACCGAAGCGCACTGCACCGCCGGCGACGCCGTCGAACGGCACCGCGATCGACGCGGCAGCCGCGGACAGCGCGACGACGACCGCGCTGACGGCGGCCCTCGATGCGTCACTCCAGCGGTCGTTGCGGTTCTCGAGCTCGTCGGCGAGCACGTCGACCACGTCGATGACCATCGGTGGCGGCGGCGCGGAGTCGAACGGGAGCAGGCGCAGCACCGAACCGTCGACGAGACTCTGCTCACGGGCGGAGCGCTCGAGGTCGAGCGAGTCCCCGATCGCGGTGACGAGCGCGAGGGGGCGTCCGCCGGCACCGGAGGGTTCCGCCAGGGCATCGATCAGCTGCGGCAGCAGACTGCCGAGCGGGTCATCGCTCGACACCGCGATCTCGACGCGCCGAGACGAACCCCGAACGCTCAGGCGCGTGTAGTCGCTCACACCGGCTCCTCTTCGATGATGCTGATCGACGCGTTCTGCCGCGCCTTCCCGGCCGCCTGCGCCTGGAGCAGGTCGGTGACGAACGAGATGCCGACGCACACCGCGCAGGCGAGCGCCGCCACGATGAGGGAGGCGATGAATCGGCGGACATTGTCGTTCACCGTGCGTCGATCCGAGATGCGCCCGTGCAGCAGTGCCGAACCGAGCCGGAAGCGCTGCGTGCGCGCCTCCTCGATGAGGGCGCGATCGCGGAGGTCAGGCATAGTGCCCTCCTCGGGAGTCTTCGTCGCGTTCATCGGCCACATCAGAGGCACCCCGGCGATCCCGGCGGGAGCCGGCGATCGTGAGGCTGCGATCCCCCAGCCGGAGCACGGCATCCGCGGGCATGCGCGTCGGCACGAACGGGTCGAGCGACGCGCATTCCACGCCGACCTCCATCGCCGTCCCGTTGGCGGAGCCGAGGTCGGTGACCCACACGCTCTCGCCGTCCCATTCGAGCCGGGCGTGGGTCTTCGACAGCGTGCGCGAGAGGTCCGGCCAGGAGAATCGCTGCTCGCCCCGGGCATCCGTCGTCGGGTTCCTGCCGACCACCAGAGCGCGCGCGAACGGGAGTCGCTGACCCGAGTCCAGCAACGCGACGGTGTTCGTCGCCGGCGCGGGCGGATGCTGCGCGGCGGCGCGCTCGGGGAACCGGTAGAGCGCCACAGCGGAGGAGATCGGATCGCGACCGCGACGGATGTCGAGCACCCGGAGCCGACGACCGACGAGGTCGGCGACGAGGAGGCGTCCGGAGGGGCATCCGCTCGACCGCTCGACGATGCGGAGCCCGAACATCCGGGCGCCGAGCGTACGCCCGTCGTAGGCGAGGGCGATCACCTGACCGCCTGCGATCCCCAGCGCGAGCAGCACGAGCCCCGCACCCGCGAGAGGCTCCCCTGCCGCAGACGTCAGCACGGCGCAGATCATCGGCACGAACACCGTGAGGGTGTCAGATACCAGGGCGGGACACCATGCCCTGGTATCGGCTCGCTCGCAGTAGACGAACGCGTCGAGGCCGCCATCCGTCTTTCCAGCCGTGCTCATGACCCCCCTTTATGGAGTGCGCCCCACGCGCGCCCACGGTCGGCGAGTTTATACATATGAGGACACCTCGCGATGACCACCTGTGGATAAGGGTGTCGGCACGGGCATCGGCGACGACCGCGACCGCGCTGTTCACGAGTGGGATTCCGAGGGCATTCTCGAGGTCGAACACATCCATGGTGTACGGAACTTCAGTTCGGAGGGCGGGATCGTCCACGACAAGCCCCACGGCAATGGACCGGAGGTCACGGAGCGCGGATTCGCGACCGACGGGCACAACGCACAGCGCTCGAGTCTGCCCTACTACCGGGTGGACCCGGGTCAATTGCTGCTGAGCCCCGTGTGGGCGGCGTCGCACCCCTGGGAGGCACCCGCCGTCGGCTACCTCGACCCCGATTCGCAGTCGTTCGAGCAGTCTGTCGTCGATGTCGCCCACGCAGCCGAGAATCCGCGCTCGGGCGAGTAACGTCCTCATCCATCGGAGAAAGAGTTTCAGGCGCGGTCTGTGGATAACTTCCGCGTTATCGCAGGCCGCCCTGTTACTCTCTCCTCGCCCATCGGGGGCGATGGCGTCTTCGCGACCGCGAGGACGGGAGGGCGACGAAAGGAAGACCGGAGCATGAAGTTCGATATGGGGGCCGAGACGCTCAGCGTCCTCGGCAAGCAGACGTCGGGATCCAGCGACGACCTCGGCGCGCTCGTGAAGCAGCTCGTGGTCGCCGCCGACCCGCTGATGCAGGTGCACGCGGGTGCGGCGAAGGCCGCATTCGACAGCTTCAAGGGCCGCACCGATGAGGTCGCCGCCGAGCTGAACTCGTCACTCGCCGCTGTGCTCGGAGGCATCTCGGGCATGGACCGCGCGTTCCGCGAGGGAGAGTCCGAGATGGTCGATCAGACCCGTGGGGCCGAGAGCGGTGCGTCGTTCGAAGCCGCCCGCTTCGGCGGATCGCGCTGAGAAGAAGGAGACAGAAAATGGCATACGAAGATCGCCGCGCCTACAGCGTCGCCGCCTCGCAGGAGGTCCAGGGAGAGTTCAACCGCGTCTCGGGTCTGCTCGAGAGCCTGATCGCCGACCGCGACAAGGCCGTGCAGAACGCCATGGCCGACTACTCAGCCGATGGGGTCTCCGAGGAGTACCGCGGCAAGGAGCTGCGGTGGAAGAACGCCGCCGACGAGGTGCGCAACATCATCACGCTGCTGCGCAGCACGATGGAGAGCAACGACGGCACCGCCTCGCAGGCGGGTGCTCGCGCACGCGCGGCCGTCGAGAACATCGGCTGACGCCCGCGAGCGGATGCGTCACCGAGAGAGCCTGGGTCCCTGAGCATGCCGACGGGCCCCAGGCTCTCTCACGCGTAAAGGGGCATCAGCCCGCGACGTGCCGCTCGTCCGGGCCGACGTACTCCGAGAGCGGGCGGATCAGCGCGTTGGCACCGGCCTGCTCGATCACGTGCGCCGTCCACCCCGTCACCCGCGCCGCGACGAAGAGGGGCGTGAAGGTGAGGGTGTCGAACCCGATCAGCTTGTACGCCGGACCCGAGGGGTAGTCGAGGTTCGGGTAGATGCCCTTGCGTGCGACGAACTCCGACTCGAGCGCGTCGTACAGCGCCGCGACCTCCGGCTTGTCGAAGTGCTCGACGAGCGTGTCGAGAGCCGCCTTCATGGTCGGCACCCGCGAGTCGCCCTTCTTGTACACGCGGTGCCCGAAGCCCATGATCTTGCGCTTCTCGGCGAGGGCCTTGTCGAGCCAGGCCTCGACGGCATCCGCCGACCCGATCTCGTCGAAGATGTGCAGCACGGCTTCGTTCGCTCCGCCGTGCAGCGGACCCTTGAGAGCGCCGATCGCCCCGACGACGGCCGAGTACAGGTCGCTGAGCGTCGACGTGATGACCCGCGCCGTGAAGGTGGAGGCGTTGAACGAGTGCTCGGCGTAGAGGATCATCGACCGGTTGAACGCGTCGACGACCACGGCATCCGCCTCTTCGCCGAACGTCATCCAGAGGAAGTTGGCCGAGTAGTCGAGGTCATCGCGCGGCTCGATGAGCTCCTGCCCGCGGCGGCGGCGCTGGCCGTAGGCCACGATCGCGGGGAGCGCCGCGAACAGGCGGATGCTGCGCTCGAGGTTCTGCTCCGGGCTGCCGCCGGCATCCAGCACCGATCCGCCCGCACCGGGGTCGGACGCTCCGATCAGGCTGACCGCCGTGCGAACCTCGTCCATCGGGTGCGCGTCCAGCGGTACGAGGTCGATCGCGGCCCGCACGTTGTCGGTGAGAGCACGGTGCCGTCGCTCCTCGACGCGGAACGCCGCGAGCTCCTCCGGCGTCGGCAGCTCCCCGTGCCACAGCAGGTACGCCACGGCCTCGAACGACTGCGTGGCGGCGAGTTCCTGCACCGGGTATCCGCGGTAGAGCAGGCTGTTCGTCTCGGGATTGACCTTCGAGATGGAGGTCGTGTCGACGACGACCCCAGCGAGGCCCTTCTTGATGTCCGGTTCGGTCATGCTCACTCCTTCGTGTGCTGCTTCGTGTGCTGCGGCGCTCAGCGACCGGGCTGGTCGAGCGTGAAGTTGAAGACACCCGAGTCGAAGTGGTTGTACGACTCGTAATCGATGAGCTCGTAGAGATCCGCGCGATGCTGCATCTCTCCGAGCATCGACGTGAGATGCCCGTCCGTGTTCAGCGTATCGAGCGCGCGGCCCGCCGCGCCCATCGCGGTGCGCAGCAGCGACACCGGCCAGATGACGATGCTGACGCCCGCGCTCTGCAGCTGAGACGTCGAGAAGAGCTCGCTCTTCCCGAACTCGGTCATGTTGGCGAGGATCGGCACGTCGAGCGCGTTCGCCATCGCCTCGAACTCCGAGAGCTCGCGCATCGCCTCGGGGAAGATCGCATCCGCACCCGCATCCACGAGCGCCTTCGCGCGGTCGATCGCGGCATCCAAGCCCTCGATCGCCCGGATGTCGGTGCGCGCCATGAGCAGGAAGTTCTCGTCGCGGCGCGCATCGGCGGCGGCGCGGATGCGCTTGATCGCCGTGCTCTCGTCGACGACGCTCTTGCCGTCGAGGTGCCCGCAGCGCTTGGGGTTCACCTGGTCTTCGATGTGCATGCCGGCGAGCCCGGCATCCTCGAGCTCCTGGATGGTGCGCGCGACGTTCATCGGCTCGCCGAACCCGGTGTCGGCATCGACGATCGCGGGCAGATCGGTCATGCGGGCGATCTGCTTGGCACGGCCGGCGACCTCGGTGAGCGTCGTGAGTCCGATGTCGGGGAGCCCCAGGTCGGCCGAGAGCACGGCGCCCGAGATGTAGACGCCCTCGAAGCCCTTCTCAGCGATCAGGCGCGCGCTCAGCGGATTGAACGCACCGGGGAAACGCAGCAGCTCGCCGCTCGCGAGGCGCTCACGCAGCACGCGGCGCTTCTCGGCCGGGGTGGTGGAGGAGTACAGCATCAGAAGAGGCCCTTCGGAGCGTCCGCGGCGTCGAGCAGGCCGGGCTTCGCGACGATCGACAGCTCGCCGACCTCGGCCGCGGTCAGCTCGGGCAGGCGCTGCACGAGTTCGAGGAAGCGCTCGATCTCGGCGGACTCGAGCACGGGCTCGGCCAGCAGCCGGAACTTGGCGATGTAGTTCTCGCGAGCGAAGGGGCGGGCGCCGAGCGGGTGCGCGTCGGCCACGGCGATCTCATCGACGACGGTCGAGCCGTCGGTCAGACGGAACTCGACACGACCGCCGAACGCCTTCACGTCCGGGTCCTCGGAGTGGTAGCGACGGGTCCACTCGGCGTCCTCGGCCGTGGTGATCTTGCGCCACAGCGCGACGGTGTCTTCCCGACCCGCGCGCGACGGAGCGTAGGAGTCGACGTGGTGCCAGCCGCCGTCCTGCAGCGCGACCGCGAAGATGTACGGGATCGAGTGGTCGAGCGTCTCACGCGACGCGGTCGGGTCGTACTTCTGCGGGTCGTTCGCTCCCGAGCCGATCACGTAGTGCGTGTGGTGGCTGGTGTGCAGCACGATCGCCTCGATGTTCGCCGGGTCGCGGAGGGCCGGGTTCTCGGTGCCGAGCTTGCGGGCCAGATCGATCCACGCCTGTGCCTGGTACTCGGCCGAGTGCTCCTTCGTGTACGAGTCGAGGATCGCGCGCTTCGCCTCACCGGCGGCGGGCAGCGGCACCTCGTACGCGGCATCCTTGCCGTCGAGCATCCATGCGATCACGCCGTCCTCCCCCTCGTAGATCGGGGCGGGGCTGGTCTGACCGCGCATCGCACGGTCGACCGCCTCGACGGCCATCTTGCCGGCGAAGGCCGGGGCGTGCGCCTTCCACGTCGAGATCTCGCCCTTGCGGCTCTGGCGGGTGGCGGTGGTGGTGTGCAGCCCCTGGCCGACGGCCTGATAGATCGTCTCGACGTCGAGCCCGAGGAGCGTGCCGATGCCGGCGGCGGCCGACGGGCCGAGGTGGGCGACGTGGTCGATCTTGTGCTTGTGCAGGCAGATCGCGCGCACGAGGTCCATCTGGATCTCGTAACCGGTCGCGATGCCGCGCACGAGCGCCCGACCATCGGCGCCGGTGTGCTGCGCGACCGCGAGGATCGGCGGGATGTTGTCGCCGGGGTGCGAGTACTCGGCGGCGAGGAAGGTGTCGTGGTAGTCGAGCTCGCGCACGGCCACGCCGTTCGCCCAGGCCGCCCACTCGGGGCTGGTGCGGTGGTCGAGGGCCGCGCCGAAGAGGTTGGCGCCGACGCCGCCGGTCGAGACCGGGTGGCTGAACGCCTGCGCACGGGCGGCGTTGATCGGGGCGCGGGTGAGGGAGGCCGCCGCCACCGAAGCGTTGTCGATGATGCGGTTGATGATCATGTCGACGACCGGCTGCTCGACCTCGACCGGGTCGGCGGCGACCTCGGCGATCTTCCAGGCGAGCTGGTCTTCGCGGGCGAGGTTCTCGTCGCTGCGGTGGACGCGGACGTGGTGGGTGACGGTCATGGTCTTCCTTCGGTCGCGGGGGCTGTCGCCGGATCGGCGGGGAGGGAGTCGAGGATGCCGGTGAGCGCGTTGTGCAGGTGCACGTGCGTGGCGTGGGCGGCGAGGTCGCCGTCGCGGGCGGCAAGCGCCTGGGCGATCGTGCGGTGCTCCGAGGCGGATGCCGCGAGCCGCGCGGGCTTGTCGCGGGCCATGCGCCGCACCCGCACGAGGTGCGTGCGCACGGTGCGGAGGGCGGCGGCGATGTAGTCGTTGGCGACGGCCGCGTCGAGGGCCGCGTCGAAGCGGGCGATCAGGGCGTAGTAGGCGTCGCGGCCCTCGCCGGCTTCGAGGTCGACGTGCGCGAACTCCTCGGCGAGTGCGGCGAAGACGGCGGCGTCTCCGCGGGTGGCGGCGAGGCGGGCCGAGGTCTCTTCGAGCGCGCGGCGGATCTCGAAGAGCTCGCGGATGTCATCCGCATCGAGGTCGGCCACGACCGTGACGCGCGGCGACTGCTGCACGACGAGTCCGTCGGCGGCCAGACGACGCAGGGCTTCGCGGAGCGGTGTGCGGCTGACGCCGAGCCGCGCGGCCTGCTCGACCTCTCCGAGGACCGAGCCCGCGGGGAGAGCCCCGGACTGGATGCCGTCGAGCAGCGCCGCGTAGGCGCGATCGCCGGCGGTGGTGCGCTCGGCGGAGAGTGTCATGACTTTAGTGTATACACAAAGGCGTCCGTGCGGCGCTCTTCGACTGCGAGCAAGCACCTGACGTATACACTCCGCGGCTGCTCACGCCTTCTGGCGCGAGTAAGGATGCCAGTGGGCCGTGAGCGCTGCGATCATCGCGCCGCCGGCCGGCGTCTGCTCGGGCACGGGCTCGAGCACGATCCCCTCGGCTGCGAGATCGGCGAGCACTGCTGTGCGGAGCGCGACGATGCGCGCGCTGTCTTCGACGCCCAGCTCTTCGGATGCGTTGGCCTGGATCTCCGCTGCGCGTGCATCGAGTTCGGGTTGCATGCGCTCGACGGCGACGTTGATCACCGTGTCGATCTCGAGCCTCTCCTCGGGGCGCAGCATCCGCACGAGCAGCACGAGCAGCATTCCGCCCACGCCGATCACTCCCCCGGCGATCACCAGCGGCAGCACCCACATCTCCGGACGGGAGAGCTGGAAGGCGACGGCGGCGCCGAGGGCGATCGCGAGGCCGATCTGCATCCGCACGGCGGCCCAGTTCCACGGACGCCAGCCGGTGGCGGCGAGGACCATGAGGTCCGCCAGCGCGGAGAATCCGACGAGCACCGCGAGCAGTACCTCCGTCTGCGCGGGGTCGCTGCGGAACCCGCTGGCAACGGCGGCGGACACCGCTCCCGCGAGGAGGGCGGCGAACAGCACGAAGATCGCCCATCCACCATGCGGACTCCGAGCGCCGTACTCCCGTCGCATCCGCCGTCGGCACTCGCGCCAGGCGTTCTCGGCTGCGTCACGAGCATCCGCCCAGATCCGGAGCGCGAGGTCCCCGTGCCCGACGACGCCGAAGACCGCGCGCTCGACCTCCTTCGCATCGATGTGCGCGGGGTTGGTCGGCAGATTCGAGCGCGTACGCGCGACCTGCTCGGCGAGGCCCTCAGGCATCGGATGCGCGGAGAACTTCAGGTATCCACGTATCCAAGAGGACTGCGATGATCACACCACCTGCCGGCGCGCTCGCATCTACCGGCCCCCCGGCAGGAACCGGTCCTCGGGACCCGACGATGCTCGCCTGTTCCGACGCAGTCAGTTGCGCGGCGAGGTCGGCCCGCATCCGCTGTTCAGTAGCCGCCACTTCGGGGCGCATGCGATCAAGCGCCACATTGATGGCCGTGTCGATCTCCTCCGCGCCCTCCGGGTCGGCGGCGCGTGCCACGAAGTAGGTGATGAGTGCACCGATGCCGATCACCGCGGCGCCGATCACGACGGGCGCGGTCGGCAGGCCGCGCGACACCTGGAACGCAGCAGCGAGGACGAGGGCAATCGTGACGATCACCTGAGATCGAAGCGTGCCCTGACTCATCGGACGGAAGCGACTCGAAAGGACCACGAGAAGATCGCCGATCGCAGCTATCGCCGCAAGTGCGGCGGCGATCGTCCCTGTTTCCGCAGGGTTGAATCGGAATCCGCTGGTGAGCACCGCTGCGACGGCCGCGCAGAGCGCGGCCCCGAGCAGGGTGAAGGAAGCCCAACCCCATCGCGGGTACCGTGCACCATATCGAGCCCGCAACCCTGCCCAACAGTCGCGCCGCGCCTTGTCTGCAGCCTCCCGGGCTGCGTGCCAGGTCTCGAGAGCGAGGTCCTTGCGACCCACCCGCTCGAAAGCGTTCACCTCCGCCGTCGCAGCATCCAAGAGTTCGCGCTGTGCGGGCCGTGTCGATGTGCGCTCAGTCGACATTCTCATCTCCTTCTACGTCGAACGTCGCCACCACCTGCTCGGCGAGCCCCTGAACCGCGGCTGCCGCGAGAGGCGTCAAAGACGACAGTGCGGCCACGACGCAGCGCCCGCGAACGTCCGCCACGTAGACGGTCGACACGGTCTGCGGCAGTGCGACCTCTGTGTCGCCGACAGCGCCCTGCTCATCGAAGAGGGTGACTCGCCACCCCGCGACGCCGCCGAAGTCGAGCGGCAGCGCCTCGCCCGGCCAGGGACTGGGCACGAGCGCCTCGGCGATGCCAACCGCACCCTGGCTCGTCGCGGGCGCGGGCACGCCGTCGAGCGCCGCGATCCCGAGCATCGCGTACAGCTCTGCGGACGGATCGCACAGCAGCAGAACCGCACTCAGGTCGGTGTCGACGCGGGCGCCCAGCGCCAGAGCGGATGCCGTGGCCACAGCTTCGCGCGCGTTCTCCGGCGCGGACGCGACCTGCCGCTCGTACCAGGCGGCGACCTCGTCGACTCCGGGAACGGTCTGCCAGATCTCGGGATCGGCCTGCATCGTCAGCTCAGCCACGTCGCCACCGCACGCTGGCCACGATGCTGTCGCAGAGGAGCGAGATCGCGTTCATCGCTTCATCGGGCAGCTGCGCGCCGTCGGCGCCACGCAGGATCTGCGAGCGGAACATCAGCCCGACCGTCGGGTGTCCGGGAACCGGGATCAGATATCCCGAACCGGCGATATCGACCTCACCTCCCTCGACCTCACTGCGCTGATCCGCATCCCACCGGAGGATCGTACCCGCGGGATCGAGCGGGGCCGCACCTCGGTTCGCGATCAGGCCGCTCCCGACGTCCTGCAGCGTACCCCCGCCGGGTGCGCGCAGCCACGACGCGACGAGACTCACCGGCACGAAATCCTTCGGGTCGGCACCTGCCGGCGCGAAGACGCGCACGATCTCGGCGCGAGAGGCATCCGCACGCGCCGTCGCCATCATCTCCTCGACCCGCGCACGCATGACCGCCCGGTTCGCGACCGGGAACTGATCGAGAACCGCGTCGAGCCGGGGGCGCATCGAAGTGAAAGAAGCATCAGTGGCCTCCCACCCCGGGGGCAGCAGGACGGCGAACGCGGGCATGCCCGCGGATCCACCGACGAGTTCGGCGCGCAACGACATCGGGAGCCTCCCTGGTATCGACCGGCGTCGAATGCCGGTATCGAGCCTACTGGCTCTAGCTCAGCGCACTGTTGAGGCCGGTGAGGGTGCCGAGGATTCTCACATACACATCCGTCGCCCCGCCGATCGCCTGCGCGGCGTTGGTCGGGTTGCCGGCAAGCGCCTGCCAACCCGCACGCCACCCTCCGACCAGTTCGTTGCCCTGAGTGAGGAACCTCGGGGTGTAGAGCATTCGCATGAGGTTCTGCGAGTTGAGCCCGTGAGCCCCCTCGAAGAGGTCGGGAATCCGCGTCTTCAGGAAGTCGTCGAGTTTGCCGGCGTACTGCGCGAAGTCATCGCCACCGATACGGAAGATGGCGGCGATCGTCGGGAACTTACCGGGATTGATGAAGGTCGCGAACTTCGCGAGCTTGCCGAACGGGATGATGCCGATCGCCGCGAGAGCCACACTCTGCCAATCGCCACGGCCGGCGTTGAGCTTGGCGATCTCGCCCAGCAGGCTGAGCACGCCAGCCACGGCGGCGAGCACGCCCGCCAGGAGGGCGAGAGGACCCGTGACGACGAACGCGACGATGATGAGAAGGATGCCGACGACGAGCAGCACCGCGAGCATGGCCTCGACGAACGGCATCGAGTTGTCCCAGAAGCTGTCGGAGACACCGTCCTCGTTGACCTGCTCGAGACTCGAGCAGGCGGTCTCGTAGGCGTTCTCCCACGTCTCGGTCGGGGCGTCGAAGCCCGACCAGTAGTACTCCCAATCCTCGACGGCGGAGTCGAAGGCGGCCTGCTCCGAAGCATCCGTGGGCGCCGTGCCGGTCTGCTCGACGTCGTTGCGCTCGTTGCGCTCCCACTCGAGTCGGTCGGCGGTGGCGCCGCCGAGCGCGGTCGACGCGGCCCTGACCTCCTGCCAGGTGCGCTCCGCTCCACTCACCCGCCAGCCGGTCTCGCCCTGCGCGGTCGAGAGGCTGCGCCCGTAGGCGGCGAGCGCCTCTCCGCTCGGCCGGTACCGCGACGCCGCGGTCGACAGGTCGGCGTGGACCTTCTTCGCCTGCTCGCGGATCGCCTCGAACGACTCCCCCTTGCCGACCGTCCCGTCGGCGAAGAGTTCGAGGGTGCGTGCGGCGCGGGCCATCTTCTCGCCGAGGGCCTCGATGTCGGCGGCGTGCGCGGCGATCGCGCCGGGGTCGCCGTCGATCGTGCGCACCTCGCGTCGGCCGGGGGTGTGCGGCATCTCGGCCTGCGAGTAGATGTAGGAGTTCTCGGTCATTCCTGCGTCTCCATGCTCCGAGCGAGTTCGTTGTCGGCTTCGATCCAGCCGTCGCGGGCATCGTCGATGCGGGTCTTCATCTCTTCGAGTTCCCGGCGCAATGTCTCGCGCTTGTCGTCCCAGGCGGACTCGAACTCGTCGGCGGCACGGGAGAGCCGCGTGTCGCCCATCGGCTCGTCGATCGCCTCGAGCAACCGTCCGGTCCGGGCACCAGCGCCCGCTTCGCCGAACTCCGCCATGATCGCCCCGAGAGCCGTGCTCAGCTCCCGCATCGACTCCAGCGGGATCTCCACCCCATCAGCCATGTCGCCCCTCCGATTCCGAGCACCAGCATAAAGGCGAGGGTCGCGGGGTCGCGATGGGGAGAAGGACCCATCCCCTTCCGATCGATGAGGTTTCAGCGCCCCTCCGGCACCGGCTCGACGAATTCCGCGGGCGGCGCGGGCTCGCCGAGCTTCACCACGACGACGCCCGCGAGCACGAGCGCTCCGCCGAGCGCCTGCAGCAGATCGGGCAGTTGCCCCAGCAGCAGCCAGCCGAACAGCAGCGCGGCGACGACCTCGACGAGCGCGACGAACGACGCCAGCCTCGATCCGAGCATCCGCGTCGAGGCGATCCCCAAGAGATAGGCGAGGGCCGTCGCGAGCACACCCATCGCGAGCACGGGCACGAACCACGGCACGGTGCCGAAGCGGTAGGCGATGTCGTCGGTGCTCCAGGCGATCGGGAGGATGCCGACGGCTCCGGCGATCGTGAGCCCGACCGCGCCGAGCAGCAGCCCGCTGCCGGCGAGAGCGAGCGGCGGGAGTCCCGTGTCGGCCTTGGCCGACAGCACGAAGTAGGTGGCCGCGCCGACCATCGCGCCGAGCGCCCAGAGGATGCCGGCGACGTTGACGTCGGCACCGGTGACGATGTCGAGCATGAGCACGAGGCCGACGAAGGCGATCGCGGCGCCCAGGATGCTGCGGCGGCTGGGCTTCTCGCCCCGGCGGATCCAGAGCCAGAGGATGACGGCGACCGGCGCCGTGTACTCGATGAGCAGGGCGAGCCCGACGTCCATGACGGCGACGGCCTGGAAGTAGAACAGCTGCGTCGCGGTGACGGCGAGCAGTCCGTAGGCGGCGATGATGCCGGCGTTGCGGCGCAGCAGGTGCCAGCGCCCGCGCAGGGTGAGGATCGTCGGGATGAGGAGCACGAGGGCGGCGACCCAGATGCGCGCGGTGACGGCGGCGCCGGGCGTCCACCCGGCGTCGATCAGACCGCGCGCCCATCCACCCGACATGCCGAACGCGAAGGCGGCGCCGATCGCCAGCGGGAGACCCAGCTTGACGCCGCGCGCCGTCCGCACGTCATCGGTCACAGTGCTCATGGCAGGTGACGCTACTCGCGGCGAATGTAAGATGTCAACATGATCTTCACCGATGACACGACGGATGCCCTGCAGGCATCCGTCTGGCTCGTGAACTCCGCCGAGCACCCCGACACGCTCGAGACCCCCGCCGACGAGGAGACCTTCCTCGAGGAGTTCCCCTACACCGGCCGACTCGACCGGGACGAGGCCGAACTCGCCGATCTGCGCAGCATCCGTCCGCGCCTGCGCGCCCTGCTGCTCGCGCCGCGCGACGAGATGGCCGAACGCGTGAACGACGTGCTCACCGACACCCCCGTCGCGCCGCAGCTCGTGCGCCACGGCGACACCGACTGGCACCTGCACGCCGTCGGCGACGAACGGCCTCTCGCCGAACGCGTGCTGATCGAGACCGCGATGGCCCTGGTCGACGTGATCCGGCAGGACGAGGGCTCCCGCCTCTCGATCTGCGACGACGAGACCTGCGAGGCGATCGCCCTCGACCTCAGCCGCAACCGGTCCAAGCGCTACTGCTCCCCCACCTGCGCCAACCGCAACGCGGTGGCCGCGTACCGCGCCCGGCAGGCGGAGGGATAGCTGCGCACCTGCGCAGCAGACCACGCGCAGATGGATGTAGACGCCAACCTGTAGTAACAGGTATGCTCACCTGTAATGACAGGTTGTGGCGCGATGCCCGACCAGCAATGACGCTGCGCGACGAGGAGCACCGATGCCCACCTTCCACACCCCGCCGATCCAGCCGATGGCGATCGCCTTCGACGCCGAGAAGCTGACCCTCTCGCCCGAGGGCCCCACTCTCACCCGGCGGATGTCGGACCTCGAGGGACTCTTCCTCGACCACGACGCCTGGAAGGCCGCAGCCGAGGGCGACAACCCCGTCGTCTACACCGTCGTCAGCTCGCCCGTGCCCGAGACCGATCGCGAGCTGCCCCAGTCGATCACCACGATCATGCCCGGCGACACCTCCGGCGAGCTCTGGATGACCAAGGGCCACCAGCACCCGAACCACCAGGGCGAGATCTACCTCGCGCTCAAGGGTCGCGGCGGGCTGCTCATGTTCGACGGCGAGCGCACCGAATGGCTCGACATGCTGCCCGGCACCATCGGGTACATCCCGCCGGGTTGGGCCCACCGCTCGATCAACACCGGCGACGAGCCCTACGCGTTCCTCGCGGTGTACCCCGGCGGCGCCGGTCACGACTACGGCTGGGTGCTCGAACACGGCATGGGATCCCGCGCCTACCGCGGCACCGACGGCTCGGCCGACCTGCGCCCGTACACGACCGCGAGCTGAGCCGGCCATGCTGATCGCCCACGACCTCGGCACCACGGGGAACAAGGCTTCGCTGCACCACGACGACGGGCGCCTGGTCTCATCGGTCACGGTGCCCTACCCCGCGCACTTCGCCGCGGGCGGTGTCGCCGAGCAGAACCCGCTCGACTGGTGGAACGCGGTCGTCGAGGCGACCCGCACCCTGCTCGCGAAGACCGGCACCCTCCCCACCGAGGTCGCGGGTCTCGTCGTGGGCGGTCAGATGATGGGCGCCGTGCTGCTCGACGCCGACGGCGAGCCCGCCCGCCCGGCGATCATCTGGGCCGACACCCGCTCGGGCGCGCAGCAGCGCGAGCTCGAGCAGGCGCTCGGCGCCGAGCACGCCTACGGCATCCTGGGCCACCGGCTGAACCCCACCTACTCGGTCGAGAAGATCATGTGGGTGCGCGACAACGAGCCCGACGTCTGGGCGCGTGTGCGCCGGTTCTGCATCGCGAAGGACTTCATCGTGCTGCGCCTCACCGGTCGCCTCGCGACCGACCGCTCCGACGCCTCGGGCACCAACGCCTACGACCAGCGCACCGGCACGTGGTCGAGCGAGGTGCTGCAGGCGGCACGTCTCGACCCCGCACTGTTCCCCGAGATCCTCGACTCCACCGCGATCGCGGGCCCGCTGACGGATGCCGCAGCCGAGGCCCTCGGCCTGCACACGGGCGTGCGCGTGGTGATGGGCGGCGGCGACGGCCCGCTGGCCGCGGTCGGCTCGGGCGTGGTCGCGCCGGAGGACGGCGCCTACGTGTGCCTGGGCACCTCGTCGTGGATCTCGTTCGCCGCGGATGCGCCGCTGCACGACCCGGCGATGCGCACCTTCACGTTCGACAACGTCGTGCCGGGATCGTTCGTGCCCACCGCCACGATGCAGGCGGGCGGAGCATCCGTCCAGTGGATCGCCGAGGCGCTCTCGGCCGACCCGGCGCACCCCGACACGGGGCGGCTCACCGCCGAGGCATCCGCCGGCCTCGACACCGACGACCTCTATTTCCTGCCCTACCTGCTCGGCGAGCGCTCCCCCCTGTGGGACCCGGACGCCCGCGGCGCCTTCGTGGGTCTCGCCCGTCACCACACCCGTGCGCACCTCGTGCGCTCGGTGCTCGAGGGCACCGCGTTCAACCTGCTCACGTGCATCCAGGCGTTCCGCGCCTCGGGCGCCACGATCGACCGCATCGACGCGGTCGGCGGCGGCGCGCAGAGCGATGTGTACCTCTCGGTGCTCGCCGATGTGTGGGGCGTGCCGGTGCGCCGTCGCACCATCGTCGAAGAGGCGAACAGCCTCGGCGCCGCGGTCACGGGTGCCGTCGGCCTGGGCCTCGCCGAGTTCTCGGCCGCCCGCGCGCTCAGCGAGGTCACCGCCGAGTTCACGCCCGACCCCGCCCGCCACGCGGTCTACGCCCAGCGCCACGCGCGCTTCACCGAGGCGTACACGGCCCTCGCCCCCTGGTTCGCCGGGCGACCGAGCGTCGAAACGACGAACTGATGGGCGTCATCCTCGTCACCAGCCGTTCGTTCTCCGACGGCGACCTCGACCTGGTCGAGCGGGCGGCGGTCGCCGGGCACCGCATCCTCCGCGGCCCCGCGCACCACGACCTCGACGAGCTGCGCGTGCTGCTGCACGGGGCGGATGCCTGGATCGCCGGCACCGGCCCCGTCACCGGCGCGCATCTCGCCGCGGCGCCGAAGCTCAAGATCATCGCGCGCTACGGCGTCGGCACCGAGGCGGTTGATCTGGCCGCGGCCCGGAGCCGCGGCATCCCGGTGTCGAACACTCCCGGCGCGAATGCGGATGCCGTCGCCGATCACGCGGTCGGCCTGATGCTCGCCGCCCTGCGGTTCGTGCCCGACGGCGATCGCCGGGTGCGGGCGGGCGACTGGGGAGTGCGCCGGGGCCGTGAGCTGGGAGCGGCGACCGTGGGGATCGTGGGCTTCGGCCGCATCGGCCAGGGGGTCGCGAAGCGGTTGAGCGGATTCGGATGCCGCATCCTCGCCGCCGACCCGTTCCTCCCCGCCGAGGTCGTGCGCGCCGCGGGCGCCGTGCCCACGGTGCTCGACGAGCTGTTCGAGACGGCCGATCTGATCTCGCTGCATGCGCCGGGCGGCCAGCTGCTCGTCGATGCCGGCCGACTCGCCCGCATGCGTCGCGGCAGCGTCATCGTCAACACCGCCCGTGGCGACCTGATCGACGAGGCCGCGGTCGCCGACGCCCTGCACGACGGCATCCTCGCCGGCTACGCGGCCGACACCCTCGACGGCGACACGGCTGCGAAGAACAGCCCCCTGCTCGCCGATGCCCTCGCCGATCGGGTGATCGTCACCCCGCACCTCGGCGCCCAGACGACCCAGGCCGTCGACAACATGGGCTCCCTTTCGCTCGACGACGTGATCGCCGTGCTGAAGGGCTCCGACCCCCGCTTCCCCGTGACCGCCCCGTAGGAGAACCCGATGACCACTTCCCTTCCCGCTTCCCTCCCCGTCGACGCGGATACCGGCGCCGGGTACATGGGCTTCGTCGGCGTGAGCACCGGATCGTCGTCGATCATGCAGGTGTTCCCCCGCTGGGCCGATGTGCTGGGCCTCCCGACCCGCGAGCTGGTCGGGCACGACCTCCCGATGGATGCCACGCCTGCGCAGTACGTCGCGATGGTCGAGCAGATCCGCGATGACCCGAACCACCGGGGAGCGCTCGTCACGACCCACAAGATGAACGTGTACGCCGCGGCATCCGATCTCTTCGACGAACTCGACCCGTTCGCGGTCTCGTGCAGCGAGATCTCGAGCATCTCGAAGCGCGGCGACCGCCTCATCGGACGCGCGAAGGACCCGATCACCGTCGACCTCGCCCTGAACGACTTCCTGCCCGCCGATCACTTCGCCCGCACGGGAGCCGAGGTCGTCATCCTCGGTGCGGGCGGATCGGGCACGGCGCTCAGCTGGGCCCTCGCCGAACGAGCGGATGCCCCGACGCGGGTGACCGTGACGGCGCGCAGCGACGAGGCGCTGGAGCACCTGCGCGCCGTCCACGCGCAGCACGGCACCGCGGAGGGACTGATCCGGTACGTGCGCACCGACACCCCCGCCGAGGCGGCGGCCCTGGTGGCGGCGGCGCCCGCGGGTTCCGTGATCGTGAACGCCACCGGCCTCGGCAAGGATCGACCCGGCTCGCCCCTGCCCGACGACGTCGTCTTCCCCGAGAACGCGTACGTGTGGGAGTTCAACTACCGCGGATCGCTCGAGTTCCTGCACCAGGCCCGCGCTCAGGAGCAGGCGCGATCGCTCGTCGTCGTCGACGGCTGGCGCTACTTCATCCACGGCTGGTCGCAGGTGGTCGCCGACGTGTTCGAACTCGATCTGACTCCCGAGATCGTCGAGCAGCTCGCCGAGGCGGCGGAGTTCGCGCGCCGATGATCCGCACGGTCCTCGGCGACATCGACCCGGCGCTGCTCGGGGCGACGAACTATCACGAGCACCTGTTCCAGGTGAGTCCGCTGCTGCCCGGTGACGAGCTCGACGGCGAGGCGCTCTCGGGCGCCGAGGCCGAGGGTCTGCGCGACAGCGGGTTCGCCGCGATGGTCGACGCGACCCCGTTCGGGATCGGACGCGACTCCGAGGCCGTCGCACGCATCAGCGCCGCGACCGGACTGCACATCGTCGCCACGACCGGGCGTCACCGAGAGGCGCACTACGCGACGGAGCATCCCACCCGCACCTGGGGCGTCGACGCCCTGACCGCGCTGTTCGTGCGCGACATCGTGGAGGGGATGCCGGTCGACGACGCCGAGGTTCTCACCTCGCCGACCCCGCGCACCGCGCACGCTCCCGACGGAGCCCCGGTGCGCGCCGGAATCCTCAAGGGCGGGATCGACTACTGGCGCATCAGCGACTTCGAGCGCACGACCCTCGACGCCCTCGCGGCCGCGCATCGCGAGACCGGGGCGCCGATCATGGTGCACCTCGAGTTCTGCACGGCGGCCCACGAGGTGCTCGATCTGCTCGCGGCGGCGGGCGCGGCATCCGATCGGATCGTCCTCGCGCACGCCGACCGCGACCCCGACCCGGGCCTGCACGCCTCGCTCGCCGAGCGTGGCGCCTACCTCGGTTACGACGGCATGGCCCGGCCGCGCACCCGATCGGATGCCGAGCTGCTCGCCCTCACCGCCGCGGTCGTCGAACGCGGCGCCGGCGACCGGGTGCTGCTCGGCGGCGACGTCGCGCGCCGCACCCGCTACCTCGCCTACGGCGGGATGCCCGGGCTCGCCTACCTCGGCGAACGCTACGTGCCGCGCCTGCGCGCCCTCATCGGAGACGAGGCCGTGGATCGGATGCTCGTCGCCAACCCCGCCCGCCTGCTCGCACTCTCGCGCTGAACCGACCGACCTCTGGAGACACCGTTGTCCGACGCATCCGCATCTGAATCCGAACCCACCATCCTGCACGCCACCTTCACCGCCCGCCCCGGCGAGGGCGATCGCGTCGCCGAACTTCTGCGCGAGTTTTCCGTGGAAGTACAAGCAGAAACAGGTAACGTGGTCTTCGATGCCACGCGACTCGTCGACGATCCCGATCGCTTCTTCGTGTACGAGGTCTATCGCGATCACGCAGCGTTCCAGGCGCACATCTCGGCCCCGGCCGGTGTGCCGTTCAATGCGGCGCTGCAGGAACTGATCGTGGAACCCTCTTCGCAGCTCACATTCCTCCGCCGTCTCTGACGGCGGATGCAACCGGAGGATCCCCCCCTCTCTCCGGTTGGGAAAGGCCCGGTGTGTCCCCCTCGGATACCGGGCCTTTCCGGCGTCCGGGGCCCTCTCGTGGCGGGGCCCTTCGACAGGCGCAGGGACCCAGAATCTCCGTGCATCGCTCCGAAACTGGGTCGCTGAGCCTGTCGAAGCGTCCCGTACGCGCAACAACGGAGGAGAACTCGCCTTCCGCAGGAAGCATCCGCTCCTCCGGTCCTCCCGAACGCGAGATCTCCTCCCGAACGGATGCCGCAGGGAGGGCCCTTCGACAGGCTCAGGGACCCAGTACATCCGTGCGTCCCTCCGGAACTGGGTCGCTGAGCCTGTCGAAGCGTCCCTCCTCGAGACGCGAAGAGGCCCCCCACCCGAAGGTGAGGGGCCTCTCGATCCGGAGATCAGATCACTGGTAGAGAACCGCGGCGATCTTGTCGTCCTCGAGGTTCGTCTTGTCGTACCAGTACGAACCCGTGTCGTAGAACTCGTCGACCGTCTCGCCGTTGGCGGCGTCGTACGCGGCCTGCACGACCTGCGCACCGATGCCGATCGGGTCCTGCGTGATGGCGCCGGCCATCGTGCCGTCCTTGATCGCGTTGATCTGGGCCGCACCGGAGTCGAATCCGACGATGGTGAGCTTGCCCTTCTCGAGGCCGAGCTCGTTGACCGCGTTCACGACGCCGATGGCGGAGCCCTCGTTGGTGCCGTAGATGCCCTTGAGGTCGGGGTGCGCGGCGATCATTGCCTTGGCGATGTCGGCCGACTTCAGGTGGTCGCCGTCGCCGTACTGGATGTCGACGATCTCGATGTCGGGGTAGTCCGACTCGATCTTCTCGACGAAGCCGTCACGACGCTCGACACCGGTCGAGTTGATCTGCGAGTGGCCGACGATGGCGACCTCGCCCTCACCGCCGATGAGCTCGGCCATGTGCTCGGCAGCCAGGGCTCCGGCGACCTTGCTGTCGGTCGCGGCGAGGCTCAGGCCCACGTCGCCGTCGCACGGTGCGTCGAAGTACACGACGGGGATGTCGGCGGCCTTGGCCTTGTCGAGGTAGGGCACGCAGGCCTCGGGGTCGAGCGCGGCGTACGCGATCGCCGCCGGCTTCTTGTCGATGGCGGTCTGCAGCATCTGCAGCTGCGCGTCGACCTCGGTCTCGGCGGCGGGGCCCTCGAAGGTGATGGTGACGCCGAGCTCGGCGGCCTTCTCCTCCGCGCCCTTCTTGACGGCCTGCCAGAACTGGTGCTGGAAGCCCTTCGAGACGAGGGCGATGTACATCTCGTCACCACTGCCGGCGTCGCCACCGGCGTCGCCGCCGCCCGCGTTGCTCGAGCAGCCTGCCACGACGATCGCCGCCGAGGCGATCAGAGCCGCGAACGCGGCCTTCTTTCCGAACTTCATGGAAACTCCGTTGTTTGTGTGTGTGCCGGCCCGGGAGCCGGAGTGGGACATTCGTGGTGCGGTGTGCCGGTGCGGATCGCTCCGCGGTGTCGGCCGGGTCGCCGATCGGAGGCGGCGGGCACAGCGCCGTCTCCGGGGTCAGGTGCGTGCGCGGTTGCGCAGGGAGTCGAAGAACACCGCGATCAGGATCACGACGCCGACGACGATGTTCTGCCACTCGGACTGGATCGACATGATCCGGAGGCCGTTGACGAGCACGCTCATGATGAGCGCACCGATCACGGTGCCGAGGATCGAGCCGCGTCCGCCGAGCAGCGAGGTGCCGCCGATGATGACGGCCGCGATCGCCTGCAGCTCGTAGCCCGTACCGATCTGCGGCTGGGCCGAGTCGAGGCGCGAGGCGATGATGACGCCGGCGATGCCGGTGAACGCTCCGGCGAACATGTAGACGAAGATCGTCCAGCGGCGCGTGTTGACGCCCGAGAGGCGGGTGGCCTCTTCGTTCGACCCGATCGCGAAGGTGTAGCGGCCGAGCAGCGTCTTCGACAGCACGAGGTACGCGATGACCGCGAGCACGAGCGTGATGAGCACGGCGTTCGGGAGGCCCGGGATGAGGGTGCCCAGGGCGATCTGCTTGAAGTCCGGAGCGGACGACGAGAAGTAGATCGGCGCGACGCCCGAGATCACGAGGGCGAGGCCACCGGCGATCATCATCATCGCGAGGGTCGCGATGAACGGGGGCAGCCGCAGGAACGTGATGTTCACGCCGTTGACGAGGCCCATCAGCACACCGGTGGCGATACCGCCGATGACGCCGACGAACACCGGCAGCCCCATGTTGGTGATGAAGACACCGGTCATGACCGAGCAGAGCGCCATGCCGGTGCCGAGCGACAGGTCGATGCCGCCGGTGATGATCACGAACGTGGTGCCGAGGGCGAGGATGCCGATGACCGCGGTCGAGAGCAGGATGCCGGAGACGTTGCTCCACGTGAGGAAGTTCGGGCTGGCGACCGAGAAGAAGATGAACAGCACGACGAGCGTGCCGAACGCCAGCGACTGCTGAACCTGGCGTCGGAGGAAGCCGCCGATGTCGCGCTTGTCGGTGTTCTCGTTGACGGCGGTCTGGATGATCGTCGTCGTCGACGACCCGTTCTGCGGGGTGCTCATCAGTCTTCCTCCCCATGGGCTGCGAGTTGCATGATCTTCTCCTGGCTGGCTTCCTCGTTGCGGAGCGTCCCGGTGATCCGGCCGTTCGCGAACACGGCGATGCGGTTCGCGACGCGGAGGATCTCGGGCAGTTCCGACGAGATGACGATGATGGACTTTCCCTGGTCAGCGAGCTGCTGCATCAGGCGGTAGATCTCTTCCTTCGCTCCGACGTCGATGCCGCGGGTCGGCTCGTCGAAGATGAGGATGTCGCAGTCGCGCATCAGCCACCGGGCGATGACGACCTTCTGCTGGTTGCCGCCCGAGAGCAGCTTGACGACCTGGTTGACGGAGGGGGTCTTGACCCGCAGTTGCTGGACGTACTCCTTGGTGCGGTTCTTCGCCTTGCCGTCGCCCATCCAGCCGATCCCGTTGGCGTAGGAGCCGAGCGAGGCGAGCACGGTGTTGAAGGTGACGTCCTGTTCGAGCATGAGCCCGAGGAGCTTGCGGTCCTCCGAGAGGTAGCCGACGCCGTGCTTGACGGCATCCGCGGGCTGCCCGATCTTCGCCGGCCGACCCGAGATGGTCACCGTGCCGCCGTCGCTGGGGTCGGCACCGATGATCGCGCGAGCGGTCTCGGTGCGCCCCGCGCCCATGAGACCGGCGAACCCGAGGATCTCGCCCTTGTGCAGCTGGAACGAGATGTCCTTGAGCAGGCTCTTGGTCGACAGGTCCTGCACCTCGAGCACGACCGGGTCGTTGATGTGATCGCGGGCGGTGGGGCGGGTGCCCTCGTCGATCGCACGTCCGACCATCATCTCGATGATCTTCGGGATGCTGACCTCGGCCTTGTCGAGTGATCCGATGTATGCACCGTCGCGCAGCACGCTGACGCGGTCGGCGAGGCGGCGCAGCTCGTCCATGCGGTGCGAGATGTAGACGATGCCGGTGCCGGATGCCTTGAGCTGCTCGATCAGCACGAACAGCGTCTCGACCTCGGAGTCGGTGAGCGCCGAGGTGGGCTCGTCCATGATGAGGACCTTGGCGTTGAACGAGAGGGCCTTGGCGATCTCGACCATCTGCTGCTCAGCCACGGTCAGGTCGCCGACGCGGGCCTTGGGGTCGAGGTGGATGTTGAGCCGCTGGAGCAGCTCGGCCGTCTGCTGGTTGAGCTTGCGCTCCGACAGGAACGGACCGGTGCGCGGCTCGCGCCCGACGAAGATGTTCTGCGCGACCGTGAGGTCGGGCATCATGTTGAGCTCCTGGTGGATGATCGTGATGCCGAGCTCCTGCGCCTGGAGCGGGCTCGTGAGCTCGACCTCCCTGCCCTCGAACACGATCGTTCCCTCGTCCTTGGCGTAGATCCCGGAGAGGATCTTCATGAGGGTCGACTTGCCGGCGCCGTTCTCTCCGACGAGGACGAGAACCTCCCCGGCGCGCACCTCGAGATGCACGTCCTTGAGCGCCTGGACACCGGGGAATCCCTTGCTGATGCCCTCCACTTTGAGGATGGGATCACTCACGTGCCTCACCTGCTTCCTTGAAGGTTCTTGTTCACTGCTGCTTCGTTGCTGCGTTCACCCGATGGGGTTAAACATCGGATCAATTCTGACGCTCCGCGGTCTCCCGCGCAAGTTGTACCTAAATGTATCTAATGAAGTCCGGGAGGGGAAGACCTGTAATAACAACTTGGTCACAGCTTTCCCCGCCCGACCGATCCGGCTAGTGCAGACGGATCGAGTCGACCGCGATGAGCTTGTCGCGGATGAACGCGTTCGCGTGCGCGCCCAGCTCGACGTTGTCGGTCCACAGATTGCGCCAGATCCCCAGCATCCGGCTCAGATCGGGCGCGACGACCGCCGACGAGAACGACTCGAACACGATCGGGCCGTCGTAACCGATGCGCCCCAGCGCTTTGAAGAACGTGTCGAAGTCGACCGATCCGGTGCCGAGGTAGCCGCGATGGCTCTCGCCGATGTGCACGTACTGCAACTGCGGAGCGGCGTCGAGCACCGGCGCGAACATATCCGACTCCTCGATGTTCATGTGGTAGGTGTCGAGGTGGATGCCGAGGTTCGGTCGGTCGATCCGGCCGACGAAGTCGATCGCCTGCCGCGCGGTGTTCAGCACGTTCGTCTCGTAGCGGTTGACGACCTCGAGGGCGACCGTAACGCCCCGCTCGGCGGCGTGGTCGGAGACCTTCGCGATCGCGCGGCGGCTGCTCTCGAGCCCCTCGGCGGTGACCGGCTCCATGTACTTCTTCATGGCGCTGTAGATGACGCCGCAGAAGTGGGTGCCGCCGAGGTCGGCGAGCACGTCGACGGCGCGGAGCAGCAGGGCCTCGCCCGCGGCGACGATCGCCGGGTCGGAGCTCGTCACATCGGTCGCCTCCGACAAGCCGAGCGAAGCGCTGACGGCGAGATCGTGCTCTTCCAGAGCATCTTTCGCAGCGGCGACGTCGAACGAGAACGGATCCATGAGGGGGAACTCGATCAGGTCGAAGCCGGCCTCTTTGGTCTTCTCGACCGACAGACGGATGCCGTCGGCATCGAAGTTCCCGGTCCAGACGAGCCCGTGACAGCCGATGTTCATGCGATCCCTCGGAGGCGGGTGTGCGGCACCGTCGCCTCCATCGATTGGCACGTGCCAAAGCGATGTGCAGGTCACGCTATGCGCCGCGCCCGATCGATGTCAAGAACTTTCTTGTAACGTGCCAATAACGTCGGTTACGCTGATGCCACCCATCGGCGCACGGTGCGCCGCACGGTGATCACGGAGGATCGATGCCCGCGAGCGTCAAAGACGTCGCCGCCCTCGCCGGCGTTTCGTCGTCGACGGTGTCGAACTACCTCAACCACCCGCACGTGCTCCGCGCCTCCAGCCGCGAGAAGGTGCGGGCGGCCATCGAGGAGCTCGGCTACGTGCCCAACGAGTCGGCCCGCCAACTGCGTGCGGGGTCGAGCACCGCGCTCGCCCTGATCCTGCTCGACGCGTGGCTCCCCTACTTCCACGAGCTCTCCCGCGGCGTCGAAGACATCACCCGCGAGGCCGGCTGGTCGCTGTTCTTCAGCAACAGCAACCGCGACGGCGCGCAGGAGAGCCGCAACCTCGACATGTTCGAGGCGCACCGCGTGCAGGGCATCATCATCTACCCCTTCGGCGATGTCGTGCCGCGGCTCGAGACGCTCGCCGATCGCGGCATCCGCTCGGTCGTCGTCGGCCCCATCCCGCCCTCCACGAAGGTCGCCTCGGTGCTCTTCGACGACGTCGGCGGGGGACGCCTCGCGGGCGAGCATCTGCTCGCGATCGGGCGCCGGCGGCTGCTGTTCCTCGGCAGCCCGACCGTCAGTCAGTCGAACGACCGCCTCGCCGGACTCCGCCAGGCGGTCGAGGGATCGGATGCCGCGATCGAGGTGATCGACGTCGATCACCTCACCACGGAGGACGGAATGGCCGCCGGGGCGCGGATCGCCGCACTACCCGCCGCCGAGCTGCCCGACGCGATCTTCGCCGCGAACGACATGGTCGCCCTCGGGGTGCTCACGCAACTCGTGCGCCACGGCATCCGCGTGCCCGACGACGTCGCAATCATCGGCTTCGACGATGTCGCCCCGGCGCATCAGGGCGTGGTGCCACTCACGAGCGTGCGGCAGCCCGGCTACGACATCGGTCGCGCTGCCGGGGCGGTGCTGCTGCAGCAGCTCGCCGACCCCGCCGCTCCGCCACCCGCTATGACACCGTTCGCCGCCGAGCTCGTGGTGCGCGAGTCGACCGTCGGGCGCTTGCCAGCTGCCGGACGTACCTAACTCAGGACAGACTGCCCGGAACCCCCGCTTGCGGGGCGATTCGGCCCGCTTCGGCCCGTTCGTCCTGAGTTGGGTACGCCTTGCCGCGCGCAGAGATCCGGAGAAGTGCGTCCGGGTGCCACCGGATCGACCCATTCCGGGCTCCCCCTCCCCGAATCTCCGGAGTTATGAACCGCGAGCGCCCGAGGTCTCAGGCCGACGCGTGCCCGACGACGCCCTTGCGCAGCAGCGCGTTGCCGTATTTGCGCGTCTCGCCCGTGCGCACCATCAGATACGCGGATGCCGCGACCTCGTAGTACGCGAAGCGCTCGACGAACCGCGTGGTCTCGCGCTCGGTACCCGCGGCGACCATCAGCTCGCGCTGCACCTCGAGCACCTCGCCATCGGCCGAGGTCATCAGGTCGAGGCCGGGGGCGTCGTCGAGCGGCAGCACGGTGCGGATCGCCGCGACGACCTCGGGCGTGGTCGTTCCGGGCAGGTCGATCACCCGTGCGCCGAGCCCCCAGGCGGGGAAGTGCGCGTCGGCGATCACGACCGAATCGGAGTGCCCCATCCGATCGAGGTGCAGCAACAGTTCACCGGTGAGCAGGGGATGGATGCCTTCGAGCACGGGGTTCCTTCGATCGGGGTGGTGCGTGACCGCGCGGTTCGGGTCCGCGCGGCCACGGGTCTTTACGGCCACGGGGCAGCGGCGGTCAGCGCGCCGGGATGAGCCCCTCGGCGGCCAGGTTCTGCCAGAGCTCGGCGGGGATCGCCAGCGCGGCGTACTCGGCGTTCTGCTCGAGCTGCGCGGGGCGGCTGCCGCCGACGACGACCGAGCGCACCTCGGCCGCCTGCAGCGGGAACTGGATCGCGGCGGCCGGCAGCGGCACACCGTGGTCGGCGCAGACCGCGGCGATGCGCACGAGGCGATCCCACAGGTCGTCGGGCAGCTGACCGTACTCGTACCGACCGTCGCGGCGCGGTTCGCTCGCCGCGAGCAGTCCGGAGTTGAAGACGGATGCCGCGACGATCCCCGTTCCGGTCTCCTGGCACGCCGGCAGCACGTCGGCGGCGGCGGGCTGCTCGAGCAGCGTGTAGCGCCCCGCGACCATGATGAGGTCGAGGTCGGCGGAGCGCACGGCGGCCGCCAGGGCATCCGACACCATCGATCCGATGCCGATCGCCGCCACCTCTCCGTCGGCGCGCAGCTTCTCCATGGCGGGCAGGGCCTCGGCGAGCGCGAGGTCGAGGTCGTGCCGCTCGGGGTCGTGCAGATAGAGCAGGTCGATGCGCTCGATGCCGAGGCGCTCGCGCGATTCGTCGAGGCACCGACGGATGCCGTCGGCCGAGAAGTCCCACACCCGCTGCAGGTCGTCGGGCACGTGGAAGTCGTTGGCCGTGTCGAGGCCGCCCGTGTGCTCGGGGTTCGGGCGCAGGAGTCGTCCGGCCTTGGTCGACAGCACGAACTCGTCGCGGGGCTTCGTCTGCAGGAAGGCGCCGAGGCGCCGCTCCGACAGGCCGAGGCCGTAGTGCGGGGCGGTGTCGTAGTAGCGGATGCCGCTCTCCCACGCGGCATCCAGCACCGCCCAGGCGTCGTCGTCGCTCAGCGCGCGGAAGAGGTTGCCGACGTTCGCCGCACCGTAGCCGAGGGCGGGGATGTCGAGCACGCGATCAGGCGACGACATGCGCGCCGGTCCACGTGTAGGTGCGGATGCTGTCGGCCTTCATCTCCATGCCCGACCCGGGTGCGGTGGGTGCCATGTACGACCCGCCCTGGATGTCGGTGGGCACGACGAAGTGCTCGTGCAGATGGTCGACGAACTCGATCATCCGGCCTTCGCGGGTGCCGGTGACGGCGACGAAGTCGAACATCGACAGGTGCTGCACGGCCTCGCAGAGCCCCACTCCGCCGGCGTGCGGGCAGACGGGGACCCCGAACTTGGCGGCGAGCAGCAGGTTGGCGATGTTCTCGTTGACGCCGGCGACGCGTACGGCGTCGATCTGCATCACCGAGATCGCGTCGGCCTGCAGCAGCTGCTTGAAGATCATGCGGTTCTGCGCGTGCTCGCCGGTGGCGACCCGGATCGGGGCGACGCCGCGGGCGATCTCGGCGTGGCCGAGGATGTCGTCGGGGCTGGTGGGCTCCTCGATCCAGGCGGGGTGGAACTCGGCGAGCGCGTTCACCCACTCGATCGCCTCCGACACCTCCCAGCGCTGGTTCGCGTCGATCGCGATGGGGAAGTCGGGGCCGCACACCTCGCGGGCCTTGCGGAAGCGGCGGATGTCGTCGTCGAGGTCGGCGCCGACCTTGAGCTTGATCTGGGTGAAGCCGTCGGCCATGGCCTCGCGGGCGAGACGCTCGAGCTTCTCGTCCGAGTAGCCGAGCCAGCCGGGGCTGGTCGTGTATCCCGGGTAGCCGGTGGCGAGCAGCTCGCGCTCGCGCTCGATGCGGCCCGGCTCGGCGGCACGGAGGATCTCGAGGGCCTCGTCGCGGGTCAGGGCGTTGGTGAGGTAGCGGAAGTCGACGAGGTCGACGAGCTCCTCGGGCGTCATCCGCGCGAGCAGCTGCCAGAGGGGCATCCCCGCACGCTTGGCCTTGATGTCCCACAGCGCGTTGATCGCGGCGCCGATGGCCATGTGCATGACGCCCTTCTCGGGGCCGAGCCAGCGCAGCTGCGAGTCGCCGATGATCTCGCGGAAGGTTCCGCCCATGTCGTCGAGCAGCGGTTCGATCTCGCGTCCGACGAGATGCCCCGCGAGCGCGTCGATCGCCGCGACCTGCACGTCGTTGCCGCGGCCGATGGTGAACACGAACGCATGGCCCTCGATGCCGTCCTCGGCATCGGTGCGCACGACCACGTACGCGGCCGAGTAGTCGGGGTCGGGGTTCATCGCGTCGGAGCCGTCGAGGCTGAGCGATGTGGGGAAGCGGATGTCGGTGGTGTCGAGTGCGACGATACGGCTCACGGGTACGGTTCCTCTCGGGGCATGGAGAAATCCCATGCAATCCCTTGGAGTGTAAACATCCGATGTCTATACTGTCAACGACGACGGCCGTCGCTGGGCGGCCACCCGAAGGATCAGGAGAATCATGAAGTTCGCGCGGCTCGGCACCCCAGGTACAGAGATCCCCGTCCTCGTCGAGGGTGATCGCTACCTCGACCTCCGCTCGGTGACATCCGATGTGAACGGCGATTTCCTCAAGAGCGACTTCGCCTCCCGCGTCGCCGTCGCCCGCGACGCCGGTGAGCTCCCCGAGCTCGAGGATGCCGCGGCCCTCCGCATCGGCGCCCCCATCGCGCGTCCGAGCGCGGTGATCTGCATCGGCATGAACTACGCCGCGCACGCCGCCGAGTCCGGCTCCGAACCGCCGACCATCCCGATCCTGTTCCTGAAGACCCCGAACACCGTGGTCGGCCCGAACGACACCGTCACGATCCCCCGCGGTAGCAGCAAGACCGACTGGGAGGTCGAGCTCGGCATCGTCATCGGCACCCGCGCCGCGTACCTCGACTCGCCGGACGAGTCGATGGCCCACGTCGCCGGCTTCGTACTCGCGAACGACGTCTCGGAGCGCGACTTCCAGATGGCCGTCTCGGGCGGGCAGTGGTCGAAGGGCAAGATCGCGGCGGGCTTCAACCCGACCGGCCCGTGGCTCGTCACCCCCGACGAGGTCGACCACCACGCGCTCGGCCTGCGCAGCTTCGTCAACGGCGAGCCGCGTCAGGACTCGAACACGAGCGACATGATCTTCTCGGTCGAGCACATCGTGCACCACCTGTCGCAGTACGTGACGCTCGAGCCGGGCGACCTCATCCTCACCGGCACCCCGCAGGGCGTCGCGCTCTCGGGCAACTTCCCCTACATCGCCCCGGGCGACGTGGTCGAGGTCGAGATCGACGGCCTGGGCCACCAGCGCCAGGAGTTCGTGGCCTGGGAGGCGGCGAAGTGACCGGCGCGCTCGACGGCCTGGTCGCGATCGTCACCGGCGGCGCCTCGGGCATCGGCGCGGCGATCGCCGCGCGGCTGCACGAGGACGGCGCGCAGGTCGCCATCCTCGACCGTGACACCTCCGGAGCGGATGCTCGTTTCGCCGCGTTCACGGCCGACATCTCCGACCGGGCGAGCGTCGATGCGGCGATCGCCGCCGTCGGCGAGAAGTTCGGCCGCCTCGACATCGTCGTCAACAACGCCGGGATCGGCGCGACCGGCGACATCACCGCCAATGACGACGACGAATGGGCCCGTGTGCTGTCGATCAACGTCACCGGTATCGCCCGCGTGACCTCGGCCGCTCTCCCCTGGCTGCGCGAGTCGCCGGCCGCGGCGGTCTGCAACACGGCATCCATCGCCTCCACGACCGGGCTCCCGCAACGCGCGCTGTACACCGCATCGAAGGGCGCCGTCTCGGCCCTCACCCGCGCGATGGCGGCGGATCACCTGCGTGAAGGCATCCGCGTGAACGCCGTCAACCCGGGCACCGCCGACACCCCCTGGGTCGGGCGACTGCTGGGCGCGGCATCCGATCCCGACGCCGAGCGCGCGGCCCTCGAAGCCCGCCAGCCGCACGGCCGACTCGTGAGCCCGGCCGAGGTCGCGGCGGCCGTCACCTACCTCGTCTCGCCGGCGGCCGGTTCGACGACCGGCACGTTCATCGAGGTCGACGGCGGCATGGCCCAGCTGCGCCTGCGGTCGGAGTAGACGCGGGTCGCACGTCGCGGGTCGCACGCCACGGAGGAGATCTCGCGTTGCGCAGGAGCAGATGGTTCGGATGCTCCTGCGGAAGGCGAGATCTCCTTCGTTGTGTGTGCGGTGTCAGGGCCCGGAGTCGTCCGGTTCGTCTCTCGGCCACTCCTCCAGGGGAAGCAGTCGCTTCCGACCGAGAGATATATCGGCTCGCCCTCGATCGGGTACGAGAATGCGAGCCCGAACCCATCGCCGGTCCTCAGTCGGTCCGTCCGCGACTCCCGAGTGGATCACCCGTACGCCGCCTTGATCAGCCCCCGAACAACCGCCCGAAGAACCCCCGGCGGGGAGCATCCGCCGACTCCACCCGCGGGTCGTCCAATCGATAGAACCGCCGCCCGTTCGCCCACAGGATCGCGTCGATGTCGTGCCCGCGCGTCTCGGCCCACTCGACCACGGTGTCGAGCCAGCGCTGCCGCGCGTGCGGCTGGTACGTCGCCGAGCCGTCGGCCGGCGCGTGCGGGTCGCCCTCCTCGGCCGGGCCGATCGAGGACACCGGCCAGTCGCTCCCCCACATCAGGCGCTCGACGCCGAAGGCATCCGCGGCGGCGTCGAGGAACGGCACGAGCTGCTCGGCGCTCCACACGCCCCCGGATTCAGCGGGCAGACCCGAGAGCTTGCAGAACGCCTCCGGATGCTTCGCCACCTCCTCGATGTCGCGCACCCATTCCGCGGACGGGGCGAGCGGAGCATCCGCCGTGCCGACGGCGGGCTTGCCGAGGTGGTCGAGCACCATCCGCAGCTCCGGCACGGCGCCGGCGAGGCGGGCGATGTCGGGCAGCTGCGCGGCCCGCACGCACACGTCGAACGTCCACCCGCGGCCGGCGACCTCGCGCGCTCCGGTCACGAAAGCGCTCGACACGGCGAGGCCGTCAGGATCGTTCTGCAGGTTGTGGCGCACACCGACGACGAGCGGATGCGTCGCCAACTCCTCGAGATGCGTCACCGTGTCGACGCCGCGGTGCAGCTGCGCTCCGGCGACGATCCCGGCGATCCCGAGGCGCCCGGCGAGGGACTGCACCCACCGCACCTCTCCGATGTAATCGCCCTCGGTCGTCTCGGCCTGGACGAACACCGCCTCCTCGCGCTCGACGTCGAGGCGATCGTGCTCGACCTCCGTCTCGGCGAAGCGGTAGGCGTAGGGACCCTCCAGCCAGGTGTAGGTGAGGACTTCTTCGTCCCACATGTGCAGGTGCGTATCGAGGACTCGCATACGCCCATCCTGCCTCAGACATCGGATCACTGGCTAGGATGACGGCCATGGCAGTCACCGATGAGGCGATCGAGAAGATCAAGGCGATGATCGTGTCGGGCGAGCTGTCGCCGGGCGATCGGCTTCCCCCCGAGAAGGAGCTGTCGGAGCGTCTCGGCCTGTCGCGCAACTCGATGCGCGAGGCGGTGAAGGCCCTCGAGGTCATCCGCGTGCTCGACGTGCGCCGCGGCGACGGCACCTACGTGACGAGCCTCGAACCGCACCTGCTGCTCGAGGCGATCTCGTTCGTGGTCGACATGCACGACGACGACTCGATGCTCGAGATCTTCGCCGTACGGCGGATGCTGGAGTCGCAGGCCACCGGCCTCGCCGCGACCCTCGGCGATGACGAGCAGGTCGCGGCCCTCGTCGACGAGGTCGAGCGCGTCGACGCCTCGGTGACGATCGAGGAACTCGTCGAGCACGACATCCGCTTCCACCGCGAGATCGTCGGCATGGCCGGCAACGCGTACCTCGCGAGCCTGATCGAGCACCTCAGCAGTCAGACCGTGCGTGCCCGCGTGTGGCGCGGGCTCACCGAGGGCGGCGCGGTCGAGCGCACCCTGTCGGAGCACCGAGCGATCGCCGATGCCATCGCCCGCCACGACCCGGCGCTCGCGACCTCGCTCGCCACGGCCCACATCGCGGGCGTGGAGCGGTGGCTGCGCCAGGCCGCCTCGGCCTAGGCATCCGTCCCTCGCGCTCACCTCAGCGCCGAGAACCGCTACGCGCCGAGGCGCACCATCGCGGCGTCGAACTCGGCCGCCGAGCTGTCGCTGACCTCGTGGAACAGCGCCTGTTCGATCACGTCGGGCGCGGCGGTGAAGTAGGGCACTCCCGCAAGGCGCAGCCCGACGATGTCGTCGGCCGTGCGCAGCGACGCCGCGAGCACGTTCGATCCGCTGCCCTCGCAGACCTCCTGCATGCGGGCGATCACGGTGTCGCCGTCGATACCGGCGTCGCGCATGCGCCCGAGGTAGGGCGCGATGTACTGGGCACCGATGCTCGCACACGCGAGCGCCTGGGCGACGGAGTAGACGGCCGTCACGAGCACAGTGGCGCCGTCGGCGACGAGGGCGGATGCCGCGGCGAACCCGGCGGCGGTCGCCGGCACCTTCACGGCGACGCGCGGCCCGAGTTCGCGGATGCGCTCGGCGTTGCGCAGGAACGAGGCGGTGTCGCCGCCCCACGTCTGGAAGAAGATCTCGGCGGCGCCCTCGGACTCCCACCGGGCATAGAGCTCCGGGATCTCGCCGGCGGTGCGCCCGCCGCGTTCGAGGATCGTGGGGTTCGTGGTGACACCGTGCACGACGCCCGCGGCGAGGAGCCGGGACACCCGGTCGACGTCGGCGCTGTCGACGTACAGGCGGGGGGCGATCACGGTCATCGGGACTCCTCGGGGACAACCTGTCGTTACAGGTTCGCTTTCGGCTAATGTAATGACAGGCGCGGGGCGATGTCAAAGCTCCGGCCGACGTACATCGCCGTCGAAGACGACCAGGAGCGACATGGCCCCCGCACACCCCGAAGACCGTTCCGGCGTCGTGATCGTCGGCAGCGTCACCGCCGATGTGACCACCTTCTCGCAGCGCCTCCCCGCGCGCGGCGAGACGATCCTGGGCGATCAGTTCACCCTGATGCTGGGCGGCAAGGGCGCCAACCAGGCCGTCGCCGCCGGCCGTTCCGGCGCCCGCACGAGCTTCGTCGGATGTGTGGGCGACGACCTCTTCCACGACCTCGTCGTCGACGGCCTGAGCGAGGCCGGGGTCGACCTGGCGCATCTGCGCACCGTGCCCGGCCCGACCGGCATCGCGCACATCCGTGTCGACGCCTCGGCGCAGAACGACATCGTGATGGTGCCGCTCGCCAACGCCTCCCTCAACACCGACCAGATCGACGAGGCGCTCGCCGCCCTCGCCCCGACCACCTCGGTGCTGCTCACCCAGCTCGAGACGCCCTCGGCCCTCACGGCGCACATCACCGGCCGCGGCCGCGAACACGGCATGACCGTGATCCTCGACCCCGCACCGGCCGCGACGCTGCCCGTCGAGGTGTGGGCGAACATCGACATCGTCACGCCGAACGAGACCGAGGCGACGCTCATCAGCGGCATCGAGGTGACGGACGCCGAATCCGCCGAGCGCGCCGGACGCTGGTTCCTCGACCAGGGCGTCGGCGCCGCGGTCATCACCCTCGCCGGACAGGGGTCGTGCGTGGTCACGTCGGACGGGGCATCCGTCATCCTGCCGTTCCCCGTCACCGCCGTCGACACCACCGCCGCCGGCGACGCCTACGCCGGGTATCTCGGCGCCGCGCTCGCGAACGGCAGCAGCCTCGCCGACGCCGTGCGCCTGGCGACGGCCGCGGGCGCCCTCACCGTCACGAAGCAGGGTGCCTCGCCGAGCCTGCCCCTGCGCGCCGACGTCGACGCGTTCCTCGCGGAGCGCGAAGCGGCGCCCGTGAACTGACCCCACCGCCACCCGACCACAGAGACCGGAGCCGCCATGCGCAAGACCGCGACCACGATCAACCCCGCGCTGTCGCGGGTCATCAGCGAGACCGGGCACACCGACCTGCTCGTCGTGACCGACGCGGGCCTGCCGATCCCCCCGGGGTCCGAGCGCATCGATCTCGCCTATCGCCCGGGGGCGCCCGCCTTCTTCGACGTGCTCGACACCGTGCTCGCCGAGCTCGTCGTCGAGGGCGCCACGGTCTCGGCCGAGGTCGCCGAGAAGAGCCCCGAAGTGCTCGAGGCGCTGCGCGAGCGATTCGCCGGCATGGACTTCGAGATCGAGCTCGTGCCGCACGTCGACTTCAAGAAGCTCACCCACGGGGCGCGGGCGTTCGTGCGCTCCGGCGAGTTCACCCCGTACGCGAATGTGATCCTGCACGCGGGCGTGGCGTACTAACATGTCCGCCGTGCTTCCCGACGCGATCGACCGCCACTCCGCCGCACCCATGTACGACCAGTTGCGGCAGCTGATCGTCGACGGCATCGCGCGCGACGGGTTGCAGCCGGGCGATCCCCTCCCGGGTGAGCACGGACTCTGCGAGCGCTACGGCGTCTCGCGCACCGTCGTGCGCCAGGCCCTCGCGCAGCTCGAGCACGAGGGTCTCGTCGAGCGCGTCAAGGGCAAGGGCACCTTCGTCTCGCGCCCGCGCACGGCGGAGAGCCTGGTGCACACGCTCGTGGGTCTGTACGACGACGTCGAGCGTCGTGGCGGCCACGTGCACAGCGACGTGCTGCGCCACGAATTCGCCGTCGCCGACGACGAGATCGCGGCGGCCCTCGAGATCCCGGTCGGGTCGCGGGTCGTGGTGCTCGAGCGGCTGCGCCACGTCGATGACGAGCCCTGGTCGCTGTCGACCACGTGGATGCCGGATGCCGTCGGCGCGGTCACCCTGGGCGTCGATCTGTCGGACTCCTCTCTGTACCGGGTGCTCGCCGAGCACGGCATCGTCGCCACCCGCGGTGTGCGATCGGCCGAGGCCACGGTCGCGACGCACGAACAGGCCGGCCACCTCGGCGTCAGCGCCGGATCCGCCCTGCTGCGCCTGCGCAGCGTGAGCCGCACCGACGACGACACCCCGATCGAGTACTTCATCGCCTACCACCGCGGCGACCGCTCGCGCTTCGAGTTCCAGCTGCAGCAGGAGCAGTCGCAGGCCTCCCTCCTGCACGTCGACGGCCGCGGTGGCATGACCCTCGCCGGCAGCACGAGGGTCCAGCCGTGAGGGGCGACGACCGGACGCCCGACGCCGCAGCGGGAGCGGATGCCGACGCGGTCGTCCCGCCGGAGGCGCCCACGCCCGTCTCTCCCCCTCCGCCCGCGCAGCCGCCGTTGGCTCCGCCGGTAGGAGCGGATGCCGCAGCCCCCACTCTCCCGGCCGGCGCCCCGCTGCCGCCCGGTCACCGCCCCGCGCACCAGCCGCCGGCGTACCAGCCACCCGTTTACCAGCCGCCCGGGAGCTACCGGCCGACTCCGGCGTACCAGCCGGCCCCCGCGTACCAGGCTCCTCCCGCGCACCCCGGGGCTCCGACGTATCAGCCGGCCGCCGCCGCTCCGCCCGCAGCTCCGACCGCGGCTCCGACCGCGGCTCCGGCCTCGGCATCCGCTCAGTCTCCCGAATCCGTTTCGGCTCCGACTCCGGCATCCGCCCCGGCCCATCCGCCGCAGACGTATCCGCCGCAGCAGACGTACCCGGCCCAGCCTCCCGCGGGGGCCTCGCCACCGGTGGGCGGCTACCCGGCGGCGAACGGTTACCCGGTGGGCCCTGCCTACGGCGCGCCCGCGGCCGCTCCGTCGACTCCCCGGCGCGGCACGCTCGTCGTGGTCCTCATCGCGATCGCGGTCATCGGCGTCCTGGTGGCCCTGGTCATCGGCATCATCCCCCGGGGCCTGGGCGACCGCGGCGAATCGGCACCGGCATCCGATTCCGACGACTCCGGTCAGACCGCCCCCGATCCCGGCGACACCGAGGCCGAACCCGCAGAGCCCGACGACGCGCCCTCTCTGCCCGACACCGGAGGCTCGGCCAAGGCCACCCTGCAGAACAAGATCGATGAGTACAAGGCCGCGCGCACCGACGGGTCGCTGTGGGAGAGGATCCCCGACACCGAGTTCAACCGCACGGCCGTCAGCGCCTACCTCTACCTCATGACCGACATGAAGCTCGCCGCGTCGTTCGGGGCCGACACCTCGGAGTACCTGCAGCGTGCCGCGAAGCTCGAGGAGCTGCTGCTCTCGGAGCAACCTCTCGGCTCCGACATCGAGATCGTCCTGTCGGACCGCACGTTCACCTACGACGGCGACACCGGCGAAGGCGGCTACACCGACAACTGAGCCCGGGTACGCTCGAACGGTGGATTCCTGGACCAGCAACGCGATCGCTCTGCTGGAGGCCGACGCCAACCGCAGTGCCGACACCCACTTGCACGTCTTCCCGCTGCCCGCCGAGTGGGGCATCGACCTGTACCTGAAGGACGAGTCGGTGCATCCGACCGGGTCGCTCAAGCACCGCCTGGCGCGGTCGCTGATCCTCTACGGCCTCGTCAACGGACTCATCCGGGGCGACACGACCCTCGTCGAATCGTCGAGCGGTTCGACTGCCGTCTCCGAGGCGTACTTCGCCCGGATGCTCGGGCTCCCGTTCGTGACCGTCGTGCCGCGCTCGACCGTGCAGGAGAAGATCGACCTCATCGAGTTCTACGGCGGCACCTGCCACTTCGTCGACCGCGCCGAGGACATGTCGCCCGAGGCCCGCCGCCTCGCCGCCGACTGCCACGGCCACTACCTCGACCAGTTCACCTACGCCGAGCGCGCGACCGACTGGCGCGGCAACAACAACATCGCCGAGAGCGTGTTCAGCCAGCTGTCGCAGGAGCGGCACCCGATCCCCCGCTGGATCGTGGTCGGCGCCGGGACCGGCGGCACGAGCGCCACGTTCGGCCGGTACGTGCGCTACCGGCGGCACACGACCGAGATCGCGGTCGTCGATCCCGAGGGTTCGGCGTTCTACGACGGCTGGGCGGGAACTCCGGATGCTCCGGCCGGGCACCCGAGCCGCATCGAGGGCATCGGTCGACCGCGCGTGGAGCCGTCGTTCGTTCCGAGCGTGATCGACGAGATGATCCGCGTGCCCGACGCCGGCTCGATCGCGGCGATCCGTCTGCTGCGCGAGCGCACCCTGCACTGGGCGGGCGGGTCGACCGGCACGAACCTGTACGGCGCCTTCCAGCTGATCGCGCGCATGCGTGCCGCGGGTGAGACCGGGAGCGTCGTGACCCTGATCTGCGACAGCGGAGTCCGCTACGCCGGCACCTACTACTCCGACGAGTGGGTCGCGGCGCAGGGTTGGGACCTCGCCCCGCACCGCGCCCGCCTCGATGGCTTCCTCGACACCGGCCTCTGGACCGAGCTCGCCGACTGAGCGCCCTTCGTCTCGTCGCTGCGCTCCTCGCTCAGGGGCCGTTGCCCAGACCCGGTTCCTGAGCGAGCGCAGCGCGACGAAGGGCCCCAGAGACTGGGTCCCTGAGCCTGTCGAAGGGTCCCACCCCGAGACGCCCCGTACCCAACTCAGGAACATCGTGTCGAAATCGGCTGATTCGGGCCGTTTCACGCGCCCCGGCATCCGTTCTTCCTGAGTTAGGCCCGGGCCGCTCGCGCCCCGCCGACTACGCTGACCCCATGACTACTCTGATCCTCACCGTCGCGGGTGCAGACCGTCCGGGCCTCGTCGCCGCCGTCGCCGATGCCGTCGATGCCCACGGGGGCAACTGGGAGAACAGCCGCCTCGCCGAGCTCGCGGGCACCTTCGCCGGGGTGATCGAGGTCTCGGTGGCCGCCGATCGGGTCGCCGAACTGCAGGCCGCGCTGCGCGCCCTGACCGGACTGCTCACGGTGACGATCCACACCGGATCGGATGCCGCGGCCCACCGCGACGCGAGTTCGATCTCGCTCTCGGTGCTGGGCAACGACCGCGCGGGGATCGTCCACGAGATCTCCGGCGTTCTGACCTCCCACGCCCTCAGCATCACGAGCATGGACACCGAGACGCGCGACGCCGCGATGGCCGGTGGGCGCCTGTTCGAGTCGACGGTCACGGCGACGGTGCCGGCATCCGCTGATCTCGATGCGCTGCGCACCGACCTCGAGAAGCTGGCGGCGGAGATCCAGGTCGACATCACACTCGCCTGACGGGTTCGCGCGCCGCGCGCCTCTCGCCCGCGCCGCCCGGATGACCGGCAGGAGCAGACAACAGAATGTGGAAAGCCCCGCGATGACAGCCTTCCCCGCTCCCGTGGCGCTGCGTTCGTTCGCGCGGGCACGCGACGCGTGGCCCCTCGATCCCGCGATCGTGCACCTCAATCACGGATCGTTCGGCGCTCCGCCGACCGCCGTGATCGAGCATCAGGATGCTCTGCGCCGCCAGGGCGACCTCAATCCCGTCGCGTGGTTTCCGACTCTCGGCGAGCGCACGCGCGAGGCCCGCGAGCGCACGGCACCCTTCGTGGGTGCGCGCGCCGATGACGTCGCCTTCGTGCCGAACGCCTCGGCCGCGGCGACCGTGGTCTACAACGCGATGCACCTCGAACCCGGAGACGAGATCATCGTCACCGATCACGGATACGGCGCGGTGACGATGGGCGCGGAGCGGTTGGCGCGCCGCACGGGTGCGACCGTCCGCACGGTGGCGATCCCGCTGCTCGCCTCCGACGACGAGGTCGTCGACCGATTCGCCGCCGAAATCGGCGATCGTGCGCGTCTCGTCGTGGTCGATCAGATCACGTCGCCGACGGCACGGCTGATGCCGACGCGACGCATCGCCGACATCGCCGCGCACCACGGTGCGCGCACGCTGATCGACGGTGCGCACGCGCCGGGCCTCCTCCCGGATGCCGCGTCGGCGGCGGGCGGCACGTGGTGGTTCGGCAATCTGCACAAGTGGCCGTGCGCGCCGCGCGGGTCTGCGCTGCTGGTGACGACCGCCGCGGATCGCGACGACCTCTGGCCGCTGATCGACTCGTGGAACGCGCACGATCCCTTCCCCTCGCGCTTCGACTACCAGGGCACGATCGACGCGACCGGGTATCTCGCGACGCCGACCGCGATCGAGTTCGTCGAGCGCGAGATCGGGTGGGAGCGCACGCGCACGGCCATGACCGAGATGGCGGATGCCGGGGCCGAGGCGATCGCGGCGGCGTTCCGTCGCTTCGCCGATGCGGAACCGCTCACGCCGGTCCCCTCGCCGGTCCCGTCGATGCGACTGATCCGCCTGCCGCGCGGGCTGGGGGCGACCCGGGAAGAGGCGGATGCGCTGCGCGCCGAGATCCTCCCCGCGACCGGCATCGAGACCGCATTCACGAGCTTCGGAGGCGCCGGGTACGTGCGGCTCTCGGTGCACCTCTACACCGAGGCATCCGACATCGAGCGGTTCGTCGATGTCGCAGTGCCGTGGCTCGTGGCGCGCGCCGGCATCCGCTGACCGTCCGCAACACCGTCGCCGCGTCTGTGGGCGCCGAGACCCATCGCCCCCGGCTTCAATCCCCGAAGCCCCTCCCACACGACGAGGCCCCCTGCCGCGGTGTGCGACAGGGGGCCTCGTACGTGTGCGTCAGACGCGGATGCTCAGACCAGGCGGGTCTTCGGCGAGGTCGAGTAGGTGTGCTCGGCGTCGCGGTTGACGGTGTCGCCGAGGGCGGTGTCGATCGCCGCCATCGTGTCGGCGTCGAGCTTCACTCCCGATGCCTTGACGGTGTCGGCGAGCTGCTCGGGGCGCGATGCTCCGACCAGGGCTGCCGCGATGTTCGGGTTCTGCAGCACCCAGGCGATCGCGAGCTGCGGCATCGTGAGACCCGCCTGCTCGGCGATCGGCTTGAGGCGCTGGACCGCGGTGAGGATGTCGTCCTGCAGGAAGTTCTTGATGAAGTCGGCACCGCTGTGCGGGTCGGTCGCGCGCGAACCCTCGGGCACGGGCTGACCGGGCAGGTACTTGCCGCTGAGCACGCCCTGCGCCATCGGCGACCAGACGATCTGCGAGATGCCGAGCTCTTCGGAGGCCGGAACGACCTTGCCCTCGATGACGCGCCACAGCATCGAGTACTGGGGCTGGTTCGAGATGAGCTGGATGCCGAGCTGCTGGGCGAGCGCGTGGCCCTCGCGCAGCTGCTCGGCCGTCCACTCCGAGACACCGATGTAGAGCGCCTTGCCCTGGCGGACGACATCGGCGAAGGCCTGGAACGTCTCCTCGAGCGGGGTCTCGTAGTCGAAGCGGTGCGCCTGGTAGAGGTCGACGTAGTCGGTGCCGAGACGGGTCAGCGAGCCGTTGATCGACTCCATGATGTGCTTGCGGCTGAGGCCGGTGTCGTTCGGGCCCTTGGGACCGGTCGGGAAGTAGACCTTGGTGAAGATCTCGAGGCCTGCGCGCCGCTGCCCCTCGAGGGCCTTGCCGAGCACGACCTCGGCCGCGGTGTTGGCGTAGGTGTCGGCGGTGTCGAACGTGGTGATGCCGGCGTCGAGCGCCGCGTGCACCGTCTTGACGGCGGCGTCGTCGCCGACCTGAGAGGCGTGGGTGACCCAGTTGCCGTAGGTGATCTCAGAGATCTTGAGACCACTGTTGCCGAGATAGCGATAGTTGACCATGTTCTAACGCTAGCGCCGGTCGCCGACACCGCGGGTCGGTTTCCGTGACCGGTCTCAGACCGAGTCTGAGAACCCGCCGCCATCGCGAGGAGTCAGGACACGCCGCTCACTCGGCATCCGTTGCGGCGTGTCTTGACCCCTCACCGGGGGATGAAACCCCTCAGCTCGTGCGCGCCGCCGTCTCGGTCACCGCGGCCGACTGCGTCTGCACGATCGAGGCGCGATCGGCGAAGCCCTCAGCGGTGACCTTATCGAGCGCGACCTGCTTCCGGATCGCCGCGGCCTTCTCGTAGAGGCTCGGGTCGCCGTACGAGGTGAGCACCTTCACCAGCACGGGCAGCAGCTCGATCATGAAGAACAGCGCGGCGATGAGGATGTGCGCCCAGAGGATCGTGGGCTCCTTCTCGCTCAGGCGGTTCAGCCCGCTGATCTGGCTGAGGAGGCCGGTCGCTCCGGCGTTGCCCTGCGCCACAGCGTCCGCTCGGGCGTTGTAGGCCGCGAGCGCCTGGTCGTAGGTGTCGCGTGCGGCGGGCAGCTGGTCCTGCGCGGTCTGGCGGTTCGTCGCCTCGGAGGTCGAGGTGTTCTCCTTCGCGGCGGTGCCGGCCGTGGCGAGCTCCTCGTTCGCGACGCGCAGCTGCTCGGCGAGGCCGTCGTAGGTCTGCTGGGCCTGGGCGAGCTGGGCCTGGGCGGCGTCGGAGCTCGCGCCCTCGCCGTTCACCCCGGTGCAGCCGGGCACCGTGCCCGCGCCCTCGCCGGTGAGTTCGCACTGGTAGAGCGCGCGGGCCTGGTCGATGACGGTCTGCTGATCCGCGAGCTTGGTCGTGAGGTCGTCGACGGTCGCCTGGGCGGCGGATTCGGATGCCGACGACGAATCGGTTCCCGCCACGATGCCCGTCGCCGCCTGGTTCTCGAGCTCGGCGACCTTGGCGGTCGCGGCGTCGAGAGCGATCTTCTCGGGGCCGGACTCGAGGGCCTCCTGGTCGGTCTGCGACTGCGTGATGTTGGTCGAGGCGACCTCGCGGGCGATGTCGTTGTGGAACACCTGCAGCACGAGCGGCTCGGCGACCACGAATCCGATGATCGCAGCCATGATCACTCGGGGGATCGCGAGGCCGATGAGGCGCCACACGTTGCGCGTCGACGCCATGGTCGAGGTGAGGAAGCGATCGAGATTGAAGATGATGAGCGCCCAGACGAGAGCGAGCGGAACGGCCAGCCAGATCGCGGCCCCAACACCGGTCGTGAGCGCGAACAGCATCGAGATCGCCGAGACGAGGGCGGTGCCGGCGAGCACGAAGAACATCTGCACGAAGCGCGGCGTCTCGCCGGGGACGCGGTCGAGGATCTCGCCCTCGGCCCCGCCGAGGATCGCGAGCTGCCGCAGGCGCGAGCCCGGGGTGCGCGGCGCGCGGGGCCTGCGCTCGCGCGGCGGGCGCGGCGCGCGGGCAGGCTTCGACGGCGCGGATGCCGCGGCATCCGCTTCTGCCGAGTCGTCGGCGGTCTCCGGGCGCGGGGTCTCGCGCGTGGCGGAGTCCGTGATGAACGGCTCGTCGGCGGAACCTGTGGGCTCGTACTCGCGCAGGAAGTCGAGGTCATCCGTCGCGGCGTTCGGGTCGCCGTCGATGATGATCCGACCCTGCGAGTCGAAGCGACCCGGTCGGTGGGCGGAATAGGGCATCCCGACAATCTACGAAAGGTCGCCTGTGCGCACGGTGGAAGAAGCCTTTGACGGCTCCCAGGTTCGGCAGGGGCGCGCTCCGGATCACACCCCGGCGGGCAGCAGCCTGCCCAGAAGAGCCTCGTAGGAGGCGAGGGCGTCGTCGAGGCCGAAGTGCCCGGCGGCGGCGAGGGTGCCGAGGCCGTGGATGAGGCCCCAGAGCGCGACGACGTCGGTGGGGCGGTCGAGTCCGGTGGCGGCGGCCGCTGCGGCGAGCGCTCCTTCGAGCGCATCGATCAGCGGGGCCATCGTCGCGGTGGGCGAGCCCGGCACGCAGACCGTGGGGTCGTAGACGGCGTCGAAGGCATGCGGATGCTCGACGGCGAAGCGGATGTAGGCCTCGCCGCCCGCGGCGAGCGCCGCCCGCGGGGTCGCGGCATCCGTCGTCGCGTTCTGCACCTGGGCGAGCAGATCGGCCATGCTGCGCTCGGCGATCGCCTTGAGCAGACCGAGGCGATCGGAGAAGTGGTGGTATGGCGCGTTGTGGCTGACGTCGGCGGCGCGAGCGACCTCGCGCAGGCTGATGTCGGCGGCCGGCATCCGCTCGAGCAACTGCATCGCGGCGTCTTCGAGGGCGCGCGCGAGATCGCCGTGGTGGTACCCCGTCTTCGAACTTGACATGCGCAACATTGTCTCCTATCTTGACACTGTCCACCTGCTTGACACTGTCCAGATTGGAACCGACGCATGACCGCTCTCGTGATCGACGGCCACCCGTACGCCGAATCCCTCACCGCTTCGCTCGCACAGCGCTACGCCACAGGTCACGGCGATGCCCGCGTGCTCGCCCTGCGCGACCTCGACTTCGACCCGCACCTGCGCTTCGGATACCGGCAGCGCATGACCCTCGAAGCCGACCTGCTCGACGCCAAGCGGGCCCTCGCCGAGGCGCAGACGATCGTCATCGCGACACCGCTGTGGTGGGGGTCGGTGCCGGCGCTGCTCAAGGGCTTCTTCGATCGCGCCCTGCTGCCGCAGCAGGAGTACCGCTACTCGCCGCAGGGGCTGCCGATCGGTCTGCTCACCGCACCGCACGGACGCCTGCTGCTGCTCGCCGACACCCCCTGGTACGCGGCACCCTTCACGGGACTGCCGGCGCAGCGCCAGGTGGTGCGCAACACGATGCGGTTCTGCGGCATCCGATCGGTGCGCGCGCACCGGATGCTGGGCGTCAAGAACGCCTCACCCGAGAGGATCGGGCGCTGGCTCGAGGATGCCGAACGGCTCGGCGCCGCGGACGGGCGCCGCGATGCGCGGCGCGGTCAGGCCATTGCGGCCGAGGCCGCTTCGTCCTCGGTCGTCGCGACGAGCTGACCGCAGGCGCCATCGATCTCCTTGCCGCGGGTGTCGCGGAGGGTGGTCGGGATGCCGGCATCGTTGAGGCGGCGCACGAACTCGGCCGTGACGTCCTTCTCCGAGGAGGTCCAGATCGACCCCGGCGTCGGGTTCAGCGGGATGGGGTTCACGTGCACCCATCCGCGACCGCGCTGGTTGAGCTTCTCGGCGAGGAGATCGGCGCGCCAGGCGTGGTCGTTCATGTCCTTGATGAGCGCGTACTCGATCGAGACGCGGCGACCGGTCTTCTCGTAGTAGTTGTAGGCGGCGTCGAGGGCCTCGTCGACCTTCCAGCGGGAGTTCACCGGGATGAGCTCGTCGCGCAGGTGGTCGTCGGGCGCGTGCAGCGACAGTGCGAAGGTGACCGGGATGCCCTCGTCGGCGAGCTTCCTGATCGCGGGCACGAGGCCGACGGTCGAGACGGTGATGCCGCGGGCGCTCATGCCGAGCCCCTCGGGCTGCGGGGCGACCATGATGCGCACGGCATCCATCACCCGCTTGTAGTTGGCGAGCGGCTCGCCCATGCCCATGAAGACGATGTTGGAGACGCGCTCCATGCTGTGGTCGTCGGACTTCTTGCCGCCCAGGCCGCCCTCGGCGATCAGGCGGTTGGCGCGCACGATCTGCTCGACGATCTCGGCCGTCGACATGTTGCGCGTGAGGCCCGCCTGGCCGGTCGCGCAGAACGGGCAGTTCATGCCGCAGCCGGCCTGGCTCGACACGCAGAGCGTGATGCGGCCGGGGTAGCGCATGAGCACCGACTCGACGAGGGCCCCGTCGTGCAGGCGCCAGAGGAACTTGATCGTGTCGCCGCGGTCGGTCTCGAGACGGCGCACCTCGGTCATGAGCGGGGGCAGCATGCCGGCGACCAGCTCGTCGCGGATGCCGGCCGGGAGGTCGGTCATGTGCGCGGGGTCGGACGTGTAGTGCCGGAAGTAGTGGGTCGCGAGCTGCTTGGCGCGGAAGCCGGGCAGGCCGAGCTCCTTCACCTTCTCGACGCGCTCCTCGGGCGTGAGGTCGGCGAGGTGCACGGGCGGCTTGCCGCGCTTGGGGCTGGCGAACTGCAGCAGCGGGCGCCCCTCGGCGTCCTTCTGCTGGGTCCAGCCCTCGGTCGCCGGGCGCACCTGGGTGGGGCCCGTGGTGCGCACCTTGCCCTGGGCGGGTCGACCCTCGGGGGCGGACGCGGATGCTGCGGGGCGCGTCTCGCGCGTGCGGGGGTTCTCGGTCATACCTTCCAGGGTACCGGCGAGCGGGTGGGAGACGGCTGGACTGTCGGGGCCCCTGCCTAGACTGACCGGCATGGACTTCGTGTGGATCATCGGGATCATCGTCGGCGCGATCATCGTGATCGCCATCGTGGCCGCAGCCCTGCGGGGCATGCGGCCGAAGGTGCCCGAGGTCACCCCGGGCGTTCCGGTGCCGATCGCCCCCGAAGTGGTCGCGAAGATCGACGATCTGGTGCGCGCCGACAGCAAGATCGTCGCGATCAAGACCCTGCGCGAGCACACCGGCGAGAGCCTGCAGTCCGCGAAGCGCCGCATCGACCACTGGCGGGTCGGCGCCGCCCCCGCGACGACCGCGATCCCGATCCAGCCGCCCGTCTTCCACGACGTCGGGTCGCTGCGCGCCTCGCTGCCGTCCGAGGCGGTGGCCGAGATCGACAGACTCGTCTCCGCCGAGCAGCAGATCGCCGCGATCAAGCTGCTGCGTGAGGAGGCCGGCCTCGGCCTCAAGGAGTCGAAGGACCTGATCGACGCCTGGCGTGCCTGAGCGGGCCCGGACGCGCCCGTTGTAATGACAAGTTGGCGTCGGCGAGAATAGAACGACCCCCACCACAAGGAGCATGATGTCCGACCGCCTCACCCGTGCCCGCGCCACCGGAGTCCTCGCCGTGCTCCGCGCCTCGACCCCCGAGCTCGCCCTCGAGGCGTCCGAGGCCATCATCCGGGGCGGAGTGACCGGTATCGAGGTCACGTTCTCGACCCCCGATGCGCCCGCCGTCATCCGCGAGCTCATCGCCCGGCACGGCGACGCCGCCTACGTCGGCGCCGGCACCGTCACCACCGCCGAGCAGGCCGCCCTCGCCGCCGATGCGGGCGCCGAGTTCCTCGTGAGCCCGGGCACGCTCCCCCACCTCACGCGCAGCATGCTCGACACCGGCCGCGTCGTGATGACCGGCGCCATGACCCCCACCGAGGTCATGGGCGCGCTCGAACTCGGCGTCGACGTCGTCAAGATCTTCCCCGCGTCGCTCGGCGGCCCCTCGTACCTGGGCGCCCTGCGCGGCCCGTTCCCCGAGGCTCCCCTCATGCCCACCGGTGGTGTGAACCCCGACAACCTCGCCGACTGGTTCGCTGCCGGTGCCGTGGCCGTCGGAGCCGGAGGCGACCTCGCCAACGGCGCCTCGCTCAAGGCCCAGGACTGGGCCGACATCGAGAAGCGCTCCGCTCGCTTCGCCGCCGCCCTCGCGGCCGTCCGCGCCTGACGTCTCGGTGATCGCCCTCGACCCGTGGGCGTGGGCCGCGCTGGCCCTCGCCGCGGTGACGATCGGCATCTCGAAGACGGCGCTTCCGGGCGGCAGCATCCTCGCGATCACCCTGTTCGCGGCCGTGCTGCCGGCGCGCACCTCGACCGCGGCCATGCTGCTACTGCTGATGGTCGGCGATGTGTTCGCGCTCATCGCCTACCGTCGGCACGCGCACTGGCCGACGCTACTGCGCCTCGCCCCGACCGTCGTGCTGGGACTCCTGGCCGGCTTCGCGTTCCTCGCGCTCACCGGTGACGGCGTCGTGCGACGCGCGATCGGCGTCATCCTGCTGGTCATGATCGCGGTGACGCTCTGGCGACGGTGGCAGCAGAACAGGGCGGATGCCGTGGCCCCCGACCGCGGCGGCATTCTGCTCGCCGGCACCTACGGCACGCTCGGCGGGTTCACGACGATGGTCGCGAACGCCGGCGGCCCGGTGATGTCGATGTACTTCCTCGCGACGCGCACCCCGGTGCAGGTGTTTCTCGGCACCTCGGCGTGGTTCTTCGCGATCATCAACCTCGTCAAGGTGCCGTTCCTCGCGGGACTCGGACTGTTCGAGGGGCAGGTGCTGCTGATGGATGCCGCGCTCGCCCCGCTCGTCGTCATCGGCGCGCTCATCGGGCTCGCCGTCGCAAAGCGACTCGATCAGCGGCTCTTCGACCGCATCGTCATCGTGCTCACGGTGCTCGGCGCGGTGTACCTGCTCTTCTGAGCGTCACGGGGCGGGGCCCTTCGACAAGCTCAGGGACCCAGTAACGAGCGGCGGCGCGCGGTCCCGAAACTGGGTCGCTGAGCCTGTCGAAGCGTCCCCCGCGCGACGGCCCGGGTCAGTCGAGGAAGATGTCGGGGAACAGCGCCGCGTCCGGGGTCCCCGGGATCGCGGCGTAGCCCGAGAAGTCGGTCACCCCTGCAGCCTCGAGTACGTCTTCGACGATGAGCGTCTGCCCCGTGTACGAGCCGGCGGGCTGCAGGAGCACCTGGTACGCGGCATCCGCGTAGATGTCGGGCGTGCGGCTCGCGGCCATGACCTTGTCGCCGCCGAGCAGGTTCTGCACCGCCGCGGTCGCGATGGTCGTACGCGGCCAGAGCGTGTTCGCCGCGATGCCGTCGCGCGCGAACTCGGCCGCGAGGCCCAGCGTCGCCATCGTCATCCCGAACTTCGCGAGCGTGTACCCGGTGTGCGCACCGAGCCACTTCGGCGTGGGGTTGAGCGGCGGCGAGAGCGACAGGATGTGCGGGTTCTCGGCATCCTTCAGCATCGGCACGGCCGCGCGCGACAGCATGAACGTGCCGCGCACGTTGACGTCCTGCATCAGGTCGTACTTCTTGGGATCGAGGTCGAGCGACCGCGAGAGGTCGATGACGCTGGCGTTGTTGACGACGATGTCGATGCCGCCGAACTCGCCCTGCGTCTTCATCACGGCCTCGGTGATGTCGGAGTCGTCGCGCACGTCGCCGACGATCGCGAGCGCCTGCCCGCCGGCCGCGCGGATCTGCTCGGCCGCGGTGTGGATCGTCCCCTCGAGCTTGGGGTGCGGGGTGTCGGTCTTCGCGAGCATGGCGATGTTCGCGCCGTCGGCTGCGGCGCGCAGCGCGATCGCGAGTCCGATCCCGCGGCTGCCGCCGGACATCAGGATGGTCTTTCCTGCGAGTGACATGGGTCTCCTTCTGGGTCGGATGCCGGTGCGGGCGGGTTACTTCGGCGCCATGCGGATCGCGCCGTCGAGGCGGATCGTCTCGCCGTTGAGGTAGTCGTTCTCGACGATGTGCTGCACGAGGGCGGCGTACTCGTCGGGGCGCCCGAGCCGTGAGGGGTGCGGCACCTGCTGGCCGAGGGAGTCCTGCGCGGCCTGCGGCAGCCCCATGAGCATGGGGGTCTCCATGATTCCGGGGGCGATGGTGACCACGCGGATGCCGTAGCGGGCGAGCTCGCGGGCGACCGGCAGGGTCATCGCGTGCACACCACCCTTCGACGCGGCGTACGCGGGCTGGCCGATCTGGCCGTCGAAGGCGGCGACGCTGGCGGTGTTGACGATGACGCCACGGGTGTCGGTGTCGCTGTCGACGGGGTTCTTCACGATGACGGCGGATGCCTGCGACAGCACGTTGAACGTGCCGACGAGGTTGATGCGCACGATGCGCTCGAAGTCGGCGAGCACGGCCGGGTTGCCGTCTCGGTCGAGCACCTTCGCGGGCGGCGCGATGCCGGCGCAGTTGACCACGACGCGCAGCGGGGCGACGGCCTGCGCCTGGGCGACGGCATCCTGCACCTCGTCGACGCTGGTGACGTCGGCGGGCACGAAGAGTCCGCCGAGTTCGTCGGCGATCTCGGCGCCCTTCGACGTCGAGAGGTCGATGATCGTGACGTGGGCGCCGTCGGCGGCGAGCCGACGTGCGGTGGCGAGGCCCAGACCCGAGGCGCCTCCGGTGATGAGCGCGCCCTGTCCACTGATCTGCATGGTGTTCTCCTTCGAACGTCGTCGTGCGACTGAGTTTCAGCCTACGTGGTTCTTGGTGTCACCACGATCCCCGGGGAAGGCTGTGTCAGCGAGCCTACGGGGTCGGCACGGCAGACTGGAGGGATGAGCATCCCCGACGCCCACATCGAGATCCCCGCGCGCGTGCGCGACCTCGCCGGCCGCGCCGCCGTGACCCCGGTGTGGCGCAACGGCATCGGGGGCCTCACGTTCCGCACCGACGACGGGCGTTACATAAAGTGGGGTCCGCTCGACGACGAGGCGAACATGCACGACGAGGCCGAGCGGATGCGCTGGGCCCGCCGCTGGATCACGGTGCCCGAGGTGCTCGCCCAGGGCGAGGACGACGCGCACGAGTGGCTCGTCACCCGCGCGATCGACGCGTTCAGCGCCGTCGATCCGCGCTGGGATGGCAAGGCTGAGATCGCAGTACCCGCCGTCGGTCGCGCCCTGCGGATGCTGCACGACACCCTCCCCGTCGCCGACTGCCCGTGGGAGTGGAGCGTGCACTGGCGCGTCTCGAACGCCGCCGAGCGCGGGGTCGTCGTGCCGCCCGAGCTGCACGAGGCCCCGCCGATCGACCGCCTGGTCGTGTGCCACGGCGACGCCTGCATGCCCAACACGCTCCTCGACGCCGCGGGTGAGCCCGCCGCCCACGTCGATCTCGCCGCCCTCGGTCTCGCCGACCGGTGGGCCGACCTCGCCGCCGCGGCCATGAGCACCGGGTGGAACTTCGGCCCCGGCTGGGAGGACCCGCTGCTCGAGGCGTACGGCGTCGAACGCGACGACGAGCGACTCGAGTTCTACATGCGGCTCTGGAACGAGACCTGAGCGGCGCTAGGAGCTCGGCCCGAGGATGAAGTTCCACGCGCCGGTCGCGATCGCGGCGGCCACGGCCACCCCGGAGATCGCGAGCCCGATCGCGAGCAGCATCCATTCGGCCGCCCCGAACCGCGACTCGCGCGCCCACGTGCGCCGACCGGGGGCTCCGAAGCCGCGGGCCTCCATGGCGGTGGCGAGCTTCGCGCCCCTGCGGATCGAGAGTACGAGCAGGGCGAACGCCATACCGAAGAACCGGCGGATGCGTCCGCGATCGGCGACTCCACGTGCCCGGCGCGCGAGTTCGAGCGCCCGCCAGTCATCGAGGAACAGCCCGATCATGCGCAACCCGGCGAGCGCGCCCAGCACGAACCGGGCGGGGAGCTTCAGCACCTGAGCGAGTCCGTCGGCGAGGTCGGTGGGGTCGACCGTGATGAACAGCACCACCGACGGCAGCGCGATCGCGAGCACGCGCAGGAAGGTCGGGAGAGCGAGCGCGAGCGACCCGTCGCTGATGCGCAGCACGAACCACTCGACGTAGATCGTGCCGCTCGTCTCGCCGTAGAGAGCGATCGTGACGGCGGTGAGGGGCGCCGCGAGCCAGACCGGCCAGGTGCGCAGCCAGAACTCGCGCCAGCCGATGCCGGCGAAGAAGAACAGCACGCACTCGAGCACGAGGGCGACGGAAGCCGACACCGGATCGAGCGTGAGGATCAGCGGGATCGCGATCAGCGCGCTCACCCCGAGCTTGGCGACGGGGTTGATACCGGCGATGCGTCCGGTGCGGGCGGTGGTGTCGAGCACGGTCATCGGATGCCGCCCAGCTCGTAGCGTTCGGCGTGGAGCGCGCGGGCGACGTCGAGGTCGTGCGTGATCGTCACGATCGCGGTGCCCTCGTCGCGCAGGGCGGCGAGCATCGCGACGAGTTCGGCCCAGGTACGGGCGTCCTGTCCGAAGGTCGGCTCGTCGAGCACGAGCACCCGGGGCCGGGTCGCGAGGGCGGCGGCGACCGTCAGCCGACGCTTCTCGCCGCCCGACAGCGTGTAGGGGTTGGCGCGCGCGAGCCGGTCGAGGCGCAGCCGGTGCAGCAGCTCCTCGCTACGTGCGGCGATCTCGTCTTCGGGCATGCCGAGAGCGCGCGGGCCGACCGCGAGCTCCTCCTGCACGGTCTTCGCCAGCAACTGATGCTCGGGCTCCTGGAAGACCATCCCGATACGGGTGAGCAGATCGCGCGAGGCCCAGTCGATCGGCGTCGATCCGATGCCGGCGGCCAGGGCCGCGGATGCCGCGACCGCACCGCCCGCGGGTGGCAGGAGTCCCGCGAGCGTGAGCCCGAGGGTCGACTTGCCGGCACCGTTCGGCCCGGTGATCGCGAGCGCCTGTCCTGCCCGCACGTCGAGGTCGATGCCGCTCGCCACGGGCTTCCCCTTCACGCGGGCGACGGCGAGATCGCGGGCCGAGATCAGCACCTCGCCGGACGCCGACAGCGGAGCGGGCGGAGCATCCGGAGCGAACCCCGGCACCCACACCCCGTCGGCCGCGAGCCGGGCGCCCTCGACGCCGAGCACGTGCGCGGGCGGTCCGTCGGCCACGACCCCGCCCTGCCCGACCACGATCACCCGCGTGATCAGCGGCAGCCATACATCGAGGCGGTGCTCGACGACGATCAGGGTCGCGGGGTGCGCCTGCAGCATCCGCTCGACCGCGTCGCGCACCTCGACCACGCCCTCGGGATCGAGGTTGGCCGTCGGCTCGTCGAGCAGCACGAGCCCCGGCCGCATCGCGAGGATGCCGGCGAGCGCGAGCCGCTGCTTCTGCCCGCCCGACAGCGCCTTGGTCGGTCGATCGAGCGGCACATCGAGGCCGACCGCGTCGAGCGCCTGCGTCACGCGCGGCCAGATCTCGGCGCGCGGGATGCCGAGGTTCTCGCACCCGAAGGCGACGTCGTCACCGACCCGGGCGAGGATCACCTGCGAGTCGGGATCCTGGAGCACGAGCCCCGTGCGCCCGCGCGTGGACGCTGCGGGGATGCCGTCGACGAGGAGCGAGCCCTGGGCTTCGCCCTCCTCGTCGCCGCCGAGCACCCCGGCGAGTCCCTGCAGCAGCGTCGACTTGCCGGCACCGGACGCGCCGAGCACCAGCACGCGCTCCCCCGGTTCGATCCGGAACGAGACGTCCTGCAGCGCCCAGGCCAGACGGCTGGCATGACGCCAGCCCCACGCGGTCGCCTCGACCGTCGCGGGGCCGGCCTGATCGATCGTCATCAGACGCGGACGCGCGCCTCACGGCCCGAGCCGAAGCGATCGAGCGCTCCCGTGGCCGCGATGCCGCGCGCCAGCACCCACGACAGGGCCCCGGCGATCACCGCGCCCGACACGACCGTGCTGATCAGATAGATCACCGTGAACTCGGTGCCCGACCCCGCGTACCAGAGGATGAGGTTGTTGATGCCGCCGGCGAGGGCCGCCCCCGCTCCGGCGAGGATCGCGACCGGCAGCGACCAGCGACGGTAGAAGAACAGCAGGAAGATCAGTTCGGCTCCCAGGCCCTGCACGAGACCGGCCTCGAGCGTCAGGAACCCGCCCCACTGGTTGCCGATCAGGGCCGACACGACCGCGGCGAGCAACTCGACGTAGATCGCGGCGCCCGCCTTGCGGATGATGAGGCCGCCGAGCACACCGGCGAACAGCCACGGTCCGTCGAGCAGCCCCTGCAGGCCCGGGAGCAGCGGCTCGAGGAGCGCCTTCGGGCCGAGGTAGCCGACGTTCCACGCGAGGAAGATCAGCCCGGCGGCGACGCCGAGCACGCTGGCGACCACGATGTCGACGACGCGCCAACGCCAGATCGTGGCGGGTGCGCTCTTCGCGGATGCCGGGTTCGCGGCGGATGCCGGGTTGGATCCGGATGCCGGGTTGGATGCGGATGCCGGGTTGGGTGCCGTTTCGCCGGTGTTCTTCGCGGCGGATTCGGGCGTGGACGTACTCATCTGAACTCCTCCCTGCGCTGGCATGACCCAGATCAGGTTCGACGGTCGAAGCGCGATTCGCTCCCTCTCAGCCCGGCTCGCCGGACTCCCGTGGTTGTGCTGACCAGCATACCCGCGCGCCGACACCCGCGCCCGCCCGTGACGCATCGCCGCAGATCAGCCCGGGGATTGGGTACCGTAATCGAGTGACCGCCGCTCATCCCACCGACGCCGCCACCGCCGCCGTGCCCGATTCCGGCGCGGCTGCGACCGACGCCCCGGGCGAACTCGAGCCGCCTGCGACGGCATCCGTGCCCGCCGTGGCGGATCCGGACGAGGCGAAGGCTGCCGGCGTCGAGGAGGCTGGTCCCGAAGGTGCTGATGTCGAGGCTGCCGGCGCCGAGACTGCCGGCGTCGAGGCATCCGGCGTCGAGGCATCCGGCGTCGAGGCATCCGATACTCCGGAGGCGAGCGAGAGCGAGACCCCCGAGGCCGCATGGGCAGATGAGAAGCGCCCGGCCACGGCCCTGACCTGGATCGACACCGCCGCCGTCGCCGCAGGTTCCGCGGCGCGCACCTACGACGAGCCGTACGTCGAGGATCCCGCCGTCGCGATCATGCGCGGCGCCCGACTGCGCCCGGCGATCGCGAGCGCCCGCGTGCTCGTGCCGATCGGCATGGTTCTCGGTCTCGTCGGCGCATACGCCGGCACGACCATCCTCTGGCCGCTGCACGAGGTCGCCCCGACCGTTCATTCTGTCGAGTTCACCACCGTCGCCGCTCCCCCGGCCGCCGTGGCGTGGCCCGGCGTCGGCAGTGCAGCCGTCGGCGTGGGCGGCATCGGCTCGACGGCATCCTCGGTGGATCCGGCGAGCATCGCGAGCATCACCAAGGTGGTCAGTTCGCTCATGGTGCTCGACCGGATGCCTCTGGCCCTCGGCGAGCAGGGCCCCGAGTTCTCGTTCACCCGTGCCGACAGCCAGTCGTACTGGTCGTATCGGATGTCGGATCAGTCGTCGCTCGATGTGCCGGTCGGCGGAGTGCTCACCGAGTACCAGATGCTGCAGGGCACGCTGCTCGGGTCGGCGAACAACTACATCGACCGCCTCGCGCGGGAGATCTGGGGATCGAACAGCGAGTTCGCGGCCGCCGCGGAGATCTGGCTGAGCGAGCGCGGCCTCAGCGACATCACGGTCGTCACACCGTCGGGCTTCGACATCGGCAACGTCGCGACACCCGACGCCCTGGTGCGCCTGGGCGAGCTCGCGATGAAGAACCCGGTGTTCGCGGAGATCGTCGGCACCCCGGCCGTCGAGCTGCCCGGTGCGGGCCTCGTGACCAACACGAACGGCATGCTGGCCGACCCCGGTGTCGTCGGCATCAAGACCGGCACGCTGGTCGGGTGGAACCTGCTCACGGCGAAGAACGTGACCGTGGGCGACAGCACCGTGCAGCTCTACGCGGCGGTGCTGAATCAGGACGACGATGCCCAGCGGCTCGCGGCCACGCGCTCGCTGTTCGCCGAGGTCGAAGCGGCGCTCCTCGCCCAGGAACCCGCCGTTCCAGCCGGCACGGTCGTCGGTCAGGTGCGCACCGAGTGGGGCGCGGAGGTCGACATCGTGACGGATGCCGACGCCGACGTGCTGCTCTGGAACGGTGCCGCGGCGACGACCTCGACGAGCTTCTCGCTCGGGGATGCGCGGGAGGACGGTGACGCCGTGGGCTCGCTGAGCACGGCCGGCCCGATCGACGCGACCACGACGGAACTCGTGCTCGACGACGACGTCGAGGGCCCCAGCATCTGGTGGCGCCTCACCCATCCGATGAACCTGTTCGGCCTCGACTCGGAGTAGAGCCGGGTCTCCCGACTCCGTGAGGGGTCACAACACGCCGTGATCGTGCCCGCCCGTGAGGCGTATTGTGACCCCTCGGGTTCGGGACTACCCACGAGCGGCTGTCGCCCTCTGCCGCCCGCTCGTCCGCAGGGAAGAACGACACGTGCAGGGAGAATCCCGCCGAACCTCCCTGTAGATGTCTTTTCTCCCTGCACGTGGTGCCGCGCCATCACGCCTGCACGGACGGATCACGTCCGCACGGCGAGACCCCCGGGATCGCCGTGCAGACGTGCGCGCTCCGTGCAGATGAGCGGGATCGGACGGATGCCGCGGCGGCGGGTTCTCGGGACGACGGCGCCGCGCGAAGCGCCCCGGCCCGCGGATGCGGAGCGGGGCGCTTCGGGTGGGCGTGAGCCCGGGTACTGCGGCGGGTCAGCGCGACGGGTCAGCCGTGGCGGGTGTCCCCCTCGGGAGACGGGTGCTCGATCACGGCCTGCGCCGCGGCAGCTTCGGCGGCGGGCTGCTGGGCTCCGACCGATGCGCCGGTGACGGCATTCGCTGCTGCGGCCTCGGCGGCATCCACGTCGTCGGCGTCGCCCGTGATGACGGTCGGCGTCGAGCCGGTGAGTGCCTCCTCGGCGTCGATGTCGGTCGCCGCCTGCTCGAACTGCGACTGGTACAGGCGCCAGTAGGCGCCCTGCGCGGCGATGAGTTCGTCGTGCGTGCCCTTCTCAACGATGTCGCCGTGCTCCATCACGAGGATGAGGTCGGCATCGCGGATCGTCGACAGGCGGTGAGCGATCACGAACGACGTGCGTCCCTCGCGGAGCGCCGCCATCGCGTTCTGCAGGAGCAGCTCGGTGCGGGTATCGACCGCCGACGTGGCCTCATCGAGGATCAGGATCGACGGCTGGGCGACGAACGCCCGAGCGATCGTGATGAGCTGCCGCTCACCCGCCGAGACGTTCGACGCGTCCTCGTCGAGCACGGTGTCGTACCCCTCGGGCAACGCGTGCACGAAGCGATCGACGTACGTCGCCTTCGCGGCCTCGAGCACCTCGTCATCGGTCGCGGTGGAACGCCCGTATCGGATGTTCTCGCGGATGCTGCCCGCGAACAGCCACGGGTCCTGCAGCACCATGCCGGTGCGGGAACGCAGCTCGTCGCGCGTGACCTCCGAGATGTCCTGACCGTCGAGCAGGATGCGCCCGCCGTTCAGCTCGTAGAACCGCATGATCAGGTTGACGAGCGTGGTCTTGCCCGCGCCGGTCGGTCCGACGATCGCCACCGTCTGCCCCGGTTCGACCCGGAAGGAGAGATCCGTGATGAGCGGACGCTCGGGCGTGTACGAGAACGCGACGTTCTCGAACTCGACGACGCCCTTGCCCTCGTCGAGCGCGGGAGCGTCGACGTCGTCGGCCTCCTGCTCCTCGGTGTCGAGCAGCTCGAACACGCGCTCGGCCGAGGCGGTTCCCGATTGCACGACCGCCGCCATTCCGCCCAGCTCCGACAGCGGCTGCGTGAACTGCTGCGAGTACTGGATGAACGCCTGCACGTCGCCGAGACGCAGCTGGCCGTTCGCGACCATGAGGCCGCCGAGCACCGCTATGCCCACGTAGGTGAGGCTGCCGACGAAGGTCATCGCCGGCATGATGATGCCCGACAGGAACTGCGCCTTGAACGCGGCCTGGAAGAGCTCCTCGTTCTCGTCCTTGAACTTGTCGAGGGCGTCCTGCTCGCGGCCGAAGACCTTGACCAGCGCGTGGCCCGAGAAGGCCTCCTCGACGCGGGCGTTCAGCCGTCCGACCTTGCGCCACTGCGTGCCGAAGGCCTTCTGCGAACGCGGACCGATGACGCCGAAGATCACTCCCATGAGCGGAAGCGCCACCAGCGCGACGAGCGCCAGCTGCCAGGAGATCGAGAACATGAGCACGAGCACGCCCACGACCGTGAGCACCGCGGTGATCGCGCCCGACAGCGACTGCTGCATGGTCTGCGTGATGTTGTCGATGTCATTGGTGACGCGGGAGATCAGGTCACCGCGCTGCACCTTGTCGAAGTACGACAGCGGCAGTCGGTTGATCTTCGCCTCGACCGATTCGCGCAGACGCCACATGGTGCGCACCATGATGACGTTGATGACGTAGCCCTGGATCCAGCTCAGGAAGGCCGCGACCACGTAGATCGCGAGGACGGCGGCGATGACCCACCGGAGCGCGTCGAAGTCGACGCCGTCACCCACCTGGAAGTCACCGAGCGCGGCGACCTGGTTGGCGAAGTCGGTCTGGCCGCCCTGCCGCAACGCGTCGACGACGTCGTCCTGCGAGGTACCCGCGGGGAATCCGGGGAAGTCGCCGTTCGCCTGCCCGAGCTGCACCGAGATGAAGCCCTTGTAGATGAGGTTGGTCGCCTCGCCGAGCACCTTCGGAGCCGCCACCGTGAGCACGACGCCGATGGCGCCGAGGATCGACACGATCACGAACCAGACCGCCGAGGGCTTGAGCAGGCCGATCATGCGGCTGAAGCTCTTGCCGAAGTTGTCGGCCTTGCCGGGCGCGACGCTGTCCCAGCCACCGCCGTCCTGACGCGCCTTCTCGGCCAGCTCGGCCTCGTACTTCTCCTCGTCGGTCAGTTCGGGCTCGACGACGGCCGCGGTGCCCGCGGTCGCACTCTTGGCTCCGCGACCGCGACGGGTACGTGAGGAGTTCTGCTCGCTCATGCGTCCACCCCCAGCTGCGACTCGACGATCTCTCGGTACGTCGTGCTCGTCTCGAGGAGTTCTTCGTGGGTTCCGACGCCGACCATGGTCCCGCCCTCGAGCACGACGATGCGGTCGGCATCGGTGATCGACGAGACGCGCTGCGCGACGACGACCTTGGTCACGTGGGGCAGCTCCCTCCACAGCGCCTGTCGCAGACGGGCGTCGGTGGTGAGGTCGAGCGCCGAGAACGAATCGTCGAAGACGAGGATCTGCGGCTGACGCACGATCGCGCGGGCGATCGCCAGGCGCTGGCGCTGACCGCCCGAGACGTTGGTTCCGCCCTGGGTGATCCGCGACTCGAGCCCCTGCGGCATCTCCTCGACGAAATCACGGCCCTGCGCGATCTCGAGCGCGTGCCAGAGCTCGTCGTCGGTGGCGTCCTCACGGCCGTAGCGAAGGTTCGACGCGACCGTGCCGGTGAAGAGGAACGGGCGCTGGGGAACGAGTCCGATCGTCGCCCAGAGCGATTCGACATCGGCGGTGCGGACGTCGGCGCCTCCGACGAAGACGGCTCCGCCCGAGACGTCGAAGAGGCGCGGGATCAGCGAGACCAGCGTGGTCTTGCCGGCACCGGTCGATCCGACGATCGCGACGGTCTCACCGGGCTCGGCGGCGAAGCTGATGCCGGAGAGCACGGGGGCGTCGGCTCCGGGGTAGGTGAACTCGACGTCGTCGAACGCCACGGAACCCGGAGTCGGGAACGAGGTGACGCCGTTCGCCGGACGCTCCATGCTCGACGTCGTGTCGAGCACCTCGCCGATGCGCTCGGCCGAGACCGCGGCGCGCGGGATCATGATCGCCATGAAGCTGGCCATGATGACGCCGCCCATGATCTGTCCGATGTACTGCATGAAGGCGAAGATCGTGCCGACCTGCACCGTGCCGCTGTTGACCTCGACGCCACCGAACCAGACGACCGCGACGACCGTGACGTTGAGGATGAGCATGAAGAGCGGGAACAGCAGCACGAACAGCGAACCCACCTTGCGCCCGACGACCATGATGTCGGTGTTCGCGCCGCGGAAGCGCTCCTCCTCGATGCGCTCGCGCACGAACGCGCGCACGACGCGCACGCCCGTGAGCTGCTCGCGCATGACGCGGTTCACGGTGTCGAGCTTGCCCTGGTAGCTGCGGAACAGGGGGACCATGCGGCTGACGACGAGTCCGGCGACGATCAGCAGGAGGGGGACGGAGACGGCGATGAGCCAGCTCAGCCCGATGTTGGTCTGCACCGCGAAGATGATGCCGCCGATCGCCAGCAGCGGTGCGGTGACGAGCATGGTGGCGCCCATCATCGCCAGCATCTGCACCTGCTGAACGTCGTTGGTGTTGCGCGTGATGAGCGAGCCGGCGCCGAACTGCGACACCTCTCGCTCGGAGAATCCGCTCACCTTGCTGAACACGTCGGCGCGGATGTCGCGGCCGGCGCCCATCGACGCGCGGGCGGCGAAGTACGTGGCGATGATCGACGCGATGATCTGACCGAGCGAGACCGCCAGCATGAGCAGACCGGTGCGCCAGATGTAGGCGGTGTCGGACTGTGCGACGCCTCTGTTGATGATGTCTTCGTTGAGACGCGGGAGATAGAGGGTGGCGATCGCGCTCGCGAACTGGAAGACCAGGACGGCGACGAGCAGCCACTTGTAGCGGGACAGATACCGAACGAGAATTTTACCCAGCACAGGCGGACTTTCTGAGAGATGAAGCTGTGGACTCAGGCGTGGGGGAAGGTGCCGACCGGGATCGGCCACAACAAAGCGTGACACGAAGCTCCGACATTCGTACCGCCGAGTTCGGAACCTTCGCTCACAGCGAACCCATCGACAGCCGGGCTGGCACTCAGAACAGCGGCGTCTCCGGCACGTACGCACGGGCATCCGCCCCGACATCCGTCCCCAGCTCGGCGAGCGAGGCGGGCTGCCACTTCGGGTTGCGGTCCTTGTCGACCAGCTGAGCGCGGATGCCCTCGACGAGATCGGGATGCTCGTGCACGAACCACAGCACCCGCCGGTACTCGCCCTCGAGCGCCTCGCGCAGCCCGGAGGCCGCCCGCGCCTCGCGCACGGCGTCGAGCGTCACGACCAACCCCGTCGGCGCGAGCCCCTCGAGCAGGTCGGCCGTGGCCGTGGCATCCGTCGTGCCCTGCGCCTGCAACCGCTCGACGATCGCGACGACCGTGTCGGCGGAGAAGGCCTCGTCGATCCACTCCGGCGACGGCGACAGCTCCGAGGGCTCCGGCGTCTCGTCGAACAGCAGCACGATCTCGCTCGGCCCGGTCGGGTCGGCGCGGAACGCGAGGGCCTCGCGCAGGGCGTCGAGATTGGCGGAGGGCACGTAGTAGTCCGCGAAACCGAGGGCGATGGCATCCGCCCCGTTCAACGAACCGCCGGTCAGAGCGAGGTACTCGCCGAGGCGACCCGGCGCACGGCCCAGCAGCCAGGTGCCGCCGACGTCGGGAGTGAAGCCGATGCGCGTCTCGGGCATCGCGAGCTTCGAGCGCTCGGTCACGATGCGGATCGCCGCGTGCCCCGCGAGCCCGATGCCGCCGCCCATCGTGATGCCGTCGGCGAAGGCGACGATCGGCTTCGGATACTCGGCGATCATGGCGTTGAGCGCGTACTCCGCGCGGAAGAACTCGGCGGTGGACTCGGGATGCCCCGACACGATCTGCGCGTGCAGGGCGCGCACGTCTCCCCCGGCGCAGAAGCCGCGGTCGCCCGCACCGTCGAGCAGCACGATCTGCACGTCGGTGTCGGTGCGCCAGGCGTCGAGCGCCGCGGTGAGCGCCTGCACCATGCCCAGGTCGAGGGCGTTGATCGCCTCGGGACGCTGCAGCGTGAGCCGCCCGAGAGCGCCTTCCGTGCGGACGAGGACGCGGTCGGAGGCAGAGGTCTCGGTCACGGGAGCCAGGCTACCCCGGTCGCCGCGAGGGCTCGCAATCCACAGGAAATACGCGATCCGGACGGTTTTCCGGCAGGATAGGGGGAATTGACCAAGCAAGGAGAGGTCGCGCATGACCGACGGACAGGTTCTCGAATTCACGGGCGTGACGAAGCGCTTCAATGAGGTGACCGCCGTTTCCGACTTCTCTGCTCGGATCGAGCCGGGTGCGGTCACCGCCTTCCTCGGCCCCAACGGGGCCGGCAAGACGACGACGCTGCGGATGCTGCTGGGCCAGGTGCGCCCGACATCCGGCACCGCGACGATCGGCGGTCAGTCGTACGCCGAGCTCCGCCAGCCGCTGCGGGTGATCGGTTCGGTGCTCGAGGAGACCGTCTACCGTCCGCGCCGCACCGCGAACCGCCAGCTCACGATCGCGGCCAAGGCCAACGACATCCCGCTCGGTCGCGTCGCCGAGGTGCTCTCCCTGGTGGGGCTCGAGAACGAGGGCGACGCCCGCATCGGCGGATTCTCGCTCGGCATGCGTCAGCGTCTGAGCGTCGCGCACGCTCTGCTCGGCGACCCCGGGGCTCTCGTGTTCGACGAGCCGGCCAACGGGCTCGACCCCGAAGGCATCCGCTGGATGCGCCTGCTCATGCGCCGTCTCGCCGACGAGGGGCGCACCGTGCTGGTGTCGTCGCACGTGCTCAGCGAGGTCGAGCAGGTCGCCGACAACGTGCTCGTGCTCTCGAAGGGCCGGCTCGTGCTCGCGAGCGGCATCGAGGAACTCGCCGACCCCTCGGCCGGTGCCGTCATCGTCGACGCGGCCGATCGTGCCGCGCTCACCGCCGCCCTCGCCGCCGCCGGGTTCGACATCGAGATCCTCCGCTCCGGGCTCACGGTGCGCGGCACCGACGCGCGCCGGGTCGGTGCGGTCGCCGCGGATGCCGGGATCGCCCTCACCACTCTCGTGCAGCGCGGTCCGACGCTCGAAGACGTCTTCATCCAGCTCACTCGTGGCGGCCGGCTCGAGCCGCACGCCGGCCTCCTCGCGACGCAGCTCGTCGCTCCCGCCGCCGCGCCGGCGGCTCCCGTCGAGGAGCCCGCGCACGCGACCGCTCCGGCCGACGCCGAGGATCAGGTCACGACGGACGACACGGCGGCGATGACCGCCTCCGCGATCGCCGCCGACGCCGCCGCAGCCGTGCCCGGCGGTCCCGTCGCGGCAGCGGTGGTCGCCTCCGGAGCAGGAGCCGCGATCGTGAACGACGGCGACGTCGTCGCGGACGAAGCGGATGCCGAGGGGGCGGTCGACGTCTCCGTCGACGGCGCCTCTGCATCCGACGACGCTGGATCCGACGACGAGACGCCTGCGGACGAGACGCCTGCGGACGAGACGCCTGCAGACGGTACGGCCACCGATGCGGATGCCGCGCAGGTCGCACCGGGCCCGGTGTCGGCCGCAGGGCTCCCCTCGTTCGACGACATCCTCTTCGGAAACGGCGACGCCGCCGAGGAGGAGGCCACCTCGTTCCCGAATGCCGAAGCTCCCGCCCACGCCGTCGACGGTGAAGCCGCGGGTGTTCCGATCGGCGAGGAGGCCGGGGTCGAGGTGTTCGACGACCTGGGCCCGACCGACGGCGCATCCGACGCATCGTCGGTTGGATCCTCCGACAGCGACGAGGCGGCCGCCGACGAGGACGCCGACCCGCGCTCGGCCGCGGTGAGCTCGATGCTCGCCGACGCCGCGCGCGCCTACTTCGAGGACGAGCCGAAGGACTACCCCCTCGGCGAGGCGCCCTCCGAGTCGGAGGGCAGCGAGACGGACGATGCCGCGCACTCCGAGCACGAAGCCGACACGCAGGCGGAAGCCGACACGGCGACCGACGAGACCCCGACCGACGAAGCATCCGACGACGAAGCATCCGACGACGACGCTCCCGCCGATGGCGCCCCCCGCACGACCGTGATCGAGATCATCCCGGAGATCCCGCTCACGGCGACCGACGACGAGCTCGCCAACGCCGACCACTACGACCAGAGCGGCGACGGCGACCAGCACCACGAGCACGGCGAGTACCGCCCCCGCGACTGATCGATCCGCACAGCGAGACGCCCTCCCGACCCGATGGTCGCGGAGGGCGTTTCGCTGTGGTCTGCGAGCGCGGCGGCTCAGGCGGGCCGCGGCCGGATCACCGGGCGCCGGGGTTGCTTGGTCGTGGGGATCGAGCCGGTCGAGACGATCTCCTCGACGTCGGCCGGCTCTTCGGAGACCTCGAGCCGCAGGGCCTGCGTCAGGGCGAGGCCGTGCCGGGTGGTCAGGATGAGACGGCGGTACTGCTCGTCGCCCGTGAGGTCGATCACGACGCTCGGCCGGCGCTTGCGGATGAGCACGAAGTCGGTGCTGCCCGCGGCCTTCCACGTACCGGCGGCGAGGATGCCGGGGATGTGGGTGCCGGGGTTGGGCACGCCGCGCAGCCAGGTCCAGGCGTCATCGGTGAGCTGCACCTTGGTGATCGTCTCGCGCACGATGCGGAGGTTGTCGCGGTGGAAGCTCGCGGCGCGTTCCAGCGGCGAGAGCACGATCTCGAGTTGCGTCTGATCCAACAGCAACGTCACCATGACACCCAGTCTGCCAGCGGCATCCTCCCAGTTGTCTGGATCTTGCTCACAGGAACACAACGATCCGTTGTGGGAATGCGCTCACTCAGGGACGAGCGGATGCCGCGGCGGCGGCCGCGAGGGGCAGCGCCGCCTCGATGCGCAGCAGTTCTTCGTCGCCGTGGGCGGCCGTGAGGAACCACGCCTCGAACACGCTCGGCGGCAGGGCGATCCCCTGCTCCCGCAGCGAGTGGAAGAACGGCGCGTAGCGGAACGTCTCCTGCGCCTGGGCCTCGGCGTAGTCGCGCGGGGCGGAGGGGCGGAACGAGGCGTTGAAGAGGTTTCCCGCCTTCGCCACCGCGTGCTCGACCCCGGCATCCGTGAGCGCCGCGTCGAGCGCACGCGAGAGCCGGTCGGCCGCCGCGTCGATGGTCGCGTAGACCTCGGGCGTCGCGAGGCGCAGCGTGGCGACGCCCGCGGCGACCGAGAGCGGGTTCCCGGAGAGCGTGCCCGCCTGGTAGACCGGCCCCAGCGGCGCCAGGAGGTCCATCACATCGGTCCGTCCACCGAGGGCGGCCAGCGGCATCCCCCCGCCGACGACCTTGCCGAAGGTGACGATGTCGGGGAGGTAGTCCTCGCCCTCCGCGGCCTGCAGCCCCCAGAACCCGGCCGGGTGCACGCGGAACCCGGTGAGCACCTCGTCGAGGATCATCAGCGCGCCGTGCGCGTGGGCCGTGTCGGCGATGAGGCGGTTGAACCCGGGGAGCGGGGCGACGACGCCCATGTTCGCCGCGGATGCCTCGACGATGACGGCCGCGATGCGCGGGCCGTGCTCGGCGAACACCGCCGCCAGCGCCTCGGGGTCGTTGTAGTCGATCACGAGCGTCTGCGCGGCGATCGGCGCGGGCACGCCCGCGGAACCCGGCAGCGCGAGCGTCGCGACGCCCGAGCCCGCCGCGGCGAGCAGCCCGTCGGAGTGGCCGTGGTAGTGACCGGCGAACTTCACGAGCAGGTCGCGCCCGGTCGCGCCGCGGGCCAGGCGGATCGCCGTCATGGTCGCTTCGGTGCCCGTCGACACCAGGCGCACGCGCTCGATCGGACGGATCTCGCCGAACCGCACGCGGTCGGCGATCAGTGCCGCGAGCTCGACCTCGCCCTCGGTGGGCGCGCCGAACGACAGGCCGCGGGTCGCGGCCTCCTGCACCGCCTGGACGACCTCCGGATGCGCGTGACCGAGCAGCGCCGGGCCCCACGAGGCCACGAGGTCGATGTACGTCGTGCCCGCGGCATCCGTCACCGTCGCACCCTGCGCGGAGGCGAGGAACCGCGGCGTGCCACCGACCGACCCGTAGGCGCGGACGGGAGAGTTCACGCCGCCGGGGATCACCGCGCGGGCGGCGGAGAAGAGATCATCGTTGCGATCGGACATGGTGCTTCCTCTCGAAATGCGGCGGCGGCCGATCAGTCGCGCAGCCAGCGGGCGGCCTCGGTCGCCCAGTACGTCAGAACCGCGTCGGCACCGGCGCGCCGGATCGACAGCAGCGACTCGAGGATCGCCGCACGGCGGTCGATCCATCCGTTCGCGGCGGCGGCCTCGATCATCGCGTACTCGCCGGACACCTGGTATGCCCACACCGGAATATGCACGGTGTCTCGCACCTCGCGCAGTACGTCGAGGAAGGCCATCGCCGGCTTGACCATGACGATGTCGGCGCCCTCCTGCTCGTCGACCACGGCCTCGCGCACGCCCTCGCGGCGGTTGCCGGGGTCGAGCTGGTAGGTGCGGCGGTCGCCGGTGAGCTGCGAGTCGACCGCCTCGCGGAAGGGGCCGTAGAACGCGCTCGCGTACTTCGCCGCGTACGACATCAGGATCGTGCGCGTGAACCCCTCGGCGTCGAGCGCTCGGCGGATGGCGGCGACCTGGCCGTCCATCATGCCCGAGAGCCCGAGCAGCTGCGAACCGGCCCGCGCCTGGGCGAGAGCCATCGAGGTGTAGCGCTCGAGGGTCGCGTCGTTGTCGACGGAACCGTCGGCGGCCAGCACGCCGCAGTGTCCGTGATCGGTGAACTCGTCGAGGCACAGGTCGGTCTGCACGACGAGGGCGTCGCCCACCTCGGCTGCCAGCGCCTCGGTCGCGAGATTGAGGATGCCGTGGGGAGCGTCTGCACCGGAGCCGCGGGCATCGCGCACCGCAGGAACGCCGAAGAGCATGACGCCACCGACGCCGGCCTCGGCTGCCTCGACCGCCGCGGCGCGAAGCGAGTCCATCGAGTGCTGGACGACACCGGGCATCGATCCGATCGGCGCGGGGTCGGTGAGCCCTTCGCGCACGAACGTCGGCAGCACGAGCTGCTGCGGCTGGAGGCTGGTCTCGCGCACGAGCTGGCGGACGGCCGGCGACTGGCGCAGTCGACGCAGGCGCACCTCGGGGAAGCTCACGGCGTGAACTCGTCGGCCGAGTGCGGGAGGGTGAAGTGCGAGACCGCGTCGATGAGCGCGTCGACCGTCTGGCGATCCGCGACCACCGAGACCGACAGTCCCGCGTTGCGGGCATCGCGCGCCGTGCGCGGACCGATCGCCGCGAGCAGCGTGTCATCGGGGATCTCGGGGAACTGCTCGCGCACCTGCTCGGCGACCGAACCGCTCGTGATGAGGATCGCGTTGATGCGGCCGTTCTCGACGTCGCGCTTGATGCGATCCGTCACCGGTACGCCGACCGTGCGGTACGCCACCACGCTGTCGACGTCGTGACCCGCCTCGGTGAGCAGCACGCTCAGCACCGGCTTCGCGATCTCGCTGCGGAGAGCGAGGATGCGGCGCGGTGCGGTCTCGAGCGAGATCATCTGCTGCGCCATGCCCTCGGCGGAGTTGTCCTGCGTGGGCACCAGCGCGACCTCGTACCCGACGGCCTGCAACGCCGCCGCGGTGGTCTCGCCGACCGCCGCGATGCGCGTCGTGGCCGGCACCACCGCGCGGTGCGCGAAGAGCACGTCGACCGTGGTCGCGCTCGTCACCGTGAGCCAGTCGTAGGCGCCGGCGGCGAGCTGCTCCAGGGCGACGTCGAGGGCCGCCTGGTCGGTCGTGGGGGCGAAGTTGATGAGGGGCGCGACGACGGGGACCGCTCCCTGCAGGCGCAGGCTCGCGGCGACGCCGTCGCCCCACGGGCCTCCGCGGGGGACGAGGATCCGCCAGCCGTCTAGAGGCTTGTCGTGCTTCGATTCGGGTGTCGTGGTCATCAGGATTGCTCTCGGGGGACGAGTTCGGCCGCCCCTTGTTCGAGCAGCCGACGGGCGACAGCCGATCCCAGCGATCGAACGGCCTGGATCGGATCTGCACCATCGGCAGCATCCGCATCATTGCCACTGCCGTTCCGTTGAATATACCCCTCGTTCAGGGGTTCGGTGACGTCGAGCCCGATCCGGCGACCGCCATCGGCCGCGTACACGACCGTCCTGACGCGGATCTCGTCGCCTTCGACGACCGCATGCGCGGCCATGGGGGCTTGACATCCGGCGTCCAGACCCTCGAGGATCGCGCGCTCCAGCGTGATCGCGAGGCGGGTGGGCGCATCGTCGAGGACGGCGAGCGCCTCACGCAGCTCGGCCGGGGCATCCGTCGTCGTCTCCACGGCCAGGGCTCCCTGGCCGGGCGCGGTCGGCCACTCGCTCAGCCCCAGCTCCTCCCGGTGCAGCGGCGAGTCGGTGCCGAGCCGCGAGAGCCCCGCGGCCGCGAGGATGACAGCATCCAGCTCGCCGGATGCGACGCGCGCGAGACGCGAGTCGACGTTGCCGCGCAGGTCGACGACCGTCGAGTGCGGGGCCCGGCGACGCACCTGAGCGATGCGGCGGGGTGACCCCGTGCCGACCGTGCTGCCGGCGCGCAGCTCGTGCAGCGGAGTACCGCCGCGGGTGATGGCAACATCGCGCGCATCCTCGCGGACGGGCGTCGCCGCGATGACGAGGCCCTCGGGGACCGCGGTGGGGAGGTCCTTGAGCGAGTGCACCAGGAAGTCGCACTCCCCCGCGAGCAGCGCCTCGCGCAGACGCGTGGCGAAGATGCCCTGCCCGCCGATCTCCGACAGCGAGGCGCGATTGGTGTCGCCCTCGGACGTGATGGGGACGAGCACGACGGGGCGGCCGACGACCTTCTCGAGGGCGGCGGCGACGTGACCGGACTGGGCCTGCGCGAGAGCGCTGCGGCGAGTACCGAGGCGGATCGGGGAGCTCACGGCGGGCCTACTGCAGCACGTCCGCGATCTCGTCGAAGCGGAGCCTGCGCCCCGTGTAGAAGGGCACCTCCTCCTTCACGAACAGACGCGCCTCGGTGTAGCGGAGGTCGCGCATCATGTCGACGAGATCGGTGATGTCGTCGGCCTCCATCGGGAGGATCCACTCGTAGTCACCGAGGGCGAACGCGGCGACGGTGTTCGCGACGACGCCGGTGAACGCGGCGCCCTTACGGCCGTGGTCGGCGAGCATCGCGCGACGGTCGGCCTCGGGTGCCAGGTACCACTCGGGCGTGCGCACGAACGGGTAGAGGCAGAGCCAGTCCTTGGGCTCGACCCCCCGGAGGAAGCCGGGCACGTGCGAGCGATTGAACTCGGCGTCGCGGTGCACGCCCATCACGTTCCAGACGGGCAGGAGCGAGCGCAGCAGCTCGGTGCGGCGCAGACGACGCAGCGCCTTCTGCAGTTCTTCGGCGGTGTCGCCGTGCAGCCACACCATGAGGTCGGCGTCGGCCTTGAGGCCCGAGACATCGTAGAAGCCGCGGACCGTGACCCCGGAGTCCTCGACGTACGAGACGATCGTCTCGAGTTCGGTCGAGTCGGACTCGGTGACGGGCACATCGGGATTGCGTCGCCACACGGCCCAGAGGGTGAAGCCGGACGGGTTCTCTGCGCTCTCATCGGACATGGTCCCAGTCTGCCCCTTTTGTCGGACGGCTGCGAATGCGGCCGAGCGTGCAAAAACGCGACGCCCCGGAAGCGGAGTTCCGGGGCGTCGCGAAAAGAAGTGGTCAGCGCGAGATCGCCCGGGCGATCACCCAGACGGCGCTGCCGACGACGGCCGCCGCGCCCACGGCGATCGCGATCGCGCCCGCGGGGTTGCGCTCGGAGAACAGTCGCAGACGCACGGCCGCGCGCTTAGATGCCTTGTCGAGACGACGCGGCACGTTGCCCTTGATCTCGATCGCGGCGAGCGCCGCCTTGAGCTCTGCCCGCGCCGAGGCGACGGGGTCGACGATGCCGCCGGGGACGGCGGTGATCGGCAGGTCAGAATTCGTCATTGTCGCCGGCCTCCTTCACGATGCGAACGTCTGTGGCGACGGCCTGCGCGGGGTTCTCCCGGCGCAGCACCTTGCGGAACTTGAAAAGACCGAGCAGCGCGAAGAACAGCACGGCCAGGATCAGGATGCCGAAAACCGCCAGCGCCGAGAGCCACACGGGCCACCACGAGGCGATGCCCGCGATGGCGAAGACCAGCAGCACCGGGATCGCCCAGAACAGGAAGAACAGGGCGACGACGAACCAAACGGCGCCGACGCCCGCGTCCTTCGCGGTGCGCGAGACCCACGCCTTGGCGGCGTTGATCTCGGCCTTGACGAGGTTCGAGACGAGTTCGGGGAGGTCGCCGATCAGCGACAGGAAGCTGTCATCGGCGCGGTCGCGATAGCCGCGGGGCATGGTCAGTTCCCGGTCTTCTTCGCGGCGGGCTTGCGCGTCGCCGGCTTCTTGGCGGCGGGCTTGCGAGCGGCTCCGGTCGAGGCCGACGAGTTCGCGGAGGACGTCTTCGACGAAGAGGTCTTCGACGTCGACGACTTCTTGGCCTCCTCGACGCGGTCCTTCACCTCTTCGGCGGCATCCTCGAGGTCTTCGGCGACGTCCTTGCCCGCGGCGATCACCGAGTCGAGCTTCTGCCCGGGCGTGCCGTCGCTGCCGACCGACTTGACGACCTTGACGGCGCCGTTCCAGAGGGCGCCCGGAACCGCGGCGGCCTTCTGGCCCACGAAGTCCTTGACCTGTTCCACGCGCTCCTGCACGGGGTCGAGATGCCAGACCTTGAGCCACTGCGTCTTGATCTGCTCGTAGCGCTCGCGTCCGGCGCGCGTTCCGAGGACGTATCCCACGCCGATTCCGACGACGAGTCCGATCTTCCCCTTCATGGGGTCTCCTCACGTTGTTCCGGTCGAGCCGCAGGCGTTCGATCCCCGTCGGCCAGGTACCCAGCGTAACCCCATATGCCGATTTCGGCATTGAGAGGGCAGGGGGTTGACAGGCGCGAGGCGCTCACTCCCAGATCAGGGTGCGGCGCAGGCGGTCCGTTTCCTCGGTCGCATCGGGGATCACCTGCGCGAGACCCGTACCCGCGAGCCAGGCGCCGACCGCCGCGAGGCCAGGAACGGCCTGCACGGCGGAGCGGGCGGCCGCACGACGTTCCGCCGATCCGATCACCGATGCCGGCTGTGCCTGCACGTAGCGCGCACGGTGCGCGGCCACCAGCGCGGACGGTGCCAGATCGATACCCAGAAGAGCGGATGCCTCGCGCAGCGCGAGGTCCGACGCAGTCCCGTCGTCGAGCCCTGCGGTGGCCGCCGGCTCGCCCTGCGCACCGAACGACACCCGCACGACGTGACGACCACCGGCCGCCCGGCGCACCCACTCCCACTTCGCGGTGGAGTGCGTGAGCGCCTTCGCGACATGGCTGCCGGGCACCGTCAGCACGCCCGTACCGCGCGGCGCCGGGTCGAGCGCCGGAGCGTCGAGGAGCAGGGTGACGATCTCGATCTCGGGTGCCGGTACGTCGTCGGTCGGCACGAGTGCGGGCACGGCGTCGGCGAGCAGCGCACGAGCGGTGCGCTCGTCGACGGCGACGACGACGGCATCCGCCTGCCACTCCTCCGCGACCGCGACGACCTCGTCATCGGAGTCCGCGGCGTCTTCGGATGCCGGATCGACGGGCGCATCGGCGACGACGATCCAGCCGTCTCCGTCGCGGGCGATCGCGCGGACGGGCGATGCCGTGCGCACCTCGACACGGAAGTTCTCGAGGTCGGCGAGCAGGGCATCGACGAGGACGGTCATCCCGCCGTCGAGTCCCTCGACCGCGGCGCCCGGCTTCTTCGCGGCGGCGCGGGCCGCTCCCTCGTCGCGCAGCGCGGCCACTGCACCCGACAACGAACCGGTGCGCGTGAGCGCGGCATTGAGCCCCGGTGCGGCGATCTCGACGTCGATATCGGAGGGGGAAGCGGAATACACCCCCGTGGTCACGGGAGCGACGAGGCGGTCACGCACCTTGTCGCCCATGCGCGTCGAGACGAGCTTGCCGAGGCTGTGCTCGTGACCGATGGTCAGCGGCGGACGCACCCGATCGAGGTACGCCCTCCAGGCACCCGACCAGCCGATGATGCGGCGCACGTCGTCCTGGAACGGGTTGGCGGGGATGCCGAGCAGCCCGCCGACGGGGAGCGGTGCGGCGCCGATGCCCGGGACCCCGGCGAGCCAGGCTCCTCCGGGAGCGGGTGCGACGACGCGGTCGTCGATGCCGAGTTCGGCGAGGAGCGCGCGCACGTGTCCGCCCCGGGTCGCGAAGCTCTCGGCCCCCGCGTCGAGGGCCACCCCGTCGAGCTCGGCCCGACGGATCGCGCCGCCCACGGCATCCGACGCCTCGAGCACCGTCACGCGCATGCCGACCTTGGCGCACTCACGGGCGGCGATGAGACCGCCGATCCCACCGCCGATCACGACGACGTGCTTCTCGGCGGCGCGGGCGGCGAGTTCGGAGGGCTCGGTCATGCCTTCCATCCTCGCATCGCCCCGCTCAGGCCTCGGCCGGGGATAACCCCTCGTCGGCGCCCCCGCGCTTGCGGATCTCGCGCAGAACGATCTGCTCGGGGCACACCGTCGACAGGAAGTCGCCGACCGAGAGGGCGAGGCGCTCACCGACCAGCGAGTACAGGATGCGGTTGGCGTCGCGACGCTCGGTCACGAGCCCGGCCTGCCGCAGCACCGCGAGATGCCGGGAGATCGTCGGACCGCTCGATGAGAACTTCGCGGCGATCTCGCCGGCCGCCAGCTCACCCTCTTTCAGGTCCTGCAGGATCTGCCGCCGGGTGGGGTGCGCCAGCGCGGCGAAGATGTCGGTCGCGCTATCTGTCATGTTTGCAATATAGCACCCTTGCTAGATAGCATTTAGCCGTAAAGCTAATGAGCGAAGGAGCAGTCATGAGAGTGGCCATCACCGGAGGCACCGGATTCGTCGGGCGGCACCTCGCCGAGCGCCTCGGCCCCGAAGCATCCGTCGTCGTGTCCCGACGCACCGGCGTCGCGCTCGACGATGCCGACGCGCTCACCGCAGCCTTCGCCGGATGCGATGCGGTCGCGCACTGCGCCGGCATCAACCGCGAGATCGGCGACCAGACGTTCCAGGGCGTGCATGTCCAGGGCACACGCGCCGTCGTCGAAGCCGCTCGCCGCGCCGGTGTGAAGCGCATCGTGATGGTGAGTTTCCTTCGCGCCCGGCCCGACTGCGGTTCGGGTTACCACGAGTCCAAGTGGGAGGCCGAAGAGATCATCCGCTCCTCCGGCATCGACCACACCATTCTCAAGTCCGGCATGATCTACGGTCGCGGCGACCACATGGTCGACCACGTGTCGCGCGCCGTGCGCACGCTGCCCTTCTTCTGGACCGTCGGGTTCCGCGAGCGCCGCGCCCGCCCCGTGCCCGTCGACGACGCGGTCGACCTGCTCGTCGCCGCTCTCGAAGGGCGCATCGCCGAGCCCACGATCGCGGTCATGGGTGCCGACGAGGTCACGCTCGGCGAGGCACTGCGGCGCATCGCTCGGGTCGACGAGCGCAGCCCGCTCTTCTTCCCCGTGCCGCTGTGGACGATCCGCATGCTCGCCCAACTGACCGAGTGGACGATGGTCACCCCTCTGGTGGCGAAGGCGCAGGCTCGGATGCTGGCCGAAGGCGTGACCGAGCCGGCCCCCTACGCGCCCGAGGCGCCTGAGGAGTTCCGACCGCGGCGCGCGTTCAGCGACGAGCGCATCCGCGCCGCGCTCCCGGACGGTCCGTTCACGCTCGACGATCTGCGGGCGGTGCGCTGGCTGCGGGCGCGGCGGGGCGCCTGAGCGGGTGAGGGGTCACAACACGCCGCGCGCGAGACCGCCGACGCGGCGTGTCCTGACCCCTCGCGGCATCCGTCAGTCGCGCTGCGCGTGCACCAGCTCGACGATGCGCGTGAGCTGATCGGGGTCGGTCTCGGGCGGCACGCCGTGGCCGAGGTTGACGATGTGCGCCCGAGCGGTGCGGCCCCGCCACAGCACGTCGAGCACGTGCGCCTCGAGCACCGGCCAGGGAGCCGACAGCAGCGCGGGATCGATGTTCCCCTGCACCGTGGTGTCGGGGCCGAGGATCGCAGCCGCCTCGTCGAGCGGCTGCCGCCAGTCGACGCCCACGCCGTCGGCCGCACCGTCGAGACGCATGTCGGCGAGGAAGGGTCCGGTGCCGACGCCGAAGTGGATGGTCGGCAGCCCGATGCCCTCGAGCGCGGTCTTCGAGTGCGGGCGTACGAAGGTGCGGTAGTCGGCGGGGCTCAGACCGCCCGCCCACGAGTCGAAGAGCTGCACGACGGATGCCCCGGCGTCGCGCTGCGCCGAGAGGAAGACCCGCGACACCTGCGCCAGCCATCCGGCGAGGCGGTTCCACGAGTCGGGGTCGGCGTGCATCATGGCCCGCGCGCGCAGGTGCTCCTTCGACGGGCCGCCCTCGACGAGGTAGGCCGCAAGGGTGAAGGGCGCTCCGGCGAAGCCGATCAACGGGGTGTCGCCGAGTTCGGCGACGGTGAGGCGCACGGCCTCGGAGATCGCGGTGGCGTCGAGCGAGGCGGGATCGATCGCCGTGATGCGGTCGACGTCGGATGCCGTGCGCACCGGGTTCGCGAACACCGGACCGCGGCCAGGCTCGATCTCGACCTCGACTCCGGCCAGGCGCAGCGGGATGACGATGTCGCTGAAGAAGACGGCCGCGTCGACGCCGTGGCGGCGCACCGGCTGCAGCGTGATCTCGGCGGCGAGGTCGGGGGTGAGGCAGGCGTCGAGCATCCGCGTGCCCACCCGCAGCTCGCGGTACTCGGGCAGCGACCTGCCGGCCTGGCGCATGAACCACACCGGGGTCTGAGCGGGGCGTTCGCCCGCGAGGGCGCGCAGGAGCGGAGCGTCGGAGAGGGCCATGCCTCCATCCTCGCATCCGCCCCCGATGCGGATGCTGTGGGCCCGGCGACCTCGGCGTCGGGAGCCTCCGGTACAATCGAAGGGTGCTGCTGTGTGTCACGGCGAGTCACAAGACCGCCAGCTTCGATCTGCTCGAACGCCTGAGCCGCACCCCCGACGACGTCGCCCCCACTCTCGTGGGCATGACGCCGTGCGTGCAGGGTGCGGTCGTTCTCGCGACGTGCAATCGCTTCGAGGCGTACGTGGAAATGGACGAACCCGTCACTGCAGCCGGCGCGATCGGCGTCGAAGCCGTGCTCGAAGCGGTCGAGGCCGCGACCGGCGTTCCCGCCGATGAACTCGACGGCGCCTACACCGTGCACTCGGGCCGCCGCGTCGCCGAGCACCTCTTCTCCGTGGCCTCCGGCCTCGAATCCGTCGTCTCCGGCGAGGGCGAGATCGCCGGCCAGGTGCGCCGCGCACTCAAGTCCGCCCGCAAGGAGGGCACGACCTCCCCCGAGCTCGAGCGCCTGTTCCAGCGCGCCAGCCAGGCACAGCGCAAGGTCAAGAACGTCACGGCCCTCGGCCGCGCCGGCCGCTCGCTGGTGCGCCTCGCCCTCGAGCTCGCCGACTCCCGCATCGCCGACTGGTCGGCCGAGCGCGTGCTGCTCGTCGGCACCGGTGCCTACGCCGCCGTCACGCTCGCCACGCTCCGCGAGCGCGGTGCCGTCGACATCTCGGTGTACTCGCCCTCGGGCCGCGCCGAGATCTTCGCCGCGAAGCACGGCATCCGCCCCGTCGCCGAAGCCGACTACGCTCGCACCGCCGCCCGGTCGAGCCTGCTGATCACGTGCACCACCGCCACCGAGCCGGTGCTCGGGCCGCAGCATCTGCAGGCGCCCGCCGGGCTCGCCGCGGCCGCTGCCGGCTGCCCGGTCGCCCCTTCGACAGGCTCAGGGACCCAGCGTGGACAGCTGGTCGTCGACCTCGGCATGCCCCGCAACGTCGACCCGGCCGTCGCCACCCTCGAGGGTGTCGCGCTGCTCGACCTCGAGACCATCCGCCTGCACGCTCCGCTCGAAGAGCTGCAGGCCACGGATGCCGCGCGCACCGTCGTTCGCGAGGCCGCGGACACCTTCCATGTCGTGGGCGCCCGCCAGAGCGTGACTCCGTCGGTGATCGCCCTGCGCTCGCACATCTTCTCGCTGCTCGACTCGGAGATCGCCCGCGCCCGCGCGCGCGGCGACGAGGACGGCAAGATCGAGCAGGCACTGCGCCACCTCGCCGGCGTGCTGCTGCACGAGCCGACGACCCGTGCGCACGAGCTCGCCGCCGCCGGCCGCGCCGACGACTTCGCCGCGGCCCTCGCGACGCTCTACGGCCTCTCGCCCGAGCAGCCCGCCGTCTCGGCCATCGACCCGCTCGACGACGCCGCCTCCGCCTGACGCCGGGGGCGGGTACCCATCGCCCAGCGCCCCACAGGAAACCGCCCGATGCGAGAATGAACGCATGGCCCTTCACATCACCGGAGACACCGCCGCCGACGCTCTCCTGACCGACAACCCGCTCGCCCTCCTGGTCGGGATGCTGCTGGATCAGCAGGTACCGATGGAGACCGCGTTCGCGGGTCCGTTGAAGATCGAGCAGCGCACCGGCGCGACGGATGCCTCGGCGATCGCGAGCATGGATCCCGAGGAGTTCCTCGAGGCGTTCAAGACGACGCCCGCGGTGCACCGCTTCCCGGGGTCGATGGCGACGCGCGTGCAGACGCTGTGCCAGACGATCGTCGACGACTGGGGCGGAGACGCCGCCGCCCTCTGGACGCAGGGCGAGCCGAACGGCGCCGAGGTGCTCAAGCGCCTGAAGGCGCTGCCGGGCTTCGGCGAGCAGAAGGCGAAGATCTTCCTGGCGCTGCTGGGCAAGCAGTACGGATTCACCGGCGCCGGTTGGCGCGAGGCGGCGGGCGACTACGGCGTCGACGGCTCGTTCCGCAGCGTCGCCGACATCGTCTCGCCCGAATCCCTGACGAAGGTGCGCGAGCACAAGAAGGCGATGAAGGCCGCCGCGAAGGCCGAGAAGTAGGCCGACCGTGCCCGCCGCACTCCGCATCGAGCTCTTCCCGAGAGACCTCGACCGGGCGCTCGCGTTCTACGTCGACGTTCTGGGATTCGAACTCGTGCAAGACGACCGGGGCCTCGCGAACCCGTATGCGGCGGTGCGCCGCGATGCGGTGCGGATCGGTCTGCTCGCCTCTCCGAACGCGATCGGCGACCGCCGCCCTCCGCTGGGCGTCGAGATCGTCATCGAGGTCGATGACGTTGCCGCGGAGCGGGAGAGGGTTGCGGCATCCGGAGTCGGGCTGGTCGATGACCTGCAGCGTCGGGCGTGGGGGCTGACCGACTTCCGCCTGCTCGACCCCGACGGGCACTTCCTGCGAATCACGGATCGCGCTGCGGCGCACGAACCCGCAGCCTCTGAAGGAGAGCCTTCGTGAAGCCCACCGGCCACGACGTCGCGGGCCTGATCGCCCGGTCCTCCCCCGCGAAGCGCCGGAGGGATGCCGAGACGCTGACCGCCCTCATGCAGGAGATCACCGGCCGCGAGCCCGCGACCTGGGGCACGATCATCGGGTTCGGGTCGTGCCACTACCGGTATCCGACCGGCACCGAGGGCGACTCCGGGCTGCTGGCCTTCGCGCCGCGCAAGGCGGCGACGACGATCTACCTGCTCGACGGCGTCGCCGCGCACGAGGAGGCCCTGGCGGCACTCGGCCCGCACACCACGGGCGCCGGATGCCTCTACATCACCGACCTCGAGGAGATCGACCTCGACGTGCTCCGGGGCGTGCTCGAACGCTCGCTCGCCTGGGTCGAGGCGGGCGGCACCCCCGAGATGCAGCTCACCGTCACGGGCTGAGGCCGCGGCATCCTCTCGTTCCGGTGCGGCGCGGCGCTCAGCGCAGCACTTCGACCAGCGCCACCCACGACACGACGATCGCCGAGACGATGGCGAGCAGACATCCGGCGGCGGCGAGGTACAGCCCCGACGGATGCCCCACCCCCACCAGCACGCCGGCGACGAGATAGGCGGCCAGGGGCAGGAAGCCGATCAGATACTTGAGCGGCCGCGCGCGGTCGGCCGGGTTCGGGTCGCCCGCGATGAGACGCGTCACGTTCACCTGGAATACCGACATCAGCAGTGTCGCCACGACGATGAGCACGCCGTACCAGGTGAGGTCGAGGCCGGGAACGAGCCCGATCGCCGACACGGCGAGCGCGAGCACGAGCGCCGCGATGCCCGCGAGAAGACGTGCGGTGAGCGTGCGCGACTTCACGATCTCCGCGATGTTGACGCTCGCGGCGACGATCACGAGGCCGGCGAGGGCAGCGGTCGCGCCCGCCATCGCGACGTTGAACTCGCTCCACTCCTCGATCATGCGGTCAGCATAGCCCCGCGCCGAGCCACCCCTCTAGAGACGAAACACCCCTCTGCGAACGGTGCGCAGAGGGGTGTGTCGGACGAAGAGGGGTGGCTCGGCATCCGCCCGGGATCAGGAAGAACGGATGCCGCGGCTCACGCGCCCTTCAGGCGCTCGGCCAGGTACTCGTGCAGCTCGTCGATCGAGACGCGCTCCTGCGCCATGGTGTCGCGGTCGCGCACGGTGACGGCGCGGTCGTCGAGCGAGTCGAAGTCGACCGTGACGCAGAACGGGGTGCCGATCTCGTCCTGGCGACGGTAGCGGCGGCCGATCGCGCCGGCGTCGTCGAAGTCGACCGCCCACGAGCTGCGCAGCGTGTCGGCGACCTCGCGGGCGAGCGGCGAGAGGCGCTCGTTGCGCGACAGCGGCAGCACCGCGGCCTTGACCGGCGCGAGGCGCGGGTCGAGCTTGAGCACGGTGCGCACGTCGGTGCCGCCCTTGGCGTTGGGCACCTCTTCTTCGCGGTACGCGTCGACGAGGAACGCCATCATGGCGCGCGTCAGACCGAACGACGGCTCGATCACGAACGGCGTGTAGCGCTCACCGGTCGCCTGGTCGAAGTAGGTCAGGCTCTGGCCCGAGGCCTCGCTGTGGCTCGACAGGTCGTAGTCGGTGCGGTTGGCGACACCCATGAGCTCGCCCCACTCCTTGCCCGCGAACCCGAACTTGTACTCGACGTCGATCGTGCCGGCCGAGTAGTGCGCACGGTCGTCCTCGGGCACGTCGAACTGGCGCATGTTCTCGGGATCGATGCCGAGGTCGATGAACCAGTTCCAGCAGGCTTCGACCCAGTGCTCGAACCACTCCTGCGCATCCGCCGGCGGCGTGAAGAACTCGATCTCCATCTGCTCGAACTCACGGGTGCGGAAGATGAAGTTACCGGGGGTGATCTCGTTGCGGAACGCCTTGCCGACCTGGCCGATGCCGAACGGCGGCTTCTTGCGGCTGGCGGTGAGCACGTTCGAGAAGTTCACGAAGATGCCCTGCGCGGTCTCGGGGCGCAGGTAGTAGAGACCCGACTCGTCGTCGACGACGCCGAGGTAGGTCTTCACCAGACCCGAGAACGACTTGGGCTCGGTGTACTGACCCTTGGTGCCGCAGTTCGGGCAGGGGATGTCGGTGAGACCGTTCTCGGCCTTGCGGCCCTTGCGCGCCTCGAAGTCCTCGATGAGGGTGTCGGCACGGAAGCGCTTGTGGCAGTGGAGGCACTCGACCAGCGGGTCGGTGAAGGTGGCGACGTGGCCGGATGCCTCCCACACGCGCTTGGGCAGGATGATGCTCGAGTCGAGGCCGACCATGTCGCCGCGACCGCGCACGAACGTCTGCCACCACTGGCGGCGGATGTTCTCCTTGAGCTCCGTGCCGAGGGGGCCGTAGTCCCAGGCCGAGCGCGAACCGCCGTAGATCTCACCCGCTTGGAACACGAACCCGCGGTGGCGGGCGAGGGCGATGACCTTGTCGAGGCGGGACTGTTCGGCCATGGTGGCTCCAATGGTCGGATGCGAGTGGGATGCGGCACGCGGATGCCGCGGCATCCCCATTCTATCTGCGGGTCTGCGCGAGGTCGGAGCCTTCTGCCCCTCGTGCGCACAGGCCTCGAGGACTACCGTCTAACCATGAGTTCGACCGCCCAGACCCGCCCGCCCCGCGACGAGAACACCCGCTTCTTCGGGCAACCGTGGGCGCTCGTGCACGTGTTCGGCGTGGAGATGTGGGAGCGGTTCAGCTTCTACGGCATGCAGGGCATCCTGCTCATCTACCTGTACTACTCCGTGACCGAGGGCGGCCTCGGCATCCCGCAGGCGGTCGCCGGCGGAATCGTCGGCGCGTACGGCGGCTCGGTATACCTGTCGACCATCCTCGGCGCCTGGCTCGCTGATCGTCTCTTCGGCTCGGAGCGCGTGCTCTTCGTCAGCGCGATGGTCATCGTCGCCGGGCACCTCGCCCTCGCCCTGTTGCCGGGGCTGCTCGGCGTCGGGGTCGGCCTGATCCTGGTGGCGCTCGGCTCGGGCGGGCTCAAGGCCAACGCGACCTCGGTGGTCGGCACCCTCTACGCCCCGGAGGACGTGCGCCGGGATGCCGGCTTCTCGCTCTTCTACCTCGGCATCAACCTGGGCGCGTTCCTGGGGCCCATCCTCACCGGCATCCTGCAGTCGACCCTCGGGTTCCACTACGGATTCGGGTTGGCGGCGATCGGCATGACGCTGGGTCTCGTGCAGTACGCCTTCGGCCGCCGCGCCCTGCCCGACGAGGCGCGGCGCGTGCCGAACCCGCTGCCCGCGGCGCGCTATCCGATGGTCGCCGTCGTCGGCCTCGCCGCCGTCGCCGTCATCGTCGTGCTGGTGCTGCTCGGCGTCATCCGCGCCGACAACCTCGCGCCGATCGTGATCGGTGTGACCGTCGCCGCCGCGATCGCGTACTTCGCGGTGATCCTCTCGAGCCGCCGCATCGACGCCACCGAGCGCTCGCGCGTGTGGGGCTTCCTGCCGTTGTTCGTCACGAGCGTCGCCTTCTGGTCGCTCTACCAGCAGCAGTTCACGGTGCTCACGGTCTACTCCGACGAGCGTCTGAACCGCGACCTCTTCGGCTGGGAGATGCCGGTCTCGTGGGTGCAGTCCATCAACCCCGTCTTCATCATCATCCTGTCGGGCGTCTTCGCCGCGATCTGGACCCGCCTCGGCAAGCGCCAGCCGTCGACGCCGGCGAAGTTCGGCCTCAGCGCGATCATCATGGGAGTCGCTTTCCTGCTGTTCCTCCCGTTCGCGGGCGGCGGGCCGAACTCCACGCCGCTGCTGGCCATCGTCGGCATCCTGTTCGTGTTCACCGTCGCGGAGCTGCTGCTGTCGCCCGTCGGCCTGTCGGTGACGACGAAGCTCGCCCCGAAGGTCTTCCACACGCAGATGGTGGCGCTGTTCTTCCTCTCTGTCGCGCTCGGCACGGCGATCTCGGGCTGGCTCGTCGGGTTCTACAACCCCGACGACGAGGTTCCGTACTTCTCGATCCTGGGCGGAATCGCGATCCTTGTCGGCATCGGACTGCTGCTGTCGATCAAGCCGGTGCTGAAGCTCATGAAGGACGTGCGCTGACGCGCGGGCTTCCGGATGCCGGGCGCAGACGCCGTTCCGGATGTCGGATGCCGGTGACAGACTCGCCCGCATGGAACAACGCGTCAGCTTCATCACTCTCGCCGTGTCCGACCTCGCGCGCACCCGCGCCTTCTACGTCGACGGGCTCGGATGGGAACCGATGTTCTCGGGCGACGATGTACTGATGCTCCCGATCGGCGAGCGGCTCATGCTGTCGCTGTGGTCGATCGAGGGCTTCACCGCCGAGATCGGCGAGGCCCCGGCATCCGGCGTCGCCCCGATCACGCTCGCCCACAACCTCGCCACCCCGGCCGAGGTCGACGCGGTGCTCGCCGAGGTCGCGCTGCTGGGTGCGCCGGTGAGCGCGGGGCGCGAGCGCGCGTGGGGCGGGTACTCCGGGTATTTCTCCGACCCCGAGGGCTTCCGCTGGGAGGTCGCGGTCAACCCGGGCGAGACGGGTGATTTCGTGCTGCCGCCGCGATAAGCGGCTCCCGACGACCCTCGCCCCTCTCAGACGCCGATAGCCTGAGTCGGTGGGAGCGAACGACGACAAGGCCAGACGACGACTCTCACGGAACACCCCGCGGTGGGCGATCGTCGCAGTACTCGCGTTCGCGGGCCTGTGCTCGTCGTTCATGTTCACCCTCGTGGTGCCGCTGCAGGCCGAGCTTCCGGCGCTGCTGAACTCGTCGCGTGAAGACACCACCTGGGTCGTCACGATCACGCTGCTCGTCGCCGCCGTCGCAACGCCGATCTCGGGCCGCCTCGGCGACATGTACGGCAAGCGCCGCGTGGCGATCGTTCTGCTCGCCCTGCTGATCGTCGGGTCGCTGATCGCCGCCCTGTCGGGCTCGATCATCGGCGTGATCATCGGGCGCGGACTGCAGGGTGCGGTCACGGGTGTGGTGCCGCTGGGCATCGCGATCATGCGCGACGTGCTCCCTCCCGAGCGCCTCGGCACCGCGGTCGCCCTCATGAGCGCGACGATGGGCGTGGGCGGCGCGCTCGGCATGCCGATCGCCGCGTACCTCGCGGTGAACGCCGACTGGCACGCCCTGTTCTGGCTCGCCGCCGCCCTCGGCGCGGTGGGGCTGCTGCTCATCTTCTTCGTCGTCCCCGAAGACGTGCTCCGCTCCCCCGGGCGTCTCGACGTACTCGGTGCGATCGGACTCGCGATCGGCCTGACCGGCATCCTGCTCTTCGTGTCGCGCGGCGCGGAGTGGGGCTGGACGTCGCTCCCGACCCTCGCCTGCATCATCGGCGGAGTCGTCGTGCTGCTGGTCTGGGGCTGGTATCAGCTGCGCACGACCGATCCCCTGCTCGACCTGCGCGTCGCCGCACGCCCCGCCGTGCTCTTCACGAACATCGCCGCGATCGGCATGGGCTTCGCGCTCTTCGCCTCGAACGTGACCTTCCCGCAGATGCTCGAGATGCCCGCCGGCACCGGCGCCGGCTTCGGCCTCGACATGATCTCGGCCTCGCTCGTGGTCATGCCGGCCGGTCTCGTGATGATGGTGATCTCGCCGCTGTCGGGCTGGCTCGAACGCACCGTCGGTCCCCGCCCGCTCTTCACGGTGGGTGCCGCGGCGATCGTGCTCGCCTACGTCTTCGTGCTGCTGTTGTCGAGCGAGGTGTGGCACATCCTCGTCGGCAACCTGCTCATCGGCGTCGGCATCGGATTCACCTTCGCCGCGATGCCGATGATCATCATGCGCTCGGTTCCGGCGAACGAGACCGGCGCCTCCAACGGCCTCAACGCGCTCTTCCGCTCGGTGGGCACGTCGAGCGCCTCGGCCGTCATGGGCGGGGTGCTCGCGGCGATGAGCATCGACGTCGACGGCGTCGCGGTGCCGACGCACGATGCGTTCCAGGTGTGCTTCTGGTTGGCGATCGCCGCCGGCATCGTGGCCCTCGTGCTGTCGCTCTTCATCCCGAAGCAGCGCGCCGCCGAACAGCATCCGTCGCTGCCCTGAGCGGGCTTCTGTCCGGGGGAGCCGGTCAGAGGGTGCGCGGATCGGGGTCGTCGGCGCGGGGCGGGCGCAGGCGGCTCGGGATCGGCCACGGCAGCTCGAACCGCTCGGTCGGCGGACGGGTGACGTCGCCGAAGTCGTCGACCTTCACCACGATGCGTCCCGGCACGCCGCCTCGATCGGGGGTCACTTCGACGATGCGCACCCGCATCGGGCGCTCGGCTTCGCCGTCGAGCATCCACGGATCGGCGAGCCAGGCGATGCCCCGCTCTTCGAGGGCGGCCTCGGCGTCGAGCCAGTCGGTGGGAGCGGACGCCGGGCGCCCGAGCACATCGACGGCCAGCCAGTCGTCGCCCGCCGGGTGGATCCAGCCGAGCAGCTCGCCATCGTCACGGCGGTGCGGGGTCCAGTCGGGTCGGGTCATCCGACGAGCCTAGCGAGGGCCCTTCGCGGGGTCAGTGCGTGTACTCCATGAGTTCGACTCCGAGCACCCGGAACGCATCGTGGGCGCGCAGCCGGTGGGTGATCGAGAGGTCGTCGAAGCAGACGATGAGCGAGTAGGCCACCCCTGCGCGGGGGCCGGCGAGCACGCCTGCCTCGGCGCGCACGCCGCGGTCGCGCCCGGTCTTGTTGACGAAGAGGAGGCCGTGCGCGTCGTGGTCGTGCGCGAACGGATCGAGACCGGTGGATGCTGCGACCAGGCTCAGATCCTGGTTGAGGCTGAGCCACTCCGACACGCGGGCGCTGACCGCTGCGTCGACGACGGCGGAGTTGACGAGGGCCGAGAAGAGACCCGCGAGCTCGCGGGTGGAGCCGACGGCCACCTGGGGGGCATCATCGGGGCCGCGCTTGTCACGGAACCGGTCGAGCACGGCCGTGCGTCGCAGCCCGAGCGCCTCGATGCGTCCGCGCACCCGGTCGTGGCCGACCTTGCGGAGCAGGGCGTTGACGGCGATCGGGTCTCCCGCGGTGGCAGCGAGCACGGCGAGATCTTCGAGCGGCAACGCCGGGGCGTGCAGGTGCCGCCACAGCCCCGAGGACGAGACCTCGTCGACGCTCGATCGGTCGATGATCTCGAGCGGGTCGAGGGCACCGCTCTCGAAGCCGGCGGCGACCTCGATCAGGAGAGGCACGACACCGAGTCCGGCGACCGGCATGGTGACGTGGTCGTCGCCCGCGAGCACGTGCACGTGGCTGTCGAGATCGACGACGTGCACCGACACCTGGGCTCCGGAATCGACCAGATTCTCGAGGGCGCCGAGCGTCGCGGTGAAGGAGCGTCGGCCGACGGCTGCACGCCGAGGACTGCGCCTGCTGGGGCGCTGCGAGCGACGCAGCACCGCGTTCGAGCCGTCGACAGGCTCGGGAATCGAGGGTTGGGGGGAGCCCACGCGTGATCCTTACCGGGGGGATGGATGGCGGGATACCGAGGGGCTCGTCCCCCGCGGCAGGGCTATCGTAACCCCGCCGCGTGGGACGGCCTCACAGACTCCGGTGATTGGTCACCAGATCGTCACGCGTGCGTCTTCTGCGAGCCACAGAGCGTCGCCGGAGGTCACGTCGAACGCCTCGTAGAAGGCGTCGATGTTGCGCACGATCTGGTTGCAACGGAACTCGTTGGGCGAGTGCGGGTCGATCGTGAGCAGGCGCAGCGTCTCGGCATCGCGGCTCTTCTGCTGCCACACCTGCGCCCACGAGAGCAGCAGGCGCTGCACACCCGTGAGCCCGTCGATCACGGGTGCCTCGGCCCCGTTCAGCGAGAGCTCGTAGGCCTTCAGTGCGATGCCGAGACCGCCGAGGTCGCCGATGTTCTCACCGATCGTGAGAGCGCCGTTGACGTGGTGCTCGGCATCGAGCCCCTCGGGCACCAGCGCGTCGTACTGCGCGATGAGGGCCTTGGTGCGCTCCTCGAACGCCGAGCGGTCGGCATCCGTCCACCAGTCCTCGAGGCGACCGTCGCCGTCGTAACGGCTGCCCTGGTCGTCGAAGCCGTGCCCGATCTCGTGACCGATCACGGCGCCGATCCCGCCGTAGTTGGCGGCCGCGTCGCGGGACGCGTCGAAGAAGGGGTACTGCAGGATCGCGGCCGGGAACACGATCTCGTTCATCGAGGGGTTGTAGTAGGCGTTGACCATCTGCGGCGGCATGTGCCACTCGGTGCGGTCGATGGGCTTGCCGACCTTGTCGATGTTGCGGTCGTGCTCGAAGGTCGAGGCCCGGCGCACGTTGCCGAAGAGGTCGTCGCGGTCGATCTCGAGGGTCGAGTAGTCGCGCCACACCTCGGGGTGCCCGATCTTCGGGGTGAAGGAGTCGAGCTTCGCGAGCGCACGCTCGCGCGTCTCGGCTGTCATCCACTCGAGCTCGGTGATGCTCTGCCGGTAGGCCTCGATGAGGTTCGCGACCAGCTCGTCCATCGCGGCCTTGGCCGTCGCCGGGTAGTGCCGCTCGACGTAGACCTTGCCGATCGCCTCGCCGAGGGCCCCTTCCGTGAGCGAGACGCCGCGCTTCCACCGCTCGCGGAGGGTGGGCACGCCGGTGAGCTGGGTGCCGTAGAAGGAGAAGTTCTCCTCGACCAGGTCGTCGGTGAGGTACGCCGCGGCGGCGTGCACGACCTTGGCGCGCAGCCACGCCTTCCAATCGTCGAGGCGCTCGGCGGTGAGCAGCGTGCCGAGGCCCTCGAAGAAGCTCGGCTGCGAGACGACGACCTCGTCGAAGGCACTCGGGTTCGACGGGGTGACCGCCTCGCGCCACGGCGTCAGATCGACCCCGGCGAGCTCCTGCAGCTCATTCCAGGTCTTGAGGTTGTAGGTGGCGACCGCGTCGCGGCTGCGCACGTTGTCCCAGTGGTGGCCGGCGAGCTCGGTCTCGAGAGCGATCGCACGATCGGCGTTCGCCGCGGCATCCGTGATTCCCGCCAGCGCCAGCAGGCGCTCGAGGTGCGCGCGATACGCCGCACGCGTCTCGGCGAAGGTGTCGAGACGGAAGTAGCTCTCGTCGGGGAGCGAGAGCCCGGCCTGCACCAGCACCGGCACGTAGCGCTCGGGGTTGCCGGGATCGCCGTCGACGTAGAGCCCGATCACGGCGGCGCGGCCGTCGCGGTCGTAGGCGCCGACGGTGCGCAGGAAGGAGGCGACATCGTCGATCGCGTCGATCTCGGCCAGGGTCTCGGCGAGGGGCGCCGTGCCGGCGGCGGCGATGCGCTCGGTGTCCATGAAGCTCGCGAAGAGGTCGCCGATCTTGCGCGCGAGGGTGCCGGGCTCGGCATCCTGCGACTCCTCGATGATGGCTCGAACGTCTTTCTCCGCCTGCTCGGCGAGCAGGTGGAACGACCCCCAGCGAGCCTTGTCGCCGGGGATCTCGGTGCGGTCGAGCCATGCGCCGTTGACGTGGCGATAGAGGTCGTCCTGCGGGCGGATGTCGGAGCTGAACTCGTCGAGGGCAAGGCCCGAAGGAAGCGCATCAGTCATACGCTCCACCCTAGGACGCACCCCCGACATCGTGTCCAGGGCAGGTGCGATTCCGTCACACCGCGTCAGCGTCTGCGCAGTCCGAATCGGCGTCGCCTCGGGGTCTCGGAGGCATTCGCCGCCGCGGCCGCCGCCCGCTCGGCACGGCGTCGCGCCCACGCCTCGACCTCGACCTCCACGTCGCGTGGCTCGGTGACGACGGGCGGTCCGCCCTGGAGCTGCCGACGCGCCTCGCGCACGCGACGGTTGAAGTCATCGAGCACGGAGCGCACGTCGGCTTCGCGCCCGAGCAGATCGAGCTCGGCATCCAATCCCCGATCCTCCGTGCGCAGCAGCAGCGCGGGCGGTCCGAGACCGGTGAGGTTCTCGGTCTCGATCTTCCGGCGGATCCACCAATCGGGATCGTGATGGTCGCCGAGCCCCTCGAGCGGCTTGCCGGCGCCCGGCAGATCGTCGAAGTCGCCGCGTCGGATGGCGACCTGGATCGCCGTCTCGATGAAGGCGGCGCGATCGACGGCCGCGGCGATGCCCGGCGCCGCGCCCTCCTCGTCGTCGATCTCGTGACCGTGGCGACGCGCCTGCTGCCGCGCCCGATAGCGTGCGGCCTCCTCGCGGGGATCCGTCATGACGCTCCGATCTGCTGCATCCGATCTCCCCCAGCCTACGACCGACATCCGCCCGGGTCGCGGGATCGTCGCGACCGCACGTTCGGGAGGAGATCTCCTGCAACGCAGGATGCTTCGGCGATAACGATCCTCCGTTCCGTGAGTTCTCCTCCGTCACTCGCGCGGATCGCCCCCGACCGGGCGTCACCATGTCGGCAGCGGCCAATAGGCTCGGAGGATGACCGCGCGCCGCTCCCTCAACCGAGAGATCCTGCGCCTCGCCGTCCCCGCGCTCGGTGCACTGATCGCCGAGCCGGCGTTCCTCATCGTCGACGCCGCCCTCATCGGCCATCTCGGCACGACGCCCCTCGCCGGCCTCGGCATCGCCGGCGCCGTGCTGCAGACGATCGTCGGCCTGATGGTGTTCCTCGCCTACTCCACGACGCCCGCCGTCGCCCGGCGGTTCGGTGCGGGGCAGCCCGGAGAGGCCGTCAGTGTCGGAATCAACGGCATGTGGCTCGCGCTCGGACTCGGCGCGGTGCTCGCGGTGGTCGGCGCCGTCTCCTCCCCCTGGCTGGTGTCGCTCTTCGGCGCGAGCGAGGCGGTCTCCGCGCAGGCCAACGACTACCTCGTGATCTCGATGTGGGGCCTGCCGGCCATGCTCATCGTGTTCGCGGCCACGGGCCTGCTGCGCGGCCTGCAGAACACGATGACGCCGCTCTGGATCGCGGGCCTCGGCTTCGGCGCGAACGCGCTGCTCAACGTGCTCTTCATCTACGGGCTCGGGTGGGGCATCGCCGGGTCCGCCGCGGGCACGGTCACGGCCCAGTGGGGCATGGTCGGCGCTTACGTACTGGTCGTGCGGCGGCTCGCCGCGAAGCACGACGCCTCGCTGCGGGCGCAGCGCGACGGTCTCACGAGCACCGCGAAGTCGGGCGGATGGCTGTTCCTGCGCACCGTGAGCCTGCGTGTCGCACTGCTCGCCACGGTCGCCGTCGCGACCGCGGTCGGCACCGACGAGCTGGCCGGTTGGCAGATCGTCTTCACGATCTTCTCGGCCGCCGCCTTCGCACTCGACGCGCTCGCCATCGCCGCACAGGCTCTGATCGGCAAGGAGCTCGGCGCCGGTGACGAGCGGCAGGTGCAACGCGTGCTCGGGAGGACGGTCGCGTGGGGTGCCTGGTTCGGGGTGATCGTGGGCGGTGCGATCGCCGCGCTCTCGGGCGTGCTGGGGATCGTCTTCACGGGCGACGCCGAGATCGCCGCCCTCGTGCAGCCCGCGCTGCTCGTGCTCGCGGTCGCGCAGCCGATCGCCGGCGTCGTGTTCGTGCTCGACGGCGTGCTCATGGGCGCGAACGACGCCCGGTACCTGGCGCTCGCGGGAGGACTCACCCTGGTGCCGTTCCTGCCGGCGCTGTGGATCATCTCGGCACTCGGCGTCGATGGATCCGCAGGACTCATCTGGCTGTCCGTCGCCTTCTTCGGCGTCTATCTGCTCGCACGACTCGCCACGCTCGGCTGGCGCGTGCGCTCGGGCCGATGGATGACGGCCGGCGTCTGAGCATGACACTCTGAGGCTTCCCGAACGACGAGGAGAAAGGCGGGGCGTGAACGATCTGCACGAGTGGCCGGGCGACTCCACGACAGTGGAGCGGTGGATGCGGGATTCCCTGCGCCCCGACCCCTCCGAGTTCGAGATCCGCGGGATCGACGACGTGCGCATCTCGAGCACCGTCGACGGGGACGACCTCGAACGGCTCGTCGTCGACGGCACCGGGGTCGCACTCCGGTTGCGGGTACCGAAGCACGACTCCGCGCCCGGGGCATCCGCTCGGCCCGCGGCATCCGCTCCGCCCGCGACCCCCGAGATCGTCGAACGACGCCGAGGCACGGCCCGCACCGTGCGGATGCTCGCGCGCCCCGTCGAGATCGAGGGCATTCCGCTCACGATCGATGTGCAACTCGACGATGCGCCGATCGAATGGCAGGTCTCGGCGTCGCCCGTCGTCGCGCGCCGACCGGAGAGCCGCTACGCCATCGTCCTCGCCGACGACGGCGAGGGCATGCGCGGATCGTTCCTCGCCTCGATGGCCGCCGACGACCTCACGCCGCTCCTCACGGCGATCCTCCGCCCGGCGCTGAAGGCCGGGGGCGCGCGCTTGCGTCATCTCGCGGTCACCGCCGCGCAGGACGGCACCGACGGCATCCGCATCGATGCCGCCGCCGGCGTGCGCTGGCGTCTGATCGGGGCGTCCGCCCGGGGCCGCGCGCGCATCGGTGTCGAGCCCGACGGCGTGGTCACCGTGCGTGATCTGCGGGTCGGAAGCAGGAATCCGTTCGTCGCCCTCGCGTTGCGCGCCGCACGCAAGACGATCCGCGCCGAGATCGGACGGCGCCACAACCTGAACGAGAGCCTCACCGCCGACGGCATGCGGCTTCGCCTGCACGACCTGCGCGTGACGGTCGGCGACGAGATCCGCGTCAGCGCTCGACTGGGGTGATCAGTCCGCGTACCGGCGGCACCACTCGTACATGATCACGGCCGCCGCGGCGCTCGCGTTGATCGAACGCGTCGACCCGTACTGGGTGATCTCGATGTGGGCGGATGCCGCGGCGAGCGCCTCCGCCGACAACCCCGGACCTTCCTGACCGAAGAGCAGCACGCAGCGTTCGGTCAGTTCGGCCTTGTCGACCGGCACCGAACCCTCGACGTTGTCGACGGCGACGATCGGCATGCCCTCGGCTGCCGCCCACGCCGCGAACGTCTCGATGTCTTCGTGGTGCACGACGTGCTGATAGCGGTCGGTGACCATGGCGCCGCGCTTGTTCCACCGGCGGCGTCCGATGATGTGCACGGTGTCGGCGAGGAACGCATTGGCGCTGCGCACGATCGACCCGATGTTCATGTCGTGCTGCCAGTTCTCGATGGCGACGTGGAACGGATGCCGATGCGTGTCGAGTTCGGCGACGATCGCTTCCATCCGCCAGTACCGGTAGCGGTCGATGACGTTGCGGGTGTCGCCGTGCTCGAGGAGCTCGGGGTCGTACTCCTCACCGGTCGGCCACTCAGAAGCCCCTCCGGGCCAGGGCCCGACGCCGTGGGTGGTGCGCTCCGGCGTCTGCTCGTCCATCCCGCCAGGCTATCCGTCGCGGCACCCGGAAGAGATTTCGGTGTGCCTAAATATCCGCTAGGGTTTCGGTGTGCCTAAAAATTCCTCGCTGATCGACGCCCCGGCCACCCGCACCGCGCCACCGCGCAGCCTCTGGTTGCTCGGCCCCGCGCTCGTCGCCGGTGTCGCCTATCTCGACCCGGGCAACGTTGCCAGCAACATGACCGCGGGCGCCCAGTACGGCTACCTGCTCGTCTGGGTCGTGGTCGCGGGAAACGTGATGGCCTGGTTGATCCAGTACCTGTCGGCCAAGCTCGGCGTCGTGACCGGCCAGAGCCTGCCCGAGGTGCTCGGGTCCCGCCTGCGCAACCGCTGGGCCCGGCGCTCCTACTGGTTGCAGGCCGAGCTCGTCGCGATGGCGACCGACCTCGCCGAGATCATCGGCGGCGCGGTCGCCCTCAACCTCCTCTTCAACGTGCCGCTGCTGCTCGGCGGGTTCATCACCGGCGCGGTCTCGATGATCCTGCTCACGGTGCAGAACCGCCGGGGCGCACGTCCCTTCGAGTTCGTGATCATCGCGCTCATGGCGATCATCACGATCGGCTTCGTCGCGGGTGTCTTCGTCGCACCGCCGGACCCGGCGGGTGTCGTCGGCGGCCTCGTCCCCCGCTTCGAGGGAACCGGATCGGTGCTGCTCGCGGCATCCATCCTGGGCGCCACGATCATGCCGCACGCCATCTACGCGCACTCCGCCCTGAGTCGCGACCGGTTCGGCGCCAATCCCCGTCTGGCACCCGCGGATGCCGCGACCGAGGCCGCGCGCACCGAGCCCTCGCGCATCCGCCGCCTGCTCACCGCCACCCGCTGGGACGTCACGATCGCGATGATCATCGCGGGCTCGGTGAACCTCGGCATCCTGCTGCTGGCGGCGGCGAACCTCGCGGGCGTTCCGGGCACCGACTCGCTCGAGGGTGCGCACGCCGCCCTGGCCGCGGGACTCGGTCCGGTGGTCGCCACATTCTTCGCCGTGGGGCTGCTCGCCTCCGGTCTCGCCTCGACGTCCGTCGGTGCGTACGCCGGAGCGGAGATCATGCACGGCCTGCTGCACGTGCGCATCCCGCTGCTCGCGCGCCGACTGATCACGCTGATCCCCGCTCTCGTGATCCTGGGGCTCAACGTCGATCCGACGCTCGCGCTGGTGCTCAGCCAGGTGGTGCTGTCGTTCGGCATCCCGTTCGCCCTCATCCCCCTGGTGGCGCTCACGGCGCAGAAGCGCACGCTGGGAGTGTGGGCGAACCGCGCCTGGACCACCGTCGCCGGGGTCGTCGCCTCGGTGCTGCTGATCGCGCTGAACGCCGCCCTGCTCTGGCTGGTGCTCACGGGGGCCTGAACCGCAGGCGCCCGGGGCGCGGATAGGCTCGATGTCATGTCTGCCGACACCGCCCGCCGCAACGTCCGTCTCCTCAGTTGGATCGGACTCGCGACCGGACTGCTCGGGGGCGTGCTGGTCGCCTTCCCGACCGTCATCGGCCTGGCCAGCCCGTGGGTGCAGCTCGCGCTCGGCATCGCGACGCTGGTGCTGGCGTTCCGCGCCCGCAAGATCGGCATCGCCGAGGTTCCCGACTACGACGGGCGCTTGTCGCTGGCCGGGGCGATCCTCGGATTCCTCGTGATCTTCTTCGCCGGTCAGGCCGCGTTCGGCATCCTGGTCGCCGTCGCCAACTGACCCCGGCCCGGCCCGGAGGGGTGGCCTCACCTAAACTGGTGCGGTGGCATCCCCGGCAGCAGACGACTACCTGAAGACGGTGTACGCGCACACCGAGTGGCAGGACGCCCCGATCACCCCGTCGGTGCTCGCCGGCAAGCTCGGCATCGCCCCCTCGTCGGTCACCGAGATGGTGAAGAAGCTGGCCGCGGCCGGCCTCGTCTCGCACGTGCCCTACGGCGCGGTGCGCCTGACGGATGCCGGAACCCGCCGCGCCCTCGCGATGGTGCGCCGCCACCGGCTGATCGAGACGTGGCTCGTGCAGGAGTTCGGCTACGGCTGGCACGAGGTGCACGACGAGGCCGAGGTGCTGGAGCACACCATCAGCGACCGGCTGCTCGAGGGCATCGACGCCCGCCTCGGGCGCCCGCGTTTCGACCCGCACGGCGATGCGATCCCGGACGCCGACGGCCACGTCGAGCGCGTGCCGTTCGTGCTGCTGGCGGATGCCCCGACCGGTCACACCGGCACGGTGCTGCGCGTCGACGACCGCGACCCGGAGCTGCTGCGCGCCCTCGAATCACTCGGCCTCGACGTGTCGTCGACCGTGCGGGTGACGGCATCCGGCGTCGAGATCGACGGCGCCGAAGTGGAGCTGCCCGACGGTGCGGCCGAGGTGGTCTGGCTCGCGGCCTAGGGCGCGTACGTAGTTTCCACATACTTTCGTTCAGGGAGCGAAACAACCTTTCGACGCTTGTACGATTCGAGCAAACCGGGGGGTTAGTTCTTTGACACAGGATTTCAGCGTCACGCAGTTCGTGCTGTCGACTCAGCGCACGGAACTCGAGGTGTCGGCGCGAGAGCTCGACAACAAGATGGTGGCAGCACACTCATCGGAGACGGGCGTTCGGACGCCCCTCGGCCGTACGACTCTTCGCGAGCTGTTAGAGGGGGCCGTTGGTGAAACACGCGCCCTCGTGCAGCTCGGACAAGACGACATCATGAGCATCGCAGGCCGGATCATGACGCTCGAGACGCAGACGGCCGATCTCGATCTTCGACTCGGTGCAGGCTGGGAGGATCTCCCGCTGTGACCGCGTCACCCAAGGGCTACCCGTTCGAGAGCATCGACTACGACGTGGGCCAGATGAACACCCTTCACGGCCACCTCGAAGACGCGATCGACGAGGTCGAGAGCATGCAGCTCGTGCTGCGAAACCTGACCGACAATCTCGAAGGTCACGGCCAGGCGCTCGACAGGGTGAAGAGCATGGCGAGCGATGTCGCCGCGCAGTTCACTCCCCCGACCGCACGCATCCGACGGATTAAGGGAGTCGTACTCAGGTACGGCCAGGCCGTCGAAGCTCACGGCGGGAAGGCGAATCAACTGATGGTCGACGTCACGGCGGCGCAGACCGCGCTCGATTCCGCGCATACCGAGGTCGTTCTCGCTGAGACCGAGTTGAGTACCTGGACTCGCAGCGACGACTACCGTTCATGGAGCGCGGGCGAAGAGACCGCGACGTCGTCTTCCACTCTGCTCTCGCGCGACGACCGCTTTCGCGAAGCCGTCACGACGGCCCAGGGTACGCGCGATCGCGCTGCCGAGGACCTCGCGGATGCCTGGACGGCGTGGGAGAAGGAATTCGAGGCCTGGGACGATGCGTATGCGCGTGCCGTCGCCTCACTCGCTCGCGTGGATGGCGGGTACGTCAGCACCGCAGATGCCCCCTCGTTGGCTGCGCTCGCGGATGCCGACAGCCCGGAAGAGGTCGCGGCCATCTGGGACTCGATGAGCGAGGCGGAGCGCGCACGCATCGCGGCGTCCTACCCGGAGTTCATCGGGAACCTGGATGGGATTCCGTACGAGTACCGGATCGCCGCCAACGTCGCGGTGCTCGAAGAGGCAAGCAAGACGTCCTGGGGCGAGCCTCGGGATGGGGAGATCGCAGCGTTGCTCTCCGAACTCAAAGACCACGGTGGCGTGCCGATCTCCCTTAACCTCTTCGACAAGAATCAGGGAACTGCGGCGATGCTGTATGTCGACGGATTTTCCTACGATCGCAGTCAGTTCATTGATCCGTTGACAGGGATCACGAACGTGAATGTGCTTCTTGGCGGAATGCTGACGGAACTCGGCCAGTTTGGAAACTGGGGAGACTCGGCTCGCGACTTCAACGATGCCATCAGAGACCAGGGCGGAAGGAGCGCAACGATCGTGTGGTTCGGTTACGACACGCCGAACTATGAAACGGTGGGACTCATGGATCAAGCGATCACCGGGGCCGAATCGCTCACCACGTTCTTGCGCGGCCTCGACCACGCAGCACCACGAGACGCGGTCACCACCGTGGTCGGGCATTCGTATGGCAGCACGACAGCGTTCCTCGCCGTCGGCAGCGCCATCGACAATCTCGGGGTCGACAACCTGATCGCCGTAGGCTCGGCCGGAGTGACGGATCGGCCTTTGGGCGACGACCCTGATGCTCATGTCGACTACTCGGGGACGAATATCTACGCCTCGACGTCTCCGGAAGACATGTGGGCGAAGAAGGGGCGCTGGATCTCGGATGCTGCCGGCCCGTTGCCGGGAGGCTCCCACGCCATCGATCCAGGCAGCATCGACGGTGCCGTCTCCTTTGACTCGAACGGGGGCTACGGTCCGAACCTCGATGGCTCGGAGCCGACACCCGAGCATCACGACGGCATCCCCCTATTGCAGACGCCGGGGCACGGCACACACAGTGAAGGCGACGCGCCGATCGGGTTCACGGGCTTCCCCGGCGGCTACCTGGAGGAAGGATCGGAGTCGTTCGCAAACATTGCGAACATCATGGCGAGCGGTCAACCTCTCACAGAGTCCGGCGGATACGGCAGCGACGACTGGTGGCTGTGGTGACCCACATGACTTCACCACTTCGAAGGATTACGGCGGGCGCACTGCTCGCGGTGACGGGAATGATGACGATGACCGGATGCGGCAGCGAACCGATACCTACTGGCGATGCGTTGTACGCGGAGGCCGAGCAGACCTATTTCGACTATCGAGGCCTGGTGAACGAGCTTCAGCTCGCTCTTCACGACGGCACGTGGGAGGTCGGCCAACTGGGCTCGTACGGCATGCAGCCGCTGCGTTGCGACAACGGAAACGGCTATTACTTCAGTCTGCACCGCAACGTGGTCTTGGACGGAGACAAACGTCAGGACTACGCCGACCTCGCGGAACAGTTCCTCGCCGAACAAGGCTTCTCCCCCGCCCGTGGAACGCTAGGGGCAGACGACCACGACGGCCAACTGATCCAGGTCGTTGTCCGCGATGAGGGCGACTTCGCGATGCTACTCGTTGAGTTCCGCAAGAACGGCAACATCGGAATCAGCGCCGACACCCGCTGTCGCCCGGGCGACTCGTACGAACTCTCAGACCTCCTCTTCGGCGGCGTGTATCTCAGCGAGGGCTATCTACCGATCGATACCGAATCCCCGTCCGACCCCCTGTTCTTCGGCATCACCCCCGGCGACCCCCAGTTCGTCCGTGAGCCATCCCCCACTCCGACCCCCTGAGCGCTCGAGACCCCGGCGCAACACGCTCAGGCGCGCGCAACCCGCTGGCTCTAGGCTGAGCACATGGGACAACACCGCGACGACATCGAATGCTGGCTGACCGACATGGACGGCGTTCTCGTGCACGAGAACACGGCCATCCCCGGCGCGTCCGAGATGCTCGCCGGGTGGGAGCAGAACGAGATCCCCTACCTCGTGCTCACGAACAACTCGATCTTCACCGCGCGCGACCTCTCTGCCCGTCTGCGCGCGAGCGGCCTGGTGGTTCCCGAGGAGCGCATCTGGACCTCGGCGCTCGCGACGGCCGACTTCCTCGCCCAGCAGCTGCCCGGCGGTTCGGCGTTCGTGATCGGCGAGGCCGGCATCCTCACCGCCCTGCACGAGGCCGGGTTCATCATGACCGAGACCAACCCCGACTTCGTCGTCGTCGGCGAGACCCGCAACTACTCGTTCGAGGCGATCACCAAGGCGATCCGCCACATCATCAACGGCTCGCGCTTCATCGTCACCAACCCCGACGCGACCGGCCCCAGCGCCGACGGCGTGCTTCCGGCGACCGGGGCGATCGCGGCTCTGATCACGAAGGCCACCGGCAAGGAGCCCTACGTGGTCGGCAAGCCGAACCCGATGATGTTCCGCTCGGCGCTCAACAAGATCGGCGCGCACTCGAAGAAGACCGGCATGATCGGCGACCGCATGGACACCGACATCGTCGCCGGCATCGAGGCGGGCCTGCACACCGTGCTCGTGCTCACCGGCATCAGCGACCAGGCCGAGATCGAGAAGTACCCGTTCCGTCCCGACGAGATCGTCGACTCGGTCGCCGACCTGCTGCCCACGGTCACCTCGTCGATCCCGACGCTCGACGAGGACTGACATGGGCGTTCTCGACGACGGCGAGCGCCTCACCGCGGCGGATGCTGCGGCCTGGCGCTCGTGGCTCGACGAGAACCACGAACGAACCGCCGGCGTGTGGCTGCTGAGCGTGCGCGGGAGTTCCGGCGACGGCCTCGGCTACGAGGACGCCGTGCGGCACGCGCTCTGCTTCGGCTGGATCGACGGACCGGTGCGCACCTTCGACGGCGTCAACGCGCAGTGGTTCTCGCCGCGCCGCCCGGGCAGCGGCTGGGCGGCGACCAACAAAGCCCGGATCGCGGAACTCGAAGCGGCAGGTCTGCTCGCGCCCGCCGGCATCCGCGTGCTCGACGCCGCCAAGGCGAACGGATCGTGGACGATGCTCGACGGCCCCGAGGCCGGGATCGAGCCGCCCGAGCTGACCACCGCGCTCGATGCCGTGCCGGCCGCGCGCGCGAACTGGGATGCGTTCCCCAAGTCGGTGAAGAAGTTCGGGCTCACGCACATCGCGATGGCCAAGCGCGCCGAGACGCGCGATGCGCGCATCGCCAAGATCGTGGCGGATGCCGCGGAGGGGAAGCGACCGTGAACCAGGGCGACATGCTCTTCCTGGTGCTGATCGTGATCGGGCTCAGCTCGCTCACCCTGGTCATCGTGCAGTTCGTGCGATCACGGCGACGCGGGGGCGACTCCGACGGGCGCGGCGGCAACTGGTGGGAAGGCCCCTGGGACGAAGACCAGCGGCGCTAGAGCCCGCCGCCGACTAGCCCGACGTCGTCAGCGTCAGGCTCGTCACCGCGTCGACCGGCTCCGGCATCCGCAGCGGCCCCTCACCCGGCGTGATCGTGCCGAGGATGCGCGGCGCCCGGGCCCCCGTGCCACCCGGCACGATCGCGGCGACGCCGTGCATCGTGCACCAGCCGATCAGCGCGAAGAGGATCGCCTCCTTGCTGTCGACCGAGGCTCCGAGTTCGTCGGCGAGCACCACGTCGACGCCGGGCAGGGCGGAGCGCAGGCCGTCGAGGATCACCGGGTTGTGGCATCCGCCGCCCGACACGGCGAGGAAGCGGATGCCGGCGGCCGCGACGTCCTGCGCGACGGTGCGCACGGTGAGTTCGGTGAGCGTGCGCACGAGGTCGGCATCGCTGATCTCGCGCTCGGCGACGTGCGCCCGCACGTAGTCGAGGTGGAAGTGCTCCTTGCCGGTGCTCTTCGGCGCCGACAGCGCGTAGTACGGCTCGGCGAGGAGGTCGGCGAGCAGCGCCTCGTCGATCGTTCCGGCGCGGGCGATCGCGGCATCCTCGTCGTAGCCCTTGACGTTGAGGCCCCGGTCGACCACGACCGCATCGACGAGCGCGTTGGCGGGGCCGATGTCGTAGGCCGAGACGCGTCCGTCGGCAACCACCGTCATGTTGGCGATGCCGCCGAGGTTGAGGGCCGCGGCGACCTCACCCCGGCCGCGCAGCAGCAACTCGTCGAGGAACGACACGAGCGGAGCGCCGTGCCCGCCCGCGGTGATGTCGCGGATGCGCACGTCCGACACGACCGGCGCACCGACGGCCTCGGCGATCCAGGCCGGCTGGCCGATCTGCAGGGTGCCGCGGGCGTGATCGCCCTCGACCCAGTGGTAGACGGTCTGGCCATGGGTGCAGACGGCATCCACTCCCCCGACGGATGCCGCAGCCGAGGCGGCGACGTCGGCGAAGGCCTGGCCGATGAGGGTGTCGAGCTCGCACACCTCGGCGAGCGTCGTCTGGTCCGGAGGGAGGGCGGCGACGAGGCGGGCGCGGAGGTCGGGAGCGTACGGCACGCTGTCCTCGTGGAGCACGGTGCCACGCAGGGCGCCGTCGTGCTCGGCAAAGTCGACCACCACCACGTCGATCCCGTCGTGGGAGGTACCCGAGAGCAGTCCGAGTACGCGCATGCGTGCCCCTTTCGTCGTCTTGCTACGAGGGTACGCGGAATTTGTTAGGAGTGCGTACGGATGCCGCTCGCGTGTCGAGACACCACAGGCGTCGCGAGACATCACGGCGCACGTGGTGTCTCGCAAGGAATGTGGCGTCTCGGGTGGGCGCGCGTGCGAACGCCCCGATCGCTGACCGGCCCGGAAGCTAGCGCAGCACGAGCGCCGCGGCGCCGATCAGCGGGCCTTCGTCACCCAGTCCCGAGCGCACGACGCGCGCGCGACGGGAGTACTCGTGCACGGCGCTCGCGGTGAGCGCCTCCTGCACCAGCTCGATGTAATCGGCGGAGACGCGCGAGAAGCCACCGCCGATCGCGACCACGTCGAGGTCGACGAGGGTCGCGGCATCCGCCAGTGCCTCACCGACGGCCTTCGCCGAGCGCTCGATCGCGGCGCGCGCGATCGCGTCTCCGGCGGCCGAGTCGCGCGCCAGATCCTCGCCGGTCGACCCGACCCATCCCTGCTGCTGCGCCCAGGTGACGCTCGCGGGGCCCGACGCGATCTCCTCGAGCGTCAGCCCGCCCTCGCGGCGGATCTGCCCGAGGTGCCCTGCGTTGCCCGAGGCTCCCGGGATGTACGCGCCGTTCACGACGAAGCCTCCGCCGACACCGGTCGAGACGACGATCGAGAGCGAGGCCCGGGCATCCTGCGTCGCACCGCGCCACGATTCGGCGAGCGCGAGCGCGCCGCCGTCGTGACCGAGCACGGTCGGCAGGTCGCGGCCGAGCACGGCGGATGCTTCGCGCCGAACCGCGGCGGCGAGACCGTAGCCGCGCGCCGAGGGCATGTTCACGGGCACGATCGTGCCGCTCGGGCGGTCGACGGGGCCGGCGCTTCCCGCACCCGCGCCGACGAGCTCGGCATCGGCGGGGAGAGCGGCGAGGGCGTGCTGCACGATCGCGGCCACCGCGGCGTCGAACGATTCCGGCGTCGCCTCGCGTCCGGTCGCCTGGCGGCTGCGGGAGCCGTCGACGAGCGTGCCGTCCTCGGAGACGAGGGCGGCCTCCATCTTCGTGCCGCCGACGTCGACGGCGAGGGCGTAGCGGGTCACTGGGGGTCGAGTCCGAGGTCGTCGAGGTCGAAGGCGGCGCGCCATTCGAGACCCTCGGCCTCGATGGCGGCCTGGGCTCCGGTCTTGCGGTCGACGATCACGGCGACGGCGACGACCTCGGCACCCTCCTTGCGGAGCGCTTCGACCGCCTTGAGTGCCGACTGGCCGGTGGTCGAGGTGTCTTCGAGCACGACGACGCGCTTGCCCGCGACATCCGCTCCCTCGATCTGACGACCGCGACCGTGGTCCTTGGGCTCCTTACGCACGACGAACGCGTCGACAGGACGCTCGGCCGCGACGGAGGCGTGCAGCACCGAGTTCGCGATCGGGTCGGCGCCGAGCGTGAGCCCGCCGACGGCGACCACGTCGAGGTCGGCGATCAGGTCGAGCATGATGCGGCCGATGGCGGGGGCGGCGCGATGATCGAGCGTGAGCTTGCGCATGTCGACGTAGTACGTCGCCTTCTTGCCGCTGGAGAGGGTGAAGTCGCCGTGGAACACCGCCTCGTCCGTGATGAGGGCGAGGAGGTTCTGGCGGTCTGCGTCGAGTGCGGTCACGGCATCCAGTGTAGGAGAGTCGCGCTCTGACTGCGCTGTCAGATGTCGTCGGGGCGTCATCTGCGTGTCGCGGGCCGCAGATCGCGTGTCCGAGGCCGCAACTAGGCTGGACGCATGCGCTTGGCCACCTGGAACGTCAACTCCATCCGTACCCGTGTCGCCCGCACCGTCGAATTCGCCGTTCGCGAAGACATCGACGTGCTCGCGATGCAGGAGATCAAGTGCAAACCCGAGCAGTTCCCCTACGGGCCGTTCGAAGAGGCCGGCTACCAGGTCGAGGTGCACGGCCTCAACCAGTGGAACGGCGTCGCGATCGCGAGCCGCCTGCCGATGAGCGACGTGCGCACCGGGTTCGACGGCATGCCCGGCTTCGCGAAGGGTCACGAGGGTCCGGATGCCCCGCTCGAGGCGCGCGCGCTGGGCGTGATGGTCGACGGCGTACGGGTGTGGAGTCTCTACGTGCCCAACGGTCGCTCGCTCGACGACCCGCACTACGCCTACAAGCTGCACTGGCTCGCGGCGCTGAAGAACTCGACCGCGGCCGAGCTCGCGGCGAACCCCGCCCTGCCGCTCGCGCTGGTCGGTGACTTCAACATCATCCCGTTCGACACCGACAACGGAGACCCCGACATCGTCGAGGGCGTATCCACCCACGTCTCCCCCGCCGAGCGCGCCGCGTTCTTCGCGATGGCGGATGCCGGGCTCACCGACGTCGTGCGCCCGATCCTCCCCGAGGGCTACACCTACTGGGACTACCAGCGCCTCAAGTTCCCCCGCAACGAGGGCATCCGCATCGACTTCATCCTCGGCTCCCGCACGCTCGCCGACGCGGTCACGGGTGCCTCGATCCACCGCGACGAGCGCAAGGGCGAGCAGCCCAGCGACCATGTGCCGGTCGTCGCCGACATCGACCTCGGGGGCGCGGACGACGACGACGATCTGCCGATGATCTTCTCGTGACGCTCCACCCATGACGCTCCGGCTGATCGCCACCGATCTCGACGGCACCCTGCTCGACTCGACCTCGTCGGTCACGCCCCGCACGCGGGCGGCGCTCGACGCGGCGCGGGCCCGCGGCATCCACGTCGTTCCGGTCACGGCGCGCCAGCCGATCGGCCTGCGTGCGATCGCCGGCGACGCCGACTTCCGCGAGTGGGCGCTCTGCAGCAACGGCGCCTACGCCACGCACCTGACCGACGGGCGGATGCTGTTCGCCGAAGAGCTGCCGGCCGAGACCATCCGCACGCTGGCCGAGGCGCTGCGCGCGAGCGTGCCCGGGCTGCTGTTCGCGAGTGTGCGCGAGGGCGGCGAGACCTTCGTCGCCCAGGAGGGGTACGCGGCGATCGCCGACCTCTCCGACCACAAGCGCGACCCGAAGACCATGGGCGGGGTGCCGCTCGATCAGGTGCTCGACGCCCCGAGTCTCAAGTTCGTGATCCGGCATCCGGAGCTCGCGCCGTCGGTCCTGTTCGACGCGCTGACCTCGCTGGGCCTCACCGGGTTCGAGGCGACGCTGTCGGGTGCACCGTTCGTCGAGGTGATGGCCGAGGGCGTCACCAAGGCCACCGGCCTCGCCCGTCTCTGCGCCCACCTCGGCGTCGACCGCGCCGACGTGATGGCTTTCGGCGATGCGCTCAACGACGTCGAGATGCTGCGCTGGGCCGGGCACGGCGTCGCGATGGCCGACGCGGATGCCGTCGTGCAGGATGCCGCCGACGAGATCGGCGCCTCGAACGATGACGACGGGGTTGCGCGGGTGGTGGAGCGGGTGCTGGCAGCAGGTTAGTCAGCCAGACTCGTCGCCATCGCGTTCGCCCGGAAGGATGACCTGCGTACGCACACTGAAGCCGAACTGCATCCCGTCGCAACCGTAGAGGAAGAAGTCACCCCAACCGATGCTGCCGAACAGGCCCGAGTCCGCATAGATACTGAAGGACCCCTCGGCGGAAGAGATCTGTAGTTCCCCTTCGCTGAGGAACTCCCAGTCGGCCCACCCAGTGAGCGATTCCCCTTCGAAGTCGATACAGCCAGGTTCTGACTCTCCATCCCAGGCGCCCGAGGGAAAGTCCTCCAACATCGCCGTGCCGTCCTCGTGCACCGTCAGCCGAGCCGACTGAATTGGGGCCATGTCGGGAGCGTTCGAAGCCGACCACACGATCGGGAAGACGAACTTACCCTCGAACGGACTCTGCTCGGTGCATCCAGATAGAGCAAGAGTGGCCGCGACACCGATTCCGATTGCAGCCGCTACTCGTGTTCTCCTTCGAATGCTCATTCGAACCTGCCTCTAGACAGGTGATTGACGTTCGACTTCCCCAGCATGCTGATGAAAAGAAAGATGAACGAGCCGAGCGCGAGGAGTGGGCCGCCGAACCCGAGGATCAGAGTCACCGCGCTCCCCTCCTGCGGACCCGGGAAGTCGAGCTCGCTATAGACACCACTGAGCCACAGGGCGATGCCGCAGACGCTTCCGAATGCGCCGCAGGTGAGCCACAGGCGGGTCGCCCAGAGCGAAGACAGGGTGGCGTGTCCGCGCGTCAGCAGCGCGAGACCGAAGCAGAATGTGCAGCCCAGGATGGCGAAACCCAGGGCGTTGGGCAGAGTCGAAAGGTTGCCGGGCGGGATCTCATTCCAGCGCGGCGCTCCCCGGAGGAGCATCTCGATACCTACCGGCACCGCGAACCCAGCGATGCCGAGGAGCCACCATCCGGCCATCTCTCGAAGAGTCACCCTCCGCGCCCGCTCACTTGCTTCTGAGGCATTGTCGCCGCCGCATCGCCACCGTCACCGCCTTGCCAATCGTCAGAGGGAACGTCAGACGATGATGTCGATCAGATTGAACACGCCCAAACCTATCGCGACGACCCCGACAAAGATGCTCCACCTCGGAGCAGTACGGGGATATACAGACATGTCCGCAACCGCGCCGCCATAGAACTTCTCGAGAAGCGCGTGGATCGCGCGATACGCGCGCTTGCGATACGCAATCAAAGCAACGCCAAACAACACCAATATCGTGCCAACGACAGCATCGAGCATCATCTGTCAAGCTCCTTCAAGCGGGCGCCCTTTCACCTAGAATCTCGATAGAACACGACAGTCGTCGTCGAGTCGACGAAGTCTGGGACTTCGAGGTAGAAGTTAAGTGTGAGCCGACCGTCGCCTTCGATAAACAGGGACGCTGAGGGGCTATATCCGGAACACACTTCCGACGGGAAGAAAATCGTCATCGACGCTCCACTACCCTCGTGAAGCACCCATCGCCCTTCCAGCGAAACGGTGTCGTCCCACGACACATCGGCGGCTGACTTCGCTTGCGGGACGCCGCATGCGAGGTTGAGAGGCCATTGCTCCGCGTGGTACGTGCCATCGGCAAGAACGACCAGCTCGAAATCAGCAGGGGCACCTCCGGCTCGCCAGCTTCCCACCACGTCGGCATCCGTGACTTCAGTAACCGGGTTCGCTTCTGAAGCGCAGCCGGTAAGGCCCACCGTGAGGAGAATCGACAGCGCCCAGGGCATCGGTTGCACAAGTCTCAGCATGCCCGAAATATCAGCGGCGCGAGGTTTGAAGCACATACCAGTTTGGAGAACCGTCGCAAACGGGCTGAGCCAGAGAGCTCCAGTCGTATCCATCGAACCGACCAGGGTACGGAACGAGGAGGGCGTCGCCCTTAGCGGTACGTACAAAAAGAGACTCATCGGGGCCGACGTCCCAGCGAGCCTCACCGGAGAACTCCGAATAACCGGTTGACATGCAGCCCTCGCCGTCGACATTAGCGATCTCCCCAATGTAGACGCGAGAAAGATCGGCCGTATGATCCTCACTGAGAGTAATCGAAGACCCCTCGAGCGCCGACTCTCCGCTCGAGTAGCCTTGCGCTGGGCTCCACGTAGCCGGAAAGACCACCTGACTTCCCGGGCCTTCACTTTCGCCTGTTGCTCGGGCGACAATAAGCGCCGCGGCGCCAACAAGCACTAGCGCGCCGCAAACCGCAACGGCACCTATTCCCCAACCACGCAATGCTACCGACATGAAATTTCCCGCAATTCTCGACCAAGAAATCGTAGTACTGCTTACTTGTCAAGTTCTCCCCAAACCTCTCATACAACCGGAGGAACCGGTGTCAACGGGTGTTCTTGATCCGGCGACGAGTCTCTCGCGCGGGGTGCTTCGACAGGCTCAGCAACCCAACTAAAGCGGCATCAGCCGCGAGAAAACCCGGACGGGAGGGGTTCACTGTGAGCGTGTCGGGCCGCGACGCGCCGCGGCACCCGCTCTTCGTCTCCGTTTTCTCGCCGGGCGACTCGCATGACCGGCATCCGCCGCACGGGGGATGCCGGGGCCCCGCGCCGCGCCCTACGGTGGAGGGATGCCCGCCGAGTTCCACCGCACACCCACCGCGCGCGAGCGGCGCAGCGATCTGCTGCTCGCCGCCGTGCTGTTCGTGGGCGCGATCCTCAGCGCCGCGCTCTCGTCGATCTCGCAGATCTACGGCGACGAGCAGGCCGAGCTGTGGACCGCCCTCGTCTACGCCGTGATCATCACCGCTCCGCTGGCGTTCCGGCGGCGCTACCCGGCCGCGGTCGCGATCGTCGTCTCCGCCGCGTACTTCGCGGCCGTCACCATCCGGGTGCCGGAGATCTACGTCGGCAACATCGCGATGTTCATCGGCATCTACACGGCGGGCGCCTGGATGAACAACCGCCGTGCGGCGATGCTCGTGCGCATCGGCATCATCGTCGGCATGTTCGCGTGGCTGCTGATCACGATGTACCGCGACGCGATCAGCCAGGCCGACGAAGCCGAGGTCATCGCGGGCGCCATGTCGCCCTACGTCGCCTTCATGATGCTGCAGATCCTACTCAACCTCCTCTACTTCGGCGGGGCCTATTACTTCGGCGAGCGCTCGTGGATCTCGGCATCCGAGCGTTCGGTGCTCGAGCAGCGCACCGCCGAACTCGAGCGCGAGCGCGAGGTGACGGCGGCGCAGGCCGTCGCGCTCGACCGCGTGCGCATCGCCCGCGAACTGCACGACGTCGTCGCCCATCACGTGTCGGTCATGGGCGTGCAGGCGGGGGCTGCGCGGCTCGTGATCGACCAGGATGCCGAACGCGCGAAGGAGCTCCTCGCCGGAGTGGAGGGATCGGCGCGCGATGCGATCGGCGAGCTGCGCCAGCTGCTCGAGACCCTGCGCGCCCCGGGCGGCGAGAGCTCCGACCCCGCCTCGACGGTCGGACTCGACGACATCCGCGAACTGGTCGAGGCGTCGACCGAGGCGGGACTGCCGACGGATTACACCGTGATCGGCGAACCAGTCGACGTGCCCTCCCTCGTCGCGGTGAACCTCTACCGCATCACCCAGGAGTCGCTCACCAACGCCCGTCGTCACGCCGGAGTCGGCGCCACCGCCGACGTGCGCGTGCGCTACGACGACGCGGGCGTCGAGGTCGAGGTCGTCAACACCGGCCGCATGGTCGGCCAGTTGCGACCGGGCCTCGGGCAGTTGGGCATGCGCGAGCGCGCGATCGCCTCGGGCGGCACGATCGAGGTGACGCCGCGCCCCCTCGGCGGACTCCGCGTGCGGGCGCGGGTGCCGCTGAAGGTCGCACCCGCCGCCGCATCTCGCCCGACCGCGAAGGCCGTGAGGATGCCCGAATGACCGACACCCCGATCCGCGTGCTCCTCGTCGACGACCACGCGATGCTGCGCGCGGGATTCCGCACGATCCTCGGCACCCAGCCCGACATCGAGATCGTGGGCGAGGCCGCGACCGGAGCGGATGCCGTCGCCCAGGCCGCCGCGCTGCGCCCCGACGTCATCACGATGGACGTGCAGATGCCCGACATGGACGGCATCGAGGCGACCCGCCGCATCGTCGCCGACCCCGACATCACCGCGGCCATCGCGATCGTCACCACCTTCGACCGCGACGACTACCTCTACCAGGCGCTGGATGCCGGAGCGAGCGGGTTCCTGCTCAAGAACGCCGGCCCCGAAGACCTCATCGCCGCCGTGCGCGCGCTGGCCGCGGGCGACGGGATGCTGGCGCCCGAGGTGACCCGTCGCGTGCTCGCCCGATTCGCCGGATCGGCGCCCGCCGCGGCGCCGGCGCCGGTCGCGATGGCCGAGCCGTCGCCCCCGCGCACCGCCCCCGCGCCCGTCGCGCTGGCCGAGCCGTTCACCGAGCGGGAGGCCGAGGTGCTGACCCTCCTCGCCGATGCCCGCAGCAACGCCGAGATCGCCGCCACCCTCTTCATCGGTGAGGCGACCGTGAAGACCCACGTGTCGCGCATCCTGCAGAAGCTCGGTGCCCGGGATCGCGTGCAGGCCGTGGTGCTCGCGCACCGCCTCGGGCTCGCCTGAAACGCTCCCTCCTGACGACAGCGGGTGCCGGCATCGGGCGATAGCCTCGGATCCATGTCCGCCGACGCGTCCGCCGCATCCGCCGCGCCCCCTGCCCCGCTCTCGCGCCCGATCCTCGCGGGCATCGTCACGGCGCTCGTCGGCTTCACCAGCTCGTTCGCGGTCGTGCTCACCGGACTCTCGGCGGTGGGAGCATCCGCCGCCCAGGCCGCCAGCGGCCTGCTCGCCGCCAGCCTCACCATGGGACTCGCGTGCATCGTGCTCGCCTGGCGCTATCGGATGCCGATCACCGTCGCGTGGTCGACGCCCGGCGCCGCTCTGCTCGCCGCGACCGGCACCACGGCGGGCGCCATCGAGGGCGGCTGGCCCGCCGCCGTCGGCGCGTTCCTCGTCACGGCGGCGCTCATCCTGCTCACCGCGCTGTGGCCGGCCCTCGGCGGATTCATCGCGCGCATCCCCGCGTCGATCGCGCAGGCGATGCTCGCGGGTGTGCTGCTGCCGCTCTGCCTCGCCCCCATCACCGGAATCGTCGAGAACCCCTGGGGCGTCGTGCCGGTCGTGACGACCTGGCTGATCGTCGCCCGGCTCGCGCCGCGCTGGGCGGTTCCGGTCGCGTTCCTCGCCGCGGCGGTGGTCGTGGCCGTCGAGCTCGTACGTCAGGGCACGGCGATCGATCCGGGCATCCTGCTCCCCCGCGTCGAACTCACCGCCCCCACCTTCACGGTCGGCGCGATCGTGGGCCTGGCGCTGCCCCTCTTCATCGTCACGATGGCGTCGCAGAACGTTCCGGGCGTCGCGATCATGCGCAGCTTCGGCTACGAGGTGCCGTGGCGGCCGGCGATGCTCGTCACCGGACTCGGCACGGCGATCGGCGCTCCCGCGGGCGGGCACGCGATCAACCTCGCCGCGATCAGCGCCGCCCTCGCCGCCTCTCCCGACGCAGACCCCGACCCGAAGCGCCGCTGGGTCGCCGGCGTCTCGACCGGGGCCTCGTATCTCGTGCTCGGCGCCGCCTCCGCCGCGTTCGCGGCCCTCGTACTGCTCGCGCCCGCCGCCGTCATCCCCGCCGTCGCGGGGCTCGCCCTCTTCGCAGCCTTCGGCTCGGCCGTGCAGCAGGCCATCGACGATCCGGGCGAGCGACTGCCGGCCGTGGTCACCTTCCTCGTCGCGGCATCCGGCATCTCCGTGCTCGGCGTCAGCGCCGCGTTCTGGGCGCTGGTGGCCGGACTCGTCGTGCGCACGGTTCTGCACAGCGCGCGGCGGTAGCGCGGGCCGATCATCCGCGCGGTGGATGCCCGACAATCCCCCACAGGGGGGATGCCGTGGCATCGGCCCCGTCCCTAACGTGGAGGCATGACCTCAGGAAAGCTCGAACTCCACGGCATCACCAAGAGCTACGGCTCGCGGCGCGTGCTCGACGACGTCTCGTTCGACGTCGCCCCCGGCCGGCTCACCGGCTTCGTGGGCGGCAACGGTGCGGGCAAGACCACGACCATGCGCATCGTGCTCGGACTCCTCTCGTCGGACTCCGGCACCGTCACCCTCGACGGCACGGCCGTCACCGGCGACGACCGCCGCAACTTCGGGTACATGCCCGAGGAGCGCGGGCTCTACCCCAAGATGAAGGTGCTCGAGCAGATCGTCTACCTCGCCCGGCTGCACGGATTCAGCAAGACGGATGCCGCCACCCGCGCCACCGCGATCCTCACCGACCTCGGCCTCGGGGAGCGCCTGAACGACACGATCGAGTCGCTGTCGCTCGGAAACCAGCAGCGTGCGCAGATCGCCGCGGCCCTCGTGCACGACCCGAAGGTGCTCATCCTCGACGAGCCGTTCTCGGGTCTCGACCCGCTCGCGGTCGACGTCGTCGCCTCGACGCTGCAGGCCACCGCCGCCCAGGGCGCATCCATCCTGTTCTCCTCGCACCAGCTCGACGTCGTCGAGCGCCTCTGCGACGACCTCGTCATCCTCGCCGGGGGCACGATCCGCGCCGCCGGTTCCCGCGACGGGCTCCGCGCCCAGCACGCCGGCAGCCGCTACGAGCTGGTCTCGGCGGGTGACGCCGGATGGCTGCGCACCGAACCGGGCGTCACCGTCGTCGACTTCGAGGGCGGCTACGCCCTATTCGACACCGACGGCGCGGAGACCGCGCAGCGCGTGCTGCGCACCGCCGTCGCCCACGGCGACGTCGCGAGCTTCGCCCCCAAGCATCCGTCCCTCGCCCAGATCTTCAAGGAGGTCATCCAGTGACCACGTCGACTCCCGGGGGAGGCTCCCCCATCCGCAGCTCCAGCGGGATCTGGCTCGTCGCCGAGCGCGAGATCGGTTCGAAGCTGCGCAGCAAGGCGTTCGTCATCTCGACCGTCATCCTCATGCTCATCGCTCTCGCCGGCGTGCTGATCGGCGGGTTCGCCAGCAACAACAGCGGCACCGACAAGACCCCGGTCGCCGCGACCTCCGAGACGGCATCCGCGGTGTCGGCACTGCCCGACGTCGAGGTGACCGAGGTCGCCGACGACGCGGCCGCCGAGCAGCTCGTGCGCGAGGAGAAGGTCGACGCGGCGGTCGTCTCGAGCGGCGGGCCCACCGGGTACACCGTCATCGCGCTCAAGGACGCCCCGAGCTCCCTTGTCAGCGGCCTCTCGCAGACGCCCGAGGTGCAGATCCTCGAACCTGCGACCACCAACCCGCTGCTGCGGTACTTCATCGCGCTCGCCTTCGGCATCGTCTTCCTCATGGCGGCGTCGACCTTCGGCGGCACGATCGCGCAGAGCGTCGTCGAAGAGAAGCAGACCCGCGTGGTCGAGCTGCTGCTGTCGGCGATCCCCGCCCGCACCCTCCTCGCCGGGAAGGTCATCGGCAACACGATCCTCGCGATGGCGCAGATCGTCGGCCTCGCCGCGATCGCCACCGTCGGACTCATCGTCACCGGGCAGAGAGACGTGCTGACGCTGCTCGGCGGCCCGATCCTGTGGTTCGCGGTGTTCTTCCTCTTCGGCTTCGTGCTGCTGGCCTCGCTGTTCGCCGCGGCGGCCTCGATGGTGTCACGCCAGGAGGACATCGGCGCCACCACGACCCCGATCACGATGCTCATCATGGCGCCGTACATCCTCGTCATCGTCTTCAACGACAACGCGCTGGTGCTGACGATCATGTCGTACGTACCGTTCTCGGCCCCGGTCGGGATGCCGATGCGCCTGTTCGTCGGCGAGGCGCAGTGGTGGGAGCCGATCCTGTCGCTGGCGATCCTGCTGGTGAGCTGCATCGCCGCGATCGCGATCGGCGCGAAGATCTACGAGAACTCGCTGCTGCGCATGGGCTCGCGGGTCAAGCTCACCGAGGCGCTGCGCGGCTGAGGCGCGCTGGGCGAGAGGGACGGATGCCGGGGCAACGGCATCCGTCCCTCCTTCGCGTCACACGACGAAACCCGCACATCCACAGGAATATCCATGCGGGCACATGCGTTCAGACACGCGTAGGCGGACGACGGAGTCCGATCGGCACCCCGTCTGAAAGGCATCACCGTGAGCATTCCCACCCTCGTCCGCACCGCACCCACCGAGCACCCCGTCCTCGAGGTGCTCGCCGAGCGCTGGAGCCCCCGCGCCTTCGACGCCGAGAACGCGATCGACGAGGCCAAGCTGGCCGCCTCCCTCGAAGCCGCCCGCTGGACGCCCTCGGCCAACAACTCGCAGCCGTGGCGCTTCATCGTCGCCCGCCGCGGAACGGCCCTGCACGCACAGGTCGTCGACGCGCTCGTCGGCTTCAACCAGGCCTGGGCCGTGAACGCCGCCGTCCTCGTCGTCGCCGTCGCCGAGACCGCCACCGAAGACGGCACGCCGATCACCCACGCCCTCTACGACCTCGGCCAGGCTGTCGCGCACTTCTCGGTGCAGGCTCACCACGAGGGACTCCTCGTGCACCAGATGAGCGGATTCGACCCGGAGGCCGTGCGCGAGTTCGCCGACCTCGAGCCCCGTTTCTCGGCCGTCACGGTCTTCGCCGTCGGCGAGTTCGGCGACGTGACCGCCCTCCCCGAGGTGCTGCAGCAGCGCGAGACCGCACCGCGCGTGCGCCGCCCGATCGCCGAGACGGTCATCCTCAGCGCCTGATCCCACCCCTCCGTTCCGGCATCCGCTCGGAATCCTTCGCTCCCGTCGCACTTCCTGTCGGTCTGACCCGGTCATTCCGACAGGAAGTGCGACGGGAGCGTTCTGTTTCGTAAGGGGTGCAGCGCGACGACCGCGACCTACAATCGTCGGCATGGCGATTCAGCGCAGAGTGAAGTCGGTCGAGCAGTCGATGGCGGAGACGCACGACGAGAAACGCTCCCTCAAACGCTCGCTCGGCGTCTGGGACCTCGCGGTCATGGGCGTCGCCGTCGCGGTCGGCGCCGGCATCTTCTCGGTCGGAGCCGAGGCATCCGCCCGTCATGCCGGCCCGGCCGTCATCATCTCGTTCATCATCGCCGCCGCCGTGTGCGGCCTCGCGATCCTCTGCTACGCCGAGTTCGCGTCGTCGATCCCGGTCGCCGGCTCCGCGTACACGTTCACGTACTCGACGCTCGGCGAGTTCCTCGCCTGGATCATCGGCTGGGACCTCATCCTCGAGATGCTCATGGCCTCGGCCGTCATCGCGAAGTACTGGGGCGTGTACCTCGGTGACACCGTCTCGCTGTTCGACCTCGACATCCCGATGTCGGTGCAGCTCGGCGGCGTCAGCTTCGACTGGGGTCCCGTCGTCATCGTCGCGATCTTCACCCTGCTGCTCGCACTCGGCACGCGCCTGTCGAGCCGCGTCAACAGCGTCTTCACGGTCATCAAGGTCGCGATCGTGCTGTTCGTGATCGTCGTCGGACTCTTCTTCGTGAACGGCGCGAACTACTCGCCGTTCGTTCCCCCGGCGCAGGAGGGCGTGGCATCGGAGAGCGCCTGGACCCAGTCGCTGTTCTCGTTCATGACCGGCTCCGACCCGACGATGTACGGCGTGTTCGGCATCCTCTCGGGCGCCGCACTGGTGTTCTTCGCGTTCATCGGTTTCGACGTCGTCGCCACCAGCGCCGAGGAGACCAAGGACCCGAAGCGCACGGTTCCCCGCGGCATCATCCTGGGCCTCATCATCGTGACCGTGCTCTACGTGCTCGTCGCGATCGTCATCACCGGAATGGTCTCGTACACCGAGCTCGCGAAGCTCGACGAACCGTCGCTGTCGAGCGCCTTCGAACTCGTCGGCGCGACCTGGGCGGCGCAGGTCATCGCGATCGGCAGTCTGGTCGGCCTGACCACGGTCGTGATGGTGCTGCTCATGGGCCTCGCGCGCGTGGTGTTCGCGATGAGCCGCGACGGCCTGCTGCCCCGCGCCCTCAGCGTCACCGACAAGAAGCGCGGCACCCCGATCCGCATCCAGCTGATCGTCGGGGTGATCATCGCGATCATCGCCGGATTCTTCGACGTGCAGGTGCTCGGCGACATGATCAACATCGGCACGCTGTCGGCGTTCGTCCTCGTGAGCATCGGGGTGCCGATCCTGCGCAAGACCCGCCCCGACCTCGAGCGTCCGTTCATGGTTCCGCTCTCGCCGTGGCTGCCGTGGATCTCGGCGCTCGCCTGCTTCTGGCTGATGCTCCACCTCAGCACCGAGACCTGGGTGCGATTCGCGATCTGGCTCGCGATCGGCATGATCATCTACTTCGCCTACTCGCGACGGCACTCGATCATCGGGCAGGGGCTCGAGAAGGACGCTCTGGGCGGCATCCGCAGCGAACGGCTGAAGTAGCGCGGGCAGGCCCTTCGACAGGCTCAGGGACCCAGTCCTTCGGGCGGGCCCTTCGACAGGCTCAGGGACCCAGTGCTGGATACGGAACCCAGTGGTTGGGTCGCTGAGCCTGTCGAAGCGTCGCAGCCACCGCCGCTCAGTCGTCGAGGAGCTCGGCCTCGATCACGTCGTCATCGTCGTCGGGAACGGATGCCGGGGCCTCGGCCGTGAGCACGAGACCCGTGCCGTCGGCCGCGACGTCGACGCGCACCGTGTCGCCGTCGCGCACGCCGCCCGAGAGCAGCGCGGTCGCCAGCTTGTTCTGCACCTCGCTCTGGATGAGGCGGCGCAGCGGGCGCGCACCGAACACCGGGTCGTACCCGCGCTCGGCGAGCCACGATCGCGCGTCGGGCGTGACCGCGAGGGTGAGCCGGCGATCGTGCAACCGCGTGTGCAGCTGATCGATCGACAGCTCCACGATCTGCGCGAGGTCGTCTTCGCTGAGCGCCTGGAACATCACGATGTCGTCGAGACGGTTGAGGAACTCGGGCCGGAACGCCTGCTGCACGAGCGCCATCACCTGCTCGCGCTTCTGCTCGACCGAGAGGACCGGGTCGATGAGGATCGGCGAGCCGATGTTCGACGTGAGGATCAGGATCACGTTCGAGAAGTCGACCGTGCGGCCCTGCCCGTCGGTGAGGCGGCCGTCGTCGAGCACCTGCAGCAGCACGTCGAACACCTCGGGGTGCGCCTTCTCGACCTCGTCGAGCAGGATCACGCTGTACGGGCGACGACGCACGGCCTCGGTCAGCTGACCGCCCTGCTCGTAGCCGACGTACCCGGGAGGGGCTCCGACGAGACGCGAGACGGAGTGCTTCTCGCCGTACTCCGACATGTCGATGCGCACCATGGCGTGCTCGTCGTCGAAGAGGAACTGGGCGAGCGCCTTCGCGAGTTCGGTCTTTCCGACACCGGTCGGCCCGAGGAACAGGAACGAACCGGTGGGGCGACCGGGATCGCTGATGCCCGCGCGCGAGCGGCGCACGGCATCCGACACGGCCTTGACGGCATCCTTCTGTCCGATCAGGCGCTTGCCCAGCTCGGACTCGAGGTGCAGCAGCTTCTCGGTCTCGCCCTGCAGCAGGCGACCGACGGGGATGCCGGTCCACGCCGCGATGACGCCGGCGATGTCTTCATCGGTGACCTGCTCGTTGACCATGCGCCGCTCGCCGTCGGAGTCGACGGACTCCGACCGCTCGGCCTCCATGACCTCGCGCTCGAGCGCCGGGATCTCGGCGTAGAGCAGCCGGGAGGCGCGCTCGAGGTTGCCCTCGCGCTGCGCGCGCTCGGCGTCGCTGCGGGCGGCATCCAGGCGCGTCTTCAGGTCGCCGACGCGGTTGAGCGACGCGCGTTCGCGCTCCCACCGGGCCTGCAGCTCGCCGAGCTTGGCCTGCTCGGTGGCGAGGTCGGCGCGGAGAGTCGCGAGGCGCTCCTTCGATGCCGGGTCCTTCTCCTTCTTGAGCGCGAGCTCTTCGAGCTTGAGACGGTCGACGTGGCGGCGCAGCTCGTCGATCTCGACCGGGGCCGAGTCGATCTCCATGCGCAGCCGCGAGGCGGCCTCGTCGATCAGGTCGATCGCCTTGTCGGGCAGCTGCCGCGCGGGCAGGTACCGGTTCGACAGGGATGCCGCCGCCACGAGCGCACCATCGGAGATGGCGACCTTGTGGTGCGCCTCGTAGCGCTCCTTGAGCCCACGGAGGATGGCGATCGTGTCTTCGACGGTCGGCTCACCGACGTAGACCTGCTGGAAGCGGCGCTCGAGCGCGGCATCCTTCTCGATGAACTCGCGGTACTCGTTGAGCGTGGTGGCGCCGATGAGGCGCAGCTCTCCCCGGGCGAGCATCGGCTTGAGCATGTTGGATGCCGCGACCGAGCCCTCCCCGCCGCCCGCGCCCATGAGCACGTGCAGCTCGTCGATGAACGTGATGATCTGCCCGTCGGACTCGGTGATCTCCTTGAGGACCTGCTTCAGCCGCTCCTCGAACTGCCCGCGGTACATCGCGCCGGCGACGAGCGCCGAGATGTCGAGCGTGATCAGCTCCTTGTCCTTGAGGGACTCGGCGACGTCACCCGCGACGATGCGCTGGGCGAGGCCCTCGACGACGGCGGTCTTGCCGACGCCGGGCTCGCCGATGAGCACCGGATTGTTCTTGGTGCGGCGGGTGAGCACCTGGCTCACGCGGCGGATCTCGCTGTCGCGGCCGATCACGGGGTCGAGCTTGCCCTGACGGGCGCGGTCGGTGAGGTTGATCCCGAACTGCTCGAGCGCGGACTGCTGGTCGTTCTGGGAACCGGTCTGCGGGGTGGTCATCTGTCCCTCCTGGGAGACTCCTTCTGGTCGATGAGTACTCAAAAGTTGAGTTGTATTGACTCAAGTTTAGCAGGACGGCACCCCATCGACAATGCCCTCATCAGCGCAGCATCCGCACCGCATCCCAGATCGCGCCCGCGACCTCGCGCTTGGTCCCGGATGCCTCGGCCACGACCGCTCCGCCCTCACCGATGATCTCGACCGCGTTGTCGGTGCGCTCGAAGCCGTTCTCGGCATCCGCGAGGTTCACGGCCAGCAGGTCGACGCCCTTGCGCTCGCGCTTGCGGCGAGCGCGCTCACGGCGCTGCTCGGCATCCGTCAGCGTCTCGGCGGCGAACGCCACGATCGTCTGCCCCTCGGGGGCGCGGCCTTCGGCGCGACGAGCGGCGAGCGCGGCCACGACGTCCTCGTTCTCGACGAGGTCGACGCGATCGAGCACGCCCTCCTCCTTCGTGAGCTTGTGGTCAGCGGCGCGCGCGGGTCGGTAGTCGGCGACCGCGGCTGCCATGATCACGACGTCCGCCGATGCCGCGGCATCCTTCATCGCGCTTCCGAGTTCGGCCGCCGTTCCGACGCGAACGATCGCGACCGACGGATGCCGCGCCGACGCCAGGATCGCGGCATCGATGTGCGCGGCGACGAGGGTGACCTCGGCACCGCGGGCGGCGGCCTCCGCGGCGAGCGCGGTGCCCTGACGTCCGCTCGAACGGTTGCCGAGGAAGCGCACGGGGTCGATCGGCTCCCGGGTGCCGCCCGCCGAGACGGCGACACGAAGGCCCGCGAGATCGCCGGGAGCGAGCAGCGCCTGGGCCGCGGCGAAGATCTCCTCCGGCTCCGACATCCGCCCCGGCCCGCTGTCTCCGCCGGCCAACTCGCCGTCGGCGGGACCCACCAGGTGCACTCCTCGCTCGCGGAGGATCGCGATGTTCGACTGCGTCGCCGGATGCCGCCACATCTCGGCGTGCATGGCGGGCGCGATCAGCACGGGAGCCTCGGTGGCGAGCAGCGTCGTGCCGAGCAGGTCGCTCGCCAGCCCGGCCGTCATCGACGCGATCGTGTTCGCGGTGGCCGGCGCGACGATCACGAGCTCGGCGGCCTGCCCCAGAGCGACGTGACGTACGCGGGCGACGTCGTCGTGCACGCTCGTCGTGACGGGATGCCGGCTGATCGCCTCCCACGTGGGGGTGCCGACGAAGCGCAGCGCGTCTTCGGTGGGCACGACGGTCACGTCATGACCGGCCTTGATGAGGAGGCGCACGAGGTGCACCGTCTTGTACGCGGCGATGCCGCCCGTGACTCCGACGACGATGTTCACGCTTTCGATTCTGCCGCAGCATCCGGGGGTGCGGGGCGCCAGCGGAGGAGAACACGCCTTCTGCAGGAAGCATCCGCCCTTCCGATCCTGCGGAGCGAGAGTTCTCCTCCCCAACGGGCGGAGAACTCCGCGTGGGGCGGATGCTTCGCCCCGAAAAGTCCGCCCAACGACGAGAACTCCGCCCGGACGCCTTCGTCTCGTCGCTGCGCTCCTCGCTCAGGAGCCGAGACTCTGGTCGTGAGCGAGCGGCGCCCCTGAGCGAGCGGAGCGAGACGAAGGGCCCGCAGCGGAGGAGAACACGCCTTCCGCAGGAGGCATCCGCCCTCCCGATCCTGCGAAGCGAGAGTTCTCCTCCCCAACGGGCGGAGAACTCCGCGTGGGGCGGATGCTTCGCCCCGAAAAGTCCGCCCAACGGGGAGAACTCCGCCCACGGGCGCGCATAGGATCGAGAGTGTGTGCACGGTCGTGATTGATGTCGAGGATGCCGCGTCGGTGAGACTGCTGGCGGTGCGTGACGAAGACCCGCAGCGCGAGTGGGACGCCCTGGGGCCGTGGTGGCCCGAGCAGTACCCGGGCGTGATCGGCATCCGCGACCGTCGTGCGGGCGGCGCCTGGCTCGCGGTCGACCCGCAGCGCCGACGCCTCGCCGTGCTGCTCAACCGCGCCGACGTGCAGGAGCTGCCCGATGACCGCGCCGTCTCGCGCGGATCGCTCGCCCTCGAGTCGGTCGCGGGCCGCTCACCCGAGGGCCCTCTGCCGATGCACGGCTTCAACCTGCTCGAGGTCGGACCCGAGGGAGCGCGGGTGCTCTCGTGGGACGGCGCCGAGCTGCGCACCACGCCCGTCGCCGCCGGCACCCACATGATCGCCCACGACGATCTCGACGACGCGGTCACCCCGCGCATCCGTACCTGGCTGCCGCGGTTCCGCGCGCTCGCTCCGGCCGCCGAGAGCGCGGACTGGGTGGCCGAGTGGACCGCCCTCCTCGCCGAGAGTGCTGAACTCTCCCCCGAAGACGACCGCGCGATCATCCGCGACAACCGCCCGCACGGCTATCCCACGCAGTCGCTGCTGTACGCCACGGCATCCGTCGCGCCGTCGGGCGTGGACGTGCGCGATCACACCCTGCCCTCGCCCGCGCATTGGCACGCCTGACCGGCGTTCGGCGACATTCCGGGCCGCGTTCGCGCGGCGGGGGAGGGGGCCGCACCGAGGGTTGCGTAGTCATCCTCGCCCCGCGCCGTCTAGCATGGGAGTCCCGGCACGCCCAGAGGAGATCCCATGCCGCCGAAGTCCCGCGGTGTCACGAGCATCGATGTCGCCAAAGCGGCCGGAGTCTCGCAGACCACGGTCTCGCGCATCGTCAACGGGCGCGAAGGGGTGTCCGACGACATCCGCGCCAAGGTCGAGGCGGCGATCGAGAAGCTCGGCTACCGCCCCAACCTCAGCGCCCGCAGCCTCGTCACCAGCCGCACGCAGACGATCGGCGTCGTGCTCGGTGACCCGCGCAACAGCTACTACGCCGAACTGCTGCACACCATCAGCGGCGAGCTCAACCACGCCGGCTACCGCACGCTCATCCTCTCGGGGCGCGCCGACACCACCGAAGATCTCGCCCGCACGCTCTGGGAGACCAACGTCGACGGCGTCATCCTCACCACCACGCTGCTCTCCCCCGACGACGAGGGGCGCATCGTCTCGCTCGGCGTGCCCTCGGTCACGATGGGCCCGGGCGCCGCCCCGGCATCCGATTCCATCTCACCCGACAACTTCGAGGGCGGACGCATCGCCGCCCGGCACCTGCTCGACCTCGGCCACCGGCGCATCGGCGTGATCTCGGGACCCCTGGGCGCGGCATCCGTCAACGACCGGCACCGCGGCTTCCTGCTCGAGTTCGCCGCCGCCGGTGTCTCCTTCGACGAAGACCTGCTCGAGGTCGCCGACCTCGACTACACACGCGCCTTCGACGCCACGACCCGCCTGTTGCAGCTGCCCGAGCCGCCCACCGCGCTCTTCTGCCACAACGACCTCGTCGCCTTCGGAGCGCTGAACGCGGCCACCGCGCTCGGCGTCGCCGTGCCCGATGACGTCTCGATCCTCGGCTTCGACGACGTGGCGATGTCGTCGTGGCAGGCGTTCGACCTCACGACGGTGCGGCAGCCGATCCTCGACATGGCGCACGGCGCGGTCGAGCTGCTGCTCTCTCGCCTGGCCTCGCCCGAGCAGGATGCCGCGCACGTGCTGCTGCCGTGTTCTCTCGTCGAGCGGTCGACGACCCGCGCGCTCTGACGCGGGCTCTGGCGGGGCCCTTCGTCTCGCTCAGCGACCCAGAATCGAATACGGGGCCCCTGGGCCTGTCGAAGGGCCCCACCACGCACGCGCTGCGCAGGAGAACACGCGCTGCGGAGGACCGGAACAGCGGATGCATCCTGCCGAAGGCGAGATCTCCTCCCGAGGGTGCAACCTCAGGCGGCCGGCACCTCGTCGTCGGCGCAGGAGAAGCGGGCGCGGTAGGCGGTCGGCGTCAGGCCGAGCACGCGGGCGAAGTTCTGACGCAGCACGGCCGCCGAGCCGAACCCGCACTCGTCGGCGATGCGATCGAGCGGGAGGTCGGTGCGCTCGAGCATCCGCTGGGCGTGGATGATGCGCTGGCGCGCGAGCCAGGCCGCCGGAGTCGCGCCGTACTCGGCCTTGAACCGGCGGGCGAAGGTGCGCGGCGACATGAGGGCTCGGGCGGCGAGCTGATCGACCCCGAGCTCGTCGCGCAGATGCTCGACGGCCCAGTCGGCGACCGCGGCGAGCGAGTCGCTCGGCACGACCGGGATCGGACGGTCGATGAACTGCGCCTGCCCGCCGTCGCGCTGCGGCGGCACGACCATGCGGCGCGCGATGCGGTTGGTGAGCTCGGCGCCGAGCTCCTGCCGCAGCAGGTGGAGGCACGCGTCGATGCCCGCGGCGGTGCCGGCGCTGGTGATGATGCGACCGTCCTGCACGAAGAGCACGTCGGGGTCGACCTCGACCTCCGGGTACATCGAGGCCATGATCTCGGAGTACATCCAGTGCGTGGTGGCGCGACGACCGTCGAGCACTCCCGCGGCCCCGAGGATGAACGAGGCGCTGCAGATCGTGAGCACCCAGGCGCCCCGGGCGACCGCATCGCGGGCGACGTCGAGCAGCAGCGGATCGATGCGGTCCCAGTACTCCCGCGGAACCGGGCAGAACACGACGAGATCGGCCTCGTAGGCGAAGGAGAGGTCGTGCTCGACGTTCAGCGAGAAGCCGAGCTTGGAGGCCACGACGCCGGGACGCGGGGCGACGACGCGGAAGTCGAAGTTCGGAACGCCGTCGTTCGACCGGTCGAGCCCGAAGGCCTCGCACGCGAGGCCGAACTCGAACGGGGCGAACCCGTCCTGGACGATGCAGGCGACTGTCTTCATGCGCACTCCCGAATGGCAGATTTCATACGATATGCGTCCATCCTGCCACTCGTGGCGGATCGACGTCGACCGTAGCGTTTCTGCCATGGTACTCCTCATCCTCCTCGCCGCCCTCGCCCTCTGGGCTCTCGTCGCCACGGTCGTCGAACTGCGCCGCGACGGATACCGCGCCACCCCCACCGACTGGACCCGCGTCGTCGATCGTGAACCCCTGCGCCGCGCCGAGTCCGGCCACGTCTACCGCTGACACCGAGCGTCATCCGTCCGGAACCATTCACCCCGCCGGGCCGCTCGGACGACTACGCTCGGAGCCATGAGCGACCCGCAGCTGCCTCCCGTTCCCCCCACGCCCCCGAACGGGAACGCCACGAACCCGCCGCAGCAGCAGTTCCCGAGCGCTCCGCCGGCGGCATCCGCTCTTCCCGCCGACCCGCAGTACCCGGCCGCGCCGCCGTACGGCCAGCAGGCCACGCAGCAGGCACCGGCATACGGGCAGCAGCAGGCCACGCAGCAGGCACCGGCATACGGCCAGCCGCAGGCGCATCCCTACGGTCAGGCCGCCCCGCAGGGCGCCTACCCGCACCCGGGCGCGGCCTCCTACGCCGCCACGCAGCAGCCCGCATACGGCGCGAGCCCGGCACCGGCGCGCGCCGCCGGTTCGTCGAACGCCCTCGCGCGCGTCGCGTTCATCATCGCTCTCGCGGTCGCCGCGATCGGCGCGCTGCAGGTGCTGATCCAGCCGTTCCTGCTGTCGTCGATCGGTTACTACTCGGGCTACGGCGATGGCGGCTACGGCATCTTCACCCTGCTGTTCGGGGTCGTCACGTTCCTCGCCAGCGCGGCTGCCCTCGTGCTCGGACTCATCGCGGTGCGGCGCCCCGGCGGCCAGGTCTTCGCGGGTGTCGCGATCGGCGTCGGCGGCGTGCAGCTGCTGGGCATCATCCTCGGCTGGATCTCCAGCCTGTTCTACGCGTTCCTGTAAGCGCGCGCGTCGAGACACCATTTCGGCCCCGAGACACCACGCCTGACGTGATGCCCCGGGGCCGAAGTGGTGTTTCGGCGAATCAGTCCTCGGCGAGCACGCGCTCGTAGACCTCGATCATCGCGGCGGTGCGCGACGACTGGCGGAACGCCTCGGCCACCGCGGGCAGCGGGGTGGGTGCCGTGCCGGCGGAGATATCGGATGCCGCGACCCGCAGCGTCTCGGCGAGCGCCGCGACGCGCGTCGGCTCCGCACCGTCGGCGTCGGCCACCGCCCAGAACCCGCCCCCGAGCTCGGCGGCGATGTCGGGGTCGCTGATGATCGAGGGCGTGCCGAGCGTCGCGGCCTCGAACGGGGTCATGCCCTGCGTCTCGAAGCCGATCGACGTCTGCACGAGCGCGTCGGCCGCGGCGATGCGGGCGAGGGTCTGCGGATAGGTGAGGCGCCCGGCGAAACGCACGCCCGGGCGTCCGGCGACGAGCTTCTCGGCCGCCGCACGCTGCCCTCCTCCGCCGATGATCTCGAGGTCGGCATCGATTCCCGCCGCGTTCCACGCCTCGAGGAACGGCAGCAGCCGCTTCTCGGGGCTCATGCGGCCGAGCCACACGAACCGCGGACGTCCCGGCATCCGTGCTTCGACAGGCTCAGCAACCGAATGCGCGCGGTCTGCGAGCGCGGCGGCGCGCACGTCGTCGTCGATGCCGTTCCAGATCACGTCGACCGCATCGAACACGTCGTGCTGCTCGAGGCGGCGGGCGAAGTGCGTCGAGGGGGCGGTGACGGCGGATGCCCCGGCCGCGAGCCCGCGCAGGAACGCCCAGCCGTCGCCGCCGCCGACCGGCCGACCGATCCCGCGCAGCGCCGCGCGGCGCCACAGGTTCAATGCCCCGAGCACCGGGCGGTGCAACGGGGTGACGGCGGCGATCCCGACATCGACGCGATTGTGCATCGTGTGCACGACCGGGATGCCGTGGCGCTGCGCATAGCGGTGACCGATGAACGCGCCCCAGAAATCGGCCTGCACGTGCACGAGATCGACGGGCGGACGCGTGGTCATGGCACGGTCGAGGAAGCGGTCGGTCGCACGCCCCGGCCAGGTCATCGAGTACTCGCGGTCGAGCGTGATCGGCATCGAGGGCAGGTCGAGGTACGCGGCATCCGTCGCCCCGGCCGCCGCCCGCGCCCCGTGCATGCGCGGCGCGACGACGGTGACCGTGTGCCCGGCTCGTTCGAGGAACTCCCGCTGCAGTCGCATCGAGACCTGCGCCCCACCGAGCGAGTCGAGGTGCTGGTCGCCGAAGAACACGACGTGCATGCGCGTCACTCGGGCAGAGGGGCGTCGCGGTACAGCGCCTCGAAGGTGTCGAGGGTGCGATTGATGTCGTGGATCGCGACGCCGTCGAGCGACGCCTGCTGCATGCGCGCGTACTCGGCCGGCTCGGCGGTCAGCACGTCGGTCAGGCGCGCGGCGAGCGCGTCGGCGTCGCCGGGCTCGAACAGGTAGCCGTTCTCGCCGTGGTGCACGAGGTGCGGCAGGGCGACGGCATCCGCAGCGACGATCGGCAGCGCCGAGGCCATGGCCTCCATCGTCGCGATCGACTGCAGTTCGGCGATCGAGGCGATCACGAACAGGCTCGCCCGCGAGAGCAGCATCCGCAGCTCGTCGTCGGAGGTGCGGCCGTGGAAGGTGACCCGGTCGCCGAGGCCGAGCTGGTTCGCGAGGTTCTCGAGCTGCTTGCGCTGGTCGCCTCCGCCGACGATGTCGAAGGTGGTGTCGAGCGCCGGGTCGAGCTTGGTCATGGCCTGCAGGATGACGTCGATCTGCTTCTCGGCAGTGAGACGCCCGACGAACACGATCCGGTTCTTCTCGCGCGGGGCGATCACCGGGGTGTACTGCGAGCGATCGATGCCGCAGCTCACCGGGATCACGTTCTGCACCGCGACCGTGCTCTCGAGGAAGTCGGCGGCCCGGCGGGTGGGCGTGGTGACCGCCCGCGTCATGTCGAAGGTGCGCTTGGCGTCGGCCCACGCGTGCTTCGTGATGAAGCGGTTGACGGCATCCGGCATCGTCGTGTGCTCGAGGATGTTCTCGGCCATGACGTGGTTCGTGGCGATCACGGGGATGCCGCGCTGGCGCGCGATGCGGGCGAGGCCACGACCGATCACGATGTGCGACTGGATGTGCACGACATCGGGGTTGACCCGGTCGAGCACGGTGCGCGCCCAGTGCTTCGAACGCCACGGCCACACGAAGCGCAGCCAGTCGTGCGGCGCCCAGCGCACCGACGGCAGCCGGTGCAGGGTCATGCGCTCGCCCTCGATGATCTCGATGTGCGGCTTCGAGCGGCGGTACGCCTGGTTCGGAGCCGAGACGTGCACGTCGTGGCCGCGCTGCACGAGACCGGCGGCCAGACGCTCGGCGAAGCGGGCGGCGCCGTTGATGTCGGGCGCGAACGTGTCGGCGCCGATCAGGATGCGCAGCGGTCGCTCCCCGGTGTCGGGTGCGCTGGTCGGGTCGGTGGGAGAAACAGACATGCTGCCTTACGGTTCGCGGCCAGGGGTGCCCCGGAGGGCGCTGGCAACTCTACCCGAGGCCCCTGGGCGGGGCTTCGAGGCCCACCGGCATCCTCCCGGCAACACCGTCTACCGTGGAGACATGCGCCTGACTGCGGATGCCGACCCCTCGCTGTGGATCCCCGTGACCGACTCGCTGGGCTGGAAGGGCCGACGCCACCGCAAGGCGGCCATCCGGATGCTGCTGGGCCAGGCGAACGCGGCCCTCGGCGCGACCGAGCGTCCGGGGTCGCGCCTCGGCGCGTGGATGATGAGCCAGGCCGCCCCCATGCTCATGAAGCGCGCCGACGGGCGCGTGCTGGTGTGGACGTGGAAGGCCGACCCCGAGCTGGTCGTCGCGATGGCGACGACGCAGGAACTCACCCCCGAGGTGCGCATCGCGCGGGCGTCGATGCCGATGGAGTACGACGACACGGTCTCGTTCCGCACGGCCCTCGGCGCGGGCGAGAAGCTCGTCGTCGCGATGCCGCCGTCGCCGAGCGCCCCGCCGTTCACGACCTACACATGGGATACGGGGACGCACCTCGTCACCCTCACCGCGATCTGCAGCGAGCGCGAGCGCTTCGGCACCCTCGACGGTGCACTCGACGATCTGGCGCGCAGCATCCGCATCGCCGACGACCTCACCGGCGGCGAGTCCCCCGACGTGCTGCGGTTGCCGCCTGCCTGACGCGAGCTGGTCGCCTCCTCGCCGAGACACCACTTCGGTCGCGAGACATCACGTCTCCCGTGGTGTCCCGCGGCGAAAGTGGTGCCTCGCCGCGTCAGGCCTCCAGGCCGCGCTCGGCCAGCCACGCGCGGGCGATGCGGGCGGGCGCGCGGGTGAGCCAGGCATCCGCGATCAGTTCGGCCAGACGCTCACCGTCGATCCTGTCGAGGCGCACGAGCACGGCGGGATAGCCGTCGAAGTGCGGGATGGTGAAGAGCGCCATGGGCTCGGCCGCGAGCAACGCCTCCTTCTCGTCGAGGCCGTCGACGCGCACCCCGAGCACGTCGCCGTCGGGCCAGGCGCGGTCGAGGGCGGCGAGCTGGGCGAGATCGGTGGCGCGGGGACCGCGCATCCACGCGAACTGGCCGGACGACACGCGCCACGCGGGCTCGCCGGTATGCCCGCCCACTCTCTCCAGCGCGCCGGGGAGTGCGAGCGCGATCGCGCGGACATCGTCGACGGTGGCCATGGCGCCATCGTGCCACCGCAGCGGCGGGCCCGAAAGCCCGATTCCCGTGCCGCGAGGGGTCAGCACACGCCGCGCGTCGAGGTTCCGGTGCGGCGTGTCACGACCCCTCACGAGGAGAGAAGCGCATGCAGACGAGGGCCGGACGAGCGTCCCACGAGGGCACGCGCACGAACCCGCGCGACTCGTAAAGGCGGATGACGTCGCCCCGCCAGTCCCAGACCGACAGGCGCACGTCGCCGGAGCCGGCCGCGATCGCCGCGTCGAGCAGCCCCGATCCCACACCCCGGCCCCGCACCTCGGGCGACGCCCAGAGCCGCTTGATCTCGACGCCCTCGGCATCGGGTCGCAGCACCACCACCCCGACCACCTCGCCGTCGAGCTCGGCGACGAACACGCGGCAGTCGCCGTAGGCATCCGCCGGGTCGTCGACCTCGCGGCGGTAGGCGTCGGGCAGGGCATCGGATGCCGGGGCCGGCGCCGCACCGTGGGCGACCTTCTCGCTCTCGGTCTGACGGAGGTAGTCCTCGACGAGGCGCCCGACGGCGACGGCATCCGCCCCTCGGAGGTCGGCGGCACGGATCATCCCTCAAATCTCTCACGCGTACGCACCGCCGGACTGCCACAATGACCCCATGACCCCGGATTGGACGCCCCCGATCACGCGCGATGCACTGCGCGACCGGGGCGTCGCCTCACGCAAGCGCACCCCGCGCCGCGCCCTCGCCGCGCTCGCCACGACACCCCGCGATCCCCTCGGCATCCTCGATCGCCAGAACCGCAGCCGTATCCCCGAACTGGTGCCGCTGCGCACCGAACGCATGGCGGCGAGCCCTTTCGCGTTCTACCGCGGCACGGCGGCGCTCATGGCGGCGGACCTCGCGGATGCCCCGCACTCCGGCATCCTCGTCGCGTCCTGCGGCGATGCCCACGTGTCGAACTTCGGGTTCTACGCCTCGGCCGAGCGCAGCCTGATGTTCGACCTCAACGACTTCGACGAGGCCGCGTGGGCGCCCTGGGAATGGGACGTCAAGCGGCTCGCGGCGAGCATCGTCGTCGGCGGACGGGCCACGGGACGCAGCGACGAGGTCATCGACGAGGCGGTGCGGGCGGCCGTCGCGTCGTACGTCCGCGGCATCCGTCGGGCGACCCGGCTCACCCCGACCGCGCGCTACTTCACGCACTTCGACGTCGAATCCTCGCGCGGGCTGCTCGATCCGGCCGCGCGCAAGGCGATCCGCGGGGCCGTGCGGCAGGCCCAGCGCCGCACCGGCGAGCGCGCCGTGCGCCGGTTGACCGAGACGGATGCCGCGGGCCGCCGCCGCTTCGTGCACCAGGAGCCCACCACGAGCCCGGTCGGCCCCGAGGTGCTCGCGATCGTGCACGAGCTCGTCATGCAGTACCGCCGCAACGCCAGCGCCGACATCGCGCTGCTGTTCGAGCACTTCGACGTCAGCGACGTCGCCCGCCGAGTCGTGGGGGTCGGGAGCGTCGGTACGCGCTGCTACCTGGTGCTGTTCCAGGACGGCACCGGCGGCACCCTGCTGATGCAGCCGAAGCAGGCCTCACAGAGCGTGCTCGTCGAGTACGGACGGGTGGATCAACCCGCGGGGCTCCAGCACATCATCGACGAGCACGGCGAGGGAGCACGGGTCGTCGCGATGCAGCGGATCCTCCAGGCCGTGTCGGACCCGTTCCTCGGCCACCTGCGGGGACCGGCAGCCGACTACTACGTGCGGCAGTTCCACGACATGAAGGGCGGGGTCGAGGTCGAGGAGCTCGACGACGGCCCCTTCGTCACCTACGCGCAGGCCTGCGCCGCCGTGATCGCCCGCGCGCACAGCCAGTGCGTCACCGCCACCGAGGTCGCCGGCTACATCGGCGGCGGACGCGTGGTCGGCGAGGCGATCCTCGACTGGGCACGCGCCTACGCCGACGTGTCGTACGCCGACTTCGCGGCGTTCTCCGGCGCGCGGTAGCCCCGGGCGTTCCTCACTGACCGCACGTCACCGGGGTCGGCGATCGTGCGGATGCCGTGGCTAGGCTGGCCGGATGGACAACGTCGCCCTCTCCCCCGCCGACCCCCTGCGCTTCGGCGCCAACTACACGCCGCGATCGAAGTGGATGCACGCGTGGATGTCGCTCGACCTCGACGAGGTGCGCCGCGATTTCGCCGCCCTCGCCGATCTCGGCCTCGACCACCTGCGCATCTTCCCGCTGTGGACGGTGCTGCAGCCCAACCGAACGCTCATCCGTGAAGAAGCCGTCGACGATGTGCGCGCCGTGGTCGACGTCGCCGCGGAGTTCGGACTCGATGCGAGCGTCGACGTGATCCAGGGGCACCTGTCGAGCTTCGACTTCATCCCGTCGTGGCTGTTCACCTGGCACGACAAGAACATGTTCACGCACCCCGAGGCGCTCAGCGGCCAGGCCGAGCTCGTCGCACGCCTGGGCGAGCGACTGACGGATGCCCGGAACTTCCTGGGCTTCACGCTCGGCAACGAGACGAACCAGTTCTCGGCGCAGACGCATCCCTCGCCCTGGCCGGTCACCGAGGCCGAGGCCGCGAACTGGATCACGACGCTGCTCGATGCAGCCGAGGCATCCGCGCCCGCGCAGCGCCACGTGCACAGCGAGTACGACGCCGCCTGGTACATGGACGGGCACGGCTTCACCCCGGCACTGGCCTCACGGCTCGGCGCGATGACCACCGTGCACTCGTGGATCTTCAACGGCACCGCGCAGAAGTACGGCGGGCGGTCGACGGCATCCGATCGTCATGCCGAGTACATGATCGAGCTCGCGCGCGCGTTCGCGACCGACCCGCACAAGCCGATCTGGCTGCAGGAGGTCGGGGCGCCGTCGAACTGCCTCACCCCCGAGCAGACCCCCGACTTCCTCGAGGCGACGCTGCGCTCGGTCGCTCGCACCGACGACCTGTGGGGCGTGACGTGGTGGTGCTCGCACGACGTGAGCCGCGACCTCGCCGACTTCCCCGACCTCGAGTACACGCTCGGCCTCGTCGACCAGACGGGCACCGCCAAGCCGATCGGCCGCCGCTTCGCCGAGCTCATCCCCGAGCTGCGCGAACGCCGCCCGGCGCCGAAGCGCACGCTCGGCATCGTGGTCGAGGTCGACGAGGACGAGACGCCGATCAGCCGCGGGGCGATGAGTCCGGGCGGCTCGATCTTCCAGGCCTGGGTCGATGCCTGCGAGTCCGGCGCCGACCCCGCGTTCGTGACGTCGAAGGATGCCGACGACGCGGCGCTTCTGGAACGGCGCGGCATCACCGAGCTGGTGCGGCCGGTGGTGGAGCGCACGGCGTACGTGTCGCGCAACACGGAGGTCTGAGCGCCCGTCGTCTCGCTTCGCCCGCTCAGGAACCGACGGAGAAGACCGGTTCCTGAGCGAGGAGCGAAGCGACGAGACGAAGGGCCGGGGATCAGACCGCGACGTCTCCGACGAGGTTGACCTTGATGCCCATGCCGGCGAACATCGCGGCCTTGGCGACGAGCGCCTTGTCGGCGGTCTCGGCGTCGGGCGCGTAGACCGTCTGGGCGTGGTTGGCCTTGTGGCGGGCCATGAACTGGTCGCGCGAGACGCCGTGCAGCACGACGTGGGCGATCGGCCACTCCGGGTTCGTGGCGTCCTTGCGGCGCTGCGTCTCTTCGGCGGGCAGCTCGACGACGGATGCCCGGAAGATGTCGGCCTGCAGGATGCCGTCGGCGATGAACACGCGCGAGAGAACGAGCTCACCGGGCTTCGAGACGCCGTTGATCGTGGCGCCGCCGGCCGGGAAGAACACGTGGCCCTGGCGCCAGCCCTCGGCGTTCTGCCATCCGCCGAGGTGCGAGGCGGGGACCGAGCCCGAGATCTCGTAGACCCACACGAACTGGCCGTCGTAGTCCTCGCCCCAGCGCACGTCGTGCAGGGTGTTGTCGGGCACGAGGCCCATCGCGCGCCACACCCGGTCGGTGACGAGCGCGTCGACCGCGACGCCCTCGTCGGCCTCGTTGAAGTGCGGGAACGCGCGGCCCTCGTGCAGCACGCGCGAGCCATCGCGCGAGGTGACCGGCGGGCGCTCGGTGGAGTTCAGGATGCCTTCGGCGAGGTCGGACGCCGGAACCAGGTCCTTCAGTCCTTGCTGGTACTGGATGCCGACCGCGTCGAGCCCGAAATCGTCGGCGATGCGCAGCGCGGCGATGTACATCTTGAGCTGCCACTGCACCTGCTCGCGGGTGAGCTCGGTGGCGGCATCCTCGCCGTAGACGAAGGTCATGCCCGCATCGATCAGCCAGTCGTAGGCGGCGTTCGCCTCGTCGTCGGTGACCTCGAGCATCTCGGCGTAGAGCGCCGACTGCGACAGGCGCTCCTTGTAGATGCCGGTCTGGTTGAGCAGCTCGTCGTCGAAGATGGCGTTGTACATGCCCATGCAGCCCTCGTCGAAGACGCCGATGATGGCCTTCTCGGCGAGCAGCTCTGCGGCGAGCGCCTCGCCCAGCTGCTTCTCGGGGCTGTCGGGCAGCTCGAGCAGCGGGCGCACGTGCGAGGCGTCGTGGGTGATGGCGCCAGTCTCGGTCCACTCCTTGATGCCGTTCTTGAACCACTCGTCGGTGAAGTCGACCGACCAGATCGAGGCGTAGGGCTTGTCCATCTTGGTGAGTCCGGCGTTCAGCCCGAGCAGACCGACCAGTCCGGGCCAGTCGCCCGCGAAGTTCGCGACCGTGAGGATCGGCCCCTGGTGCGTGCGGAGCCCGGCGAGCACGTGGTGCGAGTACTGCCAGACGGCCTCGGCGACGATGAGCGGAGCATCCGTCGGGATGTTCTTGAAGACCTCGAGGCCCATGCGCTGGCTCGAGATGAAACCGTGGCCGGTGGCGGGGTCGACGTCGTTGGCGCGGATGACGGTCCAGCCGAGGTCGTTGAAGACGCCGGTGACGCCCGCCTCGAGCTCGACCTGCACGGGCCAGCCGCCGGTGTTGGCGGCTTCGCGCAGGTCGCCCGAGGCGATCAGGTACGCGGTCTTCGGGGCGGATGCCGGGTGGGATGCCGGGGTCGGCAGGGTGTAGGTCATGATTCCTCCGATGCGGGGGTGGATGCGGTGGTCGTGGAGCGGGTGGCGCCGCGCTGGTCGGCGGCGAGTTCGTGGACGACGTCGGCCGTCGCCGAATACAGGCGCACGTACCGGTCGAAGAGGGTGTCGTAGGTCGTGCGCAGATCGGCGTTCGGGGTGATCGTGTCGGTCACCGGGTTCCAGTCGGTGATCAGCGGCGGCTCGTCGGCCGTGGCCACCGCGGCGAGGAAGGCGGCGCCGTAGCTCGCACCGATCGTGGTCGCCGGAACCTCCTGCACGAGACCGGTGACGTCGGAGACGACCTGCAGCCAGAGCCGCCCCTGCGTGCCGCCGCCGACCGCGACGATGCGGCGGATGTCGGCGCCGGCCGCGCGCATGGTCTCGACGTTATGGCGCACGCCGAGCGCGGTCGCCTCGAGGGCCGCGCGGTACAGGTCGCCGCGGGTGTGCTCGAGGGTGAGGCCGGCGATCACGCCGCGGGCGTCGGGGTCCTGGATCGGGGTGCGCTCCCCCGCGAAGTACGGGAGCACGAGCAGGCCGCGGGCGCCGGCCCCGGATGCCTCGGCCTCGGCGAGGAGCTGCGGGTAGTCGGCATCCGTCAGGTCTGCGAGCCAGGCGGTCAGCGCGCCCGAGGTCGAGAGGCCGCCCGCGAGATTGCGGGTGCCGGGGAAGGCACCGGCGGTGGTCCACATCGACGGGGTGCGGAGGGTCTCCTCACCCGTCGCGACGAGGAACATCGTCGTGCCGTACATGAGCATGAGGTCGCCGACCTCGTGCGCGCCGACGCTGACGGCCTCGGTCCAGGCGTCGATCGTGCCGGTGATGACGGGGGTGCCGGCCGGGATACCGGTGATCTCGGATGCCTGCGCCGTCACCGTTCCCGCGATGTCGCCCGCCCAGGCGAGGCGCGGCTGCACGATCGCGGTCGCGTAGCGGCCCCAGAACGGAGCGTGCCAGCGCTCGTTCTCGATGTCGTAGAGCGGCGAGACCTGGCTGGCCGACTGGTGGTCGAGCACGTAGGCGCCCGTGAGCTTGCGGGCGAGCCACGACGCCGGCATGAAGAGGCGACGGGCGCGCGCCCAGGCATCCGGCTCCTCCTCGGCGATCCACGCGATCTTCGGGCCGCCCGCCTGCGAGGTGAGCACCGAACCGCCGACGCGGGTGATCTCGTCGATCCCGAGGTCGGAGGTGATGCGCTCGATCTGCGCGGTCGCGCGGGTGTCGACGCCGTAGAGGATGGCGGGGCGCACGGGCTCGTCGTTCTCGTCGGCGAGCAGGATGCACGGGCCCATGCCGCTGACGCCGACGGCGGAGATCTCGGCATCCGGGTGGGCGGCGATCAGTTCGCGCGCGATCGAGGCGAACTCGTCCCACCAGATCGCGGCATCCATCTCGACCCAGCCGGTGCGCGGACGCGAGACGTCGTGCGCGCGGGTGGCGGTGGCGAGGATCGTGCCGTCGGATGCCGTGAGCACGCCCTTGGTGCTGGATGTGCCGACGTCGACCCCGAGGGTGCATCGCATGGTGGTCCTCCTTGATCACGCTCGGTTTCAGGATATGTGAAATCGATTTCAGCTCGCAAGTGGAATCTGTGGTTGCGTAGTCAGCCTCAGCCGAGACACCAGCCCTGGGGTGCTGAGCCTGTCGAAGCATCCCCGGGCGGGACCCTTCGACAAGCTCAGGGACCCAGTTGCAGGGCCGGCGACTAGCGGGTCGAGCTCGCGCGCTGGGTCTCGCCGCGCAGTACGACCGTGCGGGCGGGCTGCGCGTCGCCGGCGATGCGCTCGAGCAGCATGCGGGCGGCCGTCACGCCCATGTGCCGCGCCGGCAGACGCACGAGGCTCACGGCCGTCGGCGACAGCGTCGTGAACGGGAGCGATCCGACGACCGCGACGCCGATCTGCGGCGGGGTCAGCCCGCGTTCGGTGAGCACCTGGATCGCCCCCACGCCGATGAGGTTGTTACCGGCGACGACGGCATCCGGTGGTTCGGGGAGCGCCAACAGCTCCTCCATCGCCGCCCGCGCCCCGTCGACCCGGAACGTCGCGAACCGCTGCAGTGCCGCGATGTCGGCTTCGCGCTCGGCATCCGTCAGCGCCTGCCGCCACCCGGCGGCACGATCGGCGGCGGTGTCGATGTCTTCCGGCCCGCCGATGTAGGCGATGCGGCGGTAGCCGGCGGCGATCAGCGACTCGGTCGCCGCGATGCCCGCCTCGCGGTTCGCCATCACGACGCCGTCGAGGTCGTAGCGCGTGGCGCGGTCGACCGCGACAACGGGGCGACCGGTCGCGAGGATGCTGTCGAGGTTCGTCGCGTCGGATGCCGCGGCGATGATGACGCCCGACATGTGCTCGGCGATGGCGATCTGCAGGTAGGTCGACTCCTTGTCGGGCTGCGAATCGGAGTTGCAGAGCACGACCGAGTACCCCGCCTCGCTCGCGACGTCTTCGACACCGCGGGCCATCTCGGTGAAGTACGGGTTCTCGATGTCGGGGATGACGAGCGCGATCACCTCTGACGTCTGCGTGCGCAGGCTGCGGGCGGCACGGTTGGGCGTGAAGTCGAGATCGGCGGCCGCACGGCGCACGGCCTCGACCTTCTCGGGCGAGACCTTCGTGCCGTTGAACACGCGCGAGACGGTCGCCGGTGACACTCCGGCGCGCGACGCGACGTCGTAGATCGTGGTCATATCCCGCCCTCTGCTGCCCGGATGCTTCACCCTATCCGCCCCGCCGGTGCATCGATCGATGTGAAACGTCGACTATGGCCCGCGAGAACCGTCATTTCGCACCGGTCGATGCACGCGCGCGGGGTCAGGCGGCGTCCTCGGCGGCGGTCGTCGCGATGTGGTGCTGGAGGCGGGCGTGCACCTCGTCGAGTCGGGCGCGCGCGGCGTCGTCGAGGGGCGGCAGCGGCGAACGGCAGTCACCGAGCGACAGAGCGGATGCCTTGCCGCCGAGGTACTTCGCGGCGCCGAAGACGCCGACCTCGACCATCGCCTCGACCGTGTCGTTGATGCGCACCTGCACGGCGCGCGCCCCGGCGAGGTCGCCCGCCTCGAACCGGCGGCGCAGCGACAGGAAGAGCTCGATCTGCAGCGCGACGGTGGTGCCGATCGCTCCTCGCGCACCGATCGACAGCGCCGGCAGGTAGAACTCGTCGAACCCGTTGATGAGCGTCTGGTGCGGGTAGCGGTGCAGGATGCGCTCGGCGCCGTAGAGGTTGCGCGAGGTGTGCTTGACGCCGATCACCTGCGGCAGGGCGAGCAGTTCGTCGAAGCCGCCCTCCGAGATGTCGCGGCCGGTGAACTGCGGGATGTTGTAGAGCACGAACGGCAGGTCGACGGCGTCGATCACGGTGCGGAAGTGCCTCACGACGTCGTCGGTGGAGTAGCCGTAGTAGAGCGGCGGGATCATCGAGATCGCGCCGACCCCGGCATCCTTCGCGGCCTGCGCGATGCGCACCGCCTCACCGGTCGACATCGCACCCACGTGCGAGACGACGGGCACGCGACCCGCGGCGGCGGCGACGGCGGTCTCGGCCACCGCGATGCGCTCGGCCTCCGAGAGCAGCACGCCCTCCCCCGACGAGCCGCACACGTAGACGCCCTCGACGCCCCGGCGGATGTCGCCGTCGAGCATCGCGGCGAGCGCCTGATGGTCGACGCTCTCGTCGGAGCGCATCGGGGTGACGGCGGCCATGAAGAGCCGCGTGCCCAGCAGGTCGTTCACCACGCCGTCCACCCTCCGTCGACGACGACGTTCGAGCCGGTCATGTAGGTCGAAGCGTCGGAGGCGAGGAAGACCAGGGCGCCGTTGAACTCGTTCGCCTCGGCCATCCGTCCGATCGGCATGCGCGCGGTGTAGTTGGCCTGGAAGGTCGCGTCCTGCGTGTCGCGGCGCACACCCGAGGGCGTGAGCGTGTTGACGCGGATGCCGGCGCGCCCCCAGTACGTCGCGCAGTAGCGGGTGAGGTTGTAGAGGCCCGACTTCGCGGCCGAGTACGCGACCGGCTTGATGAACGGGATGCCGGTCTGCTCGGCCTTGTAGGCGTAGATGTCCTGCACCGGCGAGACCATGCCGTAGATCGATCCGACGTTGACGATCGAGCCGCCGAGTCCGGCGTCGCGCATCCGACGACCGGCCGCCTGGGTGACGAGGAAGGTGCCGACGAGGTTCGTGTCGACCACCTCGCGGAACACCTCGGCGGGGAACTGCTCGAACGGGCCCGAGACCTCGGGCGGCGCGCTGGGCTGGGTGTCGAGGCCCGCGTTGTTGACCACGACGGTCGGCACGCCCCAGGTCTCCAGCACCCGGTCGAATCCGGCATCCACGCTCTGCTGGTCGGTGATGTCCATCGCGACCGCGAGCAGCCGTCCGTCGGGGTCGGCGATGCCGAGCTCCGCCGACGGGTCGGCCACCTCGCGGCGCGAGGTGACGGCGACGCGGGCACCGCGCCCGTGCAGTTCGCGCACGAACTCGGCGCCGATCTGGCCGAAGCCGCCGGTGACGACCACCACCTTGTCGCGCACGGAGAACAGCGGGTCGAATCCTTCAGACATGTCTTTCGATACTCCAGGTTGCAGGGCGCTCAGCCCTTGACGGATCCGGCGGTCAGCCCCGACACGATGCCGCGCTGCGCCCACAGGAAGAAGATGATGGCGGGCAGGGCGAACAGCAGGGCGCAGAACATCACGACGTTCATCGGCGTGTAGAACTGGCCGAGGAACGACGACAGACCCACGGATGCCGGCCACAGATCGCTCGACGAGATGAACGTGTTCGCGAACATGAACTCGTTCCAGCCGTCGAAGAACGCGATGACCGAGGCGGCCGCGATGCTCGGCATGACCAGTGGCAGCACGATGGTGGTGAGGATGCGCAGGCGGGAGCATCCGTCGATGCGCGCCGACTCCTCGATCTCGTAGGGGATCTTGTCGATGCCGCTCTTGATGATGAACATCGCCACCGGCATCACGAACGCGGTGTCGGCGAGCACGAGGCCCCAATGGCTGTTGAGCAGCCCGGCCCCGGCGAAGATCGCGTACAGCGGCACGATGATCAGTGCTTCGGGCAGCATCTGGGTGCTGAAGAAGATGAACCCGGCGACACCGCGGCCGTGGAACTTGTAGCGGCTGAGCGCGTAGGCGGCCATGGTCGCCAGCACCAGGCTGAGGATCGTGGTGCCCGCGGCGATCACGAAGGAGTTGCCGAGCCAGCGGAAGATCGGGATGTCGGCGAGGAACCCGCCCCACTGCCCGATGTTCTGCACCTCGGGCACGAGCGGCTGCGATCCGCCGTACAGTGAGGCCTCCGTGCCGAGCGAGGTCGACAGCATCCAGTAGACGGGGAAGCCGGCGAACACGACGAGCAGGGTGATCAGCGCGGCCTTGCCGAGGCTGCCGAACTTGGCGGCGACGCCGCGGCGGCGCGGGAGGTCGGTGGGAATGCGCACGGTGGTCATCGCTGGCTCTCCTGACGTTCCTGGATCTGCTCGACGATGAAGTAGACGACCGTGACCAGCAGCGAGAGCACGAGGCCGAGGGCGCCGATCGCGGCGGCCCGCCCGAGGTTCTGGTCCTGGAAGGCGGTGCGGTAGACGTTCACCACGAGCGTGTTGGTGACGTCGAGCGGTCCGCCGCCGGTGATGAGGAAGATGATCTCGAAGCGCCGGATCGACCAGATCGTCATGAGCAGCGTGATGACGCGGATGGTCGGCATGATGTGCGGGAGGGTGACGGCGCGGAACGACTGGAAGCGCGTCGCGCCGTCGACCCAGGTCGCCTCGCGCAGCTCGTGCGGCACGCTCTGCAGGGCGCTGAGCATCACGAGCATGACGAGCGGGGTGAGCTTCCAGACCGTCGCGAGCGTGACGGCGAAGAGCCCGTACTGCGGATCGACGAGCCAGCCGTGCTCTCCGAGCCCCAGTGCGCTGGTGGTGCGGTTCAGGATGCCCTGCTCGTTGTTGTAGATCCACACGAAGATGAGGGCGGCGGCGACGGTGGGCACGGCCCACGGGATCGTCGCGATCGCGCGGATGATGCCCCGGCCCTTGAACGCGGTGTTGAGCAGCAGGGCGCCGGCGGTGCCGATAGCCACCGAGAACACGACGGTGAAGAGCGTGTAGAGGAGGGTCGTGGCGACCGAGGTCCAGAACTTGTCGCTCGAGAGCAGGTAGTCGTAGTTCTCGAGACCGACCGGGCGCCCACCCGAGGGGTTCACGAGCTTGGTGGCCGTGAACGACAGCAGCACGCCGCGGATCAGGGGGAAGACCGTGAAGATCGCCAGGTAGGCGATCGCCGGGAAGAGGAAGAGGTAGGCGCCGTTGCGCTCGATGAAGCGTGAGATCGCACCGCTGTCGCGGCGACGCCTCGGCGGCAAGGCAGGGGGCGCGGTCTGCGGCGCCTCGAGCGTGGGGGTGGCCATGGCCGGGTGTCCTTTCGCGTGTCGCAGGAGTGGCCGAGGGGCGGGCGGCCGGGGGAAGAACCGCCCGCCCCTCGGAGTGCTCAGCCGAGTTCGGCTTCGAGGGTCTCCTGCACCTCGGCGAGCTTGGCCTTCACGTCGCCGCCGTTGACCCGCAGGTCCTCGACCGCCGTGAGCACCTCGCGCCAGATGACCTTGCTCTCGGTCTCGAAGCCCTCGACGAGCGTCGACTTCGAGGTCTTGGCGGCCTCGAGGAACTGCGTCGCCCAGGGGTTCGCCTCGAGGAACGCGGCATCCGGCTCGACGTCGGTCGCCATGGCCGAGGCGCCGAGGCCCGCACGGATCGCGGTCTGCCCCTCCTCGCCGAGCACCCAGCGCACGAAGTCCTTCGCGGCCTCCTTGTTGTCGCTGTTCGCGTTGACGGCGATGATCAGCTGCGAGTTCGAGCCGGGGTTCGCCAGCGGCAGCGGGGCCGCGCCCATGTTCTGACCGTTCACGGCGTTGTCGGGGTTGCTCGTGATGGTGGTCGCGACGCCCGAGTTCTCGAACAGCATCCCGACCTGGCCCTGGCCGAACTTCGCGCGGAACGTCGACGCGTCGTCGCCGATGGGCGCGACGCCCGAGGCGAAGGTCTCGAGGAACGCCTCGACGGCCTCGACGTTCTCGGCGCGGTCGATCGTGAGTGCATCGCCGTCGCTCAGCTCGCCGCCGAACCCGTAGATCCAGTTGGCCATCTCGAGGGTCCAGCCGTCGATCTCGGCGGTCTGGTGACGACCCGCCCAGCCGGCGATGCCCAGCTCGTCCTTGATGGTCTGCGCGGTGGTGAGGAACTCGTCGAACGTGGTCGGCACCTCGAGTCCGAGCTGCGCGAAGATGTCCTTGTTGTAGATGACGGTGCTGTAGGTCGGGCGCTCCCAGTTGAAGCCGTACTGCCCGCCGTCGAACACGCCCGCCTCGTTGGTGTTGTTGAGGTCGTCGCCGAGCTCGTCGGCGATGTCGTCGAGGGGCTCGAGCACGCCGGCATCCACCAGCGAGGCGAACTGGCTGTCCTGCAGCACCATGACGTCGGGGCCGCCACCGGCACCGAGCTCGGTGCTGAGCTTGTCGGCGTAGTTCGCGAACGGGATCTCGACCTTGGTGAGCTCGATGTCGTCGTTCGGTCCGGTGTATCCCTTGACGGCGTCCCAGATGATGGGACCCTTGCCATCTTCGAGGAACTGCCAGTTCGAGAACGTCAGCTCTCCTCCGGCGCTTCCGGCATCGCTCTCTCCGCCCGATGCGCAGCCCGCGAGGGCGATGGCGGCGACGGCGGCGAGGCCGGTGATCCGCAGCGCGCGTGCGTTGCGGGACGGGTGTAGGGGGTTCGACTTCACTGTTCACTCCTTTGGCCAGCAAGTTCTCTGCGACGGTGCAGCCGACTCCTCGCTCGGGATGCGTGAAATCGGTTTCATAAAGATAACTTCGTAGTCTTCTCCCTGTCAAGCACCAAATGGTTACGCAACCTCGCGCGTGCAAAGATCTCCGGAAAACGACGGATGCCGCGGGGGCTGAGCCCCGCGGCATCCGTCGTTCCGTCTCCTGAGGTCAGGCGAGCCAGGCCGGGGCGCGCCCGCGGAGCACGCCACGGTCGACCGAGAAGCGTCCGGCACCCGTGAAGGCGATCGCCAGCGCGGAGGCGCCGAGCAGGGCGACGAACTCGTAGCCACCCTCGCCGACCCAGAAGCCCGCGGGCAGGTGCACCAGCACGAGCGCCACCACCATGTCGACAGCCAGAAGGATGCCGGCGAGGCGCGAGAAGAGGCCGAGCACCAGCATCGCCCCGCCGATCAGCTCGAGGAAGGCGACGAAGGGGGCAGCGATCTCGGGCAGCGGCACGCCCATCCCGGCGAAGCTCTGCGTGGTTCCGGCGAGCGTGTACTCGAAGATCTTCTGCGCGCCGTGGGCGAAGAAGATGCCGCCGACGACGACGCGGAGGACGAGGAGCCCCCACGCGGTCGCGGCGGAGGTGTGGGCGGTGGTGTTCGTCATGAGGAGGCCTTCCTTCGTGGCAGGACACCGCGCGCCAGGCGCGGAGCGGGCGGGGGAACCCGTCTTCGACGCTAGGAAGGCCACCTTTCGGTTTCCTGTGGGCGGGGCCCGCAGGCAAGGCTCAGGGACCCATACGGCTGGGTCACTGAGCCTGTCGAAGCGCCCCCACACGAGATACTCAGCGGTGCGCGGCGACCACCTCGGCGACGGCGGTGCGCTCGGCCTCGGTCGGCTCCGCGATCGCCATGCGGCAGTACGCGTCGACCACGTCGAGCACGCGGTACGCCTCCTTCATGCGCGCCATGTCTCCGCCGATCAGGGACACGACGTCGTCGACGGCGGTCTGGGCGGCGGCGATCGCTCCCGCATCGCCCGAGCGCCCGGCGTCCGCGAGCGCCCGGAACGGCTTCGGCGTGACCGACGAGACGCCCGAGACGACGCCCTGCGCGCCGGCACCGACGGCGGCGATCAGGTCGCGGTCGGCTCCCGTGTACAGGTCGAAATCGGCGGGCACGACCGCGCGGTACGCGGCGATCTCGTCGAGTGACAGCTCGCTGAGCTTCGCGCCGACGACGTTCGGCAGCCCCGCGAGGCGCACGAGCAGCTCGGGCGAGACGGTGTTGCCGCTGCGCGCCGGGTAGATGTAGACGTACAGGCGCCCGTCGCCCACGGCATCCGACACCGCCTGGAAGTAGTCGAAGATCGCGTCATCGGTCGACTTCAGGTAGTACGGGGTGAGGGCGGCGAACTCGGTCGCGCCGAGTCCGCGGGCGATCTCGACCAGGCGCACGGCCTCGAAGGTGCTGGGCTGGCCGACGTGCACGATCACGCGCATGCGGTCGGCGAGTTCGGCGATCGCGGCGCCGACGAGGGAGCGGAACTCCTCGACGTCGACCGCGGGGAACTCCCCCGTCGTGCCCAGGATGAACGCGCCCTCGTTGCCCGACTGCCCGACGAAGCGGAAGATCGCGCGCGACCCCTCCAGGTCGAGGCTGCCGTCGCGGTGGAACGCGGTGGGGACGGCGGTCAGGATGTCGTAGCGGGTCACTTCTCGTTCTCCTTGGAGTTCTTGCGCGCCTTGCGGAGCGCGCGGGGGGATGTGTCGACGTTGCGCACGGTCGACGTGAGCAGGTCGGGGTTCGCGGCGAGTTCGTCGTGCGCCTTCTCGATCTGCTCGCGGCTCTCGTCGTCGAGGATCGAGTCCTCGAGCGACTTGCGCTCGGCGCGCGGCTTGCGGGCTGCACGGATCGCGGGCATCACGATCGAGAGCACGGCGAGGGCGAGCAGCACGATCGCGATCGGGCTGACGACCTCGAAGAACGGGCGCGTCGGGAGGATCGCGAGGGTGCGGGCGAGGTTCTCCTCGGCGAGCGGGCCGAGCAGCAGACCGAGCACGACGGGGCCGGCCGGCACCTGCATGCGCTTGAGCAGCACGCCCACGACGCCAAACACGAGCATCGTGACGACCGTCGACAGGCTGTTCGAGGTCGCGTAGGTGCCGATGATGCAGAAGATCAGGATGCCGCTCCACAGGTACGGCTGCGGCACGTCGAGCAGCTTCACCATTCCCTTCATGCGGATGAGGCTGAGCACGAGCGACAGGATGGTCGCGACGAGCATGATGCCGACGATCGAGACGACGAGGTCGGGGCGGTTGGTGAACAGCGTGGGTCCGGGGGTGATGCCCCAGATGATCATCGAGCCGATCATGACGGCCATCACGGAGTCGCCGGGGATGCCGAGGGCCATCGTGGTGGTCAGCGATCCGCCGAGCGTGGCACTGGAGGCGGTGTCGGATGCCGCGACGCCCTCGATCGACCCCTTGCCGAACATCTCGGGGTGCTTCGACGCCTTGCGCGCCCGCTCCCATCCGATGAGGCCGGCGATGTCGCCGCCCGCGGCCGGGATGAGTCCGACCCCGAGGCCGACGGCGCCGCCGACCGCGGTGGCGCGGCCCGACTGCTTGAGCTCGGACCTGTTCGGCCACCAGCGGCCGAGGCTCGAGATCGGCCGCACGTGCGACTTCTTGTGCGTGAGCAGCTGGTCGAACAGCTCGGCGATGCCGAACAGGCCGATGATCACGGCGATGAAGTTGACGCCCTCGACGAGTTCGAGCACCCCGAAGGTGAAGCGCTGGTCGGCGGTCGCGGCGTACGTGCCGACGCTGCCGAGCATGAGACCGAAGAGCCCGGCGAGGATGCCCTTGAGCATCGACTTCGACGAGATGCCGATCATGATCGAGATGCCGAAGACGACGAGCGCGAACAGCTCGGGCGACTTGAAGTAGTCACGGGCGAAGCTCGCGATCGGCACGGCGGCCACCGAGAACAGCACGAGCGAGGCGAGGATGCCGACGGCCGAGACGATCGCCGAGATCGTGAGCGCGAGTCCGGCCCTGCCCTGCTTCGCCATCGGGTACCCGTCGAGGGTGGTGGCGATGGATGCCGGGGTGCCGGGGGTGTTGATGAGGATCGACGGCACGCGGTCGCCGAAGTTGGCGGCGACGTAGATGGTGAGCAGCACCGCGAGGCCCTGCACGGGCTCGAGGGTCATCGTGAAGCCGGCGGCGAGGGCGACGGCCATGGTCGCGGTGATGCCGGGGAAGGCGCCGACCATGAAGCCGAGCACGAGGCCGACCAGCATGTACAGCAGAATCGAGATGTCGAGGAGCGAGTTCAGCCCCTCCATGAGCGCGTTCACAGGGGAATCCTCAGGAGCATCCCGAACACGACGTAGACGAACGCCGTGACGGAGGCGGAGTAGATGACGAGGCTCAGCCAGCGGCGGTGGCCGTAGAGGAGCATGAGGGCGGCCATGAGCAGGGCGGCCGCGACCGGGAACACCTCGATGCGGTAGCCGAACAGGATGACCGTGCCGAGCGACCAGAGCGCGATGAAGGCGCCGGTGATCACGAGCGTGGCGATGACGCGCAGGTAGCCGCCGGGCTGGATGCGCTCGAGGTCTTCACGGGTGGGTGCCGGCCGGGTGAGGGCGACGGCGAGGATCGCGATCGCGATGACCACGCCGGTGACGCCGATGACGAGGGGCCAGAATCGGGCGTCGATCTGCCCGGGAGCGGCCTCGCGGCGCAGCGGGATCTGCGTGGAGAGGAAGAGGTAGCCCGCGGTGAAGGCGAGGGCGACCACCCCGAACGCGATCTCGAGGCCCCGCGAGGCGGGTGCGCCCTCGTACTCGTCCTCGGATGCCGCGTCGGCGGCGATGTCGGGGGTCGACATGGGTTCTCCTTCGTTGGAGGGGTGCGCTGCGGGGCCGACGGACGCCGGCCCCGCAGGAGTGCTCTCAGCCCAGGAGGTCCTGGAACAGCGTGAACTGGTCGTCGACGAAGGTCGTCCACTCGGCCGAGTCGCGGTAGACGACGAGGTTGCCGGCATCCGCCTGGAACTGCTGGTAGGTGTCGGACTCGACGGCCTCCTTGACCGCGGCCTCGAGCGTCTCCTTCACGTCGTCGGGCAGACCCTTCGGCGCGTAGATTCCGCCCCACCCACCGAACACGACGTCGTCGCCGATGGCCTCTTCGACCGTCTCGACGTCTTCGGCGTCGGGGTGGCGCTCGTCGTTCATCACGGCGAGGATGCGCACGGCGTCGCCCTGCGCGAGCGCTTCGCCGAGTCCGGAGACGGCGGCGACGGTCTCACCGGATGCCGCAGCGGCGACGGCGGTCGCGCCACCGTCGTACGGGACCGGGGTGAAGTCGGCATCGGTCGCGGTGCCGAGGCCGACGGTCGCGGCCTCCCAGATCGAGCCGGCGCCGGAGTTGGCGACGGTCACGGGGCCGGACTTCGCCTGCGCGACGAGGTCTTCGAGGGTCTCGATGCCGCTGTTCGCGCCGACCGTGATGACGCCGGGAGCGAGCATGATCTGGCCGAGGAGGTCGAAGTCCTCCGGCAGCACGTTGGCGCCCTGCGTGGTGTTGAGCATGGCGATCTCGACCGGGGCGAAGCCGATGACGTAGCCGTCGGCGTTCTGGGAGCCGACGTACTCCATGGCCAGGGCTCCGGCCGCACCGGGCATGTTCTCGGGGATGACGCTGACGCCGAGGATCTTCTCGAGCTCGGTCGCGAGGGCGCGCGACGACAGGTCGGATCCGCCGCCGGGGTTGGCCTGGATGATCAGGCGGATGTCCTTCTCGGGGAATGCCGACGCGGCATCTTCGCCCTCTTCGACCTTGGTGCAGGCCGAGACGACGAGAGCGGTGGCTGCGAGGGCGGCGAGTGCGGCGGCCGCCCGGGTGATGCGCTTGCGGGGCATCTTTGCTCCTCTACGTGGGTCGACCGTGTTGTCGACACCGTGAGGCTAACAGTGTTGACTGTTAACAGTCAACACTGGGCGCGAGGAACGGGCTCCGGCGCCCGTCGGGAACAGCGGATGCCGCGGGTCAGACTCGGTCGGAGATCTCGGCGAGCATCCGGTCGCGGGCGCCGTTGAGATGGGCGGCCAGAACAGCGGATGCCTCGGCGGGGGTGCCGGTGCGCATGACGTCCATGAGCGTGAAGTGGTCGCCCGAGGACTCGTGGAGGTCTTCGTCGTGGTTGATCGTGACCTCGAGCAGCGCGGCGAAGGTCGGGAGGTACTGGCTCCACGCCCCCTCGAGCCGCGGGTGGTCGGCGAGCGCATAGATCTGCGAGTGGAAGTCGAGGTCGGCGGTCACGAAAGCCGCGTGATCACCGGCATCCGCAGCGGCACCCATGCGCCCGACGGCCGCCGCCATCGGCGCCCATCGCGAGGCGTCGTCGACGCGCATCGCCCGCGACAGGGCGAGCTGCTCGAGGGCACCGCGCAGGCTGTAGAGCTGGTCGACGTCGTCTTTCGTGAGTCCGGTGATGTACACGCCGCGCGGGCGCTGCACCTCGACGAGGTTCTCGAAGCTGAGCTGCGTGAGGGCGTCGCGGATCGGACCGCGACTCACGTCGAACTCCTCGGCGAGCGCCTCCTCGGTGATGCGGGTGCCGGGCGCGAGGTCCCCGCGCACGATGCGCTGACGCAGCACGCGTGCCACCTGGGCTCCGAGCGACTCTGCCCGCTTGACGATCTGTGTCACGCCGACCTCCTGTTAACAGTTGACAGGATACACACCGGTCGGTGGGGAGAGGTCAGTTGCGCCCGTCGCGCGGGCTCCAGAGCACCACTTCGGTCGAACGACGCAGACGTCGTCCCGACGGCATCGGCACCACACCGGATGAACCCGCCGCGAACACGCGCACTCCGGGTCGATTCTCGCGCTCGGAACGCAGAGAGGCCTCGAGGTCGGCGATGCGGCGGCGGAGCATCCGATTCTCGTCCTCGAGGTCGAGCAGTCGGGCGATCGCCGGCAGGCTCATCCCCTCGGACGACAGCTGGGCGACCTCACGGAGCTGCTCGATGTCGCGATGCGAGTACCGGCGAGAACCGCCGCGCGTGCGGCCGGGGGTGACCAGGCCGATGCGGTCGTACTGGCGCAGCGTCTGCGGGTGCATGCCCGCGAGCTCGGCCGCGACGGCGATCGCGAAGACCGGGGTGTCAGCGTCCATGGCAGGCCTCTTCTCCGGTTCCTGAGCGCCCTTCGCCTCGCTCCGCTCGCTCAGGGACCGGGCTGGAACCGGTTCCTGAGCGAGGAGCGAAGCGACGAGACGAAGGACGCCCCGAGACGAAGGACGTCATCGCCGCGCCTTCGCCATGAGCTCGGCGCGGGGGTTCTCGGTCGGCTCCAGAGCCTGGAACTTCTCGAGCGCCTCGCGCGCCGCCTCGTCGAGGTGCGTCGGCACGGCCACCTGCAGCTCGGCGAGCAGATCGCCGGTGCCCTTGCCGGTCGTCACGCCGCGACCCTTGACCCGCAGCACCCGCCCGGAGGGGGTGCCGGGAGCGACCCGGAGCTTGACGACGTCTCCGCTCAGCGTGGGGACCTCGATGGTCGCGCCGAGCGTCGCCTCGGTGAAGGTCACCGGCACGACGACGCGCAGGTTGAGGCCGTCACGGGTGAAGACGGGATGCGGGCGCACCGTGATCTGCACCACGATGTCACCGCTCTCGCCCCCGTCCGGCGAAGGCCGACCGCGGCCGCGCAGACGGATCTTCTGCCCGTCGGCGACCCCGGCCGGGATCTTCACCTTGAACGGCTTGCCGTCGTCACCCTGCAGCGAGATCGTCTCCCCCTGCACGGCGGTGACGAAGTCGAGGGTGGTGCGGGCCGTGACATCGGCACCGCGCTGCGGGCCGCCGAAGCCGCGGAATCCGCCGCTCGTCTGCCCGAAGCGTCCGTTGCCGAAGCCTCCTCCGCCCTGACCCTGGTTGAACATCGCGAAGATGTCCTCGAAGTCGGCGGACTGCCCGCGCCCTCCCTGGCCGAAGCGACTGAAGACGTCTTCGAACCCGCCGGCACCCGAGCCGCCCGCCGTGAAGCGGGCGCCCGAGCCCATGGCGCGGATCTCGTCGTACTCCTTGCGCTGCTCGGCGTCGGAGAGCACCGAGTACGCCTCGCTGATCTCCTTGAAGGTCGCCTCTGCCTTGGCATCACCCTGGTTTGAATCCGGGTGGTACTTCCGTGCGAGCTTGCGGTAGGCCTTCTTGAGGTCGGCCTCGCTCACGTCCTTCGAGACCCCGAGGGTCTTGTAGAAGTCCTTGTCGAACCAATCCTGGCTAGCCATGCATCACCTACTCCGCGGGGACGGCGACGACGACCTTCGCAGGACGCAGCTCGACGTCTCCGAGGCGGTATCCCACCTCGACGACCTCGAGGATCGTGGTCTTGTCGACGCCGGGCGTCGGCTGCTGGAAGATGGCCTCGTGGCGCTGCGGGTCGAACTCCTCGCCCTTCTCGCCGTACGAGACGACGCCGAGCCGCTCCACGACCGCGCGCACCTTCTCGGCGATCACGGCGAAGGGAGTGCCGTCGACGAGGTCGCCGTGCTGGCTGGCGCGGTCGAGATCGTCGAGCACCGGGATCAGGCCCTTGACGGCCTCGCCCTTCGCGCGCTCGATCTCGACCTGGCGCGACTCCTCCGTGCGGCGACGGTAGTTCGCGTACTCGGCCTGCAGGCGCTTGAGGTCGTTGAGCAGCGTCGACTCGAGGTCGGCGAGCACGGCGTCCTCCGCCGCGGCCTCACCGGTCTGCGTCGCGCCGAGGATGTCGTCGACCGTGAGCCCTTCGACAGGCTCAGGAACCGAATCCATCGCGTCGACCGGCGTCTCGTCCGAGCCCTCGGCCGCTGCGGCCTCGGTGGAGTCCGGATTCTGCGGCGCGGGGCCGGATGCCTGAGCATCCGACCCCTCGCCTGCGACTCCGTTGTTCTCTTCGAAGTCCTTGTCAGCCATGATTACTTCTTCTCGTCCTCGTCGTCGACGACCTCGGCGTCGATGACATCCTCGTCGGACGAGGATGCATCACCCTGAGGAACGTCGCCCTCGGGAGCGGCATCCGCCTGCGACTGCGCGTAGATCGCCTCGCCCAGCTTCGTCTGCGACTCGTTGAGCTTGTCGAACGCGGTCTTCACGGCGTCGTCGTCCTCGCCGGCGAGAGCCGTCTTGAGGGCGTCGACGTCGGCCTGGACCGACTCCTTGACGTCGGCGGGGAGCTTGTCCTCGTTGTCCTTGATCAGCTTGTCGATCGAGTACGCGAGGGTCTCGGCCTGGTTGCGGACCTCGGCGGCCTCACGGCGCTTCTTGTCCTCGGCAGCGTTCTCCTCGGCCTCGCGCACCATGCGCTCGATGTCGTCCTTCGACAGCGACGAGCCGCCGGTGATCGTCATCGACTGCTCCTTGCCCGTGCCCTTGTCCTTGGCGGACACGTGCACGATGCCGTTGGCGTCGATGTCGAAGGTCACCTCGACCTGCGGGATGCCGCGGGGGGCCGGGGCGATTCCGGTGAGCTCGAAGGTTCCGAGCGGCTTGTTGTCGCGGGTGAACTCGCGCTCGCCCTGGAAGACCTGGATCGCGACGGACGGCTGGTTGTCGTCGGCCGTGGTGAAGGTCTCGCTGCGCTTGGTCGGGATCGCGGTGTTGCGGTCGATGAGCTTCGTCATCATGCCGCCCTTGGTCTCGATGCCGAGGCTCAGCGGGGTGACGTCGATGAGGAGGACGTCCTTGCGCTCGCCCTTCAGGACACCGGCCTGCAGAGCGGCGCCGACGGCGACGACCTCGTCCGGGTTGACGCCCTTGTTGGCTTCCTTGCCGGTCTCGCGCTTGACGAGCTCGGCGACGGCGGGCATACGCGTCGATCCACCGACGAGCACGATGTGGTCGATGTCGGCGACCTTGATGCCGGCTTCGCGGATGACGTCCTCGAAGGGCTTCTTGGTGCGGTCGAGCAGGTCCTTCGTGAGGTCCTCGAACTTCGCGCGGGTGATGGTCTCGCTGAGCGAGACGGGGCCCGAGTCGGTGAGCGAGAGGTATGGGAGGTTGATCGAGGTGCTCGTCGAGGACGAGAGTTCCTTCTTCGCCTGCTCCGCAGCCTCCTTGAGGCGCTGCAGGGCGATCTTGTCACCCGAGACGTCGACACCGGTCGTGGACTTGAACTGCGAGATCAGGTAGTCGACGAGGCGCTGGTCCCAGTCGTCTCCACCGAGGCGGTTGTCACCGGCCGTCGAGCGCACCTGGATGGTCGAGAAGTCGTCGTCCTTGCCCACTTCGAGCAGGGAGACGTCGAACGTTCCACCACCGAGGTCGAAGACCAGGATGAGCTCGTCTTCCTTGCCCTTGTCGAGACCGTACGCGAGGGCCGCGGCGGTGGGCTCGTTGATGATGCGCAGGACGTTGAGGCCCGCGATCTCGCCGGCCTCCTTGGTGGCCTGGCGCTCGGCGTCGTTGAAGTACGCGGGGACGGTGATGACCGCGTCGGTCACCGTGTCGCCCAGGTACGACTCGGCGTCGCGCTTGAGCTTCATGAGGATGCGCGCGGAGATCTCCTGCGGCGTCCACTTCTTGCCGTCGACGTCGAAGGTCCAGTCGGTTCCGATGTGACGCTTGACCGACGCGATGGTGCGGTCGACGTTCGTGACGGCCTGGCGCTTGGCGGTCTCACCGACGAGCACCTCGCCGTCCTTGGTGAAGGCGACCACCGACGGGGTGGTGCGGAAGCCCTCGGCGTTGGCGATGACCTTCGGCTCGCCGCCCTCGAGGACGCTGACGACGGAGTTCGTCGTACCGAGGTCGATTCCCACAGCACGTGCCATGTTGTTCTCCTTTGTGTTGCTGACGATGGTTGGTCTGAAAATCTGCGGCGATCAGGAAACCTGAGTCGCGATGGCTCAACTGTACATCGACGCGAGATGACTGTCAAACAAACTTGATATGAACTGGCTCAACTTTGATTGACAGTTGCGGCCGCGCGAGTTCGACGAGCCGACAACATCGACGCCCTCCTCGCCTTGGCGCACGAACGCCACCCCGGCACGCACCCATCACCGCCCCCACCCCTCCGTCACAGGCCCCCCAACTCGTGGCGGCACTGACGTGGTGGCGCCGCTTCACTCGAAGTTCCTTGGCAGCTGTGGATAACTTTCCGGCCATCCGCACGCATCCCCCTACGATGTGCGGAATGAACCGCACCGCCATGCCCACTCGAACCGTCGCGGCATCCGTCGCTGCCCTGTCGCTGCTCGCCCTGGCCGGATGCGCACCGGGTCCCTACACCTTCACCTTCGTCGACGGGCAGACGCTCGACGAAGACACGAAGGTGGACTGGAACGACGGTCTTCAGGGCGACACCGAGTGGGAGGAGCAGGAGACGGGCCAGGGCGAAAGCGGTCGGAGTTACCGTCGGATCGCCGACGACTGCATCGCCGGATACTCCGTGACCGACGACATGAACTACGGCACGCCTTTCGCCGAGGATGACGATCTCGACGCCTCGAACGGCGTGATGAACCTCGTCATCGACTTTCAGACCGCGCCGCCGACGACCGGGAAGTTCCCCCTCGAGGGCGACCTCGGGAACTCGGTCGCGATGCGCCAGGTCACGTTCGCGCAGGACGGCGAGTCCGGCGTCTTTGCCGGCCGCTCCTTCGACGTCCCGGGGATCACGGTGATCGCCTTCGCGAGCTGCCCGGACGAGGACGACATCACCGACGCGTTCGGCGCACTCCTCGCGAAGAGCTCGGTCGTCATCACTCCGTGACGCCGTCGGGTCGCCGTCGTCGCCCTGTTCACAACTCCTCCGATATGGCCCGGATGACGCGAATGCGGCACGCAATGGTCCGGAATCACGAGTGTCTGAGGAGTTGCGGACGGCAGGGTCGGCACTGTTTCAGGACGGATGCCGCCCGCACCCCCGGTTTCCACGTGGCAATGTCCTCCGCGCCCTCGGTTTTCCTGAGTTAGGACACCGCCGTGCCCGCACCGCATGGCAGAATCAAAGTAAGGCGAGCCTTACCCGATGCGGCTCGCGGCGGCGTCGCCCGGGCGGCGCAGCCGCATCCCATCCGAGACCGCGTGCGCGACGAACGCAGGTCAGGAGGATGCTGTGGACCACACCGAGTACGACGTGATCATCATCGGCGGCGGCCCCGCCGGGCTCTCGGCCGCCCTCAACCTCGGCCGTTCCCTCGCCCGGGTGCTCGTCGTCGACGCCGACCGGCCGCGCAACGCCGCCACACTCGCCTCGCACGGATTTCTGACGCGCGACGGCATCCCGCCGCACGAGCTGCGCCGGCTCGCCCGCGCGGAGCTCGCGGCATATCCGAACGTCGAGATCCGCTCACGGGTGCGGGTGGTCTCGCTGCGACGGACGGATGCCGGGTTCACCGCCGAGATCGGCCGCCGCGAGCCCGCGGGAACGGCATCCGCCCCGGCGGTGCTGATCGCGACCGGCCTGCGCGAGACGCTCCCCGCGGTGCCGGATCTGCGCGGCTTCTACGGCATGAGCCTGTTCAGCTGCGCCGCCTGCGATGCATGGGAGCTGCAGGGGCGCACGCTCGCCCTGATCGGCGAGACGGCGGACCTCGCCGACCGCGCCCGCCTGATCTCGCGCTGGACCGAGAGCCTCACGGTGTTCACGAACGGAGCCTCGGTCGTGAGCGCGCAGGAGGAGGCCGAACTCGCCGCCGCCGGAGCGGTGGTGCAGCGGCATCCGATCGTCGAGCTCGTCGGCGACCGCGGGCAGCTCGAGGCCGTGCGGCTCGCCGACGGCACCTCCGTCGCGATCGAGGGCGGGTTCGTCCGCCCGGAGTGGGATGCCTCTCTGCCCTTCCTCGACGGCATCGACCCGGCGCGCGACGCCGCGGGCCACCTGCTCACCGATCGCTCCGGGCGCACCGACGTCGCGGGGTTGTACGCGGCGGGCGATGCGGCGGCGCCCGGCCCCCAGCAGTTGATCGTGGCGGCGGGAGCGGGCGCGCGGGTCGCGGCGGTCATCGTGCACGACGGGCTCGGGATCGCGACCTCGCACTGACGCCGCATGGGCAGTCCTGCCCCTGTGCGAGGTGAACGCGAGTGATTAGGCTCCCCGTATGCCCTCGATGCCCCTCCCCCGTCTCGCCGCCGCCCTCGTCGTGACCGCGGCCCTCCTTCCGCTGAGCGGCTGCATCTACGCCCAGATCCCCGCCGACGCGCCCGCAGCGGAGGACACGACCACCCCCGCGCCGGAGGAGACGTCGACCGCCGACGGCATCCCGACCACGCTGTCGTTCGACGACGGTCTCTCCCTCCCGTCGACCGCCTACATCCAGTGGGGCGACGGACTGCTCGTCGACGAGGGGTGGGAGATGGCCTCCCCCGACGACGGGCAGGGCAACTGGAGCTACGCCACGGTCGACGGCTCCTGCACCGCGCACTTCTGGCAGGGCACGATCGGTGCCGACATGCAGGTCGCCGGCGACGACAGCGCCACGTCGGATGCTGTCATCGCCGCCGTCCTCGGAGGATCTCCCGAAGACATCACCCCGAACGCGACGACGGGCGCGTTCAGCTATCAGGTCGGCGGCAACGACGCGGTCGAGAACCGCCAGGTAGTCGGCCAGGACACCGGCCGCACCTGGATCATGGCGGCTCGTGCGTTCAGCGAGGTCGGGGTCGGGCTGTACGTCATCGTCGACTGCACGACCGGCGACCCCGCCGCGGTGCTCGCCGAGATCGCCGACACCAACTCGGTCGTCGTCACGCCCTGAGGGCTGCGGACGCGCTCACTTGCCGCCGGGAGGACCCGCGATCAGCAGGATCACGTAGAGGGCGACGATCGCCACGGCCAGCAGGAGCACGAGCACGACCGGCCGGCGCAGGAACCAGCGCATGAGGCGGTCGTACCAGCGGCGGTCGCGCGGGTCGTCGGTGGCCTCGAGGCGCCAGACTCCCGCGAGGCGGCCGGTGCGGTGCAGCCAGATCTCCATGGGGATCGTCGCGTACGGCACCACGGCGCTCGCGACCGCGAGGATCGCGACCCCGACGTGCCAGCGCTGATTGACGGCGACGAGCAGCGCGGTCGCCCCGTAGGCGAGGAACACGAACCCGTGGATGCCTCCGCCGATCGTCACCACGATGCCCGGGGCGCCGAGGGCGCGGGCGATGATCGCGCCGATCAGGAGGGTCCAGGTGATCGCCTCCGCGATCGCGAGAACTCGGTACAGGCGGTCGGGCGTTCGAAACACGGGACTCCTCGGGTGGGGGTGGTTCCAGGGTATCGGCGGCTCCTATGAGCGGAATAAGGCCGGGCACGACCGCGTTTCCGAAAGCATGACTGTGGATGCGGATGCTCTGGCGCGCGTGCTCGCGAGCGTCGACCTCCGCGTGGGCTTCGCCCGCCGCGTCCCCATCTCCTCGGGCGAGCTGCTGCCGATGATGCCCGACGCCATGACGCTCGTCTACGTCGCCGAGGGCGGGGTGGCGGGGCATCCGCCGCTCCAGGCCGGATGCCGCCTCGACGTCGATCGCTCCTCGCAGGAGGTGTCGGTCGATGCCGGCGCACCGCGCGATCTCCTGGTCTCCGGCGACGCCTTCCTCACACGTGGCGGCTCCCCCTTCGCTCTCGAGGCCGACGGCGACACCACTCTCATCGTGCTCGACATCGAACTCGCCGACGCGGCATCCCCGCTGCTCGCCCTGCTGCCCGATCTCGTGACCGTCACCGGCTTCGACGCTCTCGAACCCGCCGCCGCCACGCTCGCCGCCAGCATGGGACTCGTCGACCCGACGCAGTTCCCGCTCCGGCGCACCGACCCGGTGATCTGCAAGCTCATGGCGACCACCGTGTTCCTGTCGGTGATCCGTGCGTGGGCCGAGAACGGCTGCGCGCCCGCCGGATGGCTGCAGACGTCGAGCGACCCGTTCCTCGACCGCGTGATCGACGCGATCCACGACGAGCCCGGCCGCGACTGGACCGTCGAGCGCCTCGCGAGCGTCGGCGCGATGTCGCGCTCGGCCTTCGCGGAGCGGTTCCGCAGCGCGATCGGACGCTCCCCCGCCGAGTACGTCACCGAGGTGCGCGTCGATCAAGCGAAGCGGATGCTCGACGCCGGGCGGTCGGTCTCCGACATCTCGCGCGCGCTCGGCTACGCCTCCGACGAGGGGTTCAGCCGCGCCTTCCGCCGACGCACCGGCATGACGCCGTCGTCCTGGCGCCTGGCCCACCGCACGCCCGTCTCGGCGTAGCCTCTCGCGCGCGAAAACGGAGACGTCACGGCCGAGGCTCGGCGTGTCCCCCTCGGACACGCCGAGGGAGACTCGACCGGTCTGGGTTTTCGTCCGGGGCTCAGCCGCGTACGCGGTTAGAGAGCCCGAAGAGCACGGCGCCGACGACCAGGAGTGACGCCCCCAGCACGTAGGCGACCTCGACCCCGGCTCCGTCGACGAGGAATCCGCCGAGTCCGGCCGCGAGCATGATGGCACCCTGGAACCCGACGACCACCAGGCTTCCGCCGGCCTCCAGTCGCGACGGCATCCGATGCCCGACCCACGTGTTCACCACGATCAGCCACGAGGCGAAGAAGAAGCCCCACACGAACACGACGACCGCGATGCCGACGACCGAGCCCGAGAGCAGCAGCATCGAGGCGACCGACACGGCGATCACCAGGGGCGCGAGCACGGCGAAGAACGCGAAGGTCTTGTCGATCACGAAACCGATGACGAGGTTGCCGATCAGACCTCCGGCGCCGAACAGCGCGAGCAGCACGACGATGGTCGTGGCATCCGCATCGGGAATGCGCTCGAGCGCGAGCCGCACGTACGTGTAGGCGAGGAAGTGCCCGAGAACGACGAAGACGTGACCGATCAGACCGAGTCCGATACCGGGCTGACGGACCGTATCGACCAGCAGACGGATGCTCGACGCCTGCGCCGCGGGCACCGAGGGCAGCAGTGCGCGCAGGGCGATCGCGAGGAGTCCGGTGGCGACGCCCGCGATCGCGAACACCGTGCGCCAGTCGACGATCTCGGCGAGCATGACGCCGAGCGGCACACCCGCGACGGTTGCGAGCGAGGTGCCGGCGGCAGTGAACATCACGGCGCGGCCGAGGCGCTCGGGGCCCGCGATGCGCGCCGCGACGGTGATCGACATCGACCAGAAGGCGCTGATCGCCGCCCCCAGCAGGAACCGGGCGAGCAGCACGATGATCAGGTTGGGGGCGATCGACACGATGAGGTTCGAGACGGCGGCGGCGAGCGCCATCCACACCAGCAGCGACCGGCGGTCGAGGCGCGGGAAGACGAGCCCGATGGTCGGCGCGACGATGAATCCGACGAGCGCGGTGACCGTCACGGTCTGACCGGCCTGCCCGGGCGTCACGCCGAGCGCGGTGGCCATCTCGGTGAGCACGCCGTTGGGCAGGAACTCCGCCGTCACGAGCAGGAAGCTCATGAGCATGACGACGATGAGCCCGCCGTAGCGCATCCGTCCGGCCGGGGCGGATGCGGTGGTGGGCACGGGGGAGGTGATCGTCATGCCTTCAGCCTGGTGCACACGGATGCAGCGCGCCCGACCGCGCGTCCACGGCATCCGACCGATCGTCCGGGGCCTGCGGCACGGCGCGCCGTCACCGCCCGTTCACCGGGTGCGGCCAGACTTCGACTCATGATCGCACCCGAATCCCAGCCCGGCGTCCCCGAGCCGGTCGCCACGGCGAACAGCGGCGCCGTCGCCGTCATCGGCCTCGAGTTGCGCGGCGAGACACCGGCCCCCAAGAAGCAGGTCTTCTCGTGGGCGCTGTGGGATTGGGCGACGCAGCCCTTCAACACCGTCATCCTGACCTTCGTCTTCACCGCCCTCTATCTCGTGGGCGAGGGGTTCCTGCCCGCCGACATCGCCGCGCTCGACGAGAACGACCCGGTGCGGCTGACGGCCGAGGCCGACCTGACCTCGGGCCTCGGCCTGGGATCGACGATCGCGGCGTTCGGCATCCTGCTGCTCGCGCCCGTGCTGGGCCAGCGAGCGGATGCCGCGGGGCGGCAGAAGCTCTGGTTGGGCATCGGCACCGGCGCCCTCATCCTGTGCATGCTGGGGCTGTGGTTCGTCGAGCCGACGCCGAGCCTGTTCTGGCTGGGCGTCGCGCTGATCTCGGCGGCGACGGTGTTCCAGGAGATCGCGGCGGTCAACTCCAACGCGATGCTCATCGGCATCGCGAACCCGAAGAACGTCGGACGCATCTCGGGTCTCGGCTGGGGCTTCGGATATCTCGGCGGCATCATCGCCCTCGCGATCGTGGTGGCGTTGAATGCGGTCGACTGGTTCGGGATGCCGACCGACAACGGTCTCGTCTACCGCCTGATCGCGGTCGGCTGCGCGGTGTGGGCGATCGTGTTCAGCATCCCGATCTTCCTCAACGTGCCCGAGCCCTCGCTCGGCCGCCCCGAGCGCAAGGTCGGATTCTTCCGCTCCTACGTGCTGCTCGTGAAGGACGTCGCCGGTCTCTACCGCGACCCCGAGACGCGCCCGACGTTCTGGTATCTGCTCTCGAGCGCCGTCTTCCGCGACGGCCTCGGCGGAGTGTTCGCGTTCGGGGCGATCATCGGCACCGCGGTCTTCCGCTTCGAGACCGACGACATCATCATCTTCGGCATCGCCGCGAACCTCATCGCCGGGGTCTCGACGATCCTCGCCGGGCGCCTCGACGACCGCGTCGGCCCGAAGCGCATCATCCTCGTGTCGATCGGCTCGATGATCGTCGCCGGACTCGCGGTCTTCCTGCTGCGCGACGGCGGAGCGATGGTGTTCTGGATCGGCGGACTCATCCTCTGCGCGTTCGTCGGACCGGCGCAGGCCGCCGCGCGTTCGTTCCTCGCCCGGGTCACCCCGGCCGGACGCGAGGGCGAGATCTTCGGCCTCTACGCGACGACCGGCCGCGCGGCGAGCTGGATGGCCTCGGGGGCCTGGACGCTGCTCATCGTGCTGACGGCGCAGACCGCCTTCGGCATCCTGGGCATCATGATCGTGCTGATCCTCGGCTTCCTGCTGCTGCTGCCGGTCAAGGCGCCGCGCTGATCGGAGCCCCGCGGTCTAGCGCTGCCAGTTGTCGGCGAGCTTGTTGAGAAGACGGGCCAGCTCGGTACGCTCCTCGTCGGTGAATGCGGCGAGCGCGCCACTGAGCATCTGACGCCGCTCGCCCCGCACGCCGCGGGCGAGGCTGCGTCCCTCGTCGGTGAGTGCGATGCGCGTGCGACGGGCGTCATCGGGATCGGCTTCGCGCCGCAGGAATCCGTGGTCGACACCCTGTTGCACGAGCCGCGAGGCGCGCGGCTGGTCGACGCCGATCGCCGCGCCGAGCTCGCTCACGCTGAGCGGTGCGGATGCCGCGGCGAGGGCTTCGAGCATCCGCATGCGCGCGGGGCCGCCGAGGCGGCCGGAGGGATCGCCCATCCACGGGGGCATGCCGGGGTGCCCGTGGCCGAAGGGTCCCCCGCGCTCTCCGCCGCGCGGTCCGCCGTGCCAGCCGTGCGGACCGCCGTGACCGTGATCGTGGGGCCCGCGGTCAGCGCGGTCGCCGCGGTCGCCAGGTCGACGTCCGCGCAGACGGGACAGGGCCTGGGCGATCGCTTCGGCGGGGTCGATCTCTTCGGTGCTCACACATCGATTTTACATGCGACTTGACATGCATTCATATCGCATGTCACACTACATGTACATGCACAATGACATACACGTGCACCCTGACATGCAAAAGGACGCAACCCATGAACACCTCTGAACAGAACCCCGAGAACACCGCCCGCCCCTTCGGCTACTGGCTGAAGGCCGTCGACCGCCTCATGGCGGCCGAGTTCGCCTCCGCCTTCGACCGCGAGGGCGATGAGGTCGGTCGCCGTGACTGGCGCCTCCTCAACGTCGTCGATGGCACGATGCCGGCGCGACGCCCCCTCAACGAGCACAAGCTGCACCGCCTCGTCGAGCGCGGCTGGGTCATCGCCAACGGCGACGGCTGGACGCTCACCGACGACGGACGCGCAGCGAAGGACCGCCTCGGCGCGATCGTCGACGGCATCCGCGCGAAGGTCATGGGAGCCGTCTCCGAAGACGAGCTCGCCACCACCCTCGCCTCGCTCGAGAAGATCGCCCGCGCCTTCGGGTGGGACGAGGAGACTCCTCTCCCCCGGTCGCGCCGCCACAGCTTCGGCCCCCACGGACGCTTCGGAAAGCACGCCGGCCCGCGGCACGGCTTCGGCCGCCGTCACGGTTTCGGCCCCGGCTTCGGTCCGGGTCGCGGCTTCGGCCCCGGTCGCGGCTTCGGACCGGAGCACGGCTTCGGACCGGATGCCGACGGCGAGCGCGACTTCGGACCCCGTCACGGCTTCGGCCCCGGTCGTGGCTTCGGCCACGACGCGGACTGCGGCCGCGGCTCCCACGGCGAGCGCGGGCACGGTCCGCACGCCCACGGTGACCACCGCGGGCACGGTCCGCACCGCGCCGCTCGCCTGGCGCAGCACGCCTACGAGCGCGGCTTCGACGCCGGCTTCAGCCGCGGACACGACGCCTGACCCGAGTCACCCCATCGAGAGAGGGGCGGATGCTTCGGCATCCGCCCCTCTTCTCGTCGTGCCCCTGTACCCAACTCAGGAAAAACGGCGCTCACACCGTCGAATCGGCCGAAACGGCGCCGGTTCTCGGCATTCGTCCTGAGTTAGTGCCACGCTCCCCGTTCACACCGCTCAGATCGGCAGAGCGTCGGAGCCGGACACCGGCGCCGCGGCCACGAGGGTGCTCGATCCGTGGGCGGACGAGGCATCGTCGAAGCCCGGGATGTTCAGGGTCGTGCTCGTCGCGAGGTAGATGACGAGGGCGATCGCGCCCGCGAGCAGCAGCACGAGAATGCTGAAGATCGCGACGGTCCAGGCCCGGTAACCGCCGGATGCCGGAACCTCGGGTGCCACGAATGCCGGGTCGGGTTCGGGCGCGGTCGACGGGGCGTCGAGAACGACGGCGGGCACCGATGCGGGCGGGGTACGACGACGCAGCGATGCGGATGCCGGAGCACCCGCGGCATCTCCGTCGAACGCCGGCGGCGGAGGGACCACAGCGTCACCGGTCGTTCCCTCGAAAGCGGGAGGCGGCGGCACGATGTCGTCGGTGGACGCCGACAACGGTGGAACCGAACCGGTCAGCGGACCGTCGAACGCGGGCGGCGGGGGCACGACGAGGTCGGCCCGATTGTCGTCGAAGACCGGGGGCGGCGGCACGACCGCGGCGGCCGCGGCATCGTCGAAGACGGGAGGCGGCGGGACGACGGCATCCGCCTCGCCGTTCTCGCGCTTGTCGGAGTCGGGCGGGGTGGTGCTGTCGCTGGTCATGTCAGCCTCCGAGGGCTCCGACGTCTGTGACGCCGACGTCTGTGCGATGGAAATTCTGGAAGGAACGGGATGCCGTCGGCCCCCGCTGTCCCTGGTACCGATTGCCGTAGGGGCCGGAGCCGTAGGGGTTCTCGGCGGGCGAGGTCAGGCGGAAGAAGCAGAGCTGCCCGATCTTCATGCCCGGCCACAGCTTGATCGGCAGCGTCGCGACGTTGGCGAGTTCGAGCGTGACGTGTCCGGTGAAACCCGGGTCGATGAACCCGGCGGTGGAGTGGGTGATGAGGCCGAGGCGTCCGAGCGACGACTTGCCCTCGAGGCGGGCGGCGACGTCGTCGGCCAGGCTGACCTGCTCGAACGTCGCTCCGAGCGCGAACTCGCCCGGGTGCAGGATGAACGGCTCGTCGGGGTCGACCTCGATCAGCCGGGTGAGCTCGGGCTGATCGACCGAGGGATCGATGAAGGGGTACTTGTGGTTGTCGAACAGCCGGAAGTACCGGTCGAGCCGCACGTCGACGCTCGACGGCTGCACCATCGCCGGGTCGTGCGGCGAGAGCCCGATCTTGCCGGAAGCGAGTTCTGCCCTGATGTCGCGATCGCTGAGAAGCACGGGTTCAGCCTAGTTGCCGCATGGTTCGTGCTCACGAAGTATGCCCGTATTCGACGACCGAAACGGGAATCTCGACCGTCTGGACTTATGACGCGCTCCCCCGGGTGCGTCGAGGCCAACCCGAGAGGTGCGCCTCCGGCGTCAGCCGGGGGGGTGCGCCTCTCGGGTTGAAACGACGACGCCCAGCATCCGCTACGGCCAGAGGATGCCGATGCCGCTGCCGACCGCCGAGAAGCCGAGCACCAGGAACAGCACGCACATGATGGTGTTGTTCTCTCGGCTGAGCCAGACGTGCAGCGCCGCGAGCGGTGCACGCAGGCGGTCGGCGGCGATCGCGTAGGCGACGACGGGGACGAGCACGGTGGATGCCGCGATCACCGAGAACACAAGCAGCGGGAGGAGCAGCTCGGTGCCCTCGAGGTCGGAGACGCCGAGGTCGATCGCCACGCTGAGGCTGAAGATGTAGGTCTTGGGATTCACGGCCGAGAGGAAGAGGCCGAACCGCAGCGCCGCGGCGAAGTCGAACGCGTCGACCTTCTGCATCCATCCCGGCAGCTTCGGCTCTTCCCCGGGCTTCGGGCGCTTGCGCCACTGACCGATGGCGAGCGCCACGAGCAGCACACCGACCACCAGCTTGGCGAGGCCCGCCGCAACTCCGGGTTCAGAATCGTCGCGGTCGGGCAGGAACGTCGACAGCGCCGTGAGCACGCCGATCACCACCAGGATGCCGACGACCCACCCGATCAGGAAACCGAGGCTGCTCTTGCGCGCCTTCGGGCTCAGCAGGGTGAGGATGACGACGATGATCGGCAGCGGACTGATCGCGATGCCGAGCGCGAACGGGAGAAGCTCCCCGATGACACTGCCCATACCGACATCATGGCGCGGATCCGACGAGCCGCGTGAGCGCTTTGGTCGCGGGCCGGGCGGCAGGTAGGCTGGCGTCACCCCGTTCCGCGAGGATGCGGGGTTCGGGGCTGTAGTTCAATGGTAGAACTTCTGCTTCCCAAGCAGACAGCGCGGGTTCGATTCCCGTCAGCCCCTCCACTCGAACCCCCGGGACACACCCGGGGGTTTTTCCTTCCCATCCGAATTCCCACCGGCTCCGAACAGCACCCATTGGGCGGCTCTGGCGCGCCCACAGACCGAGAGGAGCCCCGATGATCGAGTCGTCGACCCCACCCCTCGCCGCCCTCGACGGCTACCGCAACGTCACCGACCTGCTGGTCCGGCGTGAGGCCACCGCCCCCGATCACGTCGCCTTCGAGGTCGACCGGGACGGCGGCTGGCAGCCGGTCACCACCCGGGAGTTCGCGAACGAGGTACGGGCCCTCGCGAAGGGGTTCATCGCCTGCGGCATCCGCACCGGCGATCCGATCGCGATCATGGCGCCGACGCGCTACGAGTGGGCCGTCGCCGATCTCGCCGCCTGGTTCGCCGGCGCCGTCGTCGTGCCGATCTACGAGACGTCGTCGCCCTCGCAGGTGAACGCGATCGTCGCCGACGCCGGCGTGCGCCTGGCGATCGGCGGCACCACGGCGCACGCCGAGCTCCTTCAGGCGGCTCTCGCGCACGCCGACGCTCCGACGCTCGGCGCGTGGACGATGGATGCTGACGACAACCCCGGAGCCGCGGCATCCGGAACCCTCGACGACCTCGTCGCGCGGGGCTCCGACATCGCCGACGACGCAGTCGAGGCACGCCGAACGCACGCCACGCAGGACGACCCCGCGACCATCGTCTACACCTCGGGAACCACGGGCGAGCCCAAGGGCGTCGTGCTCACGCATCGGAACTTCCTCGGCCAGGTGCTCAACATCGCCGCCGCGTACCGCGAGATCGTGAACGAGAACGGCAACACCGTCATCTTCCTGCCGCTCGCCCACGTGCTGGCCCGCGGACTCCAGCTGATCTGCCTGGCCAGCGGCATGCGCATCGCGCACCTCTCCGACCCGTCCACGGTGGTGTCGACCCTCGACACGCTGCGCCCGACGTTCCTGGTCGTCGTGCCGCGCGTGCTGGAGAAGATCCAGGCGGCCGCGGCCACGAAGGCTGCGGACAAGGGCCTGAGTCGTGTCTGGGCGAAGGCTCACGAGACGGCCGTCGCCTGGGGCCGCCGCGCCGAGCGGATCGACGCGCGTCGGAGAATCCCGAACCGCCGCGGGCTCCGTCTGCGCCACCGCTTCTTCGACGCCCTCTTCTACCGCCGCCTCCGCACCGTGATGGGCGGGCGGGTCGGCTACATCCTCTCGGGCGGAGCCGCGCTCGACCCCGAGCTCTCGCTCTTCTTCCGCGGCCTCGGCGTGCCCGTCATCGAGGGGTACGGGCTGACCGAGACGACGGCGCCGCTCACCGGCAACCTGCCGGGTCTCATCGCCTCGGGCAGCGTCGGCACGCCCCTGCCCGGGCTCACCGTGCGCATCAGCGACGAGGGCGAGGTCCTCGCCCGCGGTGTCGGCGTCTTCGACGGGTACCGCAATCCGGCGCACGACGCGGATGCCTTCATCGACGGGTTCTTCCGCACCGGCGACCTCGGGCGACTCGACGACCAGGGCCGACTGTTCCTGGAGGGCCGGCTCAAAGACGTGATCGTCACCTCGAACGGCAAGACCGTCGTGCCGACCCGCTGGGAGAGCACGGTCGAAGCCGATCCGCTGGTCTCGCACGCGGTGATGGTCGGCGAGGGAAAGCCCTACCTGTCGGCGCTGCTGCTCCTCGATCCCGAGCAGACGCGGGCCTGGGCCTCCGCCGAAGGCATCGCGCTCCCCTCGGGTCCGATCGACGACATCCGCACGGTCGCCGATCCAGCGCTGCGCGCCCACCTGCAGCGCGCCGTCGACGCCGCCAACGCACTCGTGGCGCACAGCGAGCAGGTGCGCCGCTTCAGCGTCGTGCTGGCCGACCTCGACGACCGCGAACTCGTCACCCCCACCATGAAGCTCAAGCGGAACGTCGTGCTCGATCGCGCCGCCGTCACCGTCAACGACCTCTACCTCTGAAACCCCCTGAGAAACGGAAAGAACGCCATGTCGTCGCCGACGCCCACGAACACCCGCTCCTCCCGCACCTCGCTCATCGCGATCGTCGCCGCCCTCGTCATCGGCGGGCTCGTCGCACTCGCCGGCAGTCAGAACGGCGCATCCGTCGGCGGCATCCCCCTGTTCGCTCTCGCGGTCGCGGCGGCGTTCGTCATCCAGATCCTCGCTTTCATCCCCGCATTCCTCCTGCGCACCGAGCGCTTCTTCGACCTCACCGGCAGCGCTACCTTCTTCGTGATCTCCGTGGTTCTCGTGCTGCTGACGCCGATGCCCGACGCGCGCAGCTGGATCCTCGCGGGCATGGTGATGCTGTGGGCCGCGCGCCTCGGCTCGTTCCTCGCCATGCGCGTGCACAAGGCGGGATCGGACGGCCGATTCGACGAGATCAAGGGCTCGCCACTGCGCTTCCTGCAGGTGTGGGTGATCCAGGGCGCATGGGTGTCGTTGACGGCGGCGGCCGCGTGGATCGCGATCAGCACGGATGCCGCGGCCCGGCCGCCCCTCGGATGGCTGAGCATCGTCGGGGTCGTCGTGTGGGCTCTCGGCATGGTGGTCGAGATCGTCGCCGACGCCCAGAAGTCGGCGTTCCGGAAGGACCCGCGCAATCGGGACGAGTTCATCCGCACCGGCCTGTGGTCGCGGTCGCGCCACCCCAACTACTTCGGCGAGATCGTGATCTGGGTGGGAGTCTTCATCACCGCGGCGCCCGTGCTCACCGGGTGGCAGTGGGTCGCCGTGCTCTCGCCGCTGTTCGTGATCCTGCTGCTCACGCGGGTGAGCGGCATCCCGCTGCTCGAGGCTCGCGCCGAGAAGAAGTGGGGCGATCGCGCCGACTACATCGCCTACCGCGACAGCACGCCGGTGCTGGTGCCGCGTCTCACGCGGCCCCGGGTGAGCGAGACGGCGCGGTAACGAGTCCCTCGTCGGTCGGTCGGTCGGTCCGGGAGACCGTCAGCTGGCGAGGTCGGCGATGCGCTCGGGGCCGGACTCGCCCCGAATGTTCGTGAGCGCGGCGCGCGTCAGCGCGCGAACGATCGCGAGGGTCGTGCCGGTCACCGATGCGATCTCGACCTGGGAGAGACCGAAGTAGTGTGCGAGCGCGAGGCATCGGCGCTGCTCGTCCGGCAATGGGCGCCAGGCCCCCGGAGCGCGCCGGCCCACCGACTCCGCGTAGGCGATCTCCGAGATCCACCCGATCACGGACCCCCGCGTCGAAGCGCCCTCGTGCGCGCGACGCCATATCTCGAGGTATGTCGCCTGAAGGGCGTCGTCGCTGACCGTCGGGTCGTCGACGACGTCACGGATGAGACGCAGAACCGGTACGCAGGTGAGGTCGTACACCTGCGCGATGGCCTCCTGATCCCCGCCTGCCGCAGCCTCTACGAGCTTCCGCAGCAGCGCCTCGTCATGTCCCGCGGGGACCTCGACCACGACTGCGGCATCCATGCTCCGATGGTTCCACCCCGGCGCGATCTCCCGGGAGCCATTGAACGCACGACTGAAAGCTGCTATCACCGAGCGGCCGCGCTGGACGCCGCGCATGTGCGGTGCACTCATTTCGAGCGTCCGACCCTGTGTCCTGGGCACATGAAGACCTGTGGACGATCTGTCTAGCCTGAGTGAGGTTCGCGCGCCCACCGACGGACGTCGGCGCGCGGACCTCCACCTCGACACACAGGAGTGCCATGGACATCGACATCGCCGACGACATCGATCGCCCCGGACTGGACCCCCGCGCACAACGCCGACGGGCCGTCATCGGAAGCTCGGTCGGAACCATCATCGAGTGGTACGACTTCACCCTCTACGGACTCGCATCGGCTCTGGTCTTCGCGCCGCTGTTCTTCCCGGGCGGCGGCGACTTCGCCGGGCTGCTGGGTGCATTCGCGACGTTCGCCGTCGGCTTCGGCGCCCGCCCGATCGGCGGCCTCGTGTTCGCGCACTTCGGAGACCGGATCGGCCGCAAGGGCACCCTCCTGGCCACGCTCCTCATGATGGGCATCGCGACGACCCTCATCGGCCTGCTGCCGACCGCCGAGACCATCGGCATCTGGGCACCCATCCTGTTGATCGTCCTGCGCCTCTTCCAGGGCGCCGGCGCGGGTGCGGAGTTCGCCGGCGCGATGACGATGGCGAGCGAGTCGTCCGACACGCGCAACCGCGCCTTCATCGCGGGTTTCCCCGGAGCATCCGTCTACGTGGGCATGGCACTCGCCACCGCCACCTTCGCCCTCATCAGCCTGCTGCCGGTCGAGCAGTTCCAGGCGTGGGGATGGCGCATCCCGTTCATCGCGAGCATCGTGATCGTGGCGTTCGCACTGTACTTCCGCCTGCGCGTCAAGGAGACCGCGGCGTTCGAGGCCGCCGAGCGCGATGGCGAGGTGACGCGTGCGCCGCTGGTCACGGCGGTGCGCTCGCACTGGCGCACCCTGCTCGCCGGCATGGCGCTGTTCGTGTTCGCCCTGCCCTGGGTCTACGTCGTGCAGACGTTCTCGATCTCGTACACGACCGGCACGCTCTCGGTGAACCCCACGCACGCTCTCATCGGCCTCATCGTCGCGGAGTTGCTCACCATCCCCGCCACCCTCGGGTTCGGGCGTCTCGCCGACCGCATCGGCCGCAAGCCCGTGCTGATCGGCGCGGCGATCTTCGCGATCGCCTTCGCGTTCCCGATGTTCATGCTCTTCCAGACCGAGAACTCGGTGCTGGTCGCGCTCGGCCTGATCCTCGGTCTGGCGATCGTGCAGGGGGCGACGATCGGCGTGTCCGCGGCGATGCTGGCGGAGCTCTTCCCCACCCGCATGCGCTGGAGCGGCATCGCGATCTCGCGCGAGATCCCGGCCGCCCTCGTCGGCGGCACCGCCCCGCTGGTCGCCACCGCGCTCGTCCGCCTCTCCGAGGGTGCTCCCTGGCTGGTCGCCGGCTACCTCGTCGGCCTGAGCGTCATCGGACTGATCGGCATCTCCGTGCTGCCCGAGACGCTGCACCGGGCGGATGCCGCTGCTCCGGTCGACACGGCCGACGAGTCGGTCTCCACGAGATGAGGTCTGCGAGGAGAGCTCAGCCCGCGTACATCTCCCCCACCGGCACCGCGACGGGGAGCACGTTGCCGGGCTGGGCGAGCGGGCAGGCCCACGCCGGGTCGTAGGCGCACGACGGGTTGTAGGCGAAGTTGAAGTCGAGCACGATCGTGCCGCCCGCGGCATCCGATCCGAGGTCGGCGCCCTTGATCGTGTCGACGAGGTAGCGGCCGCCGCCGTAGGTGCCGCCGGGCTTGCCGGCAAGCGCATCGCGCACCGGGATGAAGAGCCCGCCGCCGTACGTCGTCAACCGCCACACGTCGAGCGACCCGGCATCCGGCACCTCGACCCGACCGATGCGCTCGAAGGGCACGACGCCGTCGGTGCCGGTCGCGAAGTCGAATCCGCCGGGCTCGGCCTCGAGGATCGGCAGCTCGAACCGCCACTGCGCGTCGTACGAGGCGATCGGCAGCCCCTCGAACATCACGCGGTCCTCGGGCAGCAACGCCGTGGCGGGATGGTGCAGCATGAGGTCGTCTCGTTCGATGCGCCACAGTTCGTGGGCGTCTTCGGGCGAATCGGCCTCGCGCACGGCGGCGTAGAGGGCGAAGACACGGCGTCGCCAGTCGGCGACTTCGAGGGCGGTGCGCGATGCGGGGGTCGACATGCGTCCAGGCTACGGGGGTTCGCCCTCGCCGGGGCGGGCGAACCGGAAGGCCTGGTGCGGATGCCGCGCGCCGGACTACCGTGACCCCATGGCGACCTTCGCGCTCATCCACGGCGGCGGATCGACGGGCTGGGACTGGCACCTGGTCGCGCCGCACCTCGAGCGCGCCGGGCACGAGGCGGTGGCGGTCGACCTCCCGACCGAACGATCGGATGCCGAGCTCTCCGACTACGTGCGCACGGTCGTCGAGGCCGTGGGCACCCGCGATCACGTGATCGTCGTCGGCCATTCGCTCGGCGGCTTCACGGCGCCCCTCGCGGCGGAGGCGCTCGAGGCGGACGGACTCGTGTTCTTCTCGGCGATGATCCCGCAGCCGGGCGAGACGTTCATGGACTGGTGGACGAACACCGGCCACGACCGCGAGAGCATCGACGACGACCCCGAGGTCTCGTTCTACAACGGTGTGCCGCGGGAACTGGCCGACGAAGCGCGTCGACGCGAACGGGACCAGCAGGGCGCGTGGCTGTCGAAGCCGTGGCCCGGCGATCGTCTGCCGGCGATCCCGACGATCGGGATCGTGTGCGCCGACGACAACTTCTTCCCCGCGCCGTTCATGCGCCGGGTCGTGCGCGAACGCGTGGGGCGCGACCCCGTCGAGGTGCCCGGCGGGCACTATGCGGCTCTCACCCACCCCGCCGAGGTCGCCGCCGCGCTCGACCGGTTCGCCCGCGGGATCGACGACGCCCGGGCGAACCGGTGAGCATGAGCATCCGATTTCACCGATCGCGCGTCAGCGAATTTCGGTCCAGCCGGGGAGGATGAGGGGGTGCCCGAGCTGCTCCCTCCCCCGCCCGACCGCGAGCCCGACGTCGTCGACGACTTCGCCGACGGCCCCGACCCCGACCTGTGGGTGACGAGTTACCTCGCCCACTGGACCACGCCGGAGCGCGCGGAGGCGCGATACGCGACCGCGCCAGAGGGGTTGGTGCTGCGGATCGGCGCCGACCAACCCGACTGGCGGCCGGAGGACGCCCCGATGCGGGTGTCGAACCTGCAGACCGGATCGTTCAGCGGACCCGTCGGATCGACCCGAGGCACGCACCGGCATCGCCCCGACGGGCTCACCGTGCGCACCGCCGTTCCGACGCGGCTGTCGTGGGCGCCCCGCCGCGGGCGCGTCGACATCACGGTGAGCGCGAGCGACGATCCCGGATGCATGCTCGCGGCCTGGCTCGTGGGCACCGAGCACGAGTCGGAGCACGACCGCGGAGAGGTCTGCATCTTCGAGATCGATGCGCGGCCGGGCGCGACGGGGTGGACGGCGCGCTGCGGCATCAAGGCGCACGGCGACGACCGGCTCGTGACCGACATGGTCGAGGTCGCGCTCGATCACGACGCCCGCACCCCGCACACCTGGACCGCGATCTGGGGAGACGGCGAGACGGTCATCGGCTGCGACGGCGTCGTGGTGTTCCACGCGGCCCAGGCGCCACGGCATCCGATGTTCCTCATGATCGACCTGTTCGAGCTCGGGGAGCCGGGAGGCGAGTACCCGAAGACCGCGGTGATCCATGCGCTGCGCGGCTGGAATGTGTGACGTAACGCACTGATCGGTGCGAAACGCCGGCAACGGAGCCCCAGAAGCGGCATTCTGCACCGATCGGTGTAGGAGAACGGGCATGGGGAACGAGGGAGTCAACCCCCTGCGCGCACGCGTCGGAGCGGACGTACGGTGCATGTCCACTCACACCGAAGGAGGACGACATGAGCGATCCCGTGAGCAACGACCTGCACGACGCCGATCACCAGAACACGCAGGGCACGCCCGGCGCCGACGAGGAGGCCGACACGGCTTCGGGCGGCGCGCCGGAAGAGCCCGACGAGGACTGACCGTCCCCTGAGGGGTCGAGACACGCCCCAACCGCCCTCGCGCGCGCGGCGTGTCTCGACCCCCCAGCCGTGTGCGGGAATGACAGGGGCGGGGTCGCACCCACGACCCCGCCCCTCTTTCATCCCCTCCGGTCAGGAGGCATCCGCCTCCGACGCGTCGGCCAGGACGGACCGACGACGCCACACCATCAGCACACCGAGCGCGAGGAGAAGCGCTGCGGCGATGCCGACGGGCACCACGGGGAAATCGGAGCCGGTCGACGCCAGGCCATCGGGGCCGGCCGCAGCCGCTCCACCGGCGGGGCCACCGTTCGACCCACCGCCCGGCCCACCTTCGGTCGGTGCTGCCGTCACGGTGACCGCGAGCGACGCAAGCCCCGAGGGGCCGGTGGCGGTGAGCGTGTGCTCTCCGACATCGACCGAGTCCGGAATGGTGACGATCGCGGCGGCCGTGCCGTCGGCGCCGATCGTGAGGGTGGCGAGGAGGACGGGCTCGGAGTGCAGCACCAGCTCGACCTCCTCACCCGCGACGAATCCGGCGATGTCGATCGTCGTCGGCACGCCGATCCGCAGCGCACCCCCCTCCACCGAGATGCTCCGCGCGGGGGTCTCGCCCTCGCCCGGATCCACCTCGGCGATCGCGGTCGAGAGCACTCCCGCGACCTCTTCCACCGCCACTTGGGTGACCTCGGCATTGCCGGAGCCGGGGGTGGTGCGGTTCACCTTCGCGACGAGCGCCCGAGCGTCGTCGAGGGCGGCATCGAGCGCGGCATCCGACACCGACGCGGCGAGCGCATCGCCCTCGGCGATCAACGCCTCGATCTCGCTCGTATCGACGATCTCCACCGTGACCCGCACGGGGTTGCCTGCGCTGAACTCGAAGATCAGCCCCGACGTCCCGAGCATCTTGTCGGCGTAGAAGGACTGGGTCAGCCGGTAGACGCTGACGCCCTCCGCACCGGCGGTGACGGTGTAGTCGTCGGCGTCGAGCGATCCGACGACCGCTCCCGACGTCGTGACGTAGCGGATCGCGTCGAGCGTGGCACCGTCGGCGTCCGCGGTGAACTCCACCACGTTGTTCGGATTGTCGGCCTGCGCGGGGTTGCGGTCGAACACGCCGATCGCGGGCGTGACGACCGGCTGGGCGTTGTCGGCGTTGCGGTAGACCGAGATGCGCGTGAGCGTGGGCTTGTAGACCTCGCCGGGCAGCATGCTCGTGATCGAGAGGCGCAGCTTCGACGAGGTGACCGTGCCGAAGCCGTCGATCACGGCGTCGCGACCGATGCCCGAGTCGCGGGTGACGAACGCCTCCCACTGCTCGGTCTCGGCGTTCCAGCTCTGCAGCGTGAAGTCCTTCACGCGCAGCCCCGTTCCGGAGTCCGTGAATTCGTCGAGCACGACCTCGTCGAACGCGGTCTCGGCGCCGAAGTCGATGTCGATCGTCAGCGGGAACGTGGCGTCGTCCGCGGCCGCCCAGCGGGTGGTCGGGTCGCCGTCGACGAGCTTGTCGGCCGAGAGCACGAAGTTCTGGTGCGGATGCGTCGAGCTCGCCGTCGCGGTCTTGCCGAGGGCCAGGTCGACGCGGGTGTCGACGCCCTCCTCCTCGATCGGGTCGTCGTCGACGGGGTTCGTCACCACCGGGCCGTTCGCCGTCTCGTGCAGACCGATGTCGGGGGCGTCGCCGCGGTACGAGGGGTCTCCGAAGAAGTCGAACTCGCCGATGCGCTCGTTGTAGCGGCCGGCGTCGACCAGCGGCGATGCGTCGTCGAGGCGGAAGATGCTCGCCGACTGCCGGATGTTCTCGACACCGGCGCCCTGCGCATAGTCGGCGGGGTCACCGACGAAGAGAGGGTCGCCGATGACGGCCCGGTCGTCCTTCGGCTGCTGCGTCGAGTACTCCCCGCTCGCCTCGTAGTAGGCGTTGTTCGAGAACACCGCGCGGTCGAGGCCGCCCGGCTTCGCCGCCCACGTGGTCGTGTCGGTCGTGGAGGTGTTGTAGAAGATGTTGTTCGCGAAGTAGACGCGGTCCTTCAGCACCTCGTCGTGCACCGACTCGAGGATCGACCCGTCGTAGACGAACACGTTGTTGAGCACGTACGTCGGCGAGTAGTTGCTCGACAGCATGTTCTTCCAGATCACGCCGTTGTCGTTGACGCTGAGGTTGTACCGGGCGACGGAGTTTCCGCTGTTGCCCATGTACGCCATCCAGCCGCCCTTGTTGTCGTGCGAGTAGTTGTACTCGTAGGTCACGTCGAAGTTGGTGAACTCGAGGTCCCACGGGGTGGCGTCGTACTGGTTGGCCGGCCCGTCGTAGATCTCGTTGAACCGCATGACCGACTCGGCGCCGGCCCAGAGGTAGAGCCCGGCCGAGACCTGCTCGTAGCGCTGCAGCCAGCCGTTGGCCTCGTTGTACTCGGCGAGCAGGTTCTTCGTGTTCGCGAACTGGTACGGCCCCTGGCCGATGCTCTCGGCGTAGTTGTGGGCGATGTGCACGTTGCGGCTGTAGAGGTCGCGGTCACGCACCCAGAGCTGTTCCCATCCTTCGTGGAACTTGCCGGTCTCGTCGTTGTACCCGACCTGGTCTCCGAACCAGTTGAAGCCGAACTGGATGGCGTGCAGCTCGACGCGCTCGAACGTGTTGTTCACGATCTCGATGTCGCGGAAGTAGTGGCCGCCGGTCGCGTACGCGCCGTACTGCTGCGAGCCGAACACCTGGAAATTCACGCCGCCGTAGTGGATGCGCTGCCAGATGCTCGGGCCGTCGATGTCGTGCACGTGGAGGTCGCGGATGACGATGCCGTCCATGATCGTGTCGGCACCGGCGGGGAGCAGATCGGCGTTGATCGAGACCGAGACCCCGTCGCGCACGTAGGAGCCGCGCGTGATGTCGGTGGCGAAGTCGTCGTCGTTGCTGAGCTCCAGGTTCGCGATGTGCACGTACTCCTGGTTGCGCAGGTTCACCGCTCCCGTGAGGCCGACGGTCTGGACGTTCTTGGTCGTGCCCGAGGTGAAGGGGCTGGGCACGTTGCCGTTGGTGGCGATGTAGGGCAGGCCGTCCTCCGGGTCGCCGTAGGCGTCGATGACGATGGGCTTGCCCGCCTCGCCCGATCCCTTGGGCCAGAGCTGCTGGTCGCTCCACGTCTCGCCGCCCTTGAGCAGGATGCGGTCGCCGGGAAGGAAGGTGGTGTCGTTGGCCTTGGCGAGCGACTTCCAGGCGGTCGCCTCGGAGGTTCCGGATGCCGCATCGTCGCCGCCCGTGGCGTCGAGGAAGTAGTCGGTGCCGCCGTAGGGGTTGGCCGTGGCGCCCGCCCAGCCGGCGTCGGTGACGTCGGCGACGGCGGGGGCCGCGGCGACGCCGGCGAGGGCGGTCGTCGCGAGGATGCTCGTGAGGGCGAAGGCGCCGAAGCGTCGACCTCGATGTCTCGGGGGGCGGTGTCGTGTCATTGCGGGTCCCTTCTTCGGAGGTTGCTGCGGGGGCAGGACGGCGGGGGCCGTCAGTCGGAGACGTTCTGGTGGGCCCGGGCCTCGGCGATCGCCGCGGTGAGCTTCTCGTCGAGCAGGACGCTGCGGATGCGTTCGCGGTAGCGCTCGTAGGCGGCGTCGGCATCGACCTCGCGGGCATCGACGCGGTAGGCCGCCCAGCCGGATCGCGAGGGTTCGGGACCCGCCGTTCCGCCGATGTCGGCGGCGCGGATCGCGGCGGCGGTCTCGGGGTTCCACGGGCCGTCGACGAGCTCGGCATCCGCGACGGTGATCGTCTCGACCTGCACGTCTGCGGTGTCGCCCGTGGCCAGTGCGCGTTCGAGGATCGCCTGCGCCGCGGCCGGGTCGGCCGCATCGGTGCGGAGGCGGGTGAGGGTGTGGGTCGTCGCGGCGGATGCCCACTCCGACGATTCGGCATCGAAGCGCGAGCGCACCTCATCGTCGCCGACGGCGAAGCGGGGGTCATCGGAGGAGAGGAGCGCGCGGGCGGTCGCCTCGCGGATGTCGGTGAGGCTCTTGGAGTAGAACGTGCGGGCGCTGTAGGAGATCGGGCCGTAGACGACCTCGCCCGCGCGTTGCGCCTCGGCGCGTGCGGCGTTGACCTCGTCGAGCGCATCGAGGATGTCGGCCGGGCGCTCGAGGTCGGTCGCCCCGACCGCGCGGGCGATCTCGAGGAGCGCCAGGTCGTCGCGGAGGGAGTCGATCGCCGCCGCGCGCACATCGGCGTCATCGCCGCCGGCCTGCTCGGCCGCGCGGCCGGCACGATCGATGCCGATCGCGAGCTCGTCATCGGTGAGCACGATCCCGTCGATCTCGGCGCGGGCCGGCGATGACACGGCCAACGGAATCGCCACCGCGGCGACCGCCGCGAGAGCGAGCACACCCGCACCCCAGGCGGCGAGTCGCCGCCGATGCTGCCGTCTGTCCACGCTGTCTCCCTCGTCGGATCCGTGTTCAGGAGGATGGCACAGATTGTGATGGATCACAACCGTTGCAGACGACTCTCCTCAGAATCCATGATTCCTCGGAATCTCAAGAGTGATATCGATGCCAATTTGCCCCCATAATGGATCTCATGCCTTCTGCACTCGTCACTCCCGCGTCTGACGCGACCGTTCCGGCGCCCGCCGCGCCGACGCTCTCCTGGGCCGGGAACCGCCTCCTGCGCGAGGGCACGCGCACCCGCATCCTCGCCGGGTCGCTGCACTACTTCCGCGTGCATCCCGACCAGTGGCGCGACCGCCTCCAGCGGCTGCGCGACCTCGGCCTGAACACGGTCGACACCTACGTGCCCTGGAACTTCCACCAGCCGGGCCCCGACGACGCACCCGACTTCACCGGATGGCGTGACATCGCCGCGTTCCTGCGGATCGCGGCCGAGGTCGGGCTCGACGCGATCGTGCGCCCCGGACCCTACATCTGCGCGGAGTGGACCAACGGCGGCCTGCCCACGTGGCTCACGGCATCCGGCATCCCCCTGCGCACCGCCGACCCGCGCTTCCTCGACGCGGTCGACGCCTGGTTCGCCGCTCTGCTCCCCCGCCTCACCGACCTGCAGGCCAACGTCGGCGGCCCGGTGATCGCCGTGCAGGTCGAGAACGAGTTCGGCAGCTACGGCGACGACCCGTCGTACGTGGCCGAGGTCGCGCGGCTCCTGCGCGCGCACGGCATCACCGAGATGCTCTACACGGCCGACGGTCCGACCGACCTCATGCTCGACGCCGGCATGCTGCCCGACACGCTCGCCGCTCTCACGCTCGGCTCGCAGCCCGGCGCCGCGCGCGAGCTGATCCGCCGTCGCCGCCCCGATGAACCCTTCTTCGTGGCGGAGTTCTGGAACGGATGGTTCGACCATTGGGGCACGGCCCACCACGTGCGCGGCACCGCGAGCGCGGCCGGCACGCTCGCCGGCATCATCGAGGACGGCGGCAGCGTCAGCATCTACATGGCCCACGGCGGCACCAACTTCGGCCTCTGGTCGGGCGCGAACCGTGTCGACGGAACACTGATGGCGACGACGACGAGCTACGACTCCGACGCGCCCATCGCCGAGGACGGCACGCTGACGCCGAAGTTCTTCGCGATGCGCGAGGTGCTCGGGGCCACCGAGCCGGTGCGCAGCGCCCAGCCCGAGTTCCTCGCGCCCCAGCGGATCGACGTCGCGCGCGGTGCCGACCTGCTGTCGGTCCTGGATGCCGCCGCCACGGGGCCCCGCCGAGTCGCGGCCACGAGCAGCTTCGAGGAGCTCGGCACCGACGACGGCTTCGTCCGTTACACGGCCGACACGCTCCTGCCCGATCGCGAGCTGCGCCTGGTCTTCGAGCGCATCGCCGACCGCGCCTTCGTCTTCGTCGACGGAGAGCCCGTCGGCGAGATCGAGGAGCGCGGCGAGATCGTCGTCCGCGGTCACGGCGCGCGCGCCCGCATCGTCGTGCTGGTCGAGAACCGCGGACGCGTGAACTACGGATCGTCGATCGGCGAGCGCAAGGGGATGCTCGGCCCCGTCCTGGTCGATCGCCGGATCGTGCAGCACTGGGAGGCATCCGCCGTCGACCCCACGACCTTCGACCTCGAAGCCCTGCGTGCACCCGCACAGCCCGACACCGCACAGCCCGACACTCAACGACCCGGTCTCGCCACGGCATCCTTCGAGATCATCGGCGCCGTGCGCGACACCCACCTCGCCCTCCCGGGCTGGGGCACGGGACTCGTCTGGGTCAACGGGTTCCTGCTGGGCCGCTACTCCGAGGTCGGACCGCAGCAGACGCAGTACGTGCCCGCACCCCTGCTGCGCGCCGGCACGAACGAGATCGTACTCCTCGAGCTGCGCCGCCGCGGCGGGGCGCTTGAGTTGCGGGCGACGGCCGAGCTCGGCCCCGAAGAGGAGTACGTCGAGGAGTTCTGAGCGTCAGCGCGCGGGCGGCGCCGTGCTGCCGCGCACGATCAACTCGGGCGCGATGTGGGCGTTGCGCTGCTCGTCGGCGTCGCCGTCGAGTTCGGCGATCACCCGCTCGACGGCGAGTTCGCCCATGCGCTCGAACGGCTGGCGCACCGTCGTGAGCGGCGGCGACAGGTACTGGGCGACCGGGATGTCGTCCATGGCGACCACCGAGATGTCGCCGGGCACGTCGCGCCCCAGCTCGCGCAGCGCGTGGATCACGCCGATCGCCATCTCGTCGGACGACACGAACACGGCCGTCGCGTCGGCCACCCGGCCGAGCACGAGCCCGAGCTGATAACCGGATGCCGGGGTCCAGTCCCCGTTGAGCACGGGGGGCGCGGTCTTGCCGGCCTCCGCGAGCGCCGCGGCCCACCCCTGGGTGCGACCCGAGGCGTCCTTCCAGTTCGCCGGACCGGCGATGTGCCACACGGTCTCGTGCCCCAGATCGATGAGGTGCTGCGTGGCGAGTCGCCCGGCGGCCTCCTGATCGAGGTCGACCACGACGTCGGCCGCGGAGGTGTCGGCGTCGATGACCGCCGTCGGGATGCCGTGGACGGCCTTCGCGAGTGCGGGCTCGTCCCAGATCGGGACGGCGATCACGAGGGCGTCGACGCCCTGGTCGCGCAACCGCCCGATGCCGCCGGCGATCGCCGCGGCCGAGACCGAGGTCGTGCCGGCAGAGGAGACGAAGTAGCCGCGGGCGCGCGCGGCGCGATGGATGCCGAGCATGATCGAGCTCGCCGCGTACTGATCGGATTCGTGGGTGAGCACGCCGATGGTCATGCTGCGACCCGTGACGAGGGCGCGCGCAAGACCCGTGCGGCGGTACCCCGTGCTTTCCACGGCGTTCTCGACCTGCAGTCGGGTCACCTCCGAGACGTTGGGGTGATCGCGGAGCACGCGCGAGACGGTCTGCGGAGACACTCCCGCCAGGGCGGCGACATCCGCCATGGTCGGAGGGCGGACGCGGCCCGCGCTGGTGGTCTTCGGCATATCCGTTCCGGTGGGATCGACAGCGCCCCTGGTGGCGTGTTGCCTCATGTTAGCGGATGTGATCGGTGCCGCCGCGGAGGTCACCAGGCACCCGTCCGACGGAACACCCGCACCTCCGAAAGGGCCACGGGACCGCGGCATCCGACGATCTCGACCTCGACCGCGCGCACTCCGTCGACCGCGGCATCGACGATGCGCTGGGCACCCACCGACGCGCCGCTTCGTTCCGCGAGCACGGTGCCGTCGGCGCCGCGGAAGCGCACGACGAAGCCGTCGATCCGCTGACCCTGCACGATGTCCTCCCGCAGAGCGACGCCGGCGATGTCGGCATCCGTCTCGAAGCGCAGCACCACGGATGCCGGCACGTCGTCGGCCTCGACCCGCCATACCCCGCCGGGCCCGGGCGCCGCCGACAGCGGCGACGCCGAGAACTCGGCCACGGCCGTCGCGGCGATGTCGCTCTCGTCGAGCGAGCGGATGAGCTCGCCGAGTCGCGCGAGCATCACGCGGTCGGACTCGGCGATGTGGCCGGTGGCCGCGGGCGGCACATTGAGCAGGAACGTCGCGTTGCCGCCGACGCTGCGACGGTAGATCTCGAAGAGCTCCTCGGGCGAACGCACCGCGTCGTCCTCGGCGGGGTGGTGGAACCATCCCGGTCGCGTCGAGGTGTTCACCTCCGCCGGGTACCAGACCAGCGGATCCGTCGACGCGAGGAGCGCGTCGCGGCCACCGAGGTCCTCCTCATCGCTGCGCACCAGGCGCGAGAAGAGACCGTCGTCGACCTGCTGCGAACGCGACGCGGTCGACTCCGCCTCGCGGAGCGATGCCGGGACGACGCTCCATTCCTCGGGGCGGGTATCGCCGGCCTCGTTCCCGCACCACCGCACGTCCGGACCGCACACGCTGATGACGGCCTGGGGCTGCAGGCGACGCACGAGTGCGTAGTAGCGGTCCCAGTCGTAGTACTGGCGTCGCCCGTCCGCACCCTCGCCGTTCGCACCGTCGAGCCACACCGAGAAGATCGGCCCGTAGCCGGTGAGCAGCTCGGTGAGCTGGGCGACGAAGAAGTCGTCGTACGGCGTGCCGGTGCCGTAGGTCGCCTCGGTGCGGTCCCACGGAGAGAGGTACACCCCGAACGCGAGCCTCTCGGCGGCGCAGGCATCGGCGACCTCGCGCACGAGATCGCCCGAGCCGCCGCGCCAGGGGCTCGCCGCGACCGTGTGCGCGGAGTGCGCGCTCGGCCACAGGGCGAAGCCGTCGTGGTGCTTGCAGGTGAGGATCACCGCGGTCATCCCGGCGGCGGCGAGGTCGCGCACCCAGGCGCGCGCATCCACATCGGCCGGGTCGAACAGCGCGGGGTCCTCGTGCCCGAGTCCCCACTCGCGATCGGTCATCGTGTTCATCCCGAAGTGCAGGAATCCGTAGAACTCCCGACGCTGCCAGGCGAGCTGGCGTTCGGTGGGCACGACGGCGGCGGCCTCGGCCAGACGGGCGGCCTCGGTCGGACGGGCGGATGCCGAGGTCAACGGTGCCTCCTGTTGAAGATCGCGAGCTGCGCGATGAGCACGGCGAGGGCGCCGAGCATCGTCAGCAGTTGCGGCCAGCCGGTCGTCTGCTGGGCCACGATGATGGTCGTGATCGCGGCGACGAAGACGACGGCGTGGAGGATGCCGACGACGAGCGCCTGCACGTCGATCACACGACGGGGAGTAGGACGACCGGTCATTTGATGCCTCCCCCGCCGACGGACTGCAGCAGTCGGCGCTGGACGATGAGATAGAAGACGATGACGGGCACCATGACGATGACCATGCCCGCGTAGAGCTGGCCGTAGTCCGCCGCCGCGCGCTGCGCCTGGAACAGGTTGAGGAGCCCGACCTGGACCGTCTTGTTCTCGCCCGGCATGAGGGTGAGCGAGATGATGAAGTCGTTCCAGTACGCCAGGAAGTTGAACAGCAGCGCGGTGTTGATCACGGGTGAGGCGAGCGGGAGCATCACCGACACCATCGTGCGCAGCCGGGAGCTGCCGTCGAGCGTCGCCGCCTCTTCGTACTCGACCGGGATGGTGCGGAAGAACGACGTCAGCAGGTAGATCGTGAACGGCAGCGAGGTGGCCGCGTAGACGAGCGCCAGCACCGCGAGGTTGTCGATGAAGAAACCGCCGCGGAGGACGTCCTTCAGGGCGCGATCCCAGCCGAGCAGCATGAGGAAGATCGGGATGACGATGTAGTTGACGTTGATGAACAGACCGGCGAGCATCAGCACCTCGACGACCGACTTGCCGCGGAAGTCGAAGCGGGCCATTACATAGGCGGCGGGCACCGCCACGACCAGGCAGATCGCGAGGGCGAGCGCCGTCACGAGCACCGAGTTGACGAAGTACTCGCCGATGCGCGCGTTGACGAACGCCTGCACGAAGTTCTCCCAGTGCACGCCGAGCGGGATCGCCCAGGGGCTCTCGTAGAACTCGGGCTTGGTCTTGATCGAGGCCATGAAGACCCAGGCGACCGGGATGAGGATGGCGAGGGAGATCGCGCCGAGCAGGATGTTGACCAGCACGCGGTAGGTGCGATCGCTCGCCGCGCGGCCTCGGGTCGGGGTGAGGAAGGCCATCAGAACTGCTGCACCTCTCGCTTGGTTGACCGGTTGATGATGAGCGCCAGGGCGAACGAGAAGAGGAAGATCACGACGCCGATCGCCATGCCGTACCCGTAGCTGGAGTTCGTGTACGCCTGCTTGTACATGTAGTTGAGCAGCACGTCGGAGGAGCCGTTGGGGCCGCCGTCGGTCATCGCCCGCACGAGCACGAACGCGAGGTTGACCGACGAGATGATGAAGAACGTGAGCGTGGTGCGCAGGGTGCCCCACACCAGCGGCAGCGTCACATCGAAGAAACGGCGGAAGGCACCGGCACCGTCGAGCGCGGCCGCCTCGTAGACGTCGGCGGGGATCGAGCTCATCCCGCCCATGTAGAGCAGCACGTAGTAGCCGAGCGACTGCCACAGCATCGCGAGCGCGATGCTGTACATGATGATCTTCTCGTCACCCAGCCACACCTGGGCGAGGTTCTCGAGGCCCACGGTGCTGAGCGAGCCGTTGATCAGACCGTTCTTCTGGTCGTAGACGGCGGAGAAGATCGCCGCGACGACGACGATCGAGAGCACGCTGGGCAGGTACAGCACGAAGCGGTAGAAGTTGCGGGCGCGGATGCGCGGGTTCACCATGATCGCCGCGATGCCCAGCGCCCCGGCCATCGTCACGATCGTCACGATCACGAGCAGCAGGATCGTGTTCTGGAACGAACGCACGAACTGCATGTCGCCGAGGAGGGCTGTGAAGTTGTCGAAGCCGATGAACGTCTGCGAGCCTCCGAAGCCGGTCCACTGGAACAGCGACATGCGGAAGACGTCGATGGTCGGCACGACCATGAAGACGACGTAGAGGACGAACGCCGGGAGCAGCGAGAACAGGATGAAACGACCGCGACCTCGGTGCATCGCGGAGCGGGTGTGGGCCACGGGGGTGTCCTTCGGGCGTGGGGATGGAAGCGGGGCCGCCGACGGATCGGCGGCCCCGCGGGGTGTCACTGTGCGGCGGCGCCGAGCTTGTTGCTGGCGTCGTTCACCGCGGCCTGCCACTCGTCCAGGCTCATGGTGCCCGAGATCACGCTGTTGGCCGAATCGAAGAGCGTCGCCTTGAGGTCGACGCCCGGCACCGGGGTGGTCGCGGCGAAGCTGCCGACGAGCGCCTTGACACCATCGCCGGAGTACCCGGCGTAGAACTCCGCCGAGTCGCCCGTGAGTCCATCGGCGAGTCCTACGATCGGCTGGATGGCACCGGTCGCGGCGAAGATCTCAGCCGCCTCATCGGAGTAGAGGAACGCGAGGAAGGTCTTCGCCTCCTCCTTGTGCGTCGCCTCGGCCGGCACCCACGCCGACTCGACGAAGGTCGTGAGGTAGCGCTCGCCGCCGGCTTCGGGGGCCGGCACCGCGGTGAGACCCCAGGTGAACCCGTCGCTGCGCGGAGCGTCCGCCATCTCGTTCGCGATCCAGGTGCCGTTGGGCATGAAGATCGCGGTGCCGTCGAGGATCGTCTGCTGGTTCTTGGTGAAGTCCTGGCCGTTGGCGTAGCCGACGGTCGTGGGCGCGGTGTACTCGGTGAGCAGTTCGGTCGTGAGCTCGAGCACCTCGCGAGCCTCCGGCTGCATCCAGACGTCTTCCTCGTAGGTCATGACGTCGGAGTAGAAGTCCTCGCCGCCCGCTGCCGCGAGGAGCGAGAAGAAGTAGGAGTCGAGGTATCCGGCGGTCGGGTAGGTGAAGAGCGAGATGCCCTCGGCCTTCGCGGCCTCACCGAGTGCGAAGAACTCGTCGAAGTCCGTCGGCACGTCCCAGCCGTGCGCGTCGAGGAGGCCCTGGTCGTAGACGAGCCCCGTCGGGGAGGCGAACATCGGCAGGAGGTAGACGCTGTCGTCGCCGTAGGGGTTGGTGTTGAGGTTGCCGACGATGCCCTCGGTGAGCTTCTCGCCGACCGTGACGTCTTCACCCGGGACGGTGAGGTCGAGCACGTCGGAGAGGTCCTCGAGACCGCGGTCGCGGATGAAGCCCTCGGTGAAGCCCTCCTTGGCGCCCTGTCCGAGCACGACGACGTCGGGATAGTCGCCCGCGGCCACCTGAGGGGTGAGCTCCTGAGCGAGGGTCTTGCTGGTGACGAGCTCGACGTCGATGTCGGGGTTCGCCTTCTCGAACGCGGCGACGACGTCGGCGTACATCTCGGCACCGTAGCCGCCTTCGAACGCGGCGACCTTGAGCGTGTCGCCGGAATCGGCGTCCTGCCCTCCGGCACCGCTGCAACCGGCGATGAGCGAGACGCTGGCGATCATGGCGACCGCGCCTGCGATGGTCTTCTTCTTCACGGGGGTCCTCTCGGGTTTCTGCATGATCATCGACCGGGCGAGCGTGCAGCCCGGTGCTGTCGTGATCGGGTGTGAGACTTCGTCGTTCCGCGGCTCAGAGAGGAGCCGTGGAGATAGTGTGTCACACTTTGGCATCGATGCCAACATAAACATCCGATGTATATATTCGATGCGCGAATGGAGCGCCCGCACGCACTGAGGGGTCGAGACACGCCGCGCGCGCGAGCGCGGTTGCGGCGTGTCTCGACCCCTCGGGTGTCGGAGCGTCAGTCCTCGGACGACACAGCGAGCCCGCGGCGTCGTGCGACGAGCAGTCCGCCGGCGGCCAGCAGCAGCAGTGCGGCCGCGAGCGACCACCCCAGCACCAGACCGGTCGCGGCGAGATCGCCGTCGGATCCCGAGCCGCCTCCGCCGGCGCCCCCGTCCGAGCCACCGCCGGGAGTGCCGGGCTCCCCGGGCTCCCCAGGTTCTCCGGGCTCACCTGGATCCACCGGCACCGCGGTGACCTCCCCGGCGAAGGCACGGGTCGATGCCTCGCCGATCCCGTTGTCGGCGGCGACCGTGAAGGCGTACGCACCGACCGTCGTCGGCGCGCCCGCGAGCGCACCGGTGGCGGGATCGAGGGTCACGCCGTCGGGCAGGGCCCCGGCCACGACCGCATACGTCGGGGCCGGAACACCGGATGCCTGCAGGGCGCCGCTCACGGTCGCACCGACCACGAGCGCGGGGACCTCGCCCCGGATCGCGCCCGGGTCGGCGTCGTCGACGGCACCCGGAGCGAGCACGCGGAGTGCCGTGAGGCCCGGGTCCCCGGTCTTCCACGCGGTGCTCAACGCCACGTAGCGCGCGGTCGCATCGACGGGCACGGCACCGTGGGTCGTTCCCGCCTCGATCGTGCCGACATCGCGGAACGTGACGCCGTCGTCGCTCACCGACACGACGGCGGCGGGGGCATCCGATCCGTCCCACAGCGTCGTGACGGTGCCGATCGGCTGCGCGGACCCGAGATCGGTCACCATGCGGCCGTCGACGCCCGGCGTCCACGACGTCGTCTCGTCGCCGTCGACCGCACCCTGCGGCGAGGTCATGCCCTCGGGCAGGACGGATGCCGGGAACGTCAGCGTGCTCAGCGCCCGGTCGGGCACGGGGAACGGCGTCGCACCGGGGAAGCTCGCGGCGGCGGCCACGACGGGCTCGCCCACCGGCAGCGCCCGTGTCTCGCCCGTCTCGGCGTTCGTCACCTCGAGGGTCGGTGCCGCGGCGGATGCTTCCGCTCGCGCATCGGCGGCGGCATCCGCGATTCGGATCGTGCGCCCGTCGACCACCGAGACTCCGACGCCCGCGGATCGCGCGACGCCGGTGGGGACCGTGGCGCGCGGAGCGAGCACGACCGCCTGCCCGGCCGGGACCGTGACCCGGAGGGTCGAGGCATCCTCGCCGAGCGTCTGCTCCCCCGCGAACAGCGACACCGTGTCGCCGACGTACGGGATCGTGACGTCGGTCGTCACCTCGGTGCCGGACAGGTTGAACGCGCTGAGGTAGCCGCCCAGCGAGCTGACCAGCAACCCCTCGGCCGACGGCTGCGGCGCGGCGTCCTGAGCCGCCGTCGCCGCAGCGTCGCCCGGCACCATCTCGACGAGCAGCGGGCGATCGCCGCCGCCGAGCCGGAGCGCGTTGAGGCCGGGCTTCTCGGCCGACACCGTGATCGGAGCCTGGCCGCCGCGCACGACGAACCCGGCCCGATCCTCGACGTTGATCCACGACCCCTCCGTCGAGGTCACCTCGTCGCCGGTGTACCGGAAGCTCGCGGCGTCCGTCCACGTCACGCCATCGGCGGAGGTCTGGATGCGGTACTCGCGACCGGCCGAGGCCTCCCACCCCAGCTGCACCTGGGCGATCGCCGTCGGGGCGCCGAGGTCGACCTGGATCCAGGAATCGGTGCGCGTGCGGTCGGCGCGCGACACCGCCCAACGCGAGGCCGCGTCGTTGTCGGTGACGCTCGAGGGCGCACGGCCCGTGTCGGCGCTGGATGCCGTGGCCGGCTTGCCCGCCGCCGCATCGACGCCAGCCGCGGTCAGCGCGCGCATCGTGTACAGCGAGTAGCCGTAGGCGGGGTCGCCCTGCACGCCCTGCATGCGCACGAAGCGGGTCTCGACGGGTGCGGGCGCGGTCGCGCCGGCGGGCGTCAGGTCGACCGTGTCGAGGCGGGCGACGTTCGCGTCGACGCCGCCGGTGCGAGCGGTCTGAGTGGTCCAGGTCTGGCCGTCGACCGAGGTCTGCACGAGGTAGCGCTCACCCGCGCTCGCCTCCCAGGCCAGACGGACCGCGGAGACGGTGCGCTCGCTGCCGAGATCGACCTGGATCCACGAGTCGGCACGCGTGCGATCCGCGCGCACCACCGCCCACCGGGTCGTCGGGTTCGCGTCGGTGACGGTCGCGGCCAGGCGCGCCGGGTCCTCGCTCGATGCGGTCGCGGGGCGGCCGGCGGCGAGGTCGGTCGTGGCCTCGGCATCCGCACCGTAGGCGTGGAACGAGTACAGCGAATAGCCGAACTGCGCGTTGCCCTGCTGGCCCTGCATGCGCACGTAGCGCGCCGGCACCGGATCGAACGACAGGTCGTCGACGCGCGCGGCGTTCGCATCTGCGGGATCCGGCGGCGTCACGACGGGGAGGGTGTCGGTCGCCGAGCCCTCGGCCGTGACGTATGTGCGCGAGCCGTCGAGGCCGTTGTACCCGCCCATGTCGAGGTTGCGCACCGACACCGAGCCGTCCTGCCAGCCCGCCCCCGTCGACGCGTAGAGCGCTGCGCCGTTCGGCAGGGTGACCTGCCCGGCGTAGCCGTCGCCGATGCGGAACACCGAGGAGGTGCCCTCGAAGCCGTCGCGCGGGGTCGTGAAGGTGCTCGTGCGCCGGTCGTCGACCGTGGCGGCCGAGTTCGGGTAGAGGTACGGAGTCGCGCCGGAGAGGGCGAACAGCCACGAGTCGTGGCTCGGCACCCACGGGAACTTCAGGAACCCCTTCTTGCTGGATGCCGCGGCCCAGGCATCCGCCGTCTGCTGAACCGATAGCCCGGGACCGGCGCCGAAGTCGCGCACGCCCGCGAGCCGGGCGAAGAACTCGTCCTGCGGGGTCGGGGCGACCGGCCCCTCCTCGGACTCGGCGGCCGCGACGTGCAGGAGGTACGAGATCGCGATCTCGGCCCGCGCCTCGGGCTCGTACTTCGGCTCGCCCGAGAACTTCGCCAGGCGATCGACCGGGGCGTAGGCCTGATACGCCTCGAGCGAGGCGGCCATGTTCGCCTCGGCCCGCACGGCGTCGGGGTCGCGCAGCACCTGACCGAGGAACGCCATCGGGATCACATCGCGCCCGTACAGGTACTCGCGGTCGTTGACCATGGGCATGAACGGCTCGCCCTGGTTCGACATCACCATCTTGATCGACTCCCAGAGCTCCGCCGAGTTGGGCTGGTGCTTCAGGTATTCGGGGATCGGCTGGCCGTTGAGCACGAACTGGATCGCGTTGCGACCGCCCGAGCGCCAGATGTCGGACTGGTAGTGCGGCCCGAAGGACCCGTGGTTCTCGACCAGGTACGTGTCGTAGATCGTCTGCATCGTGTTCGTCGACACGGGCTTGCCGGCGACGATCGCCGGGTTGTTGAGGTCGGCGGTCGGCTGGCCGGCGGCGTTGCGCGCCCAGTCACCGAGCTGCTCGTCCCAGCGCGCGGCATCCGCGTGATCGGGCGCCCAGGCCAGCCCCGGGGCGAGGGCCTGCGTGTAGACACCGGCCTCCTCCTGCGCGGTGTCGCCCTCGTGCTTGCCGGTCGGCCAATCGGCGGTCCACGAGCCCGAGAGCGGGTCGTTGCCGTAGTTCAGATCGGAGGTGTACGCGGACTGCCCGACCGCGATGGTCTCGAGGTTCTTCTGCGTCGTGACGTCGAGCTGATCCCAGAGCACGCGCCCGGCGTCGAGGAAGTACGACTGGAACGTCGAGTCCCAGAAGAGCTTCTTGCCCCAGCTGCCGTTCGGATCGACGAAGCGGTTCTTCGCGGCGTAGTAACGGATCGTGTCGACCGTGCGCTGCTGCAGCTGCTCCTTCGAGATGCCCGTGACGGAGGCGTCGTACTCGCCGTGCGTGAGGATCACGGCGTTGCCGAGCACGACGGCGAAGTTGAAGTCCTTGAACTGATAGGCGCCGATGGCCGGATCCCAGACGGTGTTCACCCAGCGCGTGTGGCGCAGCAGGGCCGCGTAGTAGTCGGCGGCGATGTCGTCGGGGGCGCCGAAGGCCGCGGTCTTCACGACCGGAGCGGCGGATGCCTGCGCCGCGGGCGCGAGGGCGGCGATCGGGGCGGCGAGGGTCGCGGCGAGGGCGAGGGTGACGGTGCGCTTCAGGATGCCGAGGCGACGGGGGCGGGCGGTCGCGCGGGCGGCGCGGGCGGTCGCGCGGTGGGGGCGGGCGGGGCCGGAGCGGGCCATGGGGTGTCTCCTGGATTCAGCGGGCTTCGGCGGCGCCGCGTGCGGATCGACAGGAGTCACATCGGAAGATTCGGAATGACAACGCTGTCAGAACGGGGTGGAGCAACAGTAACCCGCACGTCGCGGGCGCGTCAAGAACCGGTTTACCCCGTGGATGCCGCGACGGCGCTCGGTCGCGCGAGGCGCGCTTCGGGAGGAGATCTCCGTCTCGGGAGGAGAAACAGGAGGGATTCCTCCTCCCCACGCCGAGATCTCCTCCCGAAGCGGTGGGTCAGACGGCGGGGAAGCTACGCGTCAGACGGCGCCTCAGACGGCGGGGAGCGAGGGAACCGCGTCGATCAGCAGGCGCGTGTACGCGTCGGCCGGGGCACGCATCACCTGCGAGGTGAGACCCTGCTCGCGCACCACGCCGCCCTGCAGCACCACGACCTCGTCGCAGACCTTCTGGATCACACCGAGATCGTGCGAGATGAAGAGGTATCCGACACCGGTCTCGGCCTGCAGACGCGCGATGAGCTCGAGGATCTGCTTCTGCACCGCCACGTCGAGCGCCGACACCGGCTCGTCGAGCACGACCACCGCGGGCTCCACGGCGAGCGCCCGGGCGATGCCGAGCCGCTGACGCTGACCGCCCGACAGCGACGAGGGCCGCCGGTCGGCGAAGTCCGCCGGGAGTCCGACTCGCTCGAGCCAGTCCCGCACGCGCGCACCGCGCTCCGTGCGCGACAGGGACGGATGCCGCAGCCCGATCGCCTCGTCGAGAAGGCGTCCCGCGGTCCAGCGCGGGTCGAACGACGACCCCGGATCCTGGTAGACGAACTGCACGTCGCGCGGGTCGTCGCTCGCACGGCGCACGGTTCCGGCATCCGCGGTCTCGAACCCGGCCAGGATGCGCGCGACCGTCGTCTTGCCCGACCCGGATTCGCCCACGACGCCGAGCGACCGCCCGCGGCGCACGGCGATCGAGACGTCCTTCACCGCGGGGCGCGTCGCGCCACCCGGCAGGCGGAAGGTCTTGCTCACGTGCTCGGCGGCGAGGACGACGTCGGATGCCCCGGAGGCCTCCACTGCCTGCACATCTTCGGAGATCTGGGGCGACACCCCGGTGGTCGGATGCTGGGCCCCGGCGTGTCCGGTCGAATCTCCGAAGTCGTGCGGGGCCGGCCCGCTGTCGAACCGCGGGGCGGCGTCGATGAGGGAGCGGGTGTACGGATGCTCGGGGTTCGACAGGACGTCGGCGGTCTCGCCCTTCTCGACCACGGCGCCGCCCTGCAGCACCAGCACGCGGTCGGCGAGCTGCGACACCACGGCGAGGTCGTGACTGATGAGCAGCAGCGCGATGCCCTGCTGCTTGAGCTCGCTGAACAGGGCGAGGATCTGCTTCTGCACCGACACGTCGAGCGCGGTCGTCGGCTCGTCGGCGATGAGCACGGCGGGGTCTCCGGCGAGCGCGGTGGCGATGAGCGCGCGCTGGCGCTGACCGCCGGAGAGCTGCGCCGGACGCTCGTCGATGCGCGTCGCGGGATCGGGCACGTGAGTGCGGCGCAGCAGGTCGAGCGCACGTTCGCGGCCGGCCCGTCCACGCGGTCCGCCGGTCGCGGCGATCGCCTCGCGCACCTCCTTGCCCACCGTGCGCAGCGGGTCGAGCGACGAGAGGGCGTCCTGCAGGATGTACCCGATGCGGCGGCCACGGATGCGGCGCCAGCGGCGTTCGGAGAACCGTCGCGCGTCGACGCCGTCGATCTCGAGCACCTCGGCATCCACCCGGGATCCCGTGCCGACGAGTCCGAGCAGGCTGCGCGCGCTGACCGACTTGCCCGATCCCGACTCACCGACCAGCGCGACGCACTCGCCGGGGCCGATCTCGAAACCGACGCCCTCGACGGCCGTGCGACCTCCGAACGACACGGTCAGGCCCTCGACCCGGATCAGCGCGTTCATCCGCGACCCTCCAGACGTGCCTGCAGGCGACGACCGAGCACGGTCGTGCTGATGACGAAGAGGGTGATCGCGAGACCGGGGAACACCGCGGCCCACCACCCCAGCGTGAGGAAGTTGCGCGCGTTCGAGAGCATCGAACCCCATTCGGGAGTGGGCGGCGGGCTGCCGAGACCGAGGAACGACAGGGCGGCGCCGGCGAGCGTCGCACCGCCGAGGCCGATCGTGGCGATCACGACGACCGGGCGCACGGCGTTCGGCAGCAGGTGTCGCCCGAGCACGCGGGCGCGCGACAGCCCCATGCCTCGGGAGGCCTCGATGAAGGTCGAGGTGCGCACGCGCAGCGTCTCCCCGCGCACGACGCGCACGTAGTACGGGATGCCGGCGATGCCGATCGCGATGGTGGCGGTGGCGAGCCCTCCACCGAAGAGCGCCAGGATGAGGATCGCGAGCACGAGCTCGGGGAACGCCGCTCCGATGTCGGTGAGCCGCAGCGTCACCGTCGAGATCACCCGGTTCGACAGCCCGGCGACGAGGCCGAGGATCGTCCCGAAGAAGAGCGAGATGACGACGGCGCCGAACCCGAGCACGAGCGAGCTGCGCGCACCGAAGACGATGCGGGCGTAGACGTCGCGTCCGATCTCGTCGGTGCCGAGCGGATGCCCCGGCCCCGGAGGCGCGAGGATCAACGCCCGATCGGCGGCGAGCGGGTCCTGCCCGGTGAGCAGCTGCGGCCACAGCGCGGCGAGCACGAACAGCACCAGCACCAGCGCGCACAGCAGTGTGCCGATGTCTGCGGCCAGGCGCACCCAGCCGCGCCAGCGCACGTGCTGCCGGGCGGTGACGGCCTCGGCGACGACTCCCCCGCTCATGCGGTGGCCTCCGTTCGGTCGGCGCCCGTAGGGTCGGATGCCGCAGCGGCGGCGTCGTCCTTCGACGGGGCGATCACGCGGTCGGCGTCGCGCACCCGCGGATCGACGAGCGCGTACGACAGGTCGACGAGCGTGTTCACGAGGATGAACACGGCGGTGCCGACGAGCACGACGCCGATCACGACCGGGATGTCCTGCGAGGCCACCGAGTCGACGAGCAGCCGCCCGAGCCCCGGACGGCTGAACAGGGTCTCGGTGATCGCGGCGCCACCGAGCAGGGCCCCGAACGAGAACCCGAGCATGGTCAGGTACGGCACCGCGGCGTGACGGAGCGCGTGCCGCACGGTCACGGCGAGCGACCCGAGACCGCGCGCACGGGCCGAGAGGATGAAGGGCTGCTCGAGCGCATCGTCGAGCGACTGCCGCAGCACCTGCAGCAGCAGGGCGGCCGTCGGCAGCGCGAGGGTGAGGGCGGGGAGGACGAGCGAGCGCAGATCACCGCTGTCGAGGATGGGGAGCGCGCGCAGCCACACGGCGAACACGAGCATCAGCACGAAGCCGAGCCAGAACACCGGGGTCGACGCGAGCACGAGTTCGACGCCCGAGGAGATCCAGCTGGGCAGGCGGCGACCGGCGGTCAGCACACCGCCGGCGAGCGAGATCACGACGGCGAGCACGATCGCGGCGAGCGCCAGGGCGATCGTCGGACCCGCCTGCGCGGCGAGCAGCGGGGCGACCGGTTGCTCCTGCACGTACGACATGCCGAGGTCTCCGCGCAGCAGACGACCGAGGTAGAGGAAGTACTGCACGATCAGCGGCTCGTCGAGGTGGTACTCCTGCCGCACGACGGCGAGAACCTCGGGGCTGATGTCGACCTGCTGCTGACCGGCGCCGAGGATCGCGAACGCCGGGTCGACCGGCACGAGCCGCAGCGCGAAGAACGTGAGGGTCGCCGCACCCCACAGCGTGATCAGGCTCACGCCGAGACGGCGCAGTACTCGCCAGACCGTGCTCATGTCGTTCCTCCTCCGTGTGCGTCTCGGGGCGGGACCCTTCGACAAGCTCAGGGACCCAGCACCGGGGCGGGACCCTTCGACAGGCTCAGGGACCCAGTACCGGGGCGGGACCCTTCGACAGGCTCAGGGAGAGCGACCGCCCTGGGTTGCTGAGCCTGTCGAAGCATCCCAGGGCGGTCACCCCGCGCGACTCAGTTCTTCCAGGCGTCGAACAGGTACGGCTGCGGCCACGCGTAGTCCCACGCGACGCCGTGCACGTTCGGCTGCCACGCCACCACGCGGGCCCGCGAGTACAGCGGGATCGACGGGGCGAGCGAGGGCAGCAGCTCCTGCGCCTGGCCGTAGAAGTCGGCGCGGGCGGCCGGGTCGGCGCTGGCGCGCGCCTGGGCCAGGATGCCGTCGAGCTCGGCATCCGCCAGGAACGACGCGTTCGAGCCGATCGACGAACCGTCCGACACGTTGTCGCCGCCGTAGAGGCGCCACAGCTGCATGCCGGTCGCCTCCGACTGGAACGACGGCATGATGCCGTACTCGCCGGTGTACAGGCGCTGCGAGAAGTCCGCCGCCGGGACAGGCTGCAGCACGAGCTCGAAGCCGAGCTCCTTCGCGTCGATCTGCACCTGCTCCAGCGTGCGCTGGGCGAGCTGGTCGTTGTCGGCGTAGGGCACGGTGGTGCTCAGGCGCTCGCCGTCCTTGGTGCGGTAGCCGTCGGCATCCGTTCCCGTCCAGCCGGCCTCGTCGAGCAGCGCGCCCGCGGCATCCGCGTCGAACTCGATGACGTTCTCGAGGTCGGTCTTGTAGTCGGGCGTCGTGGTCGCCAGGTACTCCTGCACGGGGTACGCGCCGAAGGTGGCGCTCTTGACGATCGCCTCGCGGTCGATGCCGGTGAGCAACGCACGGCGCACGTTCACGTCGTCGAACGGGGCGGTGCGCGTGTTCAGGTGCAGCGTGAAGCCGACACCCGGCAGCAGGAACTCGTCGGACTCGTAGCGGTCGTCGGCCTTGACCTCTTCGGCGTACTCGGGAGCGATGTAGTCGACGATGTCGGCCTCGCCCGTGAGCAGCGCGTTGTAGCGCGTCTGGTCCTCGGGCAGGAAGCGGTAGGTGATCTTGTCGAGGTACGCGGCGCCCTCGTGGGTGCCCTCGGGGCCCCAGTCGTAGTCGTCGTTGCGCACGTAACTGATGCTCTGGCCCTTGACCCACTCGTCGAAGACGAACGGACCGGTACCGACCACGGTCGACGCGAGCGAGTCGGGGTCGTCGAGCAGCTGTGTCGGCGACACGATGCCGAAGTACGGGGCGGCGATCAGCGTGAGGAAGCTCGACTCCGGCTGCTCGAGCGTGATGCGCACGGTGTACTCGTCGAGCACCTCGGCCGTCGGGCCCAGCTTCGCGACCGAACCCGTGGACTTGTTGGCCGGGTCGGCGACGTAGTCGAAGTTGACCTTCACGGCCTCGGCGTCGAACGGGGTGCCGTCGTGGAAGGTCACGTCGTCGCGCAGCGTGAACGTGTACACGCGGGCGTCGTCGGACACCTCCCAGTCGGTCGCGAGCCACGTGCCGTAGGTGCCGTCGCCGTTGTCCCACACGAGGGAGTCGACGACCGGGGTCAGCACGTGCGCGCCGCCCATCTGGTCGACGAGCGGGTTGAGCTGCGGCGGTTCGGAGCGAGCCGCGACGACGAGGTCGCCGCCGGTGACGGGCTCGCCGTTCTCACCCGAGGACTCGGGGGCGGCCGAGGCGCAGGCGGTCAGGGTCAGAGCGGTGACGACGGCTGCTGCGACGGCAGCGCCGAGGCGACGGGGGATTCCGGATGCCACGATGGGTCCTCTCGGGTCGGCACGGGCTTCCGACGCTATCCAGGCCTGCGGATGCCGGTCGCCCCGGGCTACACAGGGCGACACCGTGCGTCAGATTGCGTCACACGGGTGAGTTGCGAGGGCGAGTGGGCTAGGGTCGGCGCCCTTCGTCTCGTCGCTTCGCTCCTCGCTCAGGAACCGGGAAGCCCGAGCAACTCCCGCCGGAGGCGCTCGAGTCGCACGGCGGCCTGCAGGCGGAACCGGTACTCGGCATCCGCGGGGTCGCCGTCGAGCAGCGTCCAGATCCGGTCGAGCCGCTGCTGCACCGTGTTCGTGTGCACGCGCAGCGCCGTCGCCGCCCCCTGGCGGCTCTCCCCCGCGTCGAAGTAGGCGACGAGGGTGTCGACGAGCGCCGTGCCGCGCCGTTCGTCCCACGCGTGCACCGGCCCGAGCACCCCGTCGACGAATCGGGCGGCCGCCTCCGGCTCCCCCGAGGAGAGCACGTGATACGGCGCGAAGTCGTCCGACCGCACGGTCTCCCCCGACACCCCGAGCGGCCCCAGGAACCGCAGATCGCGCACGGCACGCTCGACCGACGCGCGTAGCGCCGGCACCCCGTCGACCGTCGCGCCGACGACCGCGGTGACCGACGGATCGTCGAGCTTCTCGGCGAGGATCCGCCGCACCCGCTCGGTCGCGGCCACGAGACCGGCCCCGGCCCCGGGCCCGTCGACGGATGCCGTCCACGCGACCACGAGCCCGTGTTCGCGCACCGTGACGAGGCCGTGGTCGCCGACGGCATCCGCGGCCACCGTCAGCGCACCCTCGCGCCCGCGCACATCGATCGCCGCCGCGCCCACGAGCGGGTGCACGACCTCGGCGGAGAGAACGGATGCCTCGGCCGAACCGTCGAGCACCGCACCGAGCACACGTGCACGGCGTTCGGCGCGGATCGCCGAGACGGCATCGCGTTTGAAGGAGACGAGAGCGGCGACCTGCGCGGCGCGCTCGAGCGTGGGGCGGGCGACGTCGTCGGGCACGGCGTCCTCGTCATCGGCGACCATCGCACCGAGCACCCGGTCGGCACCGAGGATCGCGACCACCAGCCACCGGAGCTCCCCGTCGACCACCGCGACCGCATGCCCGCTCGCCCGGCTCTCCCGGATCGCATCGGTGAGGGGCCTGCGGCGCGGCAGGCCCGCACGGGCGTCCGCTCCCGTATCGAGGGGAAGCCCCGTCTCGTCGACCGCGCGCACGCGCCGCCCGAGGCGATCCGACACCGTCGCGACGAGGTCGATCAGGGTCGCGCCCGAGACGACGGCGGCGGTGAGCTCTTCATGGATGCCGCCGACGATCTGCGTCGCGGCGAGGTGGCGCTCCAGCTCGCCGTACGCCTCTTCGGCGCGGGCGCGAGCAGCCGCGCTCTCGGCCAGCACGCGGGCGCTGTGCAGCACGGCGGCGGCATGATCGGCGAACGCCGAGAGCAGCAGCACCTGGTCGGGCGTGAAGTCGTGGGCGAACCGGTTGCAGGCGAACAGCGCTCCGAGCACCTCGTCGCCGACGGCCAGCGGCACGCCGAGGAACGAGACGAGCCCCTCGCGCGCGACCGCATCGTCGATGGAGGGGTCGTGCGGAGCATCCGCCATGCGCGTGTACTCGCGCACCCAGACCGGTTCGCGGGAGTCGGCGACCAGGCTCGCGAGGCCGAACCCGGCGGGCACGAGCAGGTCGCGGAACTCCGGTGTCACCGTGCCCGCCGAGTACCGCACGCGCAGATCGCCCTGCGCGTTGTCGACCTCCGAGAGGTACGTGACGTCGGTGCCCATGAGTTCGTGCGCGCGCTGAACGAGGCGGCGCAGCACGTCGGTCACGTCCTGCAGTCGCACGAGTTCGCGCGCGGTCGAGAAGAGCGCCTCGAGTTCGACGGTGCGCCTCCGCAGCCGTGCGGTCTGCTGCTGCGACTCCTGCACCGCGGCGAGGATCTCCTCGACATCGGATACCGCGGCATCCGCCTCGGTGAGCAACTGCGTGAGCGCGAGCATCCGCTCCCCCGGCTCGGCGCGCGCAGCCGCGACGACCTCGCGCACGAGCGCGGACGCGGTGTTCTCGGCCATGAGGCTCCTCTCACCCCCACCTTCCCACGCCCACTCGCCCGGGGTGGGACCCTTCGACAGGCTCAGGGACCCAGTCATGCGGGCGGGGCCCTTCGACAGGCTCAGGGACCCAGTCACACGGAAGGGCCCTTCGACGGGCTCAGGGACCAGCTAGCCCCGCGACGGGAACCGCGGGGGGCGGCGCTCGGCGAAGGCGGCGAGGCCCTCGCGGGCGTCGTCGCTCGCGAACGCCTGCTGGCCCAGCACCGCTTCGAGGCGGAACGCCTCGGACTCGGGCAGGTCGGCGAGCGCACGCACGGCCCGCTTCACGGTCGCGAGCGCTGTGGCGCTCTTCGTGAGCAGCTGCTCGGCGACGGCGATCGCTTCGTCGTGCAGAGCGGATGCCTCGACCACCCGGTTCACGAGCCCGTACCGCAGCGCGGTCTCGGCGTCGATGCGGTCGCCGCGCAGCATGAGGTCCATCGCGAACGCGTAGGGGATCTGCCGGATGAGCCGCACGAGGGTACCCCCGGCCGGCACGACGCCGACACCGGTCTCGGGCAGCGCGAACTGGGCATCCGCCGAGGCGAGGCGGATGTCGGTCGACAGCATGATCTCGAACCCGCCGCCGAGGCACAGTCCGTTGATCGCGGCGACCACCGGCTTCTCGAGCGTCGAGTGCTTCTGGTGCGCGGCATCCCATTCACTGATGTCGAAGCGCTCCTCGGTGAGCGCCGGGATCGATTCGCCCAGATCGGCGCCGACGCAGAACGCGCGCTCCCCCGCCCCCGTCAGCACCGCGACGCCGATGCGCGGGTCGCCCTGCACCTCCGCGAACGCGGCGCCGAGTTCGTCGTACATCGCGAGCGTCAACGCGTTGAGCTTCTCGGGGCGGTCGATCGTGATGACGCCGATGCCACCCGTGCGGTCGAGACGGATGCCCATCAGATCGTGCCTCCCGTGCGCAGCGCGGCGACCTCGTCGGCCGAGTAGCCGAGGAACTCCCCCAGCACCCGATCGGTGTGCTCACCCATGTCGGGCGCGAGCCCCGCGGTCTGCGCGGGTGTGCGATCGAGCTTCACCGGCGACCCGAAGGTGCGCAGCGACCCGTGGCCCGGGTAGTCGTTGTCGACGATCATGCCGCGCGCGGCGATCTGCGGATCCTCGACCACCTCGCCGATGTCCTTCACCGCGCTCAGCGGCACGAGGTCTCCGGCGAGCGCCTCGAGCTCGGCCTTGGTGCGGTCGGCGAACCAGCGCACGACCATCGGCTTGACCCTCTCCTGGTAGACCTCGGCATCGAAGCGGGTGGCCATGCCGTGCAGGTCGGGATTGTCGTTCCAGTCGGCCGGGCTGCCGAACGTCTCGCACGAGATGCGCCAGAACTTGTCGGTGTACCCGCCGAAGAACACGAAGCCGTCGGCGCACGGGAACAGCTCGTAGGGGCGCACGAACGGATGCTGGTTGCCGAGGGGCTTCGGCACGACACCGTCGACCGTGTACGACACGACGGCGTTCTCGGTGAGGGTGAGGACGGAGTCCTGCTGCGAGATGTCGACGAGCTGCCCCTCGCCCGTCTGCTCGGCGTGCCGGAGCGCCGCGAGCACCCCGATCACGCCGTAGAGGCTGGCGGCGAGGTCGCCGATGATCGTGCCCACACGGGTGGGCGGCCCACCGGCCTCACCGTTCATCGACCACAGTCCGCCGGTGGCCTGCGCGCTGTTGTCGTAGGCGGGGCGCAGCCGGTACGGACCCGACTGGCCGTAGCCGCTGAGCGCCGCGTACACGAGCTTCGGGTTCACCCGACGCAGACGCTCGTAGCCGTGCCCGAGACGGTCCATCGTGCCGGGGCGGAAGTTCTCGACGAGCACGTCGGCGCGCTCGACGAGCCGGTCGAGCACCTCGGCGGCACCCGGGCTCTTCAGGTTCAGCGTGACGCCCAGCTTGTTGCGGTTGTACTGCGCGAAGAATCCGCTCAGCGGCTCCGCATCCTCGCGCGGCAGCATCGGCGGGAAGGTGCGCGTGTAGTCGGGGTCGCCGGGGTTCTCGACCTTGATGACCGTCGCGCCCAGGTCGGCCAGGATCATCGAGCAGTAGGGCCCGGCGACGACGCGTGTGACGTCGACCACCACCACCCCCGCGAGTGAGCCGGGAGCGGCATCCACTCCTCCGAGTCCGGCGAGCAGGGCGCGGGTGGCGTCATCGATCATCGAGAGGATCCTTCCGGGGCGGGAGCGGCGGCACGCGCAGCGGCGCGACGCGAGAGGCGGTGGAGCAGGGTGACCGAGACGAGGGTGACGATGCCCGCGACGACCATGTAGAGGGCGATCGCCCACGAGCCGCCGAACACGTCGAGCAGCTCGAGGTAGATGATCGGCACGAACGCCGAGCCCACGATCGTGCCGATGCCGAGCGCGAGCGACATGCCCGTGTAGCGGATGCGCACGTCGAACGCCTGTGCGTAGAGCACGCCGAGGGTGCCGTAGGTCGCGCAGAAGCCGATCGTCGTCGCGATGTAGGCGACGTATGCGGCGGCGAGGCTGCCGGTGTCGATCAGCCAGAACGCCGGGAACGCCAGGAGCACCGAGAGGATCGTGCCGGAGGCGAAGACCTTCGCGACGCCGAAGCGGTCGGCGAGCCACCCGGCGAGCGGGAGTCCGACCAGCGCCAGCAGGGAGCAGATCGTCGCGATCGTGAGCATCTCGGGCTGCGTGTGCCCGACGAACTGGGTGCCGTAGGTGAGGCTGAACGTGAACAGCATGTAGAAGACCGCACCGATGACGGCGAAGCTGAGGGCCGCGAAGACGACCTGGCCCGGGTGGGTCTTGAGGGTCTCCCAGAGCGGCACGCGGGCGGCCTTACCGGCATCGCGCATCTTCTCGAACTCGGGGGTCTCACTGATCCTCAGACGGATGAACAGGCCCACCAGCACCAGCACCGCGCTGATGAGGAACGGCACCCGCCAGCCCCACGCCTGGAAGGCGTCGCCGGGGAGCGCGACCAGCGGCAGGAACACCAGGGTCGACAGCGTCAGCCCCAGCGCGAGTCCCACCTGCGGGAAGCTGCCGAGGAACGCGCGACGACGCGGCTCGGCGTGCTCGACGACGAGCAGGACCGCACCGCCCCACTCGCCGCCGAGAGCGAAGCCCTGCACGAAACGCAGCACCATCAACAGGATCGGGGCGGCGACCCCGATCGCGGTGTAGGTCGGCAGGAGACCGATGAGGAAGGTGGCGACACCCATGAGGACGAGCGAGATGACGAGCATCCGCTTGCGTCCGATGCGATCGCCGAAGTGCCCGAACACGATCGACCCGAGCGGGCGGCCGAAGTACCCGACAGCGATACCGCCGAACGCCAGGATCGTGCCGACGAGCGGGTCGTAGTCGGGGAAGAACAGGCTGTTGAGGATCAGCGCCGCCGCCGTCGAGTAGGCGAAGAAGTCGAACCACTCGACGGTCGTGCCGACGACGCTCGATGCGACGATCGTACGGATCTGCGAGCGCTCCGCGGGAGGCGCGTCGCGCCGGGCGGTGGATGCCGAGGTCATGGGGTTCCCTTTCCGCGGCGTCTCCGCTGACGCCGGCCAGGGATCAGCCTGTCAGGGCGGGAGGCACGGGCCTATGTCTCAGGCGCATACACCTGTGGTCTCGGTATGGCTCTCCGCGCCACGGCATCCGCGGGCCCTTCGTCTCGTCGCTGCGCTCCTCGCTCAGGAACCGGTCCCTGAGCGAGCGGAGCGAGACGAAGGGCCGCGCACGACGGAGGAGATCTCGCGTTCCGCAGGAGCATCCGCTGGATTCGATCCTGCGTTGCGCGAGATCTCCTCCGTTACGCGCACGACCGCGAGACGGGCGGCCTCAGCCGCGCAGCAACCGGCGCCAGGTGAGCTCGGCGAGGACGGATGCCTGCAGCGGAAGCACCTCGTCGTCGAAGATGGCCTGCTCGGAGTGCAGCGGCATCGGACCCGAGTCGGGGGCGGCACCGACGAACACGAGGGCGCCGGGCACTTCCTGCAGCACGTAAGAGAAGTCCTCGGATGCCATCGACGGCGCCGCGAGCCGGATCACGCGCTCCTCCCCGACGAGCTCGTCGAGCACCTCCAGCACCTCGCGAGTCTCGGCGGGGTCGTTGTAGGTCACGGGGTACGAGGCGATGAACTCCGACTCCAACCGGCATCCGTTGGACTCGGCGATCCCCGCCAGCATCACCGGCAGCTGCTCGCGCACCGTGTCGAGGGTCTGCATCGACAGGGTGCGGATGTTGGCCTCGAGCGAGACGGTCGCCGCCAGCACGTTGCTCGCCTCGGAGTCGCTGCTCAGGCGCGTGATCGAGATCACGGCCTGGTCGGTGGCGGGCAGGCGGCGTGCGGCGAAGGTCTGCACCGCGAGGATGAGCTGCGCCGCCACCGGCACCGGGTCGATGCCGAGCTGCGGGAAGGCGGCGTGGCCGCCGGTGCCGTGCAGGGTCAGGCGCAGCGCGCTGGCGCTCGCCATCATCGCGCCCTCGCGGGTGACGAGCTGTCCGCGCGGGGTGGCGCTGTCGACGTGGATCGCGTACGCCGCGACCGGCCGCGCCCCGGCGGCGTCGAGCACGCCCTCCTCGATCATGATGCGACCGCCGGCCTGCCCCTCCTCACCGGGCTGGAACATGAACACGACCGTGCCGGGGAGTTCGTCGCGGCGGGCGGCCAGCAGCCGCACGGCACCGAGCACTCCGGCCATGTGCAGGTCGTGGCCGCAGGCGTGCATCGCGCCCGAGGTCGCGGCGAACGGCAGACCGGATGCCTCGGTGATGGGCAGTCCGTCCATGTCGCCCCGCAGCAGCACCACCGGGCCCGGACGCCCGCCGCGCAGCACAGCGGTGATCGACGACAGCGACTGCCCGACGGTGATCTCGAGTCCGAGACCCTCGAGCTCACGCAGCAAAATCGCCTGCGTGTTCGGCAGGTCGAGTCCGATCTCGACCGCCCCGTGCAGCTCGCGCCGCACGGCCGTGAGGTGCGCGCGCAGTTCTTCCGCCGCACCCCCGAACCCGCCGTCGAAACCAGAACCCGCGTCCGAACCGGAACCCATCAGAACTGCATCCTCTCGCCGAGAACGGGGACTGCGTCGAGCAGGTCCACCGTGTAGGGGTCGGCGGGGTTCGCGAGCAGTGCTTCGGTCGGCCCGGCCTCGACCAGCTTGCCATGTCGCATCACGCACACCTCGTCGCTGATGTACCGCACGACCGCGAGGTTGTGCGAGATGAACAGCATCGACAGCCCCAGTTCCTGCTGAACCTCGCGCAGCAGGTTGAGGATCGCGCCCTGCACCGAGACGTCGAGGGCGCTGGTGACCTCGTCGGCGATGAGCACCGAGGGCTCGCCCGCGAGGGCGCGCGCGATCGTGATGCGCTGACGCTGGCCGCCCGAGAATGCACCGGGCCGCTCGCCCGCGCGGTCGGGGTCGAGGTGCACCTGGGCGAGCAGTTCGCGCACGCGGGCGATGCGCTCGGCGCGGGTCCAGCGGCGGCCGGTGGCGCGCAGGGCCTCGGCGATCGAGTCGCCGATGGGCATGAGCGGGTCGAGAGCCGAGAACGGGTCCTGGAAGACGAGCTGCATACGGCGGCGTGCGCGGCGTGCGGCCGCACCACCGGTCGCCGTCTCGACGCCGTCGACGCGGATCGATCCGGACTCGGGGCGCACGAGCCCGACGGCGGCGGCCGCGATCGTGCTCTTGCCCGACCCGGATTCGCCGACGAGTCCGACCGTGCGGCCCTTCGGCACCGACAGACTCACCCGTTCGACCACGCGGGTACGGCCGTAGCGGACGCTCAGGTCCGTGATCTCGAGCGCGTTCACACCGGCACCTCCTTCTCGTGGGCACCGTCGTGGGAGCCCTCGCGGGCATCCGACGGCTCCTCCGTCGGCGCGGAGTCGTCCAACGCCTCGGGCATCAGTTCCGGCGGGATCACCGGCAGCGGCTGCGTTCGGTCGCTCGTCATGTCGGGGAGGCACGCGATGAGCGCCTGCGTGTACGGATGCTGCGCGTCCTGCCGGATGCGGCCGGCCAAGAGCGCCTCGACGACCCGCCCGTCCTTCATCACGATGACCCGGTCGCAGAACGCCGAGACGAGGGCGATGTCGTGCGAGATGAACACGATCGCCGCTCCCGTCTCCTCCTGCGCCCGGTGCAGCACGCCCATCACCTGGCGCTGCACGGTCACATCGAGCGCGGTGGTGGGCTCGTCGGCGATGATCAGCCGCGGCTTGCCGGTGAGCGCCATGCCGATCATGGCCCGCTGACGCATGCCGCCCGAGAACTCGTGCGGGTACTGCTTCAGCCGGTTCGCGGCATCCGGGATCCCGACGGCGGTCAGCGCGTCGGCGGCGCGCACGCGCGCCTCCTTCGGGCGCATGCCCATGTGCACCTCGGGCACCTCGGTGAGCTGGCGCCCGATGGTGAGCGCGGGGTTCAGCGAGGTGAGCGGGTCCTGGAAGATCATGCCGAGCTCGACGCCCAGGCGGGCACGATCGGATGCCGTCAGCTGCCCGGTCATGTCGAGGTCGTCGAAGCGGTGCGCCGAGGTCGTGATGATCGCGTCGTCACCGAGGAGCCCGGCGAGCGCCATCGCGGTGAGCGACTTGCCCGACCCGGATTCGCCGACGATGCCGACGATCTCTCCCCGGGCGACCCGCAGGTCGACGCCGCGCACCCGCTCGACCACGCCGCCGTCGGCGGTGGGGAAGGCGATGTGCAGGTCGGTGATCTCGGCGACCACGTCGCTCTCGGGCGCCGCGGCGGCCGGGGCCGGGTTTCGTCGGCGCGAGGTGATCGTCACCCCGCCGGCGGCCCGGGCGGCGACGGCGCGGAAGCCCGAGCCGCGGGTGCCGGCGACGGCTTCGCTGAGCAGCGTGAAGACGAGACCGGCGAGCACGATGGCGATGCCGGGGCCGATCGCCGCGAGCGGGTTCACGTAGATGCGCAGGATGCCCTCCTGCAGCATCCGCCCCCAGTCGTACGCGGGCGCCTGCACCCCGAGGCCGAGGAACGAGAGACCGGCGAACGACAGCAGCGTGACGCTCGCGGTCGCGGCGGCGTTCACGAAGAACGGGTTGGCGATGTTCGGCAGCACGTGCCGCAGCAGGATGCCGACCGGCCCGACGCCCACCACGCGGGCGGCCCGCACGTAGTCGCGGCCCGACACGGAGGAGGCGAGGTTGTACACGAGACGGGCGAACGAGGGGATGCCCGCAAAGCCGATCGCGAGCATCGCCCCGGTCGCCGTCGCGCCCCAGATGACGGTGAAGAACAGCACCATCAGCAGCCAGGGGAACGCGAGCAGGATGTCGAGGAGGCCCGTGAACCAGCGCCGCGGGTACTTGGGCAGGATGCTCGCGACGAGACCGAACACGATGCCGCCGGCGAGCGCGATCGCCGTGGCGCCGAGCGTGAGCAGCAGCGTGAGGCGCGTCGCGGTGAGCACGCGGGCGAGTATGTCGCGACCCAGCTCGTCGGTGCCGAACGGGTGCACCGCGCTCGCGCCGAGCAGACGCGAGGAGACGTCGGTGGTGTCGGCGCCCGGGCCCCAGATCGTGGGACCGGCGACGGCGAGGAACACCAGGAGCGCACTGCCGGCGAGGGCGGAGATCGCGGTGGCGTTGAGGAGTTTCTTGCGCACGGACATGTCTCAGCCCTCCGTGATCGACGAGCGCGGATCGATGGTGGCGAGGATGACGTCGACGACGAGGTTCACGCCCAGCACGATGAGCGCGTAGACGATGACGACGCCCTGCACCATCGGGTAGTCCTTGGCCCCGACCGACGAGACCATGATGGTTCCGAGTCCGGGGATCGCGAACACGGTCTCGATGAGCACGGTCGCGGCGGTGAGGCCGGCGAGGATGAGCCCGCCGACGGTGAGCGACGCGGTGACGATGTTCGGCAGCGCGTGCCGCAGGTGGATCAGGTGCCGCGGCAGGCGCTTGGCCCGGGCGGTGGTCATGTAGGTGGTGTCGAGCACCGCCAGCATCTCGACCTGCACGATGCGCACGAGGTACGCCATCGGGCCGATCGCGAGGGCGATGACCGGCAGCACGGCATCCGCCGGCTTTCCCCATCCCGCCGCCGGCAGCCAGCCGAGCTGCACCGCGAACAGCGAGATGAGACCGACCGCCACGAGGAAGCTCGGGACGGCGATCAGGATGCCGAGCACGGCCGACAGCGTCATCGACAGGCCGCGGCGACGGCCGGAGCGGGCGAGCACCGCCGCACCGATGCCCGCGGGCAGCGCCCCGATCACGGCGATGATGAAGGCGAGCACCGCGAGGAGCAGCGTGGTCGGGAAGCGCTGCGCGAGCACGTCCGCCACCGGTCGCTGCAACCGCACCGAGGTGCCGAGGTCGCCCGTGAAGAGACCGCCGATGAAGCGGAAGAACTGCTCCCACATCGGCCGGTCGAGGCCGAGCTGGGTGCGGGTCGCCTCGACGAGCTGCGGCGTCGCGCTCTGACCCAGCGCCGCGCGCACGGGGTCGCCGGGCACGAGGTACATGAGCAGGAACGACGCGACGATCACCACGGCCAGGGAGATCACGAGCCGGCCGAGGCGGCGGAGCAGGAACGCGGTGCGCGGGGAGAGACCCCGACGCAGGCGGCGCTCCTCCACCCGCGCCGCCAAGGCGGCCGTGGTGGTGTCGACCACCTCGGCGGTCGCGGGAGGAGGAGTCGTCGTCATGTCAGCCCAGCATCCGGATCGAGGTCGGCTGGATGAAGTTCGGCTGCTCGAACACCGCGCCCGACTGGTAGGTCGGCAGGATGTTGTCGGTCACCGGGAACACGTCGAAGCGGTTGATGAGCTCGGCCTCGGCGTCCTGCCAGATGCCGCAGGTCTCCTCGGGGCTCGCGCTCGAGGCCTCGGCGGCGAGAGCGGAGTACTCGGGGTTGTCGACCCACATGAAGTTCAGACCGCCCTGGTCGGGGGTGGCGCCGTCGAAGAACGTCGACAGCACGACCGGGCCGCCCGGTGCCACCTGCACCCAGCCGGTGTCCCAGTCGAAGGTCGACCAGAGCTGCTCCGACCAGGCCGCCGCGTCGTTCGCGAACAGCTCGGTCGTCACGCCCAGCTCGTCCCACGTCTCCTTGACGAGCTCGGCCGCGGCCGCGTGCGTCGAGGTGGGGGCGTTGTAGACGAACTTGATGGTCAGCGGCTGGCCGTCCTTGGTGCGCGTGCCGTCGGAGCCGACCGTCCAGCCGGCCTCGTCGAGCAGCTCGGCCGCCCGGTCGAGGTCGGTGTCGGGCAGCTCCCACTTCGGACCGTCGGCGACGCAGAGCAGCGGGTTCTTGGTCACCAGCGAGACGGACTCCAGTGCCTCGCCGTCGGCGATCACCGTGCCGACCTCGTCGCGGTCGATCGCGATCGACAGCGCCTCGCGCACGAGCGGGTCGGAGAACGGACGACCCTCCTTCTCGTTGAAGAGGATCATTCCGACGGGGTTGCGCACACCCGAGTGGGTGAGTCCGGCGCCGTCGAGACGGGCACGGTCCGCGCCCGAGATCGTCGCCGCGTTGATCTCGCCGGAGACGAGCAGGTTGGCGGCCGTGCTCTCATCGGTGACGACGCGCGCCTGGATCGTGTCGGGCAGACCGACGGTCTCGCTCGTGACGTCGTCGGGGCCCCACGTGTAGTCGTCGCGCTTGGTGAACGTGTAGGTGTCGCCCGGCTTGACGTCGCTCAGGCCGAAGAGTCCGGTGCCGTCGGTCGCGTCCGACAGCGTGGTCGGGTCGGCGAGGCCGGCGTCGCAGACGAGCATGATCGTGCCGACGTTGACGGCCAGGAACGGGTTGTTCTCGGTGCTCGTCACCGTCACGACGTTACCGTCGGCGGTGGCCGAGATCGTCTCGTCGATGACCGAGCCGTACGAGAAGGTCGCGTTGGCGGGGTCGGCGTTGTAGTTGAGGTTGTCGGCGACGGTCTGCGCTGTGAACTCCGACCCGTCGGTGCAGGTGATGCCGTCCTTGAGGGTGAAGACGACCTCGGTGCCCGTCTCCTCCCAGCTTTCGGCGAGCCAGGGCACGAGGTCTCCCTCGTCGGTGACGGCGATCAGCGATTCGTAGGCGAGGCTGACGACCGCGAACGTGTCGGGCGAGACGGCCTTGAGCGGATTCAGGTCGCCCGGGTCGTCGCCGACGGCGGTCACGAAGGTGCCGCCGGAGACGTAGTCGCCCTCGGCGGGCGCGGACTGATCGTTCGAGCCCGCGCAGGACGTCAGTGTCAGCGCAAGCGCAGAGAGAACGGCGGCCACGGGTACTGCGGTACTGCGTTTCATAGCGATCTCCTGATTTCGGGTGAGGGGGTGGAGCTGCGGATGCTGTGGTCTTCTTCTTCCGGTCAGCGGACCGGAACCTCGGCCGAGAGCCGCGCGAGCGGGCCTGCGGCCTTGACCGTCACGTTGACGGTGGGCTGGGCGGTGTAGGGAACGTGCGTCTCGAGGACCTCGACGATCGACACCTGCAGCGGGTCGGCGCCGGCCTGGATCGCCTTCGCGATGGCGGCTTCGGATGCCTGCTCGATCGCCTGGTCGCGATCGCCCATCGGGGCCATCTGATCGGCTCGGCCGCCGGCGAGCGAGATCGCCGCGCCGACGGCGTTGGCGACGCCGCCGTGGTCGGGACGCAGGATGCTGCCGGCGCTCGCGAGGCTGTCGGGAACGAGGAATCCGCCGCCGCCGACGACGACGAGGGGGATGTCCATGCGGCCGAGGGAGAGGCGTTCGACGGCCTCCTCCAGACGATCGGCGACCTTCGCGAGCGCCTGCTCGAGCGCCTCGGTCACCTGCGACGACAGCCCGGGCAGCGTACGACCGGCGACGGGGCTGCCGGCGAGTGCCGCGGCATCCGTCAGCGTCGGGGTGGAGCCGCCGAACAGCAGGCCCTCCCGGTCGATGCGGTAGCCGACCGAGTCCGGGCCGACGCGGCCCGAGGCGACGTCGACGATCGTGCCGCCGCCGATGCCGACGCTGAGGATGTCGGGCATCCGGAAGTTCGTGCGCACCCCGCCGATCTCGCGCGGCAGCGTCGACTCACGGGGGAAACCGCCCACGACCACCCCGAGGTCGGAGGTCGTGCCGCCCACGTCGATCACGATCGCGTCGTCGTGGCCCGAGAGGTACGCGGCGCCGCGGATGGAGTTCGCGGGGCCCGATCCGATCGTGAGCACGGGGTACTGCGCGGCGTAGTCGAGCGACATCAGGGTGCCGTCGTTCTGGGCGAAGAAGGTGGTCGCGTCGAGACCCTCCTCGGCGACGACCGTCACCAGCGCTTCGGTCACCGACCGGGCGACGCTGTAGAGCGCGGCGTTGAGGAGCGTCGCGTTCTCACGCTCGAGCAGACCCGTCGGGCCGATGTCCTGGCTGAGGAACACCCGGGTGTCCTGCCCCAGGTGGCCGCGCAGAAGGTCGGCGACCTCGAGCTCCTGCTCGGGCGACGAGGGGCTGAAGATGCCCGCCACGGCGATCGCATCGAAGTCGTCGAGGCCGTCGACGAAGCGCAGGATGCCGTCGCGGTCGAGCGGGGCGATCGGGGTGCCGTCGACCATGTGGCCGCCGCCGAGCATCGTGGCGCCGGCGAGCACCATGCGCACGAGGTCGTCGGGCCAGCCGGTCAGCGGCGGGTACTCGGTCGCGGCCGGCGCACCGAGGCGGATCATCGCGACCCGGTCGAGCTGGCGGCGCTGCACGATCGCGTTGGTCGCGTGGGTCGTGCCGAGCATGACGCGCGAGACACGGGAGCGGTCGTCGCCGATCGCGGCGAGCACGTCGCGGATGCCGGCGCGGATGCCGCCGGTGATGTCATCGGTCGTGGCGCGCTTGGTCCACGCGAGCACCCGGCCGTCGCCGTCGAGCACGACCGCGTCGGTGTTCGTGCCGCCGACGTCGACGCCGATGGAGAGGTCGCGGGCGGTCATCGGGTCGCTCCTTCGAACGGGACGTACGGCAAGTCGTAGCCGAAGGCCAGGGGCCCGGCGAGCTCGAGGCCGCGGGGCGTGCGCCAGATCGGGTCGCAGGCCCACGCGAGCACCGAGACGCGCTGGCCGAAGCGCAGCATCTCGGTGGTGATCGCGTGGCCGGTCTCGGCGTCGATGATCGTGATGAGGTCGGGGACGCTCACCAGCACCTCGCCGTCTTCGAGCACGAGCAGGTTCTCGTTCTGCAGCTCGAGGCGCTGCAGGCGGCCCCGGTCGGCGCCGGTGCCGGTGATCGTCACCGAGCCGCGCACGAACCCGCCGACGGTGCGGCGGTCGAGGTCGGTGATCTTGCCGGTCATGAGCACCCGGGCGTCGAGCTCGGCCGCGACGGCGGCGACCGGATCGGACGACGACATCAGGGCGTGGCCGACGCGGATAGCGGCGCTCACCGTGCCCTCGATGACCGAGCCCTTCACCTGGTCGGCGGTCATCGGGTAGTGCGCGCCGATGCAGATCGAGCCGCTCGCGACGGTGAGGGCGCGGGCGTGACGCTCGAGCCAGTGCAGGTCGACCGTCTTCATGACCGAGATGTTCCCGACGACGTCGCTCTGCACGGCCCATGCGCAGGGGACGCCGGCGACGTTCATCGCCACCATCGCGGCATCCGGGAACGCGCGGCCCATGCCGTCGGCGTCGAGGATCTGCAGGCCGAGGCGGGCGGCCCAGCCGATCGGCTGCACGCCGTTGCTTCCCCCGATCTCGGCCGCCATGAGTGTCGTGACCTTGCGGCCGAGCAGCCTCTCGGCCTCGGCGAGCAGCGCGTGGATCTGGTCCTTCGCGGCCAGCATCTCGATGCCGACCGTCGGGGCGCCGATGCCCGACATCAGGATGACGACGTCGGCGGCGCCGAGGTCGTCGACCTGCACCAGGCGCACGGGGCCGTGCTCGCGCAGCGCGGTCTCGACCATGATCTGCGAGGTGTAGACGGCGCCACCGCCGCCGGTGCCGAAGATCGCAGTGCCGACGCCGAGCGCGGCGATGTCGTCTGCCGTGATCTCGGTGATCGGAGCCGCGGTGCGTGCGACGGAGGAAGTCTGGGCCATGTGTTCACGGTACGGAGCCGTTCACCTCCCGGCAATGTTTCCTGCATCCAGTGATTCCGGGCATACTGTGCGCATGGCACAGTACACACTGCGGGATCTGCGTGATGACGCCGACCGACTCGGGCTGCGCTCGCACGCCGGCCCCGTCGACGACCGGCAGATCGTGCGCGTCGACCTCGCCGCCGTCGACCGCCTCGACGCCCTCGCCACCGGCACCCTCGCGATCATCGACGGCGAGGAGCAGCCACCGCCCTTCCGCATCGACGTCGCCCTGCGGCAGGCCAGCGCCCGCGGCCTCGCCGGCCTCGTCTTCACCGCCCCGCTCACACTCGCCGAGACCGCGCGCGTGCTCGCCGAGCGTGCCGGCGTACCCGTGTTCTCGGCCGTGGGCGTGGGCGCCGCCGACCTCGCGAAGACCATCGACCGGGCCATCTCGGGCGGGGCGTCGGAGGCGATGATGCGCGGCGCGCACGCGATCGCCCTCGCGACCGAGGCCGCGGCATCCGCAGACAGCACGACCGAGAGCATCCTGTCGGTCGCCGGCGGCGCTCTCGGGGTCGCCCTGTCGATCGCCCCCGACCAGGCCGTGGCGTGGACCGATGCGGATGCGGTGTTCATCGGCGAGGTGCTCATCGGGCGCCTCGTGGCGGATCGCACCGACGGCGCGACCGAGGTGTCGCTGCCCGTGATCGCCTCGCTGCTCTCGCGCGTCGCGCAACGGCAGAGCCGCGACCGGTTCGCCCCCACGCAGTCGCGCGCCGACCTGCTCGTCGAACTCGTACTCGCCGAGCCCTCGCGCGCCGAGGGCTTCGTCGCCCAGGCCGCGCGTCTCGGGCTGCCCCTCCCCCAGTCGCACGCGGTCGCCTGGCTCGCCCCGACGGGCACGACCGACCCCGACGCCCGGGCGCCGCGCAGTGTGCAACCCGCGCTCGAACTGTTCGCGCTGCAGCTCGTCGAGGCGCGAGAGGAGATGTGGCACGTCGCCTTCCTGCAGGACGACCTGCTGCTCGTGTGCACCGAGGAGCACGGGGCCGGCGACCATCAGCGCCGCGTGCGCGAGGTCGCGATGCTCATCCAGGAGCGGGCGCAGGAGATCGCCGGCTCCGACTGGGCCTACACGCTCGGGCTCGGCACCCCGCAGGTCGGCGCGCTGGGACTGCGGCAGTCGGCGGCCGAGGCGCGCATCGCGGCCGAGTCGGCGATCGCCGCCGGGCGCCTCGGCGGGGTCGAGCTCACCGATGTCACGGGCCTGCGGCGGGTGCTGCTCGACGTCTACGCCTCGCCGATCAGCCGCGAACTGCTGCACGACATCCTGCGTCCGCTCGACGACCTCGGCCCCGAGCGCGCGCTGCAGTCGGTGCGCACCCTGCTCGTGTACCTCGCCCACGAGGGGTCGCTCGTGCACGCCGGCCGCGAGCTCATGCTGCACCCGAACGGCGTGGGGTACCGGATGCGGCGCATCCGCGAGCTGCTCGGCATCGATCTCGCCGATCCCGACGCCCGCTTCGCCGTCGAGCTCGCCTGCCGCGTGAGGTTGCTCGGCGCCGGGTAGCCCCGTCTCCCGGTCAGCGACCGAGCTCCGCGCGGAGCGCCGGGCCGTCGGCGTCGAGACCGGGCGCGCGTGCCAGCCGCACCGTGCCGTTGGTGCCGAGCGCCGACCGGGCTATCGACACCCCGTCGTCGTGCTCGATCAAGCCGAGAGCATCCGCCTGCGGGCCGCGGGCCGCCGCCTCGGGGGTGCGCACGCGCGCCACGAGCACACGCGCCGCCTGCAGGCATCCGACCACCGTCTCGAGCGGCAACGATCCCACCCGCGCGGCCAGGATGCGCTCGAGCTCGTCGCGCCCCTCCACCCGTGCCCGGTTGCCCGCCCACTCCGGCCCACCGAGCACGGCACCGAGGTCGAGCGCCGCCACGAGACGCGCGAACATCGCGTCGTTGGTCGCGCCGAGCACGACATGACCATCGGATGCCGCGAACGCGCGGTACGGCACGATCGACGGGTGCGAACTGCCCCACGGCTTCGAGGGGGGTCCGCCGGCCGATGTCGCGGCGATCACCGTGCCCAGCGAACTCAGCGCGGTCGCGAACAGCGAGAACTCCAGCCGACGGCCGACACCGGTGCGCCCGCGTTCGAGAAGAGCGGCGAGCACGCCGTTGATCATCGACATCCCGGTCGCGATGTCGACCATCGCCACCCCGGAACGCACGGGATCGGCTCCCTCGTACCCGGTCACGTGCATGAGCCCGGACTCGGCCTCGACCGCCACCGCGGTGCCCGGTTCGGCCGCGAGCGGGCCCTCCTGCGAGAAGCCGCTGATCGAGGCGTAGACCAGCCGCGGGAACCGTTCGCGCATCGCGTCGGCACCGATCCCCAGTCGGTCGGCGACGCCCGGGCGGAAGCTCTCGACCACGACATCCGCCGTGCCGATCAGCGCGTGCGCCGTTTCGCGATCGGCGGGGTCGGCCAGGTCGAGCGCGATGCTGCGCTTGCCGCGGTTGATCGCGTGGAAGTACGCGCTCGCCCCGTGCACGAACGGCGGACCCCAGTGCCGGGTCTCGTCGCCGATGCCCGGCTGCTCGACCTTGATCACGTCGGCGCCGAGCTCGGCGAGGGTCATGGTCGCGTACGGCCCGGCGAGCAGCCGGGTGAAGTCGATCACGCGCACGCCCTCGAGCGGCCGGAAATCTCCGTCAGTCATCGTCGCCCCTTCGCTCCCGAGCGAGGTTATCGACGAGCGGATGCCGTCGGCGATGGGTGCTGCGCACACCGAACGGGGCGCGGGGTGGGCCCTTCGACAGGCTCAGGGACCCGGTTTCCGGGCAGGAACCGATTCCTGGGTCGCTGAGCCTGTCGAAGCGTCGCAGGAATCCCCACCAGCCTCAGCGCACGAACACCCGCTCGCCGCGGATCCAGGTCTCGGCCACGCGCACGGAGGCGATCTCGTCGTCGGGCACCGTGAAGACGTCGCGGTCGAGCACGGCGAAGCTGCCGTCGAGCCCCGGTACGAGGCGCCCGACACCCTCCAGCGGCGACAGCGAAGCCGCCCGCGAGGTGTACAGCAGCAGCGCCTGCGGCACGGTGATCGCCGCCTCGGCGCCGAACTCGATGCCGTTGTAGGTGCGGCGCCGCACGGCGGCCTCGACCGAGAGCATCACATCGTCGGCTCCGCTCCACGCGGTGGCCGGCCGGTCCGACGACAGTGCCAGCGGCTCGAGCCCCGCGTACAGGCGCGCGATCGGGTAGGCATCCGGCACCTGCTCGACGCGCAGCGCCTTCTCGTACCCGTCGTACTCGGCGAAGAAGAACACCGTGTGCGTGGCGATGCCGAACGACATCCGCCCCGATCCCAGTCGCGCGAGATACGCGTCGCTCACGATCGTCGCGTGCTCGATGCGCACCGAGGGGATGCCGTCGAGCCACGGCTCCTGATCCTCGAACAGCTCCACGACGCGGTCGAGCGCCCGGTCGCCCATCGCGTGCACGGCGAGCTGCACGCCGTTGCGGCGGGCCCAGTCGCCGGCCGCGAGCACGTCGGCGTCGTCGACGAGACGCAGGCCGTGGTCGCAGGAGTCGGGGTAGGCCTCGTGCACCCAGGCGGTGCGGTTGGAGTACGCGCCGTCGAGCACGACCTTCACGCCCGCGATGCGGATCGGCCCGGTGCGGTCGTCGTCGGTCAGCTCCCCGAGGGGCGCCTCCGGGTCCCACCCCGGGTACAGAGCGACGCGGGTGCGCAGGCCGCGCTCGGCGGCGGCGCGGAAGGTCTCGAGCGGGCGGTCGATGCGCGACGACAGCAGGTCGCAGACCGCCACGATGCCGCGTGAGGCGAGCTCGTCGCCGATCGCCACGATCGCATCGATCTGCTCGTCGCGGCTCTGCGCCGGGATGAAGGCTGCCACCACGTTGACCGCCGCGATCTCGGTGAGCACCCCGTTCGGGTTGCCGTCGGCGTCGCGTTCGAACCGCGCCCCCTCGGGGTCGACCGTCGTGGCGGTGATGCCGGCGATCTCGAGCGCGCGGGTGTTGCAGACGGCCGAGTGCGCGTCGCAGCGCCAGACCAGCGCCGGGCGATCGGTGGCGATGCGGTCGAGGTCGGCGGCCGTCGGCATCCGCCCCTCCGGGAATTTGGTGTCGTCGAATCCGCGCCCCAGCACCCAGGCATCCGCCCCGCTGATCGTCGCGGCGTGCGCGTCGAGCACGCGCACGAGGTCGTCGGCGCTGAGCACGGCGGGCGGGAAGCACTCCGCGGCCGCCGCGGTTCCGGCGAGCAGCGCGGGGTGCGTGTGACTGTCGAGCAGTCCGGGCAGCACGGTGCGGCCGCCGAGGTCGACGGCATCCGCATCGGTCACGTCCGCCGCATCGCCGACCCAGTCGACGATCCCGTCGACGACGCGGAACGCCGAGGCGAACGCGGTCTCGCTCTCGCCCGTGAACACACGGCCGTTGGTGAAAGTGGTCATCACAGCTCCCGGTGGGTGAAGCGGCCGCCGAGCAGGGTGGCGGCGACGGGCATGGACCGCAGTTCGTCGCGGTCGCTCGCGTAGGGGTCGCGGTCGCCGATCACGAGGTCGGCGGGCTGCCCGACGGCGAACGAGGTACGAACGGATGCCGCGAGCGCCACGTCGAGCGGAAGACGCTGTTCGGGGTGCCAGGCGTCGCGGTCGCCGCGGCTGCGCGCGGTGGCCGCGCTGAGCGAGATCCACGGGTCGAGCGGGGCGACCGGGGCATCCGAGCCCAGGCGCAGGGTCGCGCCCGAGCGGTGCAGCGAACCGAACGCGAAGGCGCGACCGGTGCGGCCCGCCCAGTGGTGGTCGGCGACGTCGCGGTCGTCCATGGCGTGCTCGGGCTGCACGCTGGCGATCTGGCCGAGCGCGGCGAAGCGGGCGAAGTCGTCGTCTCGCACGAGCTGGGCGTGCTCGATCACGCCCTTCATGTCGAGGGCCTGGAACGTGTCGAGCACCTCGGTGTTCGCGCGGTCGCCGATCGCGTGCACGGCGGCCTCGATACCGGCGCCGCGGGCGCGTTCGAGCAGGCGGCGCAGCTCGGGGATCGGCACGCTCTCCATGCCGCAGGCGTGCGGGTGGCCGGGGTCCATGCCGGGGTACGGGTCCCAGCACCAGGCGGTGCGGGTGTTCAGCGAGCCGTCGACGACGACCTTGAGCCGGCCGAAGGTGACCAGACCCGCCTCGTCGACGATGTCGCCGGTGCGGACGCCCGTGGCGATCACCTGTTCGAGCAGGTCGGGCCACACCGCGATGTCGGTGCGCAGGCTCGTGAGCCCACCCGCCGTGCGCGCCGACCATTCGGCGATATTGTCGGTCTTCTCGTACTCGACGATTCCCACGACGCCGCGGGCGGCGGCGGCCGACGCGGCATCCGCATAGGCATCCGCCGGCAGCTGCGCGGCCTCGTCGAAATCATGCAGGATGCCGATCCACGGCCCCTCGCGCAGCAGCCCCGTCTCGTCGAGCTCGACACCCAGGCGCGCGGCCGCGGCACGGTTCATCCAGCCGCAGTGCAGATCGCCGCTCACGAGCACGACCGGGATGTCGCTGACCGTGGCCTCGAGGGCCGCGAGCGAGGCGGGCACGGGCCACAGCCCGTCGCGGAACCCGTAGCCCATCAGCATCCCGTCGCTCAGCGGGGCGCCCTCGGCGCGCGCCCGCCGCACGATGTCGAGCACGTCGTCGGCGGTGCGGGTCTCGGTGAGGTCGAGGCGCCGGCGACGGATCACGTGCTGCGTGAAGTGCACGTGCGCGTCCCAGAACCCCGGGCCGATCCAGCGACCACCCGCCTCGACGACCTCGCCCGCGGGTACGACCGTTCCGGCGGGGCCGATCTCGGCGATCACTCCGTCGCGCACGAGCACGTCGACCGGCTCACCGCCGTCGTACGGGCGCACGTCCCGCAGGGTGAGGGACTCGGTCATGCTGCTCCTCTCGGCGCGCGGCACGCGCGGGGATGGTCGGGGTCGGCGGGCGGGGCCGCCGGTCAGGCGACGGGGACGGGCGAGGTCGCGAAGCCGAAGAGGTCCTTCGGGTCCTCGGGGGCGGCGACGAGGTCGATCTCGGTGTCCAGCCCCGTGCCCACGAGGTCGGCGCGCAGGTGGCGCAGCGCCGAGAAGTCCTCGATCGCGAAGCCGACCGAGTCGAAGATCGTCACCTGCTCGGGCGAGGTGCGTCCCGCAGCCGTCCCGTTCAGCACCTGCCAGAACTCCGTGACCGGGAAGTCGGCGGCGACGTTCTGGATCTCGCCCTCGACGCGCGTCTGCGGCGTGTACTCCACGAACACCGGACCGCGATCGAGGATCCGCGGGTCGAGCTCGGTCTTGCCCGGGCAGTCGCCGCCGATCGTGTTGATGTGCATGCCCGGGGCGACATCGGCATCCGTCAGCACCTGCGCGACCGCCTTGTCGGCCGTGCACGTCGTGACGATGTCGGCGCCGGCGGCGGCCTCCGACGCCGACGCGCACACCGTGATGTCGAACCCGCGCGGGGCGAGGTTGCGCACGAACTTCGCCGACGCCGCAGGGTCGACGTCGTAGATCCGCAACCGCGAGACACCCAGCACCTCGCGGAACGCGAGAGCCTGGAACTCGGCCTGGCTGCCCGCCCCGATCATCGCCATGGTGGTGGAGTCGGGGCGCGCGAGCCTGCGGGCGACCATCGCCGACGTCGCCGCCGTGCGCAGCGCCGTGAGCATCGTCATCTCGGCGAGGAACACCGGGTAACCGTTGTGCACATCGGCGAGCACACCGAACGCCGTCACCGTCTGATACCCGCGACCCGGATTGAACGGGTGGCCGTTGACGTACTTGAACGCGTACACGTCGGGGTCGCTGATCGGCATGAGCTCGATCACGCCGAACGGCGTGTGATTGGCGACGCGCTCGCTCTTGTCGAACGACTCCCACCGGCGGAAGTCCGCCTCGATCGTGTCGGCCATCTCGGTCATGATCGTCTCGGCTCCGCGGCGCGAGATCCACTCGACCATGTCACCCACTCCGACGAACGCGGTCATGCGGTCACTTCCTTTCCATCGAGGACGTCGCGGTTCACATCCGCGATGCGATCGGCGAGCTTCGGGTTCTCATAGGGGCCGGGGTTGCGCAGCGCCTCGACGACGCGCGCGATCACCTCGGGGGACTTGTCCTGGTGCATCTTCTCCTTGGCCTCGATGCGGGTGGCCCGCAGGCGGAAGCCCACGGTGCCGTGCACGATGCGCTCGGCGTAGGCGGTGTTCTCGAGCGTGCGATGCATCAGGTACGGGTCGGGCAGCGGGCTCTCGAACCAGCTCACGAGGCGGTCGAGCACCGCGAGGTTCTCGTCGTCGGAGAGGATCTCGGGGGTGCCGAACAGGTGCGCGACGGCGAAGTCCCACGTGGGCACGGCCGGCGAGGTGCCGTACCAGCTCGGCGAGACGTAGCCCTGGGGTCCGTAGACGATCACCATCGTCTCGTGCCGGCCGAGCTGGTGCAGGCGCTCGTCGGGGCGACCGACGTGGCTCACGATCGAGATGCCCTCGGCATCCTCTTCGAGCAGCACCGGGTAGTGCGAGGCGACGAGACCCTCGCCGGGCACGTGGCTGACGATCGTCGCCCACGGGTTCTCGCGCACGAGCGCGCGCACGGTCTCGACGTCGTCGAGGGCGTAATCGGGGTTGTGCCTCACGGTGTCTCCAGGTGGGGGGGTGGGGTGGCCGTCAGGCCCAGGTGATGTCGGCGGTGGCCAGCACGACATCGTCGGCGTCGACGGCGGTGACGCGGATGCCGTCGGGCGCGGTGTGTCCGACCAGACGCAGCGGCCGGTCGACGAGCACCGGTGCGATCGCCCGCACGTCGAGACGCGCGGGGACGCGCTCGGGCGTGTGCCGTCGGGCGGCGTCCATCAGCAGGATGCGCGTCAACGGCCCGTGCACGAGCAGGTCGGGCAGGCCCTCCACGTTGCGCGCCCAGGCCCGGTCGTAGTGGATGAGGTGCGTGTTGAACGTGAGCGCCGAGAACCGGAACAGTTGGCGGGCGTCGGGCGTGAGCTCCTCGACCCACTCCCCCTCCGCCGCGATCGACGGGTCGGGGCGCGGGGCGCGGGCAGGGGCATCCGGATCCGCCGCCTCGAGGAAGACGTCGTGCCACACGCTGCGCACCGCCACCTCGCCAGCGACCGCATACTCGCGCACGATGTCCACGAAGGTCAGACGCCCGCGCGAACCGGTCTTGTCGACCACCGAGCCCAGGGACGTGGTCTGCACGACCTCGTCGCCGAGGCGGATCGGTCGCAGGAACTCGGTCGTCTCGCCCGCGTACATGCGGCGGGGCAGATCGATCTCGGGCACGACGCCGTCACGCGCCGGGGTGCCGTCGGGGCGCAGGTCGGCGAGCGGCACCGCGAACGGGAAGAACACGCCCTCCCAGGCGGTGGGCAGCAGGTCGCCCGCGGCGAGCGCCGGATCGGCTGCCGCGAACGTGCCGCGGTACGCCTCGACGGTGTCGGTGGTGATGGGCGCGGTGCGCACGACGGGCGCGGGGGTGCTCACGGCAGTGCCCCGGCGGCACGCAGCTCGGCGATGCGCGCGGCGTCGTACCCGGCGAACCGCGCCAGCACCTCGTCGGCGTGCTCGGCGAAGCGGTTGGCGGTGCGGGCGGGGGTCGCGGGCGTCTCCGACAGTTTGATCGGCTGACCGAACATGCGCAGCACGCCCAGGTCGCCGTAGTCGGCCTCGACGATCATGTCGCGCTCGGCCGTGCCGGGGTCATCGACCACCTCGCCGATCGTCTTCACGGCGGTGAGCGGCACGACGTCGCCCGCGAGGTCCTCGAGCTCCTGCTTGGTGCGCGAGGCGAGCCAGCCCGCCACGATCGGCTTGACGCGGCGCTCGTACACATCGGTCTCGAACCGCTTGCGCATGGTGTCGATCTCGGGGTCGTCCTTGAGCTCGGGGGTGCCGAACAGGTCGCAGCTCGCGTTCCAGAGCTTGTCGGTGTACGCGCCGAAGAAGACCTGACCGTCGGCGCAGTCGAACAGCTCGTAGGGCCGCACCCAGGCGTGCGCGTTGCCCTGCGGCGACGCGACGTTGCCCGTGACCGTGTAGTCGACCACAGCGGTTTCGGTGAGGGCGACGATGCTGTCGACCTGCGCGACGTCGACGACCTGGCCGACGCCGGTGGCCTCGGCGTGACGCAGCGCGGCGAGCGTGCCGATCACGGCGAACAGGGTCGCCGAGAGGTCGCCGATCGTGACGCCGACGCGCACCGGCGGATGCTCGGCGTAGCCGTTCATCGACCAGATGCCGCCCGCGGCCTGGGCCGTGTTGTCGAAGGCGGGGCGCTTGCTGCGGGACCCCGTGCGGCCGTAGCCGGAGATGGCGGTGTAGACCAGGCGCGGGTTGATCTCGCGCAGCACCTCGTAGCCCACACCGAGCTTCTCCATGGTGCCGGGGCGGAAGTTCTCGACGAGCACGTCGGCGCCGCGCACGAGGTCCTTCAACACCTCCTTGCCCTCGGGGGTCGCGAGGTCGAGACCGACGCCGAGCTTTCCGCGGTTGTACTGGGCGTAGTACGCGCTGAACTCCTCCTCGCCGTCGGTGAGGTACGGCGGGAAGCCGCGCGACACGTCGGGGTCGCGCGGGTTCTCGACCTTGATGACCGTCGCGCCGAGGTCGGCGAGGGTCTGCGAGGCGTAGGGGCCGGCGAGCACGCGCGACAGGTCGATCACGGTGACTCCGGCGAGCGCGCCGGGGGCGGGGAGGGTGGTGTCGATCATGCGGGAGTGACCTCCTGTGCGGGTTCGGGGGTGTCGAGTCCGGCGGCCGCGAACGCGCGGGCCACGTTCGACGCGGGCCGCACGGTGCGGATGCGGGAGAGCCAGAGCGTGGTGGCGGCCAGGGCTTCGAGATCGAGTCCGGTCTCGATGCCGAGGCCGTGCAGCATCCACACGAGGTCCTCCGTCGCGAGATTACCGGTCGCGCCCTTGGCGTAGGGGCAACGGCCGAGCCCGCCGACCGACGCGTCGAACTCGGCAACGCCCAGTCGCAGGGCGGCGTGCACGTTCGCGAGCGACTGCCCGTAGGTGTCGTGCAGGTGCAGGGCGATCGCCTCGACGGGGATACCGGCGTCGAGCGCCTCCTCGATGACCGCGATCGTATGACCGGGCGTGGCGACGCCGATCGTGTCGCTGATCGCGATCTTCCGGGCACCGGCCTCGTGCAGGGCGCGGGCGGCTTCGGTGACGGCATCCGTGTCGACGCTCCCCTCCCAGGGGTCGCCGAAGGCCATCGAGACGTAGCCGCGCACGGGGATGCCCTGCGCGGTCGCCGCGGCGATCACCTCGACCGCGCGGTCGATGGCGCCTGCGCGAGTGGTGTTGAGGTTGGCCTTCGCGAACGACTCGGTGGCGCTGACGACCACCGACACCTCGCGGATGCCGGCGTCGATCGCGCGCTGCAGGCCACGGAGGTTCGGCACGAGCCCGACGGCGCGGGCGCCCGCGGGCACCTCGAGGCCGGAGACGACCTGCTCGGCGTCGGCGAGCTGGGGGATCCAGGTCGGCGGCACGAAGCTCGTGACCTCGAGGTCACGGCTACCGGCCGCGTACAGCCGACGGCAGAGCTGGATCTTGACGGCGGCGGGGATGATGTCGGTCTCGGCCTGCAGGCCGTCGCGCGGACCCACCTCGAACACGGTGACGCGCGCGGGGAGCCCGTCCTCGCGGATCACCCGGGGCGCCGGGACCGTGGCGGTCATGCGCCGGCCCCGCCCCCGCGCAGTTCGGCGAGCACCTCGCGGGCGTACTCCACGCGGATGCGGCGGTCGGCGACGATCCGGGCGGCGACCGCGCCGATCTCGTCGACGTCGGCACCCGCGGATGCCGCGATCGTGCGCGCGTGCAGGGTCATGTGTCCGCGCTGGATGCCCTCGGCGGCGAGCGCCCGGCAGGCGGCGAGGTTCTGGGCGAGGCCGACGGCGGCGATGACGCTCGCCAGCTCGCGGGCGGTCTCGACGCCGAGCAGCTTCACGGACGCCTGCGCGGTGGGGTGCGCGCGGGTGGCACCGCCGACGAGCCCGACGGCGAGGGGCACCTCGATCGTGCCGACGAGGTTGCCGTCGGCATCCTTCTCGAACTGCGACAGCGCCGTGTATCCGCCGGCGCGGGCGGCGTGCGAGTGGCAGCCCGACTCGACCGCGCGGGTGTCGTTGCCGGTGGCGAGCACGACCGCGGTGATGCCGTTCATGATGCCCTTGTTGTGCGTGGCGGCACGGTAGGGGTCGGCCTCGGCGAACGCGCTCGCGGCGACGATGTCGTCGACGACCTGGGGACCGCCCAGCAGCTCGGCGTCGAACACGGCACGGGCGCGGGTGAGGCGCAGCTCGGCCTTGTTGGTGAGGATGCGCAGCAGTGTGCGGGTGCCGGCGAGCTCGGCGATACGCGGGGCGATCGCCTCGGCCATCGTGTTGACCGCGTTCGCGCCCATCGCATCGCGCACGTCGACGTGCAGGTGCACGATGACCTGCACTCCGGCGCGGGTGGGGAGCACGCGCACCGAGATGTCGAACGCCCCGCCGCCGAGCGAGACCAGCATCGGGTCCTGCTGGTTGGCGAGCTCGAGCAGCTCGTCCTTCGCCTCGAGCAGGGCGAAGCGCGCGCCGTGCGGGTCGATCGCGTCGAGCACCTGGATCTGGGCGATCATCACATCGCCCGTGTACGAGGTCGTGAAGCCGCCGTGACCGCGGGCCATGCGGGCGGCGTTCGAGGCGGCGGCGACGACGCTCGGCTCTTCGGTGGCCATCGGGATCAGGCGGTCGCGTCCGTCGATCGTGAAGTTCGTGGCGACACCGACCGGCACCGCGATGAGACCCACGACGTTCTCGACCATGTGGTCGGCCTGAGCGAGCGAGAGACCGCTGTCGGGGCGCAGCGCCCCCAGAGCATCCGCATCCAGCTCCGCACCCTGCGCGACGAGCGCGAGGCGCTCATCCGGGGTGTGATCGCGGAGTCCGGAGATTCGGCTGTTGATCGACATCGGCCACCTTCCTTCGGGACAGCGACCGGGTCATCGGCGCTGTGGTCAAGGAAGACACTAGGAGCGGGCGGCAGGGGGGACGATGGGTGGAACACTCATCCTCGGGGCCCCGCTGTATGCGGTCGACACATCACCCCGCCCGATCGCGGAACCTAGACTCGCACCATCACCCGGAGCGCGGACCGCGGGTCCCCCGAGCGCGAGGAGTACGCATGCCCTACACCGATTCCGCCGATGTGCGCCTGTACTACGAGGTGTTCGCCGGGGCCGATGCCCCCGCCGACGCCCCCGTGCTCGTGCTCGTCTCGGGCGGCGGCGCCCAGCTGCTCAGCTGGGACGAGGAGTTCATCGGCATCCTCACCGCCGGCGGCCTGCGGGTGGTGCGCTTCGACAACCGCGACACCGGACTCTCGCAGCTCTTCGGCGGGGCCGACGACGTCGACGGCGGCTACGACCTCATCGATCTGGCCGAGGACGTGCTGCGCGTGCTCGACGATCTGGGCGTCGCGAAGGCGCACGTCGCCGGGCACTCGATGGGCGGCATGATGGCGCAGATGCTCGCGATCCACCACCCCGAGCGCATCCTCAGCCTCGGGCTGCTGTCGACCATCCCGGGCCAGTCACGCCGCTGGGTCGCGCACGGCGAGCGCCCCGAGCTCGCCGAGGCGCCCGTGCGCGTCACGCGCGAGCAGGCCGTGGCGTTCACGCGCACAGCCCTCGAGGCCGCACCGGTCGGACGCTTCGACCACCAGGTCGAGTGGCACGTGCGCGCGACCGGCGAGGCCTACGACCGCGGCTACTACCCGGAGGGCTTCTCCCGGCAGTGGGCGGCGCTCACGCGCGCGCCCGAGCGCCTCGACGCCCTGCGGTCGGTGACCGCGCCCACGTTCGTCTTCCACGGCCGCGACGACGACGTGCTGCACTGGGCATCCGCCGTCGACATCGCCGAGGCGATCCCCGGCGCCGAACTGCAGGTGCACCCCGACATGGGGCACCTCATCCCCCACGAGCTGTGGCCCGAACTCGCGGCCGGACTCCTGCGCACCGCCGCGCGCGCCGAGGGTCGCAGCTGAAAGACCTGATTTGAGGGCGACCGCGCTCATGCTCGACACTGAAGTCACGCGCCTGTCGGCGCCGCCCTCCCCCGAAGGGACGAAGATGCCCGAGCACGACGACGCCATCGCCTCGCTCCTCGATGCGGCCCACGACCCCGAACTCGTCGGCCCCACCGGTGTCAGCGACGCCCTCCGCGCGCTCGGGGCCAGCGAAGCGGATGCCGCGCTCCTCGCCGAGCGCGTCGCCCGCATCCAGCGCGAGCTGTCGCGTCTGCGCCGCCGCGAGCACGAGCTCACCGCCCTCTTCTCCAGCGCTCGCGAGCTGGCCGAGCTGCGCGACAGCGACGCCGTGCTCGCCCGCCTCGTGCAGCGCGCCCGCGAGATGATGGGCGTCGACCTGGCCTACCTGTCGGAGTTCGATCCCGACACCTCCGAGCTGCGGGTGCGCGAGACCAGCGGTTCGGTGAGCGCCTCGTTCCAGCAGTTGCGCGTGCCCCCGGGTCGCGGCCTCGCGAGCGTCGTGGTCGAGTCGCGCACCGCTCAGTGGGTCGCCGACTACACCGCCTACACCGAGGACCGCCACGACACCGGCATCGACGACGCCGTCTCGGCCGAGGGCCTGGTGTCGATGCTCGGCGTGCCGATGCTCAGCAGCGACGACGTGCTCGGTGTGCTGTTCGTCGGCAACCGCGAGACGAAGGAGTTCTCCCCCGACGAGGTCGCGCTGCTGTCGGCGCTCGCCGACCACGCCTCGGTCATCCTGCAGACGACGCAGACGCTGCGCGAGCTGCAGCTGTCGGAGGATGCCAGCCGCCGCACCCTCGAGAGCCTCACCGCGCACCTCGTCGAGCGCGACCGCGCCAACACCGTGCATCAGGAGCTCGTGCAGGCGGTGCTCGCCGGCGGCGGGTTCGGCCCGGTGGCCGAGACCCTCGCCTCGGCCCTCGGCCGGGCGGTCGCGATCATCGATGCGCAGGAGAACGTGATCGCCGCCGCGGGGCTGCCGCTCGCCCCCGGGATGCTGTCGCTCGACGAGCCCGTGCGCGACGCCCTCGCCGAGAGCCGCCGCAACGGACACTGCGTACCGGTCGCGGGCGCGGGCGTGCGCGCCGTCTCGGCCCTCACCGCCGGCAACCGCCACTTCGGGGCGCTCCTGCTCGGCGACGGGGCCTTCGAACTCGGCGCCGTCGACTTCCGCACCGTCGAGCGTGCGGCCCAGGTCGGGGCGCTGCTCGAGCTGCAGCAGGAGGCGGCATCCGGAGCCGACCACCGCGTGCGCAGCGAACTGATCGCCGACCTGCTCGACGACGTGCCCGAGCGGCGCTCCGACGTCGAGCGGCGTGCGCGGCGCCTCGGCGTCGACCTCGCGACCCTCGACTCCCTGCTGCTGCTGGCGGTGCCGGGCGATCAGCAGACCGCCGCGGCGCGCGCCGTCGTGCGCTCGCTCGACGACCGTGCGCTGGTCGGCGAGTACCGCGGATTCGTGGTCGCCGCCCTCGCGAGCGACCGCGGCCCCGTCGATCCCGAGCGCCTGCGGAGGGAGGTCGCCTCCGCGATCCAGGAGGCGGTGACCGTCGTCGTACCGCCGCCCGCGAAGGGTCCGCTGCCCTCGGCGTTCCTCGCCGCCCGGCGCACCGCGCGCCTGCTCGCCGCGCTCGAGCTCGCCGATCTCACCGCGCGCGTCGAGGACTTCCTGCCCTACTCGGCCGTGCTCGACACCGATGCGCAGGGGCTGTCGGCGTTCCTGCGCGACACGATCGGGGCGGTGCGCCAGTACGACGCCGAACGCAACGCCGATCTGCTCGGCACGCTGCGGGCGTTCGTGCGCAACAACGCCAGCCCCACCCGCACGGCGCGCGCCCTCAACTTCCACACGAACACGATCCTGCAGCGCCTCGACCGCCTCGACCACGTGCTCGGTGCCGGATGGCGCGACGACGAGCGGATGTTCCGCATCGGCATCGCCGTGCGCCTCGACGAACTGCGCGAGCGCCTGCAGGGCCCCGCCGCATAGCGTTGCGCCCCTGTGTGCACCGATCGGTCATGAATGCCGGTTCTGAGGCATGAAAAGCGGCTTCTATGACCGATCGGTGCATCCATAGCGCGGATGCCGCGGGGCGGGGCCCTTCGACAAGCTCAGGGACCCAGTGCCTGGGGCGCCCTTCGTCTCGTCGCTGCGCTCCTCGCTCAGGAACCGGTTCCTGAGCGAAGAGCGCAGCGAGACGAAGGGCCCCCACCCTCACCAACGGAGGAGAACACAGCCTCCGCAGGAAGCATCCGCCGTTCCGATCCTGCTGAACGCGAGAACTCCTCCCGAACGGATGCCCGGGGGTGGGCCCTTCGACAAGCTCAGGGACCCAGCTCCAGACACGGGGTCGCTGAGCCCACCCCACTGGGTCGCTGAGCCCGTCGAAGCGTCCCCACGCGCGACTCCGGCGGAGAACTCCCCGTCGGGCGGAAGCATCGGCCCGAGAACTCCGCCCAACGACGAGAACTCCGCCCATCACGGATGCCATCGAGCGACCCGTCGTCGACCGGTTCCTGAGCGAGCGCAGCGAGACGAAGGGCCCCCACCCTCACCAACGAAGGAGAACGCACCCTCCGCAGGAAGCATCCGCCGTTCCGATCCTGCCGAACGCGAGAACTCCTCCCGAACGGATGCTCGGGGGGTGGGCCCTTCGACAAGCTCAGGGACCCAGCTCCAGACACTGGGTCGCTGAGCCCACCCCACTGGGTCGCTGAGCCTGTCGAAGCGTCCCCCACGCACAACTTCGGGGTTCCGGCCGCGACACCCCGGAAACGGATGCTTCGCCCCGGCGTGTCGTCTCGAATCTCCGAAGTCGTGCGGGGAACGGCGACTCAGACGAGCCGGCCGGCGGGGTCGAGGGCCGGAGCCTCGGGGCGCCAGGGACGGTCCCAGATCATGCGGTCGGCCGTCAACTCCTCGCCGCAGGCGCTGCAGATCTGACCCTGGGTCGTCTCCTCGCCGCAGACCGTGTGGATGAGCGCCATGTGGCCGCCGCCGACCGGGGTGACCGTGTGCCGCTCTCCCCAGATCGCGAGCTGCTGCAGGACCGGCAGCAGCTCGGTCGCGGCATCCGTGGCGGCGTAGCCCTGACGCGTGCGCCCGTCGGGGTCGTCCTGCTCGACGCGGGTGAGCATCCCCGCCTCGACGAGGTCGCGCAGGCGCCGGGCGAGCACCGCCTCCGACACACTCAGGTTGTCGCGCAGGGTGTCGAAACGCCGCGGTCCCTGCATCACGTCGCGGATGATCAGCATCACCCACGGGTCGCCGATCACGTCGAGCGACCGCCGGATCGGGCAGAACTCCTCCGACCAGTCAGATCGCAACGCCATGTGCTCGACCTCCGCCCCTGCCGTGTGCTTTCATGGGTCCAGGCTACTACTTCGTTCAAGAAAGTAAACTGATGACGATTCCCGAGACCGATGCTCCCGCCCCGCGCCGACGACACCGCATCCACCCGGCGTGGTGGGTCGCCGCCGTCGCGTTCGTGGCGCTGCTGGCCGCGGCCGGGTTCCGCGCCGCACCCGGCGCCCTGATGGTGCCGCTGAACGAGGACTTCGGCTGGTCGACGAGCGTGATGTCGCTCGCCGTGAGCGTCAACCTGCTGCTCTACGGCCTCACCGCCCCGTTCGCCGCCGCCCTCATGGACCGCTTCGGCGTGCGCCAGGTCGTCGCGATCGCGCTGCTGCTCGTGTCGCTCGGCGCTGGCGGCAGCATCCTGATGACCGCCTCCTGGCAGTTGCTGATCTTCTGGGGCCTCCTCATCGGACTCGGCACCGGATCGATGGCGCTCGTCTTCGCCGCCACGATCGCCAACCGGTGGTTCGTCAAGCGCAACGGCCTGGTGATGGGCATCCTCACCGCCGGCTCCGCGACCGGCCAGCTGATCTTCCTCCCACCCGTCGCCGCCCTCGCCGAGAGCAGCGGCTGGCGCCCGGCATCCCTCGTCATCGCCGCCGCCGCATTGCTCGCCGTGCCGATCGTCTGGTTCGTCCTGCGCGACCACCCCGAAGACCGCGGGGTACTCCCCTACGGCGCCGACCCCGACACCCACGTGCCCGCGGTGCGCGCGACCGGGGGCGCGGCGAAGCGGGCGATCGAGGGCCTCGTGTTCGCCTCGAAGCACCGGTCGTTCTGGGCGCTCGCAGCGGCGTTCGCGATCTGCGGTGCGACGACGAACGGACTCATCGGCATCCACTTCATCCCGTCGGCGCACGACCACGGCATGCCGACGACCACCGCCGCCGGGCTGCTCGCCGTCGTCGGCGTGTTCGATATCGCGGGCACGATCGCCTCGGGCTGGCTCACCGACAAGTTCGATCCGCGCAAACTGCTCGTCGCGTACTACGCCTTCCGCGGCGCGGCCCTCGCCCTGCTGCCCTGGCTGCTCTCCGACGCCGTGCACCCGAGCATGGTGCTGTTCATCGTGATCTACGGCCTCGACTGGGTGGCGACCGTGCCCCCGACCGCCAAACTCTGCCGCGAGATCTTCGGCGACCGCGGCACGATCGTCTTCGGATGGGTGTTCGCCTCGCATCAGATCGGCGCGGCGATCGCCGCCCTCTCGGCGGGCCTCATCCGCGACGGTCTCGGCACCTACACCTACGCCTGGTGGGGCGGCGCGGCGCTGTGCGTGATCGCCGCCGTGCTCTCGATCGCGGTTCGACGCCGGCTCGCGCCCGACGCGAAGGCCGCACCCGTCGCACCGCGCGGGTCCGAGGTCGAGCCCGCGCCGCCCGGGATGTGAGCACGTGACCCCGGACGCTTCCACCCCCGCGCACCCACGTACAGCGGAGGTCGCGGCATGCGTCGTCGCGCTCATCGGGGTCATCGACACGTGGCTCGGACTGTGGCTCGCGCCGGTGTTCTGGGCAGCGCTGATGATCGTCGGGGCGCTCGTGCTGACCGCGCTGCGCGCGCGGGCGTCGCGGGCATCCCGGAGCGGGTGGTCGGCGCATCACACCGCTCTCGGGCTGCTGCTCGTGGCCGTGCTGCAGATCGCGTCGATCCCGACCGGCGAGGGCACTCAGCTCGCCCCGACCGGGCACTCCCACGGCGCACCGCTGGCGGCCGGCGGACTCCCGGTGATCGCCTCGATCGCCGCGATCGGATACGCGGTACTCACCGTTCTCGTGCTACCCCGCGTCTCCGGTTGGCGGGCGCGCGTGCCGGTGGTCGCGATGGCCGCGGTCGTGCTGCTCATGGCCGGGAGCGTCGTCGGCTGACGGCCCTCACCAACGGAGGAGAACACAGCCTCCGCAGGAAGCATCCGCCGTTCCGATCCTGCCGAGGCCGCGAACTCCTCCCGAACGGATCCCGCACGGATGCCGCGCGGTGGGGCCCTTCGACAAGCTCAGGGACCCAGCTCCTCCTACCGCTCACCCTCCGCGTCGAACGCCTCGACCCCGGTCTGCGGGAACGGATGCGGGCCGCGAGGCCCGAACACGAGCACCAGCTCGGCGACGGCATCCGACTCGTTGCGCACCCCGTGCCGCATGCCCTCGGGGGCGTAGAAGGCGTCACCCACCCGCAGAACCCGGCGATCGGAACCCGCCGTGATCACGACCTCTCCGCGCGTGACGATGTACATCTCGTCGGAGCTGTTCGGCGAGCAGCTCGTGGGGTCGTCGTCGAGGTGATGGTGCTGCCCCTCCTCGGCCCCCGGCTCGAGCCGGTACATCATGACCGACGTGGGCAGCGACGTCGATTGCCGGAAGTACCACTCGATGCCGATCCGGCCCTCGCCGTGGTACAGCTCCCAGTCGTGCTCGTTGTCGCCGCGTCTCTGCACGCGCATGTGCGACCCCTTTCGAAGAGACCCTCAGCTCCGGTACAGCACCGGCATCGATTCGAGGAGCTTCTGGGTGTACGGATGCTGCGGAGCGTTCATGACCTGCTCGCCGGTGCCCTCCTCGACGACCCGCCCCTGGTGCATCACGGCCACCCGATGGGCGATGTGGTGCACGACCGAGAGGTTGTGGGTGATGAAGAGGTAGGTGACGCCGGTGTCCTTCTGCAGCTGCACGAGCAGGTTGAGCACCTGCGCCTGCACCGACACGTCGAGCGCCGAGGTGGGCTCGTCGAGCACCACGAACTCGGGTTCGGCGGCCATGGCCCGTGCGATCGCGATGCGCTGGCGCTGTCCACCCGAGAACTCGTGCGGGTAGCGTCCGGCGGAATCCATCGGCAGTCCCACGCGGTCGAGCGAGTCGGCGATCCGGCGGCGGCGCTCCTTCTGGCCGATGCCCGCCGCCACGAGCGGCTCGGCGATCGACCGGGCGACCGTGAAACGCGGGTCGAGGGAGTCGTTGGGGTCCTGGAAGACCATCTGGATGCGGCGGCGGTGCGTGCGCAGGGCGCGACCGCGGATACCGGTGACGTCGGCGCCGTCGAACTCGATCGTGCCGAGCGTGGGCTTGCGCATGAGCAGGATGGCGCGGGCGAGCGTGCTCTTGCCCGACCCGGATTCGCCGACGAGACCGAGCGTCTCGCCGCGGGGCACGTTGAGGCTCACGTCGTCGAGGGCGGTCATGACGTTGTCGCCGTGCCCGAATCGCTGGGTGATGTTCTTCACCTGCAGCACGTCGTCGGGAAGGGCTGCGGGGGTCTGCAGGGCGTCGGTCACGATGCCTCCTCGAGCACGGCGGGAACGCTGTCGAAGTCGTTCACGGCGGGGATGACGGCGAGCGGCGAGCGCACGGGCACCGAGGGCCGCGGGATGCTCTCGAGCAGCGCCCGGGTGTACGGATGCCGCGGGTCCTCGAGCACGCGTCGGGCCGAACCGGTCTCGACCACGCGTCCGCGGTACATCACGGCGACCCTCTCGCAGAGCTGGCCGATGACGCCGAGGTCGTGGCTGATGAACAGCACGCCCATGCCGGTCTCGTCGCGGAGGCTCTTGATGAGGTCGAGGATCTGCGCCTGCACGGTCACGTCGAGCGCGGTGGTGGGTTCGTCGGCGACCAGCAGGTCGGGGCCGGCGGCGACGGCGATCGCGATGACGACGCGCTGGCGCTGACCGCCGGAGAGCTGGTGGGGGTAGTAGTTCAGGCGCTTCTCGGCATCCGGCATCTGCACGAGCCGGAGGATCTCGAGGGCCCGGGCGCGCGCCTGCTTCTTGTCGGCCTTGCCGTGGATCTGCAGCACCTCGGCGATCTGGGCGCCGATGCGCATGCAGGGGTTGAGCGCCGACATCGGCTCCTGGAAGACCATGGATGCCTTCACCCCGCGCACCTGGGCCCAGTCGCGCTCGGTGGCGTCGTTCATGTCGGAGCCGGCGACGTCGATGCTCGCGGCGGTGACGCGGGCCGAGTCGGGCAGCAGCCCCATCATGGCGAGCGCGATGCTCGACTTGCCACTGCCGGATTCGCCGATCACGCCGACGATCTCGCCCTTGCGCACGCGCAGCGAGACGCCGGAGACCGACGGCGGGGCGCTGCCGTAGGCGATGCTGAGGTCTTCGACGCGGAGGGCGTCGGTGGCGTCGGTCATGCGCGACTCGCTTCTGTGATCGATACGGGAGAGAAAGCGGGGAGGGGTGCCCCGGCGCCTCCGGGGGGGAAGAGGCGCCGGGGCGGGGTGTCACTGCGTCAACCAGGCGTGGTCGAGAGCCGAGCGCGCGTAGAACGCGTCGTTCTCGTAGTCGTGCAGCTTGTTGCTGTCCCAGACCTCGAAGTACACCGGCACCGCGGCGGGCACGAACTCGAGCGCCTTGTCGGCCGCCTCGGTCGCGAGTTCCGCCACGAGCTCGTTGTACTCCTCGGGGGTGGCCGCCGACTTCGCCTGCACGAGCAATTCGCGGGCCTTCTCGGCGTCGGGGTTGCCGTCCCAGTGGTTGTAATAGCCGCCCTCGAGCAGCACCGGCTCGAGGTAGTAGGCCGCCGAGGCGCGCGGGCTGCCCGGGATCGCGACGAGGTCGGTCCAGGACTCGCCGGTGGTGAAGATCGGCGAGATCTCGGCGAGCGGCGTGGCCTTGAGGTTGAGGGTGATCCCCGCCTCGGCCAGCTGCTGCTGCATCATCTCGTAGACCGGGTGGTGCGCCGCGGCGACGTCACCCATGTAGCTGAGGGTGATCTCGGGGTTGGGCTGACCGGCCTCTTCGAGCAGACGCTTCGCCTCGTCGACGTCGCGCTCGTGGTACGGGAGCTTCGTGGCGTCGGTGGCGCCGGGGTCTCCGGCGGGCGGCACGAACGAGATGCCGGCGTTGCCGAGCATGGCGGTGTCGACGATCGCCTGTCGGTCGAGCGCGAGCGAGAAGGCGCGGCGCACGTCGACGTCGGCCAGCGGACCCGACTCCGGGTTCACGTAGACGGCGAGGTTCTGACGGAACGCGGCCTCACCGAGCGTGAAGCCCGACGAGGCGGCCTGCTGCGCGAGGCTGCCGTCGATGAACGACGCGGCCTGCACGCTGCCCTGCTGCACGGCGGCGAGCAGGGTGTTCTCGTCGGGGTACAGCTCGAACACGATCGTGTCGATGTAGGGCTCCTCGCCCCAGTAGTTCTCGTTCTTCTCCATCGTCACCGAGACGCCCTGGTTCCACTCGGTCACCTGGTAGGCGCCCGTGCCGACGCTCGTGGTCTGACGCTCTTCCTCGGTGGCGTTGCCGTAGGCCTCTTCGCTGACGATGAGGAAGGTCTGCCGCGCGGAGACCGCGTCGAGGAACGTGCCGTCCGGGGCGCTGAAGTGGAACGTCACCTCGTAGTCGCCGGTGGCCTCGACGCTGTCCATCAGGCTGAGGTAGGTGGCGTTCGTGCCGCCGTCCTTGCGGGTCTCGAACGAGTAGACGACGTCACCCGCGTCGAACGGGGTGCCGTCGGCGAACGTGACGTCGTCGCGCAGCTGGAAGACCCACGTCGTCTCGTCGGTCTGCTCCCACTCGGTGGCGAGGGCCGGCTCGATGGTGCCGTCGTCGTCTCGGGTGAGGAGGGTGTCGTAGGCCATCGAGTAGATGACCTCGGCGGCGATGGCCGAGGCCACCATCGGGTCGATGCCGCCGGCCGAGGGCTCGGCGGGCACGCCCCACGTGAGGGTTCCGCCGGCGACCGGGTCACCGGCATCCTCTCCGCCGGTGCCGGTACCGCCGCCGGACGTGCATCCGGCGATCGCCAGGGTCGCGACGGCGAGTGCCGCCACCCCTGCCCAGTGTCGTCTGTTCATACCTCTACTCCGTTCGGGTGTGCTGCGTGGATGTGGTGGTGCGGTCGGGGTTCGCCGGGCCGCGGCGCTTCGTGCGCCGCCCGAGCGAGAAGGCGGGCTCGCGCCGCGGGGCGAGGTAGTCCTGCATTCCGTCGGCGAGGAGGTTCCACGCGGCGGACAGCAGGATGATCACCAGCGAGGGCAGGATGATCAGCAGCGGCTGCAGCTGCATGAAGCGGGTGAACTCGCTGATCATGCGGCCGGCCGAGGGCTCGGGCGCCTGCACGCCCTGGCCGAGGTAGCTCAGCGCCGCCTCGATCAGCACGACCTGCGAGGCCACCGAGGCGAACTGCACGAACAGCGGGGTGAGCACGTTGGGCAGCAGGTGCTCGACGATCACGCGCGCCGGGCGCACGCCGCTGAGGGTCGCCGCGAGCACGAAGTCCCGCTCGCGGAGGGCGATCACCGGAGCCCGCATCACCCGGGCGAAACCGGGGGCGAACACGAGCCCGAGAGCGAGGATCAGCGGCCACGGCCCGTTGCCGATCACGACGCCGACGACGAGGGCGACGAGGATCGCCGGCAGGGCGAGCACCGCGTCGACGACGCGCATGATGACGGCATCCACCCATCCGCCGACGTACCCGGCCACCAGACCGAAGAAGGTGCCGATCACCGCGCCGAGCAGCGCGGCCGCCCCCGAGATGATGAGGCTGGTGCGGGCGGCGAGCGCGAGGCGGGTGAACGTGTCACGGCCGAGGTTGTCGGTGCCGAGGATGTGGTCGAGGCTCGGCGCGGCGAGCGCAGGGCCCGAGGCGACGAACGGATCGTAGAGCGGCGCGACCGTCATCCAGCCGGCGAGGATCAGGATGACGCCGAGGATGCCGGCGCCGCTCCAGAACGCGGGGCCGAACTTGCGGCGGGCCGGGCGCTTGCCGGCGACCTCGGCGAGGGCGAGTTCTCTTGTGACGGTCATCGCGTGTGCACCCTCACTCGGGGATCGATCAACGGATACAGCAGGTCGACCACGAAGTTGATCACCACGTAGACGACACCGATCAGCAGCACGGTGGCCTGGATGATCGGATAGTCGGAGGAGCGGATGCCGGTCAGCAGCAGTGAGCCCATCCCCGGCAGCGAGAACACCGCCTCGATGACGACGGTGCCGCCGACGAGCGCCGCGAGCTCGATGCCGATGACGGTCGTCACCGGGATGAGCGCGTTGCGCAGCGCGTGCCGGCCGACCAGTCGTCCGGGCGAGGCGCCCTTGGCGCGGGCGGTGCGCACGAAGTCCTGACCGAGGGTGTCGAGCAGGGTGCCGCGCGTGTACCGGGCGACGATCGCGGCGAGCACGATGCCGATCAACAGGGCGGGCAGGATCAGCACTCCGATCGCCCGCAGGGGATCGTTCGCCGCCCCCGCGTATCCCACGAGCGGGAGTCGGAGGGTGAGCGAGTTCACCAGGATGAGCACGGTGCCGAGCACGAACGGCGGCGTGGCCAGCAGCACGAACGACAGACCGCGCACGACGTGGTCGGGCAGGCGGCGCCAGCGGGTCGCGGCCAGCACACCGGCCGGGATGCCGAGCACGGTGCCGAACACGGTCGCCATCACCGCGAGGGTGAGGCTGAGCGGCAGGCGCGTCGCGATGAGGGTCGACACCTCGCCCGGCACGGTGATCGCGCGGCCGAAGTCTCCCTGCACGACGCCCAGCAGCCAGGAGAAGTACTGCGTGATCCACGGCTGGTCGAGACCGAGCTCGGCGCGCAGGGCCTCGAGCTTCGCGGGGTCGGGGTTGGCCGGGTCGACGAACGCGGCGAGCGGGTCGCCGGGGATGATCCTCACCATCGAGAACACGATGATCGAGAGGATGAAGAGCACGAACAGCGACGAGAGGATGCGCTGGATGATATAGCGGGTCACCGTCGTGTCACTCCCCCGTGCTCATCACGCGGTCGCGTGCGCCCGCTGTCGCGTGCGTGCGGGGTCCGAGAACGGAGGGTGTCGTCGATGACATGGCGGTCACGCTACCCAGCGCGCGAGGGCGTCTGTACGGTGCGGCGGCCCAGGGGAACGGTCGCATGATGGGCGAAACCTCCATAGCAGGGGCGGAAGAAGGGCGCGGCGATCGGGATGCCGCGGGCAGGCGGGTCAGACGACCATCGAGTCCGCCGCGGCGAACTCGCTCAGGTCGTCGGTCGACTCGCCGTCCAGGGCGAGCTCGGCGAGCACCCGACCGAGGGCCGGCGTGAACTTGAAGCCGTGACCCGCAGCGAGGCCGACGATGATGTCGGGGTGCTGCGGCAGCGCGCTGAGCACGAACCGGCGGTCCTTGGTGAGCGCGTACTGGCAGGTGACCGTGCGCAGTTCGGGGCCGGATCCGGGGATCACGTCGTGCATGAATCCGGTGAGCTGTTCGATGAGCTCGGGCGAGGGGACGAACGACCGGTTCTCGGGCGTCATCCGGTTCTCCGACACGTCGCGGGCGGCCTTGATGGTCGGCTCGCCGTAGGTCGGGAACCCGTAGTAGCACTCGTCGTCCTCCCAGATCCACACGGGGAAGACCGAGCGATCGTAGTTCTCGGGCTCGGCGGGGCGGAAGTAGCTGACCTGCTCCTGCATGATGTCGAGCGGGATCGTCGCACCGAGCGGGTCGAGGAGCGTGTTCGTCCAGGCATCCGTCGCGAGGATCACCTTGCCGGCGCGGATGTCGCCGTTCGACGTGTGCACGATCACGCCGTCGCCGTCGGGCGTGAGGCGCTCGACGGCGGTGCGGTCGCGGATGTCGGCGCCGTGCACGCGGGCGCGCATCTGCAGCGTCGCGACCGTGCGGGAGGCATGGGCGATGCCGGTGTCGGCCGTGTAGACCGTCTCGACGTTCTCGGGCACGCGGAACTGCGGCCAGCGCGCCTGCACCTCGGCGGGCGAGAGCAGTTCGTGCGCGACGTCGCACTCGGTGAGGGCGGTGGTGAAATCGGATGCCGAGTACGGGCCGTCGGAGGGGATGAGGATCACCCCGCCGGTGATGGTGAGCAGGCGCTCGCCCGACTCGGCCTCGAGATCGGCCCAGTCGCGGTACGCGGACTGGGCGAGGCGCACGTAGGCGGTGGATCCGTACGAGGTCCGCACGATGCGCGAGGTGTCGTGCGAGGCTCCCCGCACGTGACCGAGCTCGTACTGCTCGAGCGCGACCACCTTCGCTCCACGACGGGCCAGGTGGTAGGTGGCGGCGCTGCCGAGCGCTCCCATCCCGACGACTGCGACCTCGAACGACTCCATGATGCTCCGTCTCTTCCGCGGACGGTGCACACCACCGGCCTGTTGTCGTTCAGTGTGGATGCCGCCGCGGGGCCGTTGCTATGGGGCGATGTCCCATGTTGTCCGCACAGGAATGTGCCTTCGATACGCGTCCGACCCCGCAGATGACAGGCGTGGGCAGAAGGTGTTTCCGGCGCGTTTCGGGTGCAGCGGCGGGCCCCTTCGACAAGCTCAGGGACCCAGTTGCAGAGGCTGGGTCGCTGAGCCGCACTACTGGGTCGCTGAGCCTGTCGAAGCGTCCCTCCCCGAGGAACGGGACAGCCTCGGCAGATCTTCGCCCCGCTGCTCGATGAGCGCGATCTTCTTCGCCCGGCTCCAGCCCTGGATCTGCTTCTCCCTGAAGAACGCGGCGTCCACGGTGTCGAACTTCTCCGCGTAGACGACCACGACGGGTCGGCGGACACGAGTGAAGTGCGCCGCGAGCTCGTCATCGTGGTTGTGCTGCCACACGCGTGCGTCGAGATCGCCGTTCGTGCTTCCGGTGTAGAAGCATCCGTCGTTGCAGCGGAGGATGTACGTCCAGGCCATGGGCAATTGTCGGATGCCGTGAACGGCGCGTTCGCCCGCCTGGGGATAAGTCTCGTCGGGCAGGGCCCTTCGACAGGCTCAGGGGCCCAGTCCCCGACCGGGTCACCGAGCCGCGCCACCGAGTCGCTGAGCAGCACCGCTGGGTCGCTGAGCCGCACCGCTGGGTCGCTGAGCCTGTCGAAGCGTCCCCCACGAGACGCAGCTCCGCGGGGAGGGGCCCTTCGACAAGCTCAGGGACCCACTCCTCGAAACCGGGCCGCCGCCCACGACGAAGCCCCCGCAGACACGCTGTCTGCGGGGGCTCGGCCGGTCTCGGTAGCGGGGGGTCTACTTCGAGACGAGCTCCGACGGGAGGTCCTTCGCCGTGGCGACGGCGCGATGCTGCCGCACGGTCATCGTGAGGATCGCGCCGACGATCATGATGCCGCCCGTGATGTACAGGGCGACGGTCGCGACGCCGGTCGTGTCCTTCACGAAGCCGATCAGGTACGGTGCGGCGAAGCCCGCGAGGTTACCGGTCGAGTTGATGAGCGCGATACCGCCGGCGAGGGCGGTGCCGGCGAGCATCGAGGTCTGGAAGCTCCAGAAGATCGCCGGGATCGACAGGGCACCCGCGTTGGCGAGGCACAGGCCGATGATTCCCCAGACCGGGTCGGTGCCCGCGATGATGCAGATCGCGAAGCCGGTGGCGCTGAGCAGGAAGGCTGCGGCGATGAACTTGCGGCGCTCGCCGGCGCGGTCCGACAGGTAGCCGAACGTGACCATCGAGATGATCGCCGCGAGGCTGGGCAGCGCGCTGAGGAAGCCGATCTGCACGGTGTCGGTGATGCCCAGGTCGCCGATGAGGGTCGGCAGCCAGAAGCTGATGCCGTACAGGGCGAAGTTGTACGAGAAGTACACGGCGGTGAGCAGCCAGATCAGCTTGCTGGTGAAGACCTTGCGCAGAGGGGTCTCGGCCTCGTCGACGCGTTCGGCGGAGAGGAGGGAGCCGAGGCGATCGCGCTCGGGTTCGGTGAGCCAGGTGACCTTGCGATAGTCCTCCTGCAGGCAGAAGAGGATGACGACACCGAGGAGCACGGTGGGGATCGCCTCGATCACGAACAGCCACTGCCAGCCGGTGTGGCCCCAGACGCCGTCCATGCCGCTGAGGATGAAGCCCGAGACGGGGCCGCCGATGAGGCCCGACGAGGCGAGCGCGATGTAGAAGATGCCCCAGGCGCGTCCGCGGCGGCTGGCGGGGAACCAGTGCGCCATGTAGAAGAGGATGCCGGGGATGAAGCCGGCCTCGGCGACACCGAGCAGGAAGCGCAGCAGGTAGAACATCCACTCGCTGTCGACGATGAACATGAGGCCCGAGATCAGGCCCCAGGTGATCATGATGCGGGCGATCCACTTGCGCGCGCCGACCTTGGCGAGGATGAGGTTCGAGGGGATCTCGAAGATGAAGTAACCGATGAAGAACAGTCCGGCACCGAGACCGTAGACCACGTTCGAGAAGCCGAGGTCGGCGCTCATGGTGGCCTGCGCGTAGCCGATGTTCACACGGTCGAGGTACGAGAGGAAGAAGCCGAGCATCGCGAGCGGGAGCACGCGCAGCATCACCTTCCGGAAGAGCTTGTCGTCGTTGACGGTCGTCATGAGGGTCCTTCGTCGGTTCAGGGGGGTGTCAGAGGGTTTCGGGTGAGCGGTAACGGGTCAGACGGCGGGTACGTCGAGTCGGTAGACCCGCGCGGCGGTGCCGTGGAAGAGGGCGTCGAGTCCCGCGGCGTCGAGGCCGGCGGCGCCGGTGAGCATCGTGTCCATCACCTCGTCGAAGTCGGGGGCGGTCAGGGTCGCGACCGGCATGTTGGAGGCGAACAACGCGCGGTCGGCGCCGAAGATCGCGAGGGTGTCGCGCACGACCTCCTCGTTGGAGGAGCGGTCCCAGCGGTTGCGGTACAGGCCGAGCTCCGACACCTTGACGGCGGTGCCGGGCAGCGCGGCGAGGCGTTCCATGCCGTCGCGCCAGACGCGCAGGGCGTCGGCGTCGCGGTCGAGCGGCAGGCCGCAGTGGTTGATCACGACGGTCAACTCGGGGAAGTCCGCGAGTACGTCGGCTGCTTCGGCGAGGTGGTAGTACGGCACGCGCAGGTCCCACGAGAACCCGTGCGCCGCCAGCGCCGCGATGCCCTCGACCCACGCGGGGTCGTGGAGGGTGCCGGGGCCGGTCGCGGTCTCGTCGGCTCGTGCGGCGATGACGGGCTTCGAGCGGATGCCGCGCACGATGGAGCGCTGCGCGTGCCCGGCGAGCACCTCATCGCGGTCGGGCTGCAGGAATCCGACGTGAGCAACGGCGGCGATCGGGAAGCGTCCGCCGGTGGCGTCGCTGAGCCCCTGCAGGAAGTCGTCCTCCGCGACCTGTTCGCTCCGGCTGCGCTCGGCCTCGCAGTGCACGGTGCCGAGGATGGTCCAGCCCGCGGTCTCGGCGAGGTACTCGCGCGGCAGGAAGGTGCGGCGCATGGCGTTGTAGTCGCCGAGGAAGAACTGCTCGTTGTACTCGTCCTGGATCCAGGGCCAGTGGCCGTCGCCGTCGAGGTCCCAGAAGTGGTGGTGGGCGTCGATGATGCGCAGATCGTGCCCCTCGGGGAGGCGCGTGTCCTGGATCCGGCGAGCTGTCTCGATGCTCACAGCCGCACGCCCTCCACGAAGGCGGTGCGCACGTCGTCGGCCACGCCCGCGAGGTCGGCGAGGCGGATGAGCTCGCCCTCGGCGATGTCGCGCACGAGGCGTGCGCCGGAGAGCAGGTAGTACGCGGCCGCGAGGGTGTCATCGGCGTCGGTGACGGCATCCGCCCGATCGATGATGACGGGTGCGACGCCGTCGATCTCGTGGTGGTGACCACGCACCTCGAACGACTCTCCCGCGGCGAGCGCGCGGGCGGCGCGGGCGGCGAGCACCGTGTGGTGCCGGGGCTCGGCGAAAGTCGAGGTGCCCTCGACCAGAGCGTCGATCGTGAGCGGGGTCTCGACGCCCATGAAGTGGTACGGCCAGTAGATGCAGGCGTAACGACCCGAGCGCGAGACGATGTGACCCTTGCCGGCGAGCAGGTCCCAGGTCTCGGGGTCACCGGTGGTGACGATCGCGAACACGCCGCCGGCGAAGCTCGTCTCGCCGGGCAGGCGCAATGCCGAGAACACGTCGACCGTGCGGTCGGTGCCGATGATGCCGCCGTCCGCCCGGCGGGCGTAGATGTCGGCCAGCTCGCTGGGGCGGGCGACGGGGTAGTGCATGCGCTCGGTGTCGGCGGTGGCGCCGGCGTAGAGCGAGACGACGGCCATCTCGCAGGAGTCGGCGGCGGCGGCGCGCTTGAGCGGTGCGACGACGGATGCCCGGGCGGCGAGCGTCTTGTCGATGTCGTCGCCGAGGAACAGGTGGTCGGTGAGGGCGGATGCCTCGATCCGCTCGCCCTGCTGCTCGAGCACTCCGGTGGCGGGGTCGAAGACGAGATCGTACTCGCCGGACTTGCCGAGGGCGACGACCTCGAGGCCGACGCGCTCGACCCAGTCGAGCAGGCGCAGCAGGTTGGCGGGCTGGTCGCCGTCGCCGGGCAGGTAGCCGACGCCCTGGGCGCGGGCGGCGCGCGAGAGCGAGACACCGGCGACGCTCTCGATCTCCTTGCTGACCATGACGACGTGGATGCCGCGCTCGATGGCCTCGGCGGCGTAGCGGTAGCCCGCCTCGACGCGACCGGAAGCCTCGACGAGCACGTCGATCTCGTCCCAACGGATGTCATCGTGGCCGGGGATCGGCTCGGCGTCGGGGAGTCCGCCGAGGTCGGCGATGAGGGTGCGCACGCCGTCGACATCGGGGTCGATGAGCTGCGTGGCCGTCATACGGTCGATCGAGCGCAGCTGGGAGAGGAACGTGCGGCCGAAACCTCCGCGTGCGCCGGTGAGAGCGACGCGGATAGGAGCGCGGGTCATCGGTGGTCCCCTCTGCACGGGACGTTCCGTGCGGTCGTACGAGTGCAGCGGGAGCGGGTTCTCCCTGCGGCCTCGAACACTGTTTCACAGTCGTAAACATTTCTCAAATTTGTTCACAACAGTTCACACGTGATGGAATGGGGGCACCCACTCCCGAGGAGGAACCGTGATCGACATCGGCGCCGTCGCAGACGACTTCACCGGCGCGACCGACCTCGCCATCGCGCTGCGCCAGCGCGGGTTCCGCGCGATCGTCTCGATCGAGGACGCCCCGCTCGACCCGGCCGAGCTCGGCGATGCGGATGCCGTCGTCGTCGCCCTCAAGACCCGCACCGCCCCGGTCGGAGACGCGGTCGCCCAGTCCCTCCGCGCCGTGCGCGCCCTCGAGGCCCTCGGCTCCCGCCGCTACTACGTGAAGTACTGCTCGACCTTCGACTCCACACCCGAGGGCAACATCGGCCCGATCCTCGACGCCGTGCTCGACGAACTCGGCGAGACCCGCACGATCGTCGTGCCCTCGTTCCCCGACAACGGCCGCACCGTCTACCGCGGACACCTGTTCGTGCACGACGAGCTCCTCGAGCACTCCCCCATGCGACAGCATCCGCTCACACCGATGACGCAGTCGCGCCTGCGCGACATCCTCACCCCTCAGACCGCGCGCCCGATCCACGAGGTGGGGGCGGATGCCGTGTGGGCGGGCCCCGCGGCCCTGCGCAGCACCCTCGGCTCCGAGCCGGCCGGCTACACCGTCGTCGACGCGATGACCGACGCCGATCTCGAGACCATCGCGACCGCCGTCTCGGACTGGCGCGTCGTCACCGGCGGGGCGGGTCTCGCCCTCGGGATGACCGGACCGCGCCCCGGCACCCTCTCCCAGATCGAGGTCACCCCCGGCCGCCGCTTGATCGTGTGCGGCAGCGCCTCGGCGAAGACCCGCGCGCAGATCGCGCACGCCGCTCACACGCTCCCCAGCCGCAAGCTCGACATCGAGGCGATCGCAGACGATCCCGAGCAGGTCGTGGCCGACACGGTCTCGTGGCTCGAGACGCTCGACGCCGACAGCATCCCGCTGGTCTACACCGTCGGGTCGCTCGACGACATCCGTCGCGGCCCCGAGGGCAACACCGTCTCCGGCCGGATCGAAGAAGTGCTTTCGGCGATCGTCGACCGCGCCACCGCCGAACTCGGCGTCACCCAGGTGATCGTCGCCGGCGGCGAGACCTCGGGCGCGGTCGTGCAGCGCCTCGGCATCCAGCGCCTGCTGATCGGACCGCGCATCGCCCCCGGCGTGTGCTGGAGCGGCGCCGAAACCGCGCACGGCCCCGTCACCATCGCTCTCAAGTCGGGCAACTTCGGCGCCGACGACATGTTCACCACCGCCTGGAGGGCGCTCGATGACCACTCCCACTGACGCACTCATCGCGGCCGGCGCACGCGTCGCCGCCGCCGGCATCAGCCCCGGCAGCAGCGGCAACGTCAGCATCCGCGTCGACGACGTCGTGTACATGACCGGCACCGGCACCGACCTCGGCCGCCTCACCGACGCCGACATCGCGGTCGTCACCCGTGGCGGTGAGCACCTGCGCGGCGCGAAGCCGTCGAAAGAGCTGAGCCTGCACCTCGGGTTCTACGCCAAGAACGTCGAGCACACCGCCGTCGTGCACCTGCACTCGCCGTTCGCGGTCGCCGCGAGCTGCCTCGAGCCATGGTCCGAGTACAGCGCCATCCCGCCCCTCACCCCCTACTTCGTGATGCGCGTCGGCCAGACGCCGCTGGTGCCGTTCCGCGTGCCGGGCGACCCCGACCTCGCCGCGCAGATGCTCGCGCTGCCCGGCCCGTTCCGCGCCGCACTGCTCGCGAACCACGGTCAGATCGTCTCGGCACCCGGCCTCGATGCCGCCGTCGAAGCGGCGATCGAGCTGGAGGAGGCGTGCCGCATCGCGCTGCTCACCGACGGCAAGCCCCGCCGCCTGTTGCCGCCGGAAGACGTGCGCGCCCTCGCCGATCGCTGGGGCACTCCCTGGACCGAGGAATCCACCCTCGTTCGCTAGGCTGACGACGACATGACCCCCTCCGACGACGCCACCGCCACGCCGCTCATCCCCGAGCAGCGGCGCGAGCTGATCGTCAAGCACCTGCGCCGCGAGGGCGTGCTCAGCTACCGCCAGCTCACCGGCATCCTCGGCGTCAGCCACATGACGATCCGGCGCGACATCGCCGTGCTCGAAGAGGCCGGCCGCGTGCTCGCGACCCCCGGCGGGGCGAAGATCGCCTCGCGCCTGGTCACCGAGCCGTCGCGGTTCGAGAAGGCTCGTCAGGACGTCGCCGAGAAGGACGCGATGGCCCGCCACGCGGCATCCCTCGTCACCGAGTCGATGACCATCTACCTCGACGCCGGCACGACCATCCAGGCGATGCGCCCGCACCTCGAGACGGTGCAGGACCTCACGGTCGTGACCAACGACCTCGCCATCATCGCCGCGTTCCTCGACCACCCCACCGCCGACATCATCGCCATCGGCGGACGCGTCGAGAAGGCCAACCAGTCGACCACCGGGCGCCTCGCCGCTCTCACACTGCACGAACTGTCGATCGACATCGCGTTCCTCTCGTCGTCGTCGTGGGATCTGCGCCGCGGCGTCACGACCCCGACCGAGTCGAAGATCGCACCGAAGACCGCGGCGATCGAGAGCGCGAGCGAGACGGTGCTCGTCGCCGGCAGCTCGAAGTACGGCTCGTTCGGCCGCTACCGGGTGTTCGACCTCGAAGACCTCGACGTGATCGTCACCGATGCGGGCCTGAGCGACGCCACCGCCGCCGGCATCGAAGAGCGCGGCGTCACGGTCGTCCGCACCGGCGTCTAGACCCGTCCCGAACCGGGTCGCTGAGCCACCTACCGGGTCGCTGAGCCTGTCGAAGCGCCCCACGACACACCCGGCTCCTGAGCGAGCGCAGCGAGACGAAGGGCCCCGCTCCGCAGGAGATCACACGCAACGCAGGATCGGATGCCGCAAACGCTCCTCCGTTACGCGAGAACTCCTCCGTAACACGGGGCGGGACTCCTACGCCACCAACTCCCCCGCATGCACCGCCCGCAGCAGCGCGCCGAACTGCGTCGCAGCGGTGAGCGGATGCTCAGGATGCCACTGCACCCCCAGCAGGGGCAGGGTCTCGTGGGCGATGGCCTCGATCACGCCGTCGTCGGATCGCGTGAGCGCCATCAACCCCTCGCCGAGTTCGTCGATGGCCTGATGGTGTGTGCACAGCGCGGGCGGCGCGAGCCCCGGCGCGACGGCCGCGAAGTCGAGCGTCGTGGCGATGAACGGCTCCGCCCCCGGCCCCCGGTGCCCGGGAACGTGCTGCAACAGGCTCCCGCCGAGGGCGACGTTGAGCAACTGATGTCCCCGGCACAGTCCGAGCAGCGGGCGCCCGGCGCCCACGGCATCCATGATCACGGCGATCTGCAGCCGGTCTGCGCGGCGTTCGTACGGCGACCTTCGCGGCCGACGGTCCTCCTGACCGTAGAGTCCGGGTTCGATGTCGTCGCCGCCGAGGATCACGACCACATCGGCCTCGCGCGAGGCCTGCCGCAGCTCGGGCTCGGGGTCTTCGGCCGCGGCGTGCAGCGAGGCGGTCCATCCGAGCCCCTCGACGGCGGCGACGGCCGCCTCGTTGAGCGAGTCGAGGAGGGCCTGGTACCCGGCGGCGGCGCGGGGCCGGTGGGTGCGCACATGGAAGAGAGCGACGTGCGGGGCGGTCATGCGGATGCCTCGGTCATGGGTACTCCTCCAGCACCAGGAAACCGTGCGAATAACCCCAGGTCAAATGCGTTATTGATACCTTTTCGCTCGCAATCTTCCCGTAACGGAGCGGTAATACGAGACACGTATCGTGCCCTCATGGAGCTCCGTCAACTGCGCTATTTCATGGCCGTCGCCGACGAGCTCCACTTCGGCCGCGCGGCCCAGCGGCTGCACATGTCGCAACCCCCGCTGAGCGTGCAGGTGGGCAGGCTCGAGCAGGAGGTCGGCACCGCGCTGTTCGAGCGCAGCACCCGTCGCGTCTCGCTCACCCCGGCCGGCCGGCATCTGCAGGAGCGCGCCCGCCGCATCCTCGACGAGGTCGAATCGGTGCGCTCCGACATGCGCGACTACGTCGATGGCCTCGCCGGTCACCTCACCGCGGGCTTCGTCAGCTCGGCGAACTACACCCTGCTCCCCGGCGTCGTGCAGCTCTTCCGCGCCCGCCGCGAGAAGGTCACGCTCAGCCTCGTTCCGCTCACCTCGGGCGAGCAGTTCGCCCGGCTGCGCGAGGGCACGCTCGATGTCGGCATCGTGCGTGACGAGGTGCCGCCGCAGGGGCCGGCATCCGTTCCCCTGACCTGCGAGGTCGTCTTCGAGGAGCGCCTCGTCGCCTGCCTGCCCGTCGACCATCCGTTGGCCGGCCTCTCCGAGGTCACGGCCGAGCAGATCACCGGTGTACCGATGATCACCTACCCCCGCGCGCTCATGCCGGGCTTCGTCGATCGCGTCGCCGAGGTGCTCGGGGCGAGCGGCCGCACGCCCCGAGTGATCGAAGAGGTCGCCCACCAGGAGACCGCGCTCGGCTTCGTCGCCGCGGGCATGGGTGCGAGCATCCTGCCCGAGTCGGTGCGCCAGCTCGTGCCGCCGTCGATCGCCGTCGTGCCGCTCGCCGGCTCACCGACGACCCAGCTGCTCGCCGTTCGCCAGGCCCGGGCCGGGAGCCCCGTTCTCACCGCGTTCATCGACTGCCTGCACGACGCCGCCCGGTCGCTGCCCGTCTCGGCGTAGTCCCCGGCATCGGCTTCTCACCCCGGACCCGCCGAAAACTCACCCCGGTGGTCGCGTCACGAAAACCGATATACGGCGTCTTAACCAGTGAAGGGCTTCTTGCCTTCGCCGGCCTCCCCGCCGGCAGCCGGCCTCCCCGCCGGCATCCGATCCAGGTCCCCACGACCGGATCCCGAGGGAGGGCGCCCCAACGCCCTCCCTCTTCTCTGTGCCGCCGACGCTCGCACGCGTCTCGATGAGCGGATGCCGCCACTCAGGCGCCGTCCAGAATCAGTCCGTATCGTCGCCGACTCGCTGTCCATCCTGGGGAGGGTCGACGAGCGAAAGGGGATCCCCATGTGGGAGACCGTTGTTCCTGCCCTCTACGCGATCATGCTGGCTTTCTGGATGTTCATCGCCGGGACGCTCATCGCGTCACGATGCCGCGGCAGGCTCGACCGCAACAGGCGAACCATCGCGATGCTGGTTCCGATGTGGGTGATGATCGGCGCTCTCTGGTTGTGGAAGTACCCGGCGATCGAGCCCCTCTGGCTGCAATACCTGCTCCTGATCGCGCTGCCCGCGGTCGTGGGGGCCGGCGTCGCGGGGATCATCGGCCATGTGCGGGCCAGCCGCTCGACCGCTCCTCACGAGGATCGCTCGATCTCGGAGGGAGCGCGATGACCGACCAGCTCGCCACGACCATCAGCATCGCCGTCGCGATCGCACTGGCACTCGTTTCACTGGCGTATGGCCTCACCCTCGGCCGCCTCCGTCGCCACAAGCGGGAAGCGCGCGGCCCGGCGCGACCCTGCAACCTCGGCGCGATGATCTTCTTCTCCGCCGCGATGCCCGGAGGCATCGTGTTCCTCTGGAATCGCCCCCTCTTCGATCCGGTCCTGCAGATCGCGCTGCTCTGCATCCTCCCGGCGCTGATCGGCTACGGCATCCACGCGGTGGTCCGTCGACACCGGGAGCCCTGAGCCGTCGCCGCCCTGATCTCCCTGTTCCGCGAGAGGATGGTCTCGGCCCACCCTCGAGGAGACCCATGTCCGCAGCATCCGCTCCCCTGTCCCAGCCGCTGTACCGCGCGACGTTCGCGCAGGCGGTGAGCCGGTTCTTCCGTCAGTTCGCGACGTTCACCGGGCGGGCCTCGAAGAGCGAGTTCTGGTGGGTGGCGCTGTTCGTTTTCCTCGTGACGCTCGTGCCGAACGCCCTCCTGACCGTGGGCCTCACCTCCGGCATCACGCACTCGATCACCAGCCAGCTCACGGTCTCGGCCGGCACCGACCTCGACTCCGCGATGCCGGTCGGCACGACGGGCGCGGCGATCCTCGACGACCCGACGGCCGCACTGCTCATCCCGCTCGGGGCCGCGATCGGCGGCGTCATCGCCCTCGCGCTCGTGGTGCCGTGGCTCGGCCTGACCTGGCGCCGCCTGCACGACGCGGGCCTCGCCGGGGCGTGGTTCTTCCTGTCGTTCCTCCCGGCCGTCGGCGGTCTCTTCCTGCTCGTGCTCATGCTGCAGCCCGCCAAGCGAGAGGGCCGCCGGTTCGACCCGGCTACCTGACGCGGCCGCCCGGCCCCTCACGCCCGGCGTCGTCGCCGTGACCGCGCCTCCTCGTCGAGCATCCGCCGCCGCTCCCGCCACCCCAGGAACAGGGCGACCGAGGCGATCACGAGACTGACGAGCGCGGCGACCCCCACCCATACCCCCGCGGATCCGACCACGAGCGCGAGCCCGAACAGCACCCCAGCGGCGAGGAACAGCACGCCCTGCACCAAGAACCAGCGCCAGCGCGGCATCCGCCCGCCCCTCAGCCCTCGCCCCGCACGGAATCGGATGCCGCGGCCACCGCCCAATACCGGCGACTGCTCGGTCGGCGCGGCGTCGCGCGTTCGCGCGCCCGCTCGCGCAGCGCGAGCGAGAACCCCAGCGCCGAGATCGAGAACACCAGGATCAGCGTGAGGATCGCCTCGATGACGTGCCGATCGTCGCAGGCGAGCAGGAGCATGCCGCCGACGACCAGGAACACGAGCCCCTGCAGCAGATACGCCAACGTCGTCATCACGGGCGCCGTTCCGTGTGGGTCACCCGACGCTCACGACGGCGCTCGCGCAGCGCCCGGGTGAGCATGATCCCCGATGACAGGAACGCCGCGGGCACGACGAGTGCCACCCACCAACTGGCGCCGACCGCCGCGATGACGAGCGAGAACACCATCGCGCCGACGAACAGGATCCCCGCCTGCCCGAGATTCCACTTCCACTGATCCATGACCGTTCCCCCTCGCATCGCGCCGGCGTCGCCTCACACGCACGCCCCCTCATCCACATGACGAGATCGGCCTCGCGATCGGTCGCACTCCGTCCCATCCGGCTCGATTTCGAGCACCCGCGTAAGAAATCGCCCCCTCGCTCGTCTCCTAAGGGGGCATCGCGCCCGCATCGTTCGAACCGGGGAAAGGAACGACGACATGAGCGAGGGAATCCCTCTCTGGTCACCGGGTTCGCTGACCGCGCCCGACTCCGCCGCGCACGCGCGCTTCCACGTGCACGCCGACGCGGATGCCGTGGCCGCCGCCGTCGAACAGATCGTGATCGGCGGCGAGCACACCGATCTGCAGGTCGACGATTCGCGACAGCATCTGCGATTCCGCACGAAGCGCACGATCTGGAACTGGGAGATGGAGGTCGGCGTGACCTCGACCCCGATGCGCCGCGGGTGCGAGGTGCAGATCTCGCTCGACGTCGCGCCCGACCGCCCGTTCAGCCCGCACGACGCCGAGAAGAACGCCGCCGCGCTCGAGCAGATCCGCTGGCAGCTCGAATCCGCCGTCGGTTGATTTCCGGAATCTGCGACAGATTCCTGCACTCCATCCGTCAATAGATGTGGAAGCGGAGTCTCGGTCTTCGCTTCCGCCCTCGATCCGGGAATATCGAGGCCACAGGTGGGCGGCATGGGGGTGTCGTCCACCGCAGGTGGCCGGCATCTCTTGCATGCGGATGCCGGCCACCCCGGTGGGGATTACTCCCCATGTCCACTGCCATAGCGGCCGCACAGGTTTCGCTATGCTCGGGCGCATGACCCTGGCTACCGTCCAACACCAACTGTCCACGCCCGAAGGTTTCGCGAAGGCGGTCGACGGCAAACGCACCGTCTCGAGCCTCGGCTGGACGAGCCTCGGGCTCGGCGCCGCGGCGTTCGCGTTCAACCTCTTCTCGACCGGTCAGGCCGTGGACTGGGCGTGGGAGTACATCCCGCAGCTGCTCTTCCGCCCCGACCTCTTCGAGTACTCGAGCGGACGCAGCGAGGTGTGGTCGTACGTCTACTCCTTCGCCCCGCTCATCCTCGTGCCGCTCGGCATCATCCTGCTGATCGTGCACTTCGCGACGCGCAAGAACGCGGGCGCGAACCTCTTCACCGACTTCCAGTCGCGCGGCTGGGTCGGCAAGCAGCGCTACACCGGGCTGCAGGTCAAGAACGGCAACCAGACGGTCGACACCGTGCTGATCTCGCACCCGAGCATCCCCGACGAGAGCTTCGACGCGATCGCCCTGCAGTTCCAGACCTACGTCACGAGCCTCGATAAGAAGGCGCTCAAGGCGTTCACCACCAGCGCGACGAAGGCGGGCGTGCTCACCGGCATCCCCGCCGCGGTGATCGCACCGGGCATCCCCGCCGAGGTCGTCATCGCCCCGACGCAGGGCAAGAGCGAGTTCGCCGTCGTCGTTCCGCCCGCTCCGGGCACGACCGGCAAGTTCAAGGTGCTGCCGATCAAGAGCTGATTTCCTGCACTCAGTCGCCGATTCGACGAGCGAGCGTCAGATTCCTGACGCTCGCTCGTCAATCTTTTGAGGGGTAGTCGGTTCCCTCATCTACGCGGCGGCTCCAGGGGAGTGTCGCGTGAAGGGGGCGGAGTGTGGTGCGCCGCTCCCTTCACCCTCCACAGTGAGTCGATTGGTGAGAGATGAGCGTCATCCTGGACGAAGTCCGCGTACGGCCCCGCAAGGCATCGAAGAGGGCGCGGATGCCGAAGGACTTGGCTCTCACCGACCCCCTCCCGGGAACGCTGGGAGTACCCCGCGCAGAGGCGTACCTGGGTGGCGAGCCGCGGCGTGAGCGTCGCTATCTCGGCGACGAGGCGTTCCTCGAGATCGGAACGGCCATCGCGTCAGGCGTGCTCGAAGACGGCGAGCTGCTGCGCGACCGCGAACTGGCCGAGCAGATGGGCATCTCCCGAACGCCGGTGCGCGAAGCGATCTTGCGCCTGCAGCAGATCGGCATGATCGATGTGCTCCCGTCTCGAGCTACGCGCGTGACGCCGCTGACCCGCCAGATCGCCGAGGACTGCCGGCGCTGGGCGGGCTACTGCGGGGGCATCGCCGCCCGCCAGGCGGTCGCGTCGCTGTCGACGACGGATGCCGAGACCGCCGTCTCCCGCATCGATGGGTTGCTCGAGGCCATCGGCTCGCCCGCCGAGGCGGCGACGGCCGCGCTCGACCTCCTGCTCTTCCTGTCGGCTCGCGCCGGCAGCTCGATCCTCCACGCCGAGCTCACCGAGCGCCAGTTCTCGCTGTTGCGGGCACTGCGCCGGCTCTCGTACTCGTCGCGCGAGGTCGACTCCGCGCGCAGGGCCAGCCGCGAACTCGCCACCGCGATCGCACGCCGCGACGGCGACGGCGCCGAGACGGCGATGCGGCGCATCTTCGGCATCCGCTGATCTCGTTCCGGTGGCGTCACTGAAGCACCGTGAGAATCAGCGCGGTGACTCGTCTTCTCTCCTGACACCCTTTCCCGGAACCAGAGGAGCCCACGGTGGAAGCCATCGGGTTGTACGCCCTGCTCGCCTTCGTCATCGTCGTGCCGATCGTGTGGGCGGTGATCGGCCGACGGGTCCGCGCTCGGGCCGCTGAGGCCGGGACGACGGCGGGCGTCAGCCTCGAGAAGCGCGTGCGCGCGTCGTCCGCTACCCGCCTGCACGGCGACGCGGTCGCGATGGGTGCACGACTCGTCTTCGCCGATGCACCACGAGGGAGGGCCACGGTCGACTCCGCCCTCGCGGGAATCAAGGCCGTCACCCGTATCAACGGCGACACGTGGCACATCGCCCACGGTTCACCGCGCGCGGTCACCGCCGTGTGGGCCGTCGACGAGCACGACCGAGGCGTCTTCTACGCGGCCCGGGCCACCGAGACCCTCGGCTCGCTGATCGCGACGCACACGTGGAAGAAGGTGCTCACGAAGATCCAGGAGCTCGCCGCGGCGCAGGGAGTCGAGGTGGAGGCATCGGTCTCGGCGCTGGTGCGCACCGACGAGAAGGATGCCGGCGACGCCGTGTGGGTCGCCGCCCTCTGAGCACTGGGGGCGGGCCCTTCGTCTCCCTCACCCGGTCCCTGAGCGAGGAGCGCAGCGACGAGACGAAGGGCGCCGCCCCGAGGCTCAGCGCTCCTCGGCCTCGGCATCCGTCGGCTGCGACTCGCGCCGCGCGTACCCGACCCATGCGTCGCGCTTGGCCGCTTCCTCTGCGGCGCGACGACGGCGCTGCAGCACGATGAACACGACCGCGAGCACGATCAGCACCACGACCAAGCCGATTCCCACCGAGAGCAGGATGCCGGGCAGCGGACCGACCTCGGTCTGCACGTCGTCGACACCGTCGATCGGGTCCGCCGAGGCGGTCCGCACGAGCGGACTCGTCCCATCGCCGACGTAGAGGCTGAGCAGCGCGGTCGCCCGCAGCTCGGCCTCGGGGATGTCGCCGATCCGCGCGGGGATCTCGATCGTCTTCGTCTCGGCCGCTCCGAGGGTGAGCGACCAGGTCGCCTCGTTTCCGTCGACCTCGGCCCCGTCGAGCGAGCCGAGTGCGACGTAGGTGGGCGGGGTGAGCACCACGCGGGCCTGAACGGCCTCACCCCTGTTCACGATCTCGGCAGTGTAGGTGATCCGCTCCCCCGCGGCGAGAGCCTCGGCGTCGCTCGTGAGCGTGACCGCGATGTTCGGCGCCGACTGCTCGGCGGCGGCCGCCGGAGCCCCACCGAAGCCGAGCAGGCCCAGCACCGGCAGTGCGATCGCGAGCACGGCCGCAAAACGGGTGACAGTTAAGAGATGTATGCGTGACATGTCGTGGATGCGGTGAACGGGCGAGGCCTGATGGCCCCGCCCGTTCACCTCTGCCTTACTTCTCGATTACTCCGTGATGTTCTGACGACGGCGCACCAGGAGCAGTGCGAGTCCGGCGAGGATCGCCAGCGTCGCGACTCCGAGGCCCCCGCCCACGATCCACGGGTTCAGACCCGTGGTCGCCAGCGGCGGGGCCGGCGGCGTGACCGTCGTGGTGACCGAGCACGCGTCGCCGCACGCTCCGCCGTCACCGGGGAGCACCGCGTTCACGAGCTCACGGTCGCCCGTGAGGGGATCGTTGACCGTGACGCTGTAGGTGACCGAGACGACCTGGCCGACCTCGAGCGCACCCGCCCAGCTCAGCACCGGAGCGGTGTAGGTCGCGCCGTTCGTCGCGTCGCCGTTGTAGGTCGCGTCGTCGAGCACCTCCGACAGGTCGTCGGTGAACGATGCCGGCGTCTCGTCGGTGTACGCGACCGCACCGGTGTTGCCGATGGCGATCGTGTAGGTCACCTTCTGACCCGCGGCCGTGGTCTCCGTGTCGACCGACTTAGAGACCTCGTACGCGGAGATCGGCGTGTTCGTGACGCACGAGCCCTCCTCGAGGCACTCGCCGCCATCACCCGGGGTGACGGTATTGGCGAGGTCGAGGTCACCGGTCGCGGGGGCGTTCACGGTCACCGAGTAGGTCAGCGTGACGCTGTCCTCGACGGGGATCGCGAGCGACCACGACAGGATCGGGGCGGCGTAGGTCGCACCGTTCGAGGCGTCGCCGTTGTAGGTCGCATCGTCGAGCACACCCGAGAGATCATCCGAGACCGTCGCCGGGGCATCCGCCGTGAAGGCAGCGGCACCGGTGTTGGTCACTGGGGAGGGTCGAATGGGGAGAAGGCTCCCCACACTCAGTTGACGGGTCCAGCGACGGAATCTGTCGGTGGCACACGAAATCAGTCGTCGATCGTGCCCGTGGAGGCGCCGGTGAGCATCGCCCCACCCTCTGTGCGGCCATCGAAACGGAACTCGTACTCGATCTGCGCGCCCGGGACATGCCCGATGTCGAAGCGCCCACCACCCGGAGAATCGAGACCGGTCGTGCACGTCACGTCACCGCCCTCGACGAGACAGTCCCATCCGGAGGGAGCCGACACCGACTCGACGTCGACGGACAGGTCGATCCGGAGGAACCCGACCGTCCACGATTCGTCCTCGATGGCGAGCGACATGTCGAACTCGCTGGTCGCATCGTCTACCTGCACGGCCGTCACCGTCAACGAACCCGGCGGGGTCTCGGCGAAGAACCACGTCTTCGTGACGAAGGTCACGACGACCACCGTCATGAGCACGAGCGCCGTCGCGGCGGCCGCGAGCATCGCCGTCGTGCGCGCCCACTCCTGCCAGAACGACCCGGAACCAGCATCGGAAGGAACGTCGGCCGGGACATCGGCGGGAGCATCCGCCGGCATCTCCGGCGCCGAGGCATCCGTCCCGTCGACCGGTTGCTCGCTGGCCTCGGCCGAGCCCGACGGGCCGGCCAGTGCCACCGCTCCCGCGAGCGGCAGTGCGCCGAGCGTCGCGAGCCCGGCGAATCGTTTCCACGACCGACGGCAATACGGGCAGGTGCGGTAGTGGTCGGTCGCCCGGCCGCCTTTCGTGCCCTCGGGGGTGTCGCCCACCGCATCGGGCAGCAGCTGCGCCGCCGCCACGCACTCAGGCCGGGCGTTCTCCTCGAGCAGCAGCCGCAGGGTCGTGCGACGCAGATTCCCCTTCGCCCGGCGCGACAGCGAATAGATCGCGGATGCCGGACGCGCCATGTGCTCTTCGAGGTCGCGCGGCTTGCGCCCCTCGAGCACGGTCGCGACGAGCACACGCTGCTGGTCAGACGGCAACTCGGCGAGCGCCTTGCGCACGATCGCCAGCTCCGACTCGATCTCGAGTTCGCGGATGCGCGGATCGGCGCTCGACGCCGGCTCCTCGACGTTGTCGAGCGGGGCGACCTTCGACCGCGGCGAGCGGAAGTCGTCACGGATGCGATTGCGCATGGTCTGCGCGATGTACGCCGGCACGTTCTCGGTCGGGCCCGTGCCCTGCGACCACTTCGCCAGCACCATCAGCAGCGCATCGCCGAGCAGATCGTCGGCGTCGTGCGTAATGCCGGCGATCCGTTTGGACGTGTGAGTCAACGACGGGAGCACCTGCGCGAAGTACTCGCCCGCGGCATCACGATCTCCCTCCGCCGCCCGAAGCACGAGAGCGTTCAAGTCAGCGGGATCGAGCGAAGGCGCGTCATCGGAATCATTACCGGCGCCGGAACGGGCAGTCGCCGCGTCGGGGGGAAACGCGTCGGTCATCACAATCCTCATCGAGTCGCAGGCGATCGCGGAGCACGTTCGGGTGTGCTGCCGCCGAGCCGCTACGATACACCGGCCGACCGACGAAGAGTGTGAGATTGGGTTTTCACGGGGACGAAATGATCCCGGGTGAGGTCAAGATCGACGGACCGGTCGTCCCTGTCCGCCGCCTTTTCAGCGCGGAGCAGATGCTTCCGTCAAGCCTCGCTTGAGCGCGGCTTCCAGCGCGTCGTAGTCCGCGCCCTCGAAGACGACGGGTTCGGAGAACGTGCGTTCCTTGTTGTTCTTCCCTTCGTAGAGCACGAGCGTCGCCAGGCCGAGCCGGTCTTCCTTCGACGTCCAGAACTCGATCTCCACGTTCGTGTGGGATGGCTGCGGGGGGAGAGGAGTGAAGAAGGCGGGATCATGTGTCTGGAATGCGCGCAACAGCGAGTCGTAGACAGCACGCCCTCCCGCGGCCGAACTGTAGTGACGCCTACGAAGAGGATTGCCGGACCGGACGAGCTTCCACACCCGCCCCCAGCGGGCCGCTGCGATGAGAAGCGCGATGACGACCAAAGCGAGGAAGAGCGGTGCCACCAGCGTTCCCAACCGGCGACCGACGGTGCGTCTGGTAGAGCCCGTCTGCTGCGCGGCATCCTCGCGCAGGTCGGCGAAGTTCACGAGCACGTACACGAGAATCGCTGCCGCCAGGATCGCGAGGACGAGGAAGATCACCGTCCGCGGCCAGGATCGCTGCCGCACATAGGTTTCGGGCCGACGATTGAACTCCGGATCGAACGCTGCCACGACTTTGCTCCCTCGTCTGCTACCGGGCGCCAGCCCGAGGCTCCCAGATCGGTCGCCATCATCAAGACGAGATCGGCATCGGAATCAATCGCCGACATCGGACACGAGATCAGATGGCGGAGATGCGCCAGGCCGCGGCGCGCGACTGCCCGGGCTCGAGCACCACCAGGTCGACGCCCGAGTTGAAGGCATCGGGAGGGCACGTCATCGGCTCGACGGCGAGGCCGATCCGGTTCGTCTCGGGCAGCGGGGTGTCGGCCGTGTGCACCTGCACCCACGGGCAGCGCTCGTCGAACGTGATCGCGACGCCGTGGCCGTCGGTCGCGAGCACCGTCACCGCGGCGACGCCCGACGGATGCCGCTCGAGAGACGTGAACGCGTGGTCGATGAACGTCTCACCGATCAGCCGCTCCTCACGGAAGTCGAACTCGGGCACCAGCTCGACGGCTTCGACGCGCACCGGGCTCAGGCGATCCTCGGTCACGAGCAGCACCTCGGATGCCGGCAGGCTCAGCGTCCAGGCATCCACCCCGCCGTCGCCCGCCCACAGGTACGGGTGCGGTCCCGTGCCCCACGGCGCGGGCACGTCGTCGACGTTCGTCGCGGTCACCGTCTGGGTGAGTCCGTCGATGCCGACCGCGTACTCGGTCTGTACGGTCACGCGGAACGGGTAGCCGTCCTGCGCGGGGATCGTCGCCTCGAGCGTCACCCGATCGGATGCCGTCGCCACCGCGTCCCACTCGGCCCAGGCGAGCAGCCCGTGCAGGGCGTGCCCGCGCGCGGGCTCGGTGAGCGCGAGCTGGTGGTCGACACCGCCGAACGAGTATGTGCCGTCGACGACGCGGTTCGGCCACGGGGCGAGGGTCGCTCCGCGGTAGGCGGGGCGCACGGCATCCGCGTCGAAGGGAACGACCAGATCGCGACCCTGGAACGTCAACGCGCGCAGAGAGGCGCCGACGCTCGCGATCGTCGCCTCGTAGCCGTCGGAGAAGATCGTGAACTGGCGGCCGGAACGCGGGGTGGTGGTCATTGGATCCACGTTACTTGTGCGGGCGGGTCACAGGCCCTGGGCGAGGCGGTGGTAGGCCTGGTTCCAGCGCACCTGCTGCTGGAACTCGGACAGGCGGGTCGTGTCGTCGATCACGAGCAGTTCGACCTCCGCCATCTCGGCGAAGTCGCGGAACGCCTCGATGCCCACGGCCGTCGACATCACGGTGTGGTGCGCGGCTCCGGCGGTGAGCCAGGCGGCGGCGCTGGTCGGGAAATCGGGCTGCGGCTTCCAGACCGCACGTCCCACGGGGAGCTTCGGCAGCGCCGCAGTCGGCTCGACGTTCTCCACGACGTTGGCCGTGAGACGGAACCGGTCGCGCATGTCGGACAGCGCCACCACGACCGCCGGGCCCGGGTCAGCCGTGAACACGAGGCGTACCGGGTCGTCCTTGCCGCCGATCCCCAGCGGATGCACCTCGAGCGTCGGCTGCTGCGACGACAGCGACGGCGAGACCTCGAGCATGTGCGCCCCGAGGATCACCTCTTCGCCCGGGGTCATGTCGTAGGTGTAGTCCTCCATCAGGCTCGCGCCACCGGGCAGACCCGCACCCATCACGTTTGCGACGCGCACGAGCAGCGCGGTCTTCCAGTCGCCCTCGGCGCCGAAGCCGTAGCCCTCGGCCATCAGGCGCTGCACCGCGAGACCCGGCAGCTGCGTCAGCGCACCGAGGTCTTCGAACGAGGTCGTGAACGCCCCGAAACCACCCTCCTCGAGGAACGAGCGCAATCCGATCTCGATCGCCGCGCCGTCGCGCAAGGACTGGTGGCGCTCGCCCCCGCGACGCAGTTCGGGGGCCACCGCGTAGAGGTCTTCGTACTCGGCGACGAGGGCGTCGATCTCGGCATCCGAGGCGGCGGCGACGGCATCCGCCAGGTCGTTCACGCCCCAGGTGTTGACCTGCACCCCGAAGCGCAGCTCGGCCTCGGTCTTGTCGCCCTCGGTGACCGCGACGAAACGCATGTTGTCGCCGAACCGGGCCAGCTTCAGCGACCGCGCCGCCGCGAGGCCCGCCGCCGCGCGCTGCCAGGTCGCGAGCTCGGCGCGTACGCGCGGGTCGCTCGCGTGACCGACGATCGTCTTGCGCGGGATGCCGAGGCGCGTCTGGATGTACCCGAACTCGCGGTCGCCGTGCGCGGCCTGGTTGAGGTTCATGAAGTCGAAGTCGATCTCGCTCCACGGCAGCGCCACGTTGTGCTGGGTGTGCAGGTGCGCGAGCGGCTTGCGCAGGCTGTCGAGCCCGGTGATCCACATCTTCGCGGGGCTGAACGTGTGCATCCAGGCGACGACGCCGATCACGCGGTCGTCGGCATTCGCCTCGAGGGCGATGCGGCGGATCGCGTCGGAGTCGGTGAGCACGGGCTTCCAGACGATGCGCACCGGCACGTCTTCGGCCGCGTCGAGGATGCCGGCGATCTCCTGCGACTGCGCGGCGACCTGGCCGAGGGTCTCCGGGCCGTAGAGGTGCTGGCTGCCGGTGAGGAACCAGACATCGTAGCCGTCGAGCGACGTGGTCAGCGGGGTGCGGGTCATGAGGCGTCCTTCGGGTTCTTGCTGTTTTCCTGCGTGGGCAGAGCGGTGATGGCGGCGGCCTCGATGGCGAGGCCCGCGCGGTAGCGGTCGAGGTAGGCGGCGAACCCGGCGACGTCGGTCGGGTCGGGTTCGGCGGTGGTGACGGATGCCCCGGCGAAGACGGCCTCGTCGAGATAGGCGGCGAGCGGTCGGTCGGCCTGATCGAGGTACGCGGCGAGCACCGCGATGCCCCACGCTCCGCCCTCGGCGGCGAGATCGCCGACGTCGACCGGGGTGTCGAGGGCCGCGGCGAGGAAGCGCTGGGCCACACCCGCCGTGCGGAACAGGCCGCCGTGGGCGAACATCCGCTCGATCCGCACGCCGTCGTCGGCGAGGATCCGCATGCCCAGGGCGAGTGTGCCGAAGACGCCGTAGATCTGCGCGCGCATCACGTTCGCGAGGGTGAAGGAGGCATCCGGGGTGCGCACGAAGAGTGGGCGGCCCTGGTCGAGTCCGACCACCGGCTCGCCGGCGAGATGGTTGTAGGCGAGCAGGCCACCGGCATCCGCATCGCCCTGCAGCGCCTCGGCGAACAGGGTGGCGAAGACCTGATCCTCGTCGACGAACTGCCCGCTCGCGACCGTGAACCGGTGGAACAGCGCCGCCCAGGCGCCGAGCTCGCTCGCGCCGTTGTTGCAGTGCACCATCGCGACCGTCGCGCCGGCGGGCGTCGTGACGAGGTCGAGCTCTTCGTGCACGGTGGGCAGCGGCTTCTCGAGCACCACCATCGCGAAGATGCTCGTGCCCGCGCTGATGTTGCCGGTGAGCGGGGCGACCGAGTTCGTCGCCACCATGCCGGTGCCCGCGTCGCCCTCCGGCGGGCAGAGCGGAATACCGGGCTGGAGCGCGCCGGTCGGGTCGAGGAGCGCGGCCCCCTCTGGGGTGAGGGCGCCGGCATCCGCCCCCGCCGGGAGCACGGCCGGGAGCAGCGGGCGCAGGTCGCGACCGGTGTGATCGCGGTAGGCATGGAGCAGGCGCTCGTCGTAGTCGATCGTGGCGGAATCGATCGGGAACATGCCCGAGGCATCCCCCACTCCGAGCACGGTACGACCGGTCAAGCGCTCGTGCACGTAGCCCGCGAGGGTGGTGATCGACGCGACGTCGGCGACGTGGGATTCGCCGTCGAGTGAGGCCTGGTGCAGGTGCGCGACCGACCATCGCTGGGGGATGTTCACGCCCAGAACCTCGGTGAGCTCGGCCGAGGCCTCGCCCGTGCTCGTGTTGCGCCAGGTGCGGAAGGGCACGAGGAGAGTGCCGTCGGCGTCGAAGGCGAGATAGCCGTGCATCATCGCCGATATACCGATCGCCCCGAACGAGGAGGGGCGGATGCCGTGGCGCTCCTGCGCGTCGTCGACCAGTGCGGCGTACGCCTCCTGCAGCCCCGACCACGCCTCGTCGAGCGGATAGGTCCAGCGGCCGTCGACGAAGCTGTTCTCCCACGTGTGCGACCCGGTCGCCAGCACCTCGGCGGTGTCGGCGTCGATCAGGCAGGCCTTGATGCGGGTCGATCCGAGCTCGATGCCGAGGGCGGTGCGGTTGCGCGCGATGATCTCGGCGCTGGTCCCTGAGCTCCGACGAAGGGTCATCGGCGGGCGTCCGCACTCTGGCCGTACACGTTCTGGTACCGGTCGAACAGGCGGTCGATCGCCTCCTGCGGGAGGGGGATCACCGGGCCGGCCTCGCGGGCGTAGTGCACGGTGCGGGCGACGTCTTCGACCATGACCGCGGCCTTCACGGCATCCTTCGCGTCGACGCCGATCGTGAACGGCCCGTGGTTCTGCATCAGCACCGCACGGCTGCGGTGACCGCGGAGCGTCTCGACGATGCCGCGACCGATCGAGTCGTCGCCGATGATCGCGAACGGGCCGACCGGGATCGGTCCGCCGAACTCATCGGCCATCGCCGTGATGACGCAGGGGATCTCCTCACCGCGCGCCGCCCAGGCGACCGCGAACGTGGAGTGCGTGTGCACGACCCCGCCGACCTCGGGCATGTGGCGGTAGACGTACGCGTGCGCCGCGGTGTCGCTCGACGGGCTCCGCTCGCTGCCGGGGGCGCCGGGGATCGCGGTGCCGTCGAGATCGCAGAGGATCATGTTCTCGGGCGCGAGATCGTCGTAGCTCACGCCCGAGGGCTTGATCACGAACAGGTCGGCTCCGGGCACACGGCCCGAGACGTTGCCACCGGTCCAGACGACCAGGCCGTTGCGCACGAGTTCGCCGTGCAGGCGGGCGACATCGGCGCGGGTGCGGTCGATCGCCGCCTGGATGTCGGGGGCGTATCGGGGGGCGTCGTCGCTCATGGCACCTCGTCGTGTGTTTGACTGTGACCGGTCACAGTTCGTGTCACGGAAAGCCTACGGCCGGGTCGGTGGCGGGGTCAAGCGGCCGGGCGGCCGCACCTTCGGGAGGAGATCTCACGCAACGGAGGACCGCTTGCGGCATCCGCTCCTGCATTGCGCGTGATCTCCTCCCGCCACGCGCGCCGGGTCCCCGAGAAACGCCTCAGACCGACGGGGCCGCGATCGAGTCACGCACCACGAGTTCGGGCACGATCGACTCCGCGGATGCCGCGGCATCCCCGGCGATCACCGCCGCGACCGCCCGCCGTGCGAGCTCGTCGAAGTCCTGCCGCACCGTCGTCAACCGCGGCCAGGCGTACGCCGCCTCCGGCAGATCGTCGAAGCCGACGACGCTGATCTCCCCCGGCACCGCGACACCTGCCGCGTGCAGCGCGCCGATCAGCCCGAGCGCCATCTGGTCGTTCGCGGCGAACACCGCCGTGGCTTCGGCGTCGCGCAGCGCCTGCGCCGCCTCGAATCCGGCGCGCGCGGTCCAGTCACCGACCACGGTGAGCACGGGCTTCAGCCCCCGGGCCGCGAGCTCGGCCGCGAAGCCCTCGGCACGGGACTCCGCCTCGAGCCAGTCGGCGGGTCCGGCGAGGTGGGCGATGCGAGTGTGCCCGGCATCCGCCAGCGCCCCCACCGCCAACCGCGCACCGGCGACCTGGTCGACGCCGACCCCGCGCGCATCGTGGCCGGCCGAGTGCAGGGTCACGATCGGAACGCCGACCGAGACGGTGTCGAGCATCCGCAACGTGCGGGCGTGCGGGGCGACGACGAGGATTCCCTCGACCCCCTGGGCGACGAGGTGATCGACCGCGGCCGACACCGATGCCGCGTCATCGGCATCCGCGAAGGCCGCGCTCACCCAGTACCCGGCGGCGCGGGCGGATGCCTCGATCGCCGCGATGCTGCGCGAGGGACCGAACTGCAAGGCGTCGGAGGCGAGGATCCCGAGCGTGCGCGACCGGCGCGTGCCCAGGGCGCGGGCGGCGTTGTTCATGCGATAGCCGAGCTCGCCCATCGCCTTCTCGACCCGCTCGCGCGTGGCGTCGGCGACATCCGGATGCTCGTTCAGCACCCGCGAGACTGTCTGCCGAGACACTCCGGCGAGCGCGGCGACATCGCGCACTCCGACCGGCCGCCCATTGTTGTCCACCACGTCGAGGAGTCTAGGCGGCGCGGCATCCCGTCCCTAACTCAGGACACTCGGGGCGAAACGCATCCGAAAGCCCCGGTTTGGGGCCCGAATCCGCAGTTTGTCCTGAGTTGGGTACGCGCGGCTTCGGGCATGACTCCGGCCCGACTACCCCGCGACGACGGCGAGGGGGTCGGTCCACAGCGGGCGGAACGCGAGTTCGGCCGCGCCGACGAGCAGCCGGTCCGAGCCGAGGGCCGCGGTGCGCAGCTCGACGACCTCGGCGCTCTCGCTCATCGCGAGTCGCGAGACCTCGGCCGCGAGGGTGTCGTGCTCGGCGTCGTCGAGCAGCGCGAGGAATCCGCCCAGCACGACGACTGCGGGGTTCAGCACGTTCACCGCGTTGGCGAGAGCGCTGCCGAGCACCCGGGCCTGCCGAGCGACCTCGGCCTCGGCAGCGGGGAGGGCTGCCTCGTCGAGCGCTGCGGCGAGCGCGGCGTCGTCGGCATCGTCGAGGCCGAGGAGCGCCAGCAGATGCCGCCGGTTCACCTCTTCTTCGAGCACCCCGTCTGACGTGCGTCGGTCGGCGTCATCGTCGATGCGAGGGCGGTTGTGACCGAACTCCCCCGCGTAGCCGTTCGCCCCGGTCGCGGCCCGTCCGTGGATCACGAGCCCGCCGCCGATGCCCGAGGCGCCGCCGTTGAGGTAGACGAGTTCGTCGATGTCGCGGCCGGCGCCGAAGAGGTGCTCGGCGAGCGCCCCGAGGGTCGCATCGTTGTCGACGGCGGTGCGGATGCCGGTGAGCTCCTCGATCCGCGCGGCGAGAGGTTCATCGGTCCAGGCGAGGTGCGGGGCGTTGCGCACGACGCCGTCGGCGGTGCGCACGAGCCCGGGCACGGCGACGCCGATGCCGATCACGGTGCTGTGCAGCAGAGCATCCGTCTGCCAGTGCGCCAACCGGGTGGCGACGAGCGCGGCGACCTCGGCGACGGTCGGGGTGGCCGTGTTGACGATGCGCTCGCGCACGACGATGCGGCGGTCGAGGGCGACGGCGGCGATCTCGACCGCGTCGACCTCGGGGTGCACGCTGATCGCGACGACGGATGCCGAGGGCGCGACCACCGGCGAGGGGCGGCCGGCGCGCGACGAGGATTCCGGCGGGCGCTCGTCGACGAGTCCCGCGGCGGCGAGTTCGAAGACGAGGGCGGCGATCGTGGAGCGGTTGAGCCCGGTGGCCTCGGTGAGGGCCGATCGCGACTGGGCGCCGTCGTGATGGACGATCGACAGGATCCGCGCGAGGTTCGCTTCGCGGGAGCGCGGGGTGGTCAGGTCACGGGGCACGTTCCCACTTTAGGGGTGCGGATGCGGCCCGTCATCGGTTATGTTGTGAATCACAACTTATTGCGCCGCGGCATCCGCCCCGGCCCCGCAGACCACCGCAGCACTCGCAGAGGAGCGATCATGCCCACCCCCACCCGCGCCGACAAGTTCTCGTTCGGACTCTGGACCATCGGCTACAACGGCACCGACCCGTTCGGCGGCCCCACCCGCCCGGCGCTCGACGTCGTGCACGCCGTCGAGAAGCTGTCGGAGCTCGGCGCCTACGGCCTCACCTTCCACGACGACGACCTGTTCGCCTTCGGATCGACGGATGCCGAGCGCCAGACCCAGATCGACCGCCTGAAGGGTGCGCTCGCCGACACGGGTGTCGTGGTGCCGATGGTGACCACCAACCTCTTCAGCGCTCCCGTCTTCAAGGACGGCGGCTTCACCTCGAACGACCGCCAGGTGCGCCGCTTCGCGCTGCGCAAGGTGCTGCGCAACCTCGATCTCGCCGCCGAGCTCGGAGCCAAGACCTTCGTGATGTGGGGTGGCCGCGAGGGCGCCGAGTACGACTCGGCGAAGGACGTGCGCGCGGCTCTCGAGCGTTATCGCGAGGCCGTCAACCTGCTCGGCGACTACGTCACCGACAAGGGCTACGACATCCGCTTCGCGATCGAGCCCAAGCCCAACGAGCCCCGCGGCGACATCCTGCTGCCGACGCTCGGCCACGCGATCGCGTTCATCGACTCCCTCGAGCGCCCCGAGCTCGTGGGCGTCAACCCCGAGGTCGGGCACGAGCAGATGGCGGGCCTCAACTTCACCGCCGGCATCGCCCAGGCGCTGTACCACGGCAAGCTCTTCCACATCGACCTCAACGGTCAGCGCGGCATCAAGTACGACCAGGACCTCGTGTTCGGTCACGGCGACCTGCACAACGCGTTCTCGCTCGTCGATCTGCTCGAGAACGGCGGCCCCGGCGGGGTTCCGGCCTACGACGGCCCCCGCCACTTCGACTACAAGCCGTCGCGCACCGAGGACGAGACCGGGGTCTGGGACAGCGCCGCCGCCAACATGCGTACCTACCTGCTGCTCAAGGAGCGCGCCGCGGCCTTCCGTGCCGACCCCGAGGTGCAGGAGGCACTCGCCGCCGCGAAGGTCGCCGAGCTCTCGACGCCCACCCTGAACGAGGGCGAGAGCTACGACGACCTGCTCGCCGACCGCGCGGCCTACGAGGACTTCGACGCGAACGCGTACCTCGGCGGCAAGGGATTCGGCTTCGTGCGTCTGCAGCAGCTCGCCACCGAGCACCTGCTCGGCGCCCGCTGAGTCCGGCGATGGCACTCGTCCTCGGGGTCGACTCCTCGACCCAGTCCTGCAAGGTGGTCGTCGTCGACTCCGTGACGGGTGCCATCGTGCGCTCCGGCCGCGCCCCTCACCCCGACGGCACGTCGGTCGATCCCGAGGCGTGGTGGGACGCGCTGCAGCAGGCGATCGCGGACGCCGGGGGCCTCGACGACATCGAGGCGTGGGCCATCGGCGGTCAGCAGCACGGCATGGTCGCGCTCGACGCCGAGGGCCGCGTCATCCGCGATGCGCTGCTGTGGAACGACACCCGTTCCGCGCAGGCGGCTGACGATCTGATCGGCGAGTTCGGGGCATCCGTCCTCGCCGATCGCACCGGCCTCGTACCGGTGGCATCGTTCACGATCACAAAACTGCGCTGGCTGCGCGATCACGAACCCGACAACGCCGCCCGGGTCGCCGCCGTCGCGCTGCCTCACGACTGGCTCACCTGGCGCCTGCGCGGCTTCGGACCCGAGCGGCCCGACCTCGGCGAGCTGGTGACCGACCGATCGGATGCCTCGGGCACCGGCTACTGGAATCCCCGCACCGGGGAGTACGACCGCGAACTTCTCGTCGCCGCGCTCGGCCACGACGCCGTGCTGCCGCGGGTGCTCGGCGCCCGCGAATCGGTGACGGATGCCGCGGGCCGGCGCGTCGCGCCCGGTGCCGGCGACAATGCCGCCGTCGCCCTGGGCGTCGGTGCCCGGACGGGCGACGTGGTGGTGTCGATCGGCACCTCGGGAACGATCTTCGCGGTGACCGACCGGGGTGTGGCCGATCCGAGCGGGATCGTGGCGGGCTTCGCGGATGCCGCCGACGGCTACCTGCCCCTCGTCTGCACCCTCAACGCCGCACGCGTGCTCGACGTGATCGCGCGCCTGCTCGACGTGGACCATGACGGATTGAGCACCCTCGCGCTGGAGGCGTCGCCCGGAGCGGGCGGGCTCGAACTCGTGCCGTACTTCGAGGGGGAGCGCTCGCCAAACCTGCCCGAGGCGACCGCGAGCCTGAACGCCATGACGCTCGCCTCGACGACGCGCGAGAACCTGGCGCGCGCCGCGGTCGAGGGGATGCTCGGCGGGCTGCGCTTCGGTCTCGACGCGCTCCGCGAGCTCGGCATCCCTCTCGATCGGGTGCTGCTCGTCGGCGGCGGCGCTCAGTCCCGTGCCGTGCGGGAGATCGCGCCGCTGGTGTTCGGTCTGCCGGTCGAGGTGCCGGAGGCGGCGGAGTACGTCGCGGTCGGCATGGCCCGGCAGGCGGCATCCGTCCTGCGCTGACCCGCAGGCAGGGTCAGGTGATCGTCGCGACGAAGACCGGGGTCATCGCGGCCATCATCGCGGCCGAGATGACCATGGTGACCGCGCGCGACACGGCATCGCCCGTCGGGCTGCCCTCGGTGAGCTGCTCGATGCGCTTCTTGAGTCGACCCGACGAGATCGGCCCCACCTCGTCGCGCAACAGCGGATGCGCCGCATTCATCCCCTGCAGGATGGCGAGCAGCGCGAGATCGGCCTGGGTCGGCGCGAGCGTTCCCGCGATCACCGCGGCGAGACGCGAACGCAGCAGCGTCTCGGGACCGGGATCGGACTCGGGAGTGCGCTCGGCGCCCCACCCGAAGAAGCCCCGCTCGCCGCGCGCCAGAATCCCCTGCGTGACCAGGGATTCGACGACCTCATCGAGAGGATCGAGCTTCGACCGCATTACGAGCGACTGCAGCCTCTTGCCGTTCACCGGCGCGAGACGGGCGAGCGCGGCATCCAGAACCGGATGCCCGGTCGGCTCGGCGGAGACGATCGTGATCGCGGGGTTCTTGCCCTCGCCCACGGTCACGCGATGATGCAGCACGAGGTCGACGATCACGGCCGCGATCTCACCGAACAGGCGGTTGGTGCTCACGCTCGACTCGACCCGGCCATCCGGCCGGAGCAGCAGCAGGTGGAGTTCCTCGACGATCAGCATGCCCTCACGGTATGCCGCGGCATCCGCCCGCCGCATCCCCCGTGAGGCGGATGCTGCGCGAGGGGTAGGGCCCTTCGTCTCGTCGCTTCGCTCCTCGCTCAGGAACCGGGTTTCTTCCGGTCCCTGAGCGAGCGCAGCGAGACGAAGGGCCCGCCCCGAGTTACTCGGCCGCGGCGATCTTCTTCACGTCGTCGCTGTTGAGCAGACGGAACGCGAGGGCCGCGAGGGCGCCGCCGACGATCGGGGCGACGATGTAGAGCCACAGCGAGCTCCAGGCGAAGTGACCGCTGACCGAGAGGCCGAGCGCGACCGCCGGGTTGAAGCCGCCGCCCGAGATCGAGCCGACCGTCGTCGCACCGACGAACACCACGCCACCGATCGCGAGGCCGTAGAACGAGTTGCCCGCGGTTCCCGTGGCCGTGGCCACGTTCAGCACGACGTAGACGAGGAAGAACGTGAAGATCGCTTCGACGAGGAACGCCGGGCCGACCTGCACGACCATGGCCTCCTTCTCGGGCGCCCACCAGACGGCACTGACGAGCGCGGCCAGCACGCCACCGATGGCCTGGGCGACGATGTAGGCGATCAGGTCGGCGACGCTGAGGCCGCCGCGCACGAAGACACCGACCGTGACGGCCGGGTTGAGGTGGGCACCGGAGATGTGCCCGGTCGCGAAGATCAGCACGGCGAGCGCGAAGCCGATCGCGAGCGGGGTCAGCGCGCTGCCGCTGTTCACCGCGCCGATGATGCTGAGAACGAAGAGGAAGGTGGCGAGCGCTTCTGCGACCGCCTTGCGTGCCGTACCGGTCATGGAGATCCCGTTTCTCGAGTCTGGTGGTGCGCGATCCCCCCGGACCGCCGGCTGAAAACTATCGGCACCTCCCCCGGGCGTGTCGCGCGACGCGCGGCATTCCTGAGAAATCGCTGAACGAATATCACCCTGTCAAGCCCGTCGCCGAACGGATGCCGCGCCCCTAGTGTTCCGAGGATGACAACCGAAAAGGCCCCGGCGGCCGAAGCCCCGACGCGACTGCGGCGGGCGATCACCGGTCCGCTCCTGTTCGCCTTCATCCTGGGCGATGTCCTCGGTGCCGGCATCTACGCGCTCATGGGCGTGCTGTCCGAGAAGGTCGGCGGGATGCTGTGGGCACCGCTGCTCGTCGCACTCCTGCTCGCGCTGCTCACCGCGGGGTCGTACGCCGAACTCGTCACGAAGTATCCGCGCGCCGGTGGCGCCGCGGTCTTCGCCGAGCGGGCTTTCCGCAGTCCGGTCATCTCGTTCCTCGTCGGCTTCAGCATGCTCGCCGCCGGTGTCGTGAGCGCCGCCGGCCTCTCGATCGCGTTCGCCGGCGACTACCTCGGCACCTTCATCGACCTGCCGACCACACCCGTGGCGATCGCCTTCCTCGCCGTCGTCGCGCTTCTCAACGCCCGCGGCATCCGAGAATCCCTCGGAGCGAACCTGGTCATGACCGCCATCGAGCTCAGCGGTCTGGTCATCGTGATCGCCGTCGTCTCGGTGTTCTTCTTCGGTGGCGGGGGCGATGCCTCCCGCGTCGTCGAGACGCCGGAGGGCACCCCCGCGGCACTCGCCGTGCTCGCCGGCGCCGTGATCGCGTACTACTCCTTCGTCGGCTTCGAGACCTCCGCGAACATGATCGAAGAGGTCAAGAACCCCAGCCGCACGTACCCGCGCGCACTGTTCGCCTCGCTCCTCACCGCCGGCGTCGTCTACGTGCTGGTCGGTCTCGCGAGCTCGATCGCCCTGCCGGCCTCCGAGCTGCAGGAGTCCTCCGGCCCCCTGCTCGCGGTCGTCGAGGCCGCCGGGGCCAGCATTCCCTCCTGGCTGTTCAGCCTCATCGCCCTCATCGCCGTCGCCAACGGCGCACTGCTCACGATGATCATGGTCAGCCGCCTGACCTACGGCATGTCCGAGCAGAAGCTGCTGCCGGACGTGCTCTCGCGTGTGCTGCCGAAGCGCAAGACGCCATGGGTCGCGATCCCCGTCACCACGCTGGTCGCGATGGGCCTCACCCTCGTCGGCGACCTCGAGACGCTCGCCGCGACGGTCGTGCTCCTCTTGCTGATCGTGTTCCTCAGCGCCAACGTCTCGGTGCTGGTACTGCGTCGCGACAAGGTCGACCATCCGCACTTCCGGGTGTGGACGTTCGTCCCCGTGCTCGGCATTCTGTCGTGCATCCTGCTCTTCACTCAGCAGAGCCCCGAGGTCTGGCTGTTCGGCGCCATCCTGCTGGCCGTCGGAGCCGTGCTCTTCCTGCTCACCCGCCTCGCGCGACGACGCGCCGATACGACCACCCACCACCCCACCGAGGAGAACACCCATGAGCACGCAGAATGACACCGCGAACGACGGCGAGGACTTCGAAGCGAACCGTCACGACCAACTCACGTCGGCGCCCGAGTCGACCGAAGCGGATGCCGCTCCCCGCATCGACGTGAGCGAGCACGACGGCACGACGCGCATCGACATCCGCGACGACGCCGAGGTGCGACCGGGCGCCGGCCCGGGGATGCCGGAAGCCGACGGCGAGTAGCCCCGGCTCTCGGGCTCAGATCACTCGACGGGCGGCTCGACGCACGGCAGTGCTGCCGCGTTGACCGCTTCGCGATACTGCTCGGCGGTGAACGGCAGACCGAAATCGGGAGCGGTCTGCCCGTCGGCGGCCGGAGCCTTCGAGCCGATGGCCGCGAGCTCCCAGGCCAGGGACTGCGCGATACCCGCACCCGCGGTCGAGTTGTTCAGCACCACGGCGACGGTGAATCCGCTCGCGGGATCGGAGTACGCGGCGGTCGCGTAACCGGGAGTCCACCCGTGCTGACCGACCATCGAACCGACCAGGAACGCGCCGCCCGTGGCCTGGTACCAGGATTCGGCACCGTCGAACGCGGGCAGCGGCGCGGCGAAGCGGTCGGGCTCCTCCTTCGTGCGCAGCACCTGACGGGCTTCGGCCTGCGCATAGCGACCGAGGTCGGCGATCGTCGAGACGGCACCCGAATCGGTGAACCCCGAGCTCGACGACATCTTCGTGATGTCGACGGGGGCGCTGCAGGCGAAGCCGCCCTCGACCGGGTTCAGGTAGTGGCCCTGGAGCACCTCGCCGGTCGACGGCGTCGCGGAGGTCGAGGGCGGGAGCGAGGTGTTCGCGAGGCCGAGCGGCTCGGTCACGTACTCGGCGATCAGCTGCGACGCCGACATCCCGGAGGCGCGCTCGAGCGCGAGGCCGAGCAGCAGGTACCCGGCGTCGGAGTCGCGGTACGTCGTCGCCACGGGAGTGCGCGGAGCGGCGAGGCCGAAGCCGGCCAGCTCGAGCGGAGCCCACACGCGGTCGGGGGTCTTCAGCCACTCCGCCTTGATCTTCTCCTCCGACGATCCGAGGCCCGAGGTGCCGTTGCAGAGGTCGAGGAGGGTGACGTCCTCGAGGTCGGGCACGCCCGACACGTAGTCGGGAACGGCGCCGTCGAGGTCGACGGTGCCCTCGTCGGCGAGCGCGTAGAGCACATCGCACGTCATGAGGCGCGTGACATCGGCGATGCGGAACGACATGTCGACATCGACCGGAGTCTCACCACCGGGCTCCTGCGAGCCGACGCCCGTCACCCACTGGCCGCTCCACGGGGCCCAGACCCCGACGATCGCGGCCGACGAGCCCGACGCGCGGATCGCGTTGTCGACGGCTTCCTGCATCTGCGCGGTCATGTCGTCGGGCAGAGCGCCGTCGACCTGCGCCGGAGGCTCGTAGGTGAAGCTGTCTTCGGAGGTGCATCCGGTGAGGACGAGTCCGAGCACGACCGCACTGGCCGCGGCGGCGCGCCAGCGGCGCGACGAGAGAAGCTGCATGTAGGAAACCCCCGGAGATGTGTCTCCCGATTCTAGAGCGCCGAGCCTGAAAGACGACATCGAGCCCTCGGCATCCGCCGACGTTCTATGGTGATCTGGTGCCCCACATCTTCGATGACGCCGTGACCGCCGCCGTCCTGCACCACATGAACGACGACCACACCGACGACAACCTGCTCATCGCCCGTGCGTTCTCGACGGCATCGGATGCCGAGGTGACGGATGCCGTCATGACCGCGTTCGACGGCGACGGCGGCACCTGGCAGGTCACCCGTGCCGGCGAGACCACGGAGCTCGTCGTGGCGTGGCCGGGCGGATCGATCACCGAGCGCCCCGAGGTTCGTCGGGAGATCGTCGCGCTCTACGACGCGGCCTGCGAACGGCTGGGCATCGAGCCCCGTCCGCACGCCTGATCCGGGGTCGTCACAGGGTTTCGCCAAAGGTAAGGCTGCCCTTACACTGAAGGCATGCCCGAGATCCTCTCCTTCTCCGCCGCCCTGCGCGAGCGCTCGTCCGGATCGCACTCCCGCAGCGAGACCGCCGGCTTCATGTCCGACCTCCTGAAGGGCGAAGGCTCCCGCGAGGACTACATCTCGCTCGTCGCCCAGCACTACTTCATCTACGAGGCGCTCGAAGGTGCCGGCGACCGCATGCGCCAGGACCCCGTGGCCACCGTCTTCATCAGCGACAAGCTCACGCGACTGCCCGCGCTCGAGGCCGACCTCGAGTTCCTGCTCGGCGCCGACTGGCGTTCGCAGATCGTGCCGCTGCCCACCACGCAGCGCTACGTCGAGCGCATCAACCAGGTCGGCGCGACCTGGGCGGGCGGATTCGTCGCCCACCACTACACCCGCTATCTCGGCGACCTCTCGGGCGGCATCTTCATCGGCCGCGTGATGGCCCGCCGCTTCGGCTTCGAGACCAACGGCATCGGGTTCTACCTCTTCGATGACATCGCCGACCCGGCGGCCTTCAAGGACGTCTACCGCGAGCAGCTCGACGCCGCCCCGTGGGACGAGGCCGAGCGCGAGCGCGTCATCGACGAGGTGCTGCTCGCCTACCGCTTCAACACCGAGCTCTTCGAAGACCTCGACCGGGCCCGCGCCGCGGCGTAGGTCCTTGTGGCGCCCTTCGTCTCGTCGCTGCGCTCCTCGCTCCGGAACCGGGTCTTTTTCGGAACCGGTCCCTGAGCGAGCGCAGCGAGACGAAGGGTCAGGTCTTCGGGAGCTCGGGCGTCGAACGCGCGATCCAGGCCTCGCGCATGAACCGCCGCACGTCCTCGTCGACGCGGATGTCGCTCGGGCGCAGCGCGCGCGACAGGTACAGGCCGTCGAGCGAGGTGAGGCGGCTCAGGGCGACGTACGTCTGCCCGGGGGCGAACGCCCCGGATCCGAGGTCGATCACGGCGCGATCGTAGGTCTTGCCCTGCGACTTGTGGATCGTGACCGCCCACGCCAGCCGCAGCGGGAACTGCGTGAACTCGGCCACCACGTCACGGCTGAGCTTCTTGGTGTTCTGGTCGTAGGCGTACCGGAAACGCTCCCAGACCGCCGGCTCGACGTCGACCTCCTCGCCGTCGATGTCGACGCGCACCGCACCGCCGAGAATGCGCAGCACCGTGCCGATCGTGCCGTTGACCCACCGCGGCGGCTCCCCCGACATGGCGGTGTCGTTGCGCAGGAACATGACCTGCGCGCCGACCTTGAGCTTGAGCTCCGACTCCGCCGGCAGCGACGCCTCGCCGCGGCCGAAGTCACCGCTGACCTCCGCCCGCGCGGTCTGCTCCTTGCCCGGGAGAGCGGCGAGGTGGCGGCTGTTGATGCCGTTCACGATGTCGTTGCGGGTGGCGAGGGTGATCATCGGCACCTCCCCCGGCTCGGGGTCGGGAGGGGTGCGCGCGCCCTGCGTGTTGAGCACGCCCGCGATCTCGGCGGTGACCCGCCCGTAGCGCACGGCGTTCAGCATCGCCTTGAAGCCGTCATCGGACTGCCGGTGGATCTGCACGAGTTCCCGCACGTGCAGCTCGGCACGGGTGTCGACGGCGAACAGCCCGTCCTGGTCGGAGGAGCCTTCGCCGCCGCCGGTGCCGGCCCACACGTGCGCATCGAAGAACCAGAACGAGCGGTAGTGGTCCTTGACGTAGCGGGCCTCGTCGCCGCGGGGCGGCACGGGCGCCAGCTGGTACGGGTCGCCGAACATCACGACCTGCACCCCGCCGAACGGCTCGCCCCGACGCCCGCGCGCCTGACGCAGCGAACGATCGATGGCATCCATGAGGTCGGCGTTGACCATCGAGATCTCATCGATGACGAGCGTCTCGATCGCATTGAGGATGCGCCGGGTCGCGTCGTTCTGATCGATGTCGCCGTCGGCGATGAGGCCGATCGGCAGCCGGAACAGCGAGTGGATCGTCTGCCCCTCGACGTTCAGGGCCGCGACGCCGGTCGGCGCGCAGATCGCGATCTGCTTCTTGGTGTTCCAGGCGAAGTACTGCAGCAGCGTCGACTTGCCGGTGCCCGCGCGCCCGGTGATGAAGACGTGCTCGTTCGTGTCCTCGATGAGTCGGAAGAGCTCGTGCTGTTCTTCGGACAGGGCAGGAAGGGACACGGTTCTCGCAGAGGACGACGGACGGATGCGGGCGCCCCACCATGCTACGGCTCGCCGTGCGACGCGGGGTGTCGGCGCTCGGCTTCGTCCCAGGACGCTTCCCTAGACTGACCCCATGGACGGGGTGGAGTCTTCGGCGCGCAAGCGCGCGCGCGTGGGGGTCGATCTCACGATCCTCGCCCTCGTCGGCATCGTCCTGATCGCGGCCCTCGGCGCCGGCGGAGCCGTGCTCTACAAGGACTACTACAGTCCGTCCGCGTTCGTCACCCGCTACCTCGATCTGCTGTCCTCCGGCCGCGCCGCCGACGCACTGCGCGTTCCGGGCGTCGCCGTCGACCGCGAGACCCTGGATGACGCGGGACTCTCGCCCACGGCATCCGAGGCCCTGCTGCGCCATGCGGCGCTCGCCCCGCTCACCGACGTGCGCATCGAGTCGGAGAAGGCCGTCGACGACGGCTTCGCGGTGACCGTCGGCTACTCGGCCTCCGGTCACCCCGGCACGACGACGTTCACGGTCACCCAGGACGGCTGGGAGGGTGTCGCCCCGCGCTGGCGATTCGACGACAGCCCGCTCGCGGTCGTCGATCTCACGCTCCGCGGCGCCGACCAGTTCTCGGTCAACGGCTTCGCGGTCGACCGACGGCAGGTCTCGGCCGCAGGGATGGATGCCGCTCCCCTCGACCCGTTGCCGCTGCTCGTCTTCACCCCGGGCCTGTACGCGGTGACGGTCGACACCGCCATCTCGGAGTCGTCGGGCATCGGCGTGCTCGCCGACACGCCCCTGGCCACCACCCCGCTCGACGTGCAGACGACGCCCACCGAGGAGTTCCTCTCGGTCGTGCAGGAGCGCGTCGAGGAGTATCTGACGAGCTGCACCTCGCAGGAGGTGCTGCAGCCGACCGCCTGCCCCTTCGGCATGGAGGTCAAGAACCGCATCGCCACGCTGCCCGCGTGGTCGATCGTCACGCAGCCGACGGTGACCGTCGAGCCCGACGGTTCGCAGTGGCAGATTCCGCCGACGGATGCCGTGGCCCACGTCGAGGTCGAGATCCGTTCCCTGTTCGACGGGTCGATCCAGACGGTGTCGGAGGACGTGCCGTTCCAGGTCAACGGGACGATCGTGATCCTCGCCGACGGCACGGCGTCGATCCGCGTCGGCTCGCCCGAGGACGCCCCAGCCGGCTAGTCGTCGGGTGTCTCCGGCTCAGCTGCGGCCGGCGTCGGCGTTCTGGCGGTCGCGCTCGGCGATGCGGGCGAGCTTGGCGTTGTACTCCTCGAGCTCCGCGTCTCCGGTGCGGTCGGCGTGACGGTCGCGGCGCTTCTGCAGCTTGGTGTCGCTGCGGCTCCACTGGATCGCGACGGTGATGGCGAGGATGAGCGTGGGGATCTCGCCGATCGACCAGGCCACGCCGCCGCCGATGTACTGATCGTCCATCGGGTCGGGTCCCCAGGTGCGGCCCATCGAGCCGAACCAGTCGGCGACCATGAGGCCCTCCTGCATCATGATCGCGACGCCGAAGAACGCGTGCATGGCCATGATGGCGATCAGGGTGATGAGCCGGCCCGGATACGGCAGGCGGTAGGGAATGGGGTCCTCGCCGATGAGCGTCAACACGAAGAGGTAGCCCGAGATGAGGAAGTGGATGACCATCCACTCGTGCCCGAGGTGCTCGAACATCGACCAGCGCACGAGGTCGGTGAAGTAGAACGCCCACAGCGACAGGATGAAGATGCCCGCCGCGACGAACGGATGCGTGACCACCTTCGAGAACGGCGAGTGCACCGCCCAGAGGATCCATTCGCGGCCGCCGCGCGTGCCGTCGTCGCGCTTCTGGATCGCGCGCAGCGCGAGCGTCACCGGGGCACCCGACACCAACAGCAGCGGGATCGCCATCGACAGCATCATGTGCCCGAGCATGTGCACGCTGAACAGGTACTCCTGGTACGCGTTGATCGGGCCGCAGGTGACCCAGACGAGCAGCAGCATCCCGAGCACCCAGAAGACGGTGCGGTGGATCGGCCAGCGATCGCCGCGGCGCTGCAGACGGATGACGCCGGCGATGTAGAGGAAGAGCCCGAACCCGGCGGCGACGAGCCACAGGATGTCGAGGTCCCATGACGTGAACCAGCGGTCGAGGGTGAACTCCGGCGGCACGTTCGAGCGGGTCAGCACCTCGGCGGGGGTCTGCGCGAACGCGGCCTCCTCACCGGTCGGCGGGGGCGTGCGGGCGAGGGCCGCGGCGGCACCCGAGGCGAGCCCCATGAGGGCGACCTCGCAGAGCACCAGCATCCAGAACCAGGCGGATGCCCGGGGGCCGTCGAGCTTCGGGATCAGACGCGCACGGTACCAGGCGCCGAGCAGGCCCATACCGCCCAGGAGCACGACCTTGGCGAGCAGGATGGCGCCGTACGGCGTCGCGAGCTGGCTCCAGTCGCCGAGGGCGACGACCGAGCGGGCGACGCCCGAGATCGCGACGACGAAGAACGCGGCGATCGCGAGCGACGAGTAGCGTCGCACGAGCTGCGCACCGTCGACGCCGTCGCGTCCGCGCAGCAGCACGATCAGCAGCAGACCGCCGAGCCACACCGCCGCGCCGATCGTGTGCAGCAGGATCGAGTTGACCGCGACCGTGTGGCCGGCGAGATCGCCCGAGTGCCCCTGCGTGGCGAGGGGGAGGAAGGATGCCGCGGCCAGGAGCGCCGTGATGAGCGTCGGCGTCCAGGTGCGCCAGGCGAAGGCGAGCACCGTGATCACGGAGCCGAAGATCGTCGTGATCAACCACGACTGACCCAGGGCCGTCTCGAGCAGGTAGCGGCCGAGCTGTGCGCCGAACTCGCGCTCGATGCTGAGCTGCGGGTTGAACGCGGCCATGAACGTGAGGAACGCGGTGAACCCCGCCGAGATCGTGAAGACCGCCGCACCGATCGAGGCGATGTTGAGGGCTGTGTCGAACGGCTTCTCGCCGCTCTTGAGCGCGAACAGGGCGAGCACGAGCGAGCCGAGCATCGCGGCGGCCGCGACGTTCATCGTGAGCTTGACGATCGGGGTGGCCCACATGACGAAGGGGCCGGGATCCTGTAGCAGCAGGGGTGCCGCTCCCCCGCCGACGATCAGCGCGGCGACGACGCCGACGATCGCGGCGACGGCGAGGATTCCGATGCCAGCGAGGCGGTAGGCCGACGCGCTCGATCGGGTCGTCGCGGCGCGGGTGTTCACCCCTCCAGCCTAAGCCGCGGCATCCGTGCCGGCTGACGTGGCGCTGGATGCCGCAGGCTCTCTGCCGGGGACGCAGAAGGCCGCCACCCCGAGGGGCGGCGGCCTTCGACAGGAAGCGTCTTACTTGACGGCTGCCTTCAGCTTGGAACCAGCGGTCACCTTGACGCGCTTGCCGGCCGGGATCTTGATCTCGGCGCCGGTCTGCGGGTTGCGGCCGGTGCGAGCGGCGGTGTCGACCTGCTCGAACGAGATCCAGCCCGGGATCGAGACCTTGCTGCCCTTGGCAACGGCGTCGGAGACCGTGGAGAACAGCGCGTCGAGGACACCCGAGACGGTGGCCTGGCTCTGGCCGGTGGCGCTGGCGATGCTCGCGACGAGCTCGGTCTTGGTGATGGACTTGTCAGCCATGTCATCCTCCAGCGACGAGGATCTCGTCGCATCGTTGTGTGGATCGGGGCGGATGCCCCTGGTCGAGTGACCGCCTTGAATGTATCAATGACCACCCCCATTTCCGCGTCATTTCGCGGGTTTTGGTCATTTATTGGGCGTGTTGCACGACTTTTGTCACTCCAGTCACAGGTTTTCGGGCGTGTCCCGACGCTTTTCAGGGCCGGTGCGCCGCGATCACGGCCTGCGCCGTGCGCTCGAAAGCGGGCGATACGCGGTCGTCTCCGTCGAGGTATCCGCCGACCAGAGCGGCGTCGCGGAGCAGCACGAGCGAGGCCGCGACCTCGGCCGGCCGCTCGAGACCGGCCGCTCCGGCCACCTGTTCGAGCGTGCTCCGGAACCACTCGCGGTGCTCGTCGATCATCACGCGTACGGGTCCCTCGCCGTCGGGGTACTCGGCTGCGGCGTTGATGAACGGGCAGCCGCGGGTGTGCCGCAGGCGGATGTCGGCGACGATGCCGTCGATGACGGCGTCGATGAGCCGCGTGGGGTCGGTGACGGCGGATCCCGCCTCGGCGAACATGTCGCGCAGCATCCGATCCTCGTTCTCGAGGTAGGCGAGCACGAGGTTCCCCTTGCCGCCGAACTGCTTGTACAGCGTGGCGCGCGTGACCTCGGCCTCGGCGATCACGCGGTCGACGCCGACCGCGTGGATGCCCTCCTCGTAGAAGAGGCGCGTGGCGGCCTCGATCAGGCGTGCGCGGGCGGGGCTCGGGCGCTTCGTGGTGTCGGTGCTCATGGTGGGTCCTCCCCTCATCGTGGCATCCGTTCGGCGATTTCTCGATTCTCGGGAATACCTTGCGGTAGATAGAACGTTCGGTCTACTATCAGCGTAACGCACTTCCACCCCGCAGGACCGAACACAGGAGAAAGATCATGAACAGCACCGACAAGACCCCCATCGTCCTCATCCACGGACTCTGGATGACCCCGAAGAGCTGGGACACGTGGGCCGAGCGCTTCCGCGCACAGGGCCACGAGGTCATCGTTCCCGGATGGCCCGGCATCGACGACCGCACCGTCGACGACATCCGCCGCGACCCCTCGGCCCTCAAGGGCATCGGCCTGAAGCAGATCGCCGACAACTATGAGCGCATCATCCGCGCACTCCCCGTCAAGCCGATCATCATGGGCCACTCCTTCGGCGGCGTGCTCACGCAGATGCTCGCCGACCGCGGCCTCGGCGCCGCCTACGTGGGCGTCGCTCCCGGACAGACCGCCGGCGTCACCGCCCTCCCCCTCTCGACCCTCTGGACCGGTACCCCGATCCTCTCCACCCCCTTCGGACGCAACGGCGCCAAGCCCCTCTCGAAGCGCCACTTCCACTTCACCTTCGGCAACGACCTGTCGCGCGCGGCATCCGACGCCCTGTGGGAGGAGTACGCCGTCAACTCGTACAACCGGGTGTTCTTCGAGGGCGTGACCTCGGTGCTCAACGAGAAGGGCGGCGTCACGCACGTCGACTACGCCCGCGCCGACCGTGCTCCGCTGCTGCTCATCGCCGGCGAGATCGACCACGTCGTGCCGCCGGCCATCGTGCGGGCGATCGAGAAGAAGTACCGCGCTTCGGGCAGCCCCGCGATCGTCGACTACATCGAGTACCCCGGACGCACCCACCGCCTCGTCAGCCAGGACGGCTGGGAGCAGATCGCCGACCACGCCCTCGCCTGGGCGGTGCAGCACGCCGAGGCATCCGTGGCGTGAGGGGTGGGGCTCCGCACCCCGTTGGGCGGAGAACTCTCGGTTGGGCGGAGAATAGGCCCTTAATCCTCCGCCCAACCGGGAGTTCTCCGCCCGACTCATGACGCAAGGTGGAGCCGCTGGGCCACGGCGGCGAGGATCTGGGCCTGAACCGATGCCCACTGGTTCATGAGCTGGTCGTACCCGATCCGGATGACGTGATAGCCGCGCAGCATCAGTTCGGTGTCATGGGCGATGTCTCGCGATCGTTGAACCCCGACGTGGTGACTGCCATCGATCTGAATCACGAGACGCTCGCCGATCACGAAGTCCACGCGATGACCGAACAACCACACCTGAGGCGTGATGGGAAGCCGCAACCATGCGAGCCGAGTGCGGAAGATCGTCTCGGTTCCAGCATCCGCGAACGGCGTCGCATCCGCGAGCAGCCGACGCGCCGCCGGAGGCAGACGCACCCGGGCGAGCGTGCCCGGGTCGACCATCCGCATCCGCAGCGCGGACTCCCAGGTCGCGAGCGCATCTTCATACGGCTGACAGCGCGCGATGAGGACAAGCGCATTCTCGATCGAATCCTCGAGCACCTCCGGATCTCGGAGGAAGAGCGGCTTGCTCCAGTGCACGACACCCTGGACTGCGCCCGCGTGGCCTGATGCCGGAGGAGCGGCGACGTGCACGCCGTCTGCGCTCGAGACCCAGAGCCCCCGACGCGACGCGAGTGTGATGCAGCTCAGCACCACACCGCGCCTCGCCGCCGCGATGAGCATCGGATCGCAATCCGGGCGCGCCACCCAGCCGCGGCACACCGAGATCAGCGACGCGCTACGGATCGCCTTCCGCAACGAATGCTCCGTGACGCCAGCCAGACGCAGCGTCGAGATTCGGGCGATGCCCCCTCGCGCAACGACCTCTCTCACCGCATGCATCCGTCGAGGATGCCCGCCGCGCACCGTCACGAGGGTCGCAAAGGCCGGGTTCTGTGGACATGCAGCCGCTCGCGCGAGATGTGGAGAGCAACACGTCGGGCGGAGAACTCACCGTAGGGCGGAGGTTTCGACTCCAAGCATCCGCCCCACGCGGAGAAGTCCGCCCATCGCGTCGCCCAGCACCACCCCCACACACGCAAAAGGGGCGAGGATCCGAAGATCCTCGCCCCTCCGGACCCCGAGACGAGCTCAGGGACCGAAAATGCTACTTACCAGCTGGACTTGGTCACGCCGGGCAGCTCGCCACGGTGCGCCATGTCACGGAAGCGGACACGCGAGATGCCGAACTTCGTGAGGACACCGCGGGGGCGGCCGTCGATGACGTCGCGCGAACGCACGCGAGCCGGCGACGCGTTGCGCGGCAGCTTCTGCAGGCCGACGCGTGCGGCCTCGCGGGCCTCGTCGGTGGCGTTCGGGTCGACCAGGGTCTTCTTCAGCTCGGCGCGACGCTCGGCGTAACGCTCGACGATGACCTTGCGCTGCTCGTTGCGAGCGATCTTGCTCTTCTTAGCCATTGATCAACGCTCCTCTCGGAATTCGACGTGCTTGCGGACGACCGGGTCGTACTTCTTGAGCACGAGGCGGTCGGGGGTGTTGCGGCGGTTCTTCTTGGTCACGTACGTGTAACCCGTACCCGCCGTCGAACGCAGCTTGATGATCGGACGTACGTCCTGAGCCTTCTTGGCCATTAGAGCTTCACACCCTTCGCCTGGAGGTCCTTGACCACGTTCTCGATGCCGCGGACGTCGATCACCTTGATGCCCTTGGCGGACACGTTGAGCGTGATCTTACGACCGAGCGACGGAACGAAATAGGTCTTCTTCTGCACGTTCGGGTCGAAGCGACGCTTCGTCCGGCGGTGCGAGTGCGAGACGTTGTGACCGAAACCGGGAACAGCTCCGGTCACCTGGCACACTGCTGCCATGATGACTCCTTCTATACCGTGAGGCCGGACGGCCCCACCCAAGATCCCTTGTCTGCACGCCATCCACCCCTCGGGACGAACAGCATGCGAACTGCGCACAGGAGTGTGCACAGACAATCGCCAATGCTATCACAGCGCAAAGGGATGCCGAGAACGCCGAAAGGCCCGCGGATGCCGGAGCACCCGCGGGCCTTCGAGAACCGGAGAACCTACTCGGTGACCGGGATCGATGCCGACTTCAGGGCGTCGACCGTGGAGGTCTGCGCGTCCTTCAGCGCATCGGCGAGGGTGCCACTGCCGCTGACCGCACCCTTGAAACCGTCGGAGACGTCGGCGTAGGTCTGCGTCATGGTCGGGCCCCACACGAAGTCCGGCGACACCTGCGTGGCCGCCTCGGCGAACACGTCGTAGATCTTCTGTCCGCCGTAGAAGTCGACGCCGTCGGCGTAGACCGGCAGCTTCAGGCCGGCGGTGGTGGCCGGGTAGAGGTTCGCGGCCTCGGCGAGAGCGGTGAGCGCCTCCTCGGAGGTGTTCAGCCACAGCGCGAACTTCGTCGCCTCGTAGACGTGCTCGCTTCCCTTGAGGACCGCGGTCGACGATCCGCCCCAGTTTCCGGCGACGGAGTCACCCGCGCTCCACTGCGGGAGCGGCGCGACGGCCCAGTTGCCGGCCGTGTCGGGGGCACCGCTCGAGATGGAGTTCGCGCCCCAGACGGCGGAGTTCCAGGTCCAGACCTCGCCCGAGTTGTAGGCGTTGTTCCACTCGTCGGTCCAGGCCGGGACGGTGGCGACGAGGTCGTCGTCGAGCAGACCCTGCCAGTAGTCGGCGACCGAGACGGACTGCTCGCCGTCGAGTGAGACGGTCCAGCCGGCGTCATCGCTCGAGAACCACTGCCCGCCGTCCTGCCACACGAAGCCGGCGAACTGGTTGATGTCGGACTGCGAGAAGTTGGTGATGTAGCCGCCCAGCGCGCGGATCTGCACCGCGGCCTCGCGGTACTCGTCCCACGTGGTGGGGATCGGGATGTCGTTCTGCTCGAACAGGTCGGCGCGGTAGAACAGCGCCATCGGGCCGATGTCCTGCGGGATGCCGTAGACGCCCTCGGTGCCGAGCGTCACCTGCCCCCAGGCCCAGTCGACGAAGTCGCCCTCCGCGGCCACGACGTCTTCGCAGGCGCTGAGGTCTTCGATGCCGTCCTGCACGAGGAAGTTCGGCAGGGCGTCGTACTCGATCTGACCGAGGTCGGGAGCGTCGCCCGCCTGGAGCTGGTTGAAGAAGTTCTGGTACGTGCCGCCGTTCCCGTTGGGGCCGGTCTGCACCTTCACCTGGATCTCGGGGTTCTCGTCGTTCCAGATCTTCACCACGTCTTCGATCCCGGGGATCCACGACGTGAACTCGAGCGTGACGTCACCGTCCGCCGGGGTGCAGGCGGCGGCGTCGCCCCCTGTCGAGGTGTCTCCGCCACCGGCGGAGCATCCCGTGAGCACGAGCGCCGCGATGGCGATCGCGCCGGCTGCCTTCTTCTTCGAATGCTGCATTTCTGACCTTTCTCGGGTGGTGCATCGCCGGACGGGCCATCCGCCCGGCAACCTGCTCACTTCAGGGCGCCGGCGCCCAGACCGTTGCGCCAGAAGCGCTGGAGCAGGAGGAACGTGACGATGAGGGGGATGACCGACAGCAGGGCGCCGATCAGCACGAGGCCGCGCAGCTCGGGGAGCTGGTTCAACTGGTTGTTCCAGTTGTAGAGGCCGTAGACGACGGGGAAGAGCTCTTCGCTGCGCAGCATGATCATCGGCAGGAAGAAGTTGTTCCAGATCGCGACGAACTGGAAGAGGAACATCGTCACCAGCGCCGGGGTCATCAGGCGGATGCTGACGGTGAAGAACGTGCGGATCTCCCCCGCACCGTCGAGACGGCTCGCCTCGAGCAGTTCGTCCGGCACCGACGACGCCGCGAAGATGCGTGCGAGGTACACGCCGAAGGGGCTCACGATCGAGGGCAGGAAGACCGACCAGAAGGTGTTCGTGAGGTTCGCCTGGCTGAAGATGAGGAACAGCGGCAGGGCGAGCGCGGTCGCGGGGACGAGCACGCCGCCGAGCACGATGTCGAAGAGCGCGTTGCGCCCCGGGAAGCGGTACTTGGCGAGAGCGTACCCGGCCATCGCCGCGAGCAGCGTCGCGATCGCGCCGCCGAGCGCGGCGTACAGCACCGAGTTCAGCATCCACTTCAGGTAGACGCCGTCGCGGTAGGCGAACAGCTCGACGATGTTGTCGAAGAACTTCACGTCGGCGAACCACAGCGGGGCCGTCGTGAGGATGTCGCTGTTGTCCTTGCTCGCCGCGACCAGCAGCCACCACAGCGGCAGCAGGAAGTACACGGTGAACACGGCCATGATGAGCATCGCGGCACCGCGCGAGATGCCCGATTCGCGTGCGGCGCGTCCGGTCGAGCGGCGCGCCCCGATGATCGTCGCGGTGGTCATGCGTTCTGCTCCTTGCGCTGCATGTACTTCATGAATCCGAACGAGAGCACGAAGGTCGTCACCGCGAGCACGACCGAGAAGGCCGCCGCGAGGTTCGTGTTTGGGATGGATGCCGTCGCGAACACGGTCATGTTCGGAGTGAACGTGCTGGTGACCGCCGAGCTGAACGAGCGGAAGACCTGCGGCTCGGCGAGCAGCTGCAGCGTGCCGATGATCGAGAAGATCGCGGTCATGACGATCGCCGGTCGCACGAGCGGGATCTTGATCGACCAGGCGATGCGCCACTGCCCGGCGCCGTCGAGGCGGGCCGCTTCGTACAGCTCGGTCGGGATCGACAGCAGCGACGAGTAGATGATGAGCATGTTGTAGCCGACGTAGACCCAGGTGACGACGTTGGCGATCGACCAGAGCACCAGATCGGCGCCGAGGAAGTCGATGTTCTTGGTGATCGCGGTGAAGGGCGACAGGTTCGGCGAGAACAGCGAGCCCCACATGATCGCGGCGATCACGCCGGGAACCGCGTAGGGCACGAAGAACGCGAGCCGGAAGAAGCGCTTGCCCTTGACCAGGGGCGAGTCGAGCAGCAGCGCGAACAGCAGCGCGAGGCCGAGCATGATCGGCACCTGCACGACGCCGAAGAGCAGCATCCGCCCCATCGAGTTCCAGAAGGCCGAGTCCTGGAAGACCTGCACGTACTGGGCGAAGCCGCCGAAGACGAGCTCGGCCTTGCCGAAGGTGCCCTCGCGGCGCACGACCAGCAGCGACTGCCAGAACGCGTAGGCGATGGGGGCGACGTAGAACAGCGCGAACAGCACGCCGAACGGCAGGAACAGGAAGGCGATCGCGCCCTTATGCGGGATGCGGGATCGACGCCGACCCGGCGCCGCGCCGGTCTTCGCCGGCGCTGTGAGCGTGGTGGTCATTCATCCTCCTTGATGATGCGGACCGCCCCGGCGGGGACGGTGATGATGCCGGTGGCGGCGGAGCCGGTGAGGAGCTCGGTGCCGGTCGCTGCGACCTCGACGGGGTCTGCGCCGTGGTTGATGATGAAGCGGTAGGCGGCATCCGCTCCGACGCGGCGCACCACGTCGACGTCGGGTCCGGCTCCGGGTGCCGCGGCGATGCCCGCCGCGTCGGCGAGCCGCGCGACGAGCGCGCGGTACGCCTCGGGCGACGGCTGGGTCGCGAGGTACCAGGCCTCGCCTGCGCCCTGCGCCTGGCGCGTGATCGCGGGGTGACCGGCGGAGGGCCCATCGACGAAGGAGGCGATGGCCTCGGCATCCGTCGTGCGCAGCCGCTCGCTCCAGACGGATGCCGTCGAGCCGTCGCTCAGCGCGACGCTCTGCCCCGGCACGAGCGGCGCGAACTCCTCGGAGCGGATGCCGAGCAGCTCGCGGAACGCGCCGGGGTAGCCGCCCGTGCGCACGCGATCCTCGGCGTCGACGATGCCGCTGTAGAAGGTGACGAGCACGGTCGCTCCGCGCTCGACGGCGCGGGCGATGACGGCCGCCTCCTCGTCGCGCACGAGGTGCAGGGCCGGCACCACGATCAGGCGGTAGTCGTCGAGGTCGGTACCGGGGCGCACGATGTCGGCGACGATCCCGGCATCCGCCAGGGCGGTGTGCGCGGCGTGCACCTGGTCGAGGTAGCGCACCTCTTCGCTCGGGCGCCCCTCGTTCTCGACGGCCCACCAGTTCTCCCATGAGAACAGCACCGCGGCGTCGGCGACGACGCGGGTGCCGGCGACCTCGCCGAGGCTCTCGAGCATGCGGCCCAGTTCGACGGTTCCGCGCCACAGGTCGCTGTCGGTGCCGGCGTGCGGCAGCAGGGCCGAGTGGTACTTCTCGGCGCCCTGGGTCGAGGCGCGCCACTGGAAGAAGCAGATGCCGTCGGCGCCGCGGGCCACGTGCGAGGCGACGTTGCGCGCGAGCTCGCCCGGGGCCTTGGCGAGGTTGACCGGCTGCCAGTTGACGGCGCTGGTCGAGGTCTCCATGAGCAGCCAGGGGTCGCCTTCGGCGAGGCCGCGGGTGAGGTCGGCGGCGAACGAGAGCTCCTGGCGCGGGTTCTCGAGACGACGGTCGAGGTAGTGGTCGTTGGCGACGAGGTCCATGTCCCCGGTCCACGACCAGTAGTCGAGGGCGCGGATGTGCGCGGTGACCATGAAGTTCGTCGTCACGGGGATGTCGCTGTGCGCGCGGATGATCTCGGCCTCGGCGCGGTAGAGCGCGAGCTGCTCGTCGGAGCTGAAGCGCTGGAAGTCGAGCACCTGGCCCGGGTTGCGCAGCGAGAGCACCTGCGCGGGCACCTGCACCTCGTCGAACGAGCCGTATCGCTGGCTCCAGAAGCTGGTGCCCCAGGCGGTGTTCAGCGCGGTGATGTCATCGGCGTAGCGCTCGCGCAGCCAGGTGCGGAAGGCACCGGTGCTGGTCGCGCAGTAGCAGAGCGCGTTGTGGCAGCCGAGCTCGTTCGAGACGTGCCAGAGGGTGACGGCCGGGTGCGAGCCGTAGCGCTCGACGACGCGGCGGGTGACCTCGGCCGCATAGGCCCGGAAGACGGGGCTGCTCGGGCAGTAGGCCTGACGGCCGCCCTGGTGGAAGACGGTGCCGTCGATGCCCTCGGGCAGGATCTCGGGGTGCTTCGTCGTGAGCCACGGGGGCGGGGAGGCCGTGCCGGTGCCGAGGTCGACGCGGATGCCGGCGGCGTGCAGCTGCGCGATGATCTCGTCGAGGCCGGAGAAGTCCCAGCGGCCCTCGCCCGGGTTGATGGTCGACCATCCGAAGATGTTGATCGCGACGAGTCCGACGCCCGCTTCGCGCATGAGGCGGATGTCTTCGGGCCAGACGCTGCGGTCCCACTGCTCCGGGTTGTAGTCGCATCCGAAGACGAGACCCTCCCCCTCGGACAGAGAGGAGATGAGGGTGGGCGCGGCGGCGGGCATTCGGTTTCGCTCCTTTGCGGAAGAGATGTGTGCACGTGCACAGTTCGACTCACGAAAAGATCGGGATGATTTCCTGTGAACGTGCACACATCGTCACATGTCCGCCGGCTCGACGTCAAGTCCAGTCGCTAGGCTGAGCATCATGAGCTCCTCGACGCGCCGCCGCAGCACCGTGCACGACGTCGCGCGCGTCGCCGGCGTCTCGCGCGGAACCGTCAGCCGCGTGCTCAACGGCGGCTACGTCTCGGACTCCTCCCGCACCGCGATCGAAGAGGCCATCCGCGAGGTCGGCTACGTGCCCAACACCGCCGCGCGCAACCTCGTGCGTCAGCGCACGCAGGCCATCGCGTTCATCGTGCACGAGCCGCACGCGCTGTTCCTCGAAGACCCCAACATCGGGGCGATCATGCTCGGCACCAACGAGACGCTCTCCGAGGCCGACTACCAGATGGTGTGCCTCGTGGTCGACTCCGACCGCGACACCGAACGCGTCGCCCGGTACCTGAACGGCGGCTTCGTCGACGGCGCGGTGATCGTCTCCGCCCGCGCGCAGGACCCCATCACGAAGGCCGTCATGCGCCTCGACCTGCCCGTCGCCTACGTCGGCCACCCGCCCGACGTCGATGCGGCCTGGGTCGGCGTCGACAACCACGGAGCCGCCCGCGCGATCACGTCTCGGCTGCACGCGACCGGACGCCGCCGCATCGGCATGATCGCCGCGGCGCTGGACCGCGACTCGGGCGCCGACCGCCTCGCCGGGTTCACCGAGGCCCTCGGCGCCGACTTCGACCCCGCACTCGTCGAACCCGTGCCGCTGTACTCCTACGCCGACGGCGCCGCGGCCATGACCCGCCTGCTCGAGCGCGCACCCGACATCGACGGCGTGTTCGCCGCATCGGATGCCGTCGCCGCCGGCGCGATCTGGGCGCTGCGCGAGGCCGGTCGCCGCGTTCCCGAAGACGTCGGCATCGTCGGCTTCGACAACAGCACCTGGGCGATGCGCACCACTCCCCTGCTCTCGACGGTCGACCAGCCCGCCGAAGGACTCGGGGCGGCGGCCGCGGCATCCGTGCTCGCACAGCTGCGCGACGACGAACCCGCCGCCCGCACCGGCATCATGCTCGACACCCCGGTCGTCTGGCGCGACTCCGCCTGACGGGTGAGGCGTCTCGGGGCGGGACGCTTCGACAGGCTCAGCGACCCAGTGGTGCGGCGCCCGTCCGGGGAGGGACGCTTCGACGAGCTCAGCGCCCCAGTGGTGCAACGGCCGTCAGGAACTGGGTCCCTGAGCCTGTCGAAGGGCCCCACCACGCGCCGCGTCCTCGGCGCCGCGGCCCCAGCGGAACGGCGAGACCGTCGGGTCGCCGGCGATCCAGAAGCGCCAGGGGAAGGCATCCGTCCCGGCGATCCCGGCGACGCCCACCCGCGGGCCCGACGCCACCTCGACCGGCTCGTCGCTCAGCCACAGCTCGGCGCGCGCTCCGTGCCACTCGGCGCCCGTGACCGCGTCGATGCCGTCGTGGAGCGGATGCTTCAGCCCCACCGCCTGCCCGAACCGCCCGGGCCCGCGCGCGAGATCCCGCAGCACCCGGGGCGTCAGCGACGCGTCGATGCCGCGGCGGCTCGCTGCGGCATCCACTCCCCCGACGACCTCCCCGGCGCGCAGCAGCACACCGCCGGCGACGCCCTCCGGTCCGCACACGACGTTGACGCACGAGTGGATGCCGTGACTCAGATACACGTAGAGATGCCCGGGCTCGCCCCACATCGTGGCGTTGCGGGCGGTGCGCCCCATGCGGGCGTGGGAGCCGGGATCGGCGAACTCCCCCGTGCCCTGCCCGTGGTAGGCCTCGACCTCGGTGAGGCGCATCCGCACCTCGACGGCCGGCTCACCGGGCACCGCGACGACCGTGCGCAGCTCGGCGCCCAGCAGTCGCGGGGCGACGTCGACCGGCAGACCGCTCAGCTCGTCGCGGGTCGCCCGGTGCAGAGCGCCGACCATGTCAGAAGCGCGGGGCCGTCTGGCACCACGAGGCGTCGAAGCCGGTGAGCACCGGCATGGCGTCACCCGTGCGCAGGTCGATCAGGTGCGTCTCCATCGTCTTCGGCAGCGGGAGCAGCATCTCGTCGTAGGGGTTGTCGGTCATGTTCGGGGCGATCACCACCGCGGCGTATTGGCCACTGGGCGAGGCGCAGGCCTGCAGGATCGAATCCGTCGAGGGAACCTCGATCAGCGGGCTCGCCGTGCCGTCGTCGTCGACCTTCACGACCGCCTGGCCGGTCGGGATGCCGAGCTCGTTGCGCTGCACGACGTGCCGGAGCGTGCCGCCGGGGAACGGAGTGATGGTCGAGGCGATGCCGTAGTCGGGGTTCGAGGCGGCGAGCGGCTGCTCCGATCCGTCGGCCAGATTGAGCTCGACGACCGTGCCGTCGAGGCGCTCGACGATCGCGGTGTAGGTGCCGCGGCTGATGCCCTGGATGTTCGCGGCCAGACCGAGCGACTGCACGCCGGCATCGCTCGAGCGGTCGACGAGCGACAGCGCGCCGTCGAAGTCGATGAACAGCACCGCGGCGCTGTCGGGCACGAACTGCCACGCGAAGATGCTGGCCTCGGTGTCGCCGACCTCGATGACCTGCGGCTCGGAGTCCTTGTCGTTCAGCGACTGGGTCACGAGCACGCTCGCGCGGCCCTCGGTGTCGCTGAGCTCGCGGTCGGAGTAGCTGTAGCCGACGAGTCCCCCGCGCTCCGACACCTGGATCGATCCGACGTAGCCCTCGCCGGGCAGGGGCAGCTCGCGCTGGTTGCCGCCGTCGTGGTCCATCACGAGGATGTGCGAGCCGTCGTCCTCCTCGACCGTCACGACCAACTGCGACGAGGTCGCGCGAAAGTCGTTGATCTTGTCGGCGGCGAACACCGGCACGCCGTTCTCGCCGGTGAGGTCGGTCTGGAAGATCTTGTCTTCCTTGTCGCTGCGGTTGAGCAGGAAGATGCTCGAGGGCGGCGTGGTGAACGTCGTCGTCAGGTCGTTCTTCGGCCCACCCGATGCGCCGGTCGCGTCGGCGACCGTGACGGTGTACTCCGTCTCGTCGTCGAGCGGAACGGTGAAGCGGATGCCGATGCCCCGGCCCGCGGCATCCACCGTGAACGGCACCGACGGTTCGACCGTCACCTGCGCGGGGTCGATCGCCGCGAGCGACTGGTTGGCCGTGAGGATGAGACGGCTGCCCGAGGCGTCGATCGCGTGCGCCGGATCGACCTGCACCTCGGTGATGCGCGGACCCTGCGTGAGGCTCACGACGCCGAGGCCGGCGCCCACGAGCACCAGGATGCCGAGCACCGCGGCGAGCGCGATCCCGAACCGGCGCGAACGCTTCGGGGTGGCCTCGACGGACCCGGGTTCCTGAGCCACGGGTTTCACAGGCTCCGCGAAACTGGGTCCCTGAGCTTGTCGAAGGGCCCCGCCCCGAGGCTCCTCGACGAGCGGGGATGCTTCGACAGGCTCAGCAACCCAGGTTTCCGGGGCGTCAGCGGAACGGGGTTTCGGGGCGTCAGCGGAACGGGGTTTCGGGGTGTCTGACTCCGGGGCATCCGCAGCCCCGGGGTCCTGAGCTTGTCGAAGGGCCCCGCCCCGAGACTCCTCCTCGGCCGCCTCCGCCGCCGCGGCGGCCTCGCGGGCGGCGCGCATCTCGGCGCGCGTGCGCGGGACGGCGGGGCCTTCGGGCCGCTCGTCGTCAGTACTCATACGGGTCTCCCGGCTCGTCGATCGCGACGACCTCGGTGGGGACGATGCTCAGCTTGCCGTCGGCATCCGTCTTCACCGTTCCCGTGACCTCGACCCACTGTCCGGTGTCGTACGCGCTCGCGTCGACGTCGACCGGCAGCGTCGCCGGCTGCGCGTCGATCACGCAGTGCGTGATGACCATGCGCGTGAGGTTGACCTCGCCGTCCTTCACCGCGTCGGGGGTGACGAACCCGACCAGCGAGACGGATGCCCCGTCGTAGGCCGCCGTGTTCGTCGCCGTCGCGAAGACGCTGGCCCAGTCCCCCACCCCGAAGGTGGAGGTGTCGGCGATGCCGAGCGTGACGTCGTCGGAGCCGGCGAAGAGCGCCGTCTGCTCGCCGACGCGCGACATCGCGAGTTCGACCGAGAGCGACGCCGGCGGCAACACGAGGGCCGCCGCGACGACGCCCGTCGCGAGGATGCCACCGGTCACCGCTCCGGCGGCGGCGAGGGCGCGGCGCGGGGTGGGAGCGGCATCCGAGTCGTCGTGCGCGGTGCCGTGATCGTGACCGTGATCGGCCTCTTCGCCCAGCGGCAGGGTGCACGACCAGATCGCACCCAGAAGGGTCACGACCGCCGCGGCGCACGCGAACCACACCGACTCGGGGCTGATGTAGAGGGTGAGGCGGCCCGTGAAACCGAGGCCGAGCGTGACGATCGACACGAAGGTCGCGAGCCCGATGCCCAGCCACCGCGTGCCGAGGGCGCGCAGACGAGAGCGCGAGGGGGCGTGCGTGTGCTCAGCGGTCGTGTTCTCAGCGGTCGTGTTCTCAGACAAGGACGTTCACCCCGATCCCGATCGCGAAGGCCGAGGCGACCACGACGCCGACGATGCCGAGCAGCGTGCGCGCCGTGAAGGTCGTGCGCATGAGTGCGAGCATCTTCACGTCGACGAGCGGGCCGACGAGCAGGAAGGCGACGAGGGCTCCCGACGAGAACGTCGAGGCGAACGACAGCGCGAAGAACGCGTCGACGTTCGAGCAGATCGCGACCGTCATCGCGAGCGCCATCATGGCGACGATCGACAGCACCGGGTTCGCGCCGATCGCGAGCAGCATGTCGCGCGGGATGAGCACCTGCACGGCTCCGGCGAGGGCCGAGCCGATCACGAGTGCGGGCATCACCGCGCGCAGCTCGATGAGGAACTGCGTCAGGCTGCGCTTCACCGGAGTGCCGTGCTCGTGGGTGACGCGGTCGCACGTGTCGATGAAGCGCTGCGTGAGCATCGCGTCGGGCGAGGGGTGGCGGCTGTAGATCCAGCCGATGAGGTTCGCGATCAGGTAGCCGCCGACGAGACGGGCGACGAGGATGCCGCCGTCCCACCCGAACGCGGCGTGCGTGGTGAGGATCACGATCGGGTTGACGATCGGCGCCGCGATGAGGAAGGTCATCGCCTCGGCCGGCGCGAGGCCGCGCATCATGAGTCCGCGGGCGAAGGGCACGTTGCCGCACTCGCAGACCGGGATCAGCATGCCCAGCAGCGACAGCACCGCTCGGCGGGCCCACGCGCGCTTCGGCAGCCAGCGGTGGATGACGTCGGCCGGCAGCCACACCTGCACGACGATCGACAGCAGCACGCCGAGGATCACGAACGGCAGGGCCTCGATCAGCACGCTGAGCGCGAGGGTCAGTCCGTCCTGCGCGCGGGTGGGCAGCGAAGCCGGGAAGAGCTGAGGCAGGAACGCGTCGACCAGGAACAGCGCCGCGATGATGACGGCGCCCAGGATCAGGCCGATCCACGCCGAGCGCGGCGACCGCGTCGAGCCGTGGGCGTGCGCGTGGCGCTGCGGGGCGAGCAGAGTCACGCGGTCGCGGCCCTCTCGGCGTCGCGCTTGTTGGTGCAGGGGGCGCACAGTCCGAAGATGTCGACGACGTGCGCGGCATCCGTGAATCCGTGCAGTGCGGCCGTGCGGTGCGCCCACTGCTCGACGTCCTTGGCCTCGATCTCGACCGTGAGTCCGCAGTTGCGGCAGATCAGGTGGTGATGATGGCCCTGCGTGGTGCAGGCGCGGTAGAGCGCCTCGCCCTCGGGGCTCTGCAGCGAGTCGGCGTCGCCGGAGGCGGCGAGACCCGCGAGCGCGCGGTACACGGTGGCCAGGCCGATGCCCGTGTTGTCGTCGCGCAGCGAGGCGTGCAGGTTCTGCGCGCTCACGAAACCGCGCGCGTCGGCGAGTGCTTCGCGCACGCGTTCGCGCTGCCAGGTGTTCCGCTGAGCCATACCGACGATTCTAGGCGTCGGGGATCGGCGAGGGCTGGGAGTCGCTCACGTCAGACCCGCACCCGCCGCACGCGGGCCCGGGCCTTCTGCACCACCCAGCACACGACGTAGATCGTGAACGACAGGGTGGTGATGTACGGGCTGACGGGCAGGGTGCCGGCCAGGGCGAGCAGGATCCCGCCCACCGCCGAGACGAAGCCGAACAGGGCGGCGAGCAGTGGCACGGCCACCGGCCCGGCGGTCACGCGCATCGCGGCGGCGGCGGGGGTGACGAGCAGCGCCATCACGAGCAGCGCACCGATGATGTGCACGCTGACGGCGACGATGAGGCCGAGCAGCACCATGAACAGCAGGCTCACGGCACGGGTGGGCACACCGCGAGCGGCCGCCGACTCGGGGTCGAGCGAGTCGAAGCGCAGCGGGTTCCACATGATGAGCAGCCCGAGCAGCACCACCAGGCTGATGCCCATGAGCCAGCCGAGGTCGGGGCTCGACACCGAGACGATCTGCCCGGTGAGCAGGCTGAACCGGTTGGCGCTGCGGCCGTCGTAGAGCGACAGGAACAGGATGCCGAGGCCGAGGCCGAACGGCATGAGGACGCCCACGATCGAGTTGCGGTCCCGGGCCTTCGCGCCGAGGACGCCGATCAGTATCGCCGCGACGAGGGCTCCGCCGAGCGACCCGAACACGACGCTGCCACCGAACAGCAGCGCGGCAGCGGCGCCCGTGAACGACAGCTCGCTCACCCCGTGCACGGCGAAGGCGAGGTCGCGCTGCATCACGAAGACGCCGATGAGGCCGCCGACGATGCCGAGCACGGCCCCCGCGATGATCGAGTTCGAGAGCAGGGCCACGAGCTCGCCGTAGTCCTGGAACGAGAAGACGTCGCTCCAGTCGACCAGGGGCCTCATGCTGCTCCTCCGTGCGCGTGCTCGTGGTCGCCGTGATCGTGGTGGGGCTCGGCATCCGGAACGCCCACGACCACCAGCCGGTCGCCGGCGCGGAGCACGAACACCGGGGTGCCGTAGAGGTCGGTGAGCACGCGCGTCTGCAGCACCTCGTCGGGGGTGCCGAGCAGGAAGCGCCCGCCGGCGATGTAGAGGATGCGGTCGACCTTGCCGAGGATGGGGTTGATGTCGTGGGTGACGAACATCACGGCCGCCTCGCGCTCGCGGCGCTGCCGGTCGATGATGTCGGTCACGGCGACCTGATTGGCGAGGTCGAGGTTCGAGAGCGGCTCGTCGCACAGCAGCAGTGCCGGCTCGTCTGCGAGTGCCTGACCGACCCGCAGCCGCTGCTGCTCACCGCCGGAGAGGAGTCCGACGCGGCGATCCGCGAAGTGCGCGGCCCCGACCGACTCGAGCAGGCGGTCGACCTTCGCACGGTCGCCGCGGTGCGGCACCGGGAACCCGAAGCGGCTGCCGTGCACACCCAGGGCGACGAGGTCGCGGGCCCGCATGCTCGTGTCGGGGGCGAGCGAGCGCTGCTGCGGGATGTAGCCGATGCGCGAGTTCCCCCGGTGCACGGGCTCACCCGCGACGCGGATGGTTCCCGACGACAGCGGCTGCAGACCGAGAATGCTGCGCAGAAGGGTGGTCTTGCCCGAACCCGAAGGGCCCAGCACGGCGATGAACTCGCCGGGCTGGACCGTCAGATCGAGTCCCGACCAGAGTTCGCGGTCTCCACGGTGGAGCGAAGCATCCGCGATCTCGAGGACGGGGCGCCGACTCACGACTGGGTCGCGGCGGCGAGGCTCTGGATCGCGTCACTCATCCACTCAGAGTACGACGATCCGTCCTCGAGCAGCTCCGTGAACGCGATCACGGGGATGCCCGCGGCCTTCGCGGCATCCTCGACGCGCTGCGTCTCGGAACCACCGGTCTGCGCGTTGGTGAGGAGAGCGGTGACCTCGCCGCTCTCGATCACGTCGAGTGCCTGCAGCAGAACGGCAGGGGCGACATCGGTGCCCTCCTCGACCGACTCGGCGAAGCCCTCGGGGGTGACATCGGTGAATCCGGCGGCCGCGGCGAGGTAGCCGGGCAGCGGCTCGGTGAGGAAGACGTCGATGCCCGAGGCATCCGCCTTGATGGACGCGAGGTCGGCTTCGAAGCCCTCGAGCTCGGCCGTGAGCTCGGCCGCGTTCGCGGCGAACTCGTCGGCGCCCTCGGGGTCGAGCTCGGAGAGCTCGTCGGAGATCGCCTCGACGACGTGGATCATCGTGTGCGGGTCGAACCACACGTGCTCGTTGAAGCCCTCGATGTGGTCGTGACCCTCGTGGCCCTCTTCACCCTCGGCGTGCTCGTGGTCGTGCTCCTCCTCGGCGGGCGCCTCGGTCGCTGCGTCGTCGGCAGCGTGGTCCTCGTCGGCATGGTCGTCGTGAGCCTCGTTGCCGGGGTAGTCGTGCGAGTACTCGACGGCCGTGACGACGTGGGGGTCGTTCGCGTCCTGCAGGAGCGTGTCGATGAACGCGTCGTATCCGCCGCCGTTCTCGATCACGAGGTCGGCCTTCTGCACCGTGAGGCGGTCGCGGGCGGTGGCCTCGTAGGAGTGCGGGTCCTGCGAAGCGGAGGTGATGATCGACTCGACGTCGATATGGTCGCCGCCGATCGTCGAGGCGATGTCGCCGTAGACGTTGGTGCTCGCGACGACCGTGATGGTGCCGTCGTCGCTCGCGCCCTCTCCCGCAGCGGCGGTGGAGCATCCGGCCAGCGCCAGGGCGGCGACGGATGCGAGGGCGAGAACGATCACGGGCTTCTTCATGCTCTCACTTTAAACGCTAATGAGAACCATTATCAAATCGGCGTCCGCAGACGTGCTTCCTCCCCACCGTCGAGACCCATCACTCGCGTCGAGACCCACCACCCGCGACGTGCGGGGTGATGGGTCTCGACGGCGGTGATGGGTCTCGACGCGGCCGGACGGGTGTCAGGCGAGCAGCGCCGCCGAGGCGATCCAGACCGTGGCCTCGCCCGGAAGCGACGAGCCCTCGAGCGGGATGCTCGTGAGCACGACGTCCGCGGCATCCGCTCCCAGATCGAACGGTTCGGTGCCGAAGTTCATGACGATCTGCCATCCGTTCGGACGCGCGAAGCGCAGCACGTCGGCGCGACCGGTCTCGACCCACTCCAGCGTCTCACCCGTCTGCAGCGGATGCCGCAGGCGCAGCGCCTCACGGTACAGCGACAGCGTCGACGCCGGATCGGATGCCTCGGCATCCACCGCGTGATCAGCGAACCACTCCGGCTGGGGCAGGTGCGCGGCGGCCGCCCCGAACCCGAACGAGACGCCATCGGCGCTCCACGGCAGCGGCACGCGGCATCCGTCCCGACCCAGTCCGTCGAACTCCGCCCCGCGGAAGAACGCCGGGTCCTGTCGCTGCTCGGGCGAGATCTCGGCGACCTCGTGCAACCCGAGTTCCTCGCCCTGGTACAGGTAGGCGCTGCCGGGCAGGCCGAAGAGCAGCAGCGACGCGGCCGTCGCGCGACGCAGACCGCGCTCGCGATCGAGCAGCTCGGAGGGGCCGCCGGCCGCGACCCACTCCGTGCCCTGCTTCACCGCACGACCCTGCAGCGGTGCGAGGCCGTAACGGGTGGCGTGGCGGGTGACGTCGTGATTCGAGAGCACCCACGTCGTCGACGACCCGCTCTGCCGGGCCTGTGCGAGGTTCTCGTCGACGATCTCGCGGAACTGCGCGGCGTCGAAGTCGGCCTCGAGCAGGTCGAAGTTGAACGCCTGCCCGAGCCCCTCGGCGGAGGCGTAACGGGCGCGGCGTTCGGGTGTATCGACCCATGCCTCGGCGACCGCGGTGCGCGGCGGGTCGTACGAGTTGAAGACCTGCCGCCACTCCGCGTAGATCTCGTGCACGTCGTCGCGGTCGATCAGCGGGTGCGAGCCCGAGGATCGGTCCATCGCGTCGAGCTCGGCGCGAGAGGGCAGCGGCTCGCTGAGGTCCTTGGTGAGCATGTGCGCGACGTCGATGCGGAAGCCGTCGACCCCGCGGTCCGACCAGAAGCGCAGGGTCTTCAGGAAGTCCGCACGCACCTCCGGGTGATCCCAGTTGAAGTCGGGCTGCTCGGTGGCGAAGTTGTGGAAGTACCACTGGCCGTCCTCGACCCGCTCCCACGCCGACCCGCCGAACACCGAGACCCAGTCGGTGGGCGGCTCGGCGCCGTCGGGCCCCGTGCCCTCGCGGAAGATGTACCGCTCGCGCGCGGCCGAACCGCGGCCCGCGGCGAGCGCCTCCTGGAACCACGCGTGCTGATCCGACGAGTGGTTCGGCACGATGTCGACGATGACGTGGATGCCGCGGGCGTGCAGTGCCTCGACCATCGCGTCGAAGTCGGCGAGGGTGCCCAGTCGCGGGTCGACGTCGCGGTAGTCGGCGACGTCGTAGCCGCCGTCGGCGAGCTCGGACGGGTAGAACGGGCTCAGCCAGACCGCATCGATGCCGAGCGCCGACAGGTAGTCGACGCGCGACAGGATGCCGGGGATGTCGCCGAGCCCGTCGCCGTTGGCGTCGGCGAAGCTGCGGGGGTAGATCTGGTAGACGGCGGCCTGCCGCCACCACGCTGCCGTCTTGTCGTCTTCGCGGGTCTCGGTGAGAAGCGAATCGGTCATATCGGGGAGTGCTCCTTCGTTTCTTGCGGTGGTTCTCGTGTCAGCCCTTGACGGCGCCCTGCGTGACGCCCTCCATGACGAAGCGCTGCGTGAACAGGTAGGCCAGGATCGCGGGGGCCATCGCCATCAGGTACGAGGCGAACGACACGTTGTAGTTGTTGCTGAACTGGGTCTGGAACAGGTTCTGCCGCACCGGCAGCGTCTGCAGCGCCGGGTCGGAGATGATGAGCGACGGCATCATGAAGTCGTTCCAGGCGTAGAGGAAGGCGAAGATGCCGACCGTGGCGCTCATGGGGGCGAGCAGCGGGAAGATCAGCTTCCAGAACGTCTGCCACGTGGTGGCGCCGTCGATGCGGGCGCTCTCCTCGAGCTCGATCGGGATCGACCGCAGGAACGCCGTGAACAGCAGCACGCTGAAGCTCAGCTGGAACATCGTCGCGAGGATGATCACGCCGAACGGGTTGTCGAGCCCGAAGCGACCGGTGAGCTGGATCTGCGGCAGGGCGACGACCGGGAACGGGATGAACATCGCCGCGAGCAGGTAGAAGAACGAGTAACGGAAGAGGCGGCGGTCCCAGTTGCGCACGATCGCGTACGAGGCGAAGGCCGCGAGCACGATGGTCGCGATCACGGTGCCCGCCGTGACGAGCAGGGAGATGCCCGCGCCGACCGGGAACTTCGTGAGGTTCCACGCCTCGACGAACCCGTCGATGCTGAACGGCGCCGGCAGCGAGAACGCGTTGCCGTCGACCGCCTGGCCCGTGGTCTTGAACGCCATCGAGACGGTGACGTACAGCGGGAGGAGAACGGTGACCGCGCACAGGATCAGGATGATCGTGCCCGACCAGTTGACCCGTTCCATGCGCACGCGGGGCTTCTTGCCCGCGACCTGTGTGGTGATCGTCTGCGTCGACATCAGAGTGCGTTCCTTCCGCGCGTCAGCGACAGCTGGAGGAGGGAGATGAGCACGGCGACGATGAAGAAGATGGTCGCGTTGGCCATCTGATAGGCGTAGTCGCCGCCGTTGAAGCCCGCGATGATCGTCATCGCGACGCTGCGGGTGGAGGTTCCGGGGCCGCCGTTGGTGAGGCCGACGATGATGTCGTAGGCGTTCAGGAAGCCCTTGAACCCGAGGATGACGTTGATCACGACGTAGCCCATGACGAGCGGGAGCGTGATGCGGGTGAGCTGCTGCGTCTTGCTCGCGCCGTCGATGCTCGCCGCCTCGTAGACCTCGCCGGGCACCGAGAGCAGGCCGGCGATGTAGATCAGCAGCGTGCCGGGCACGGCCTGCCACGCGGTGACGATGACGATCGCCACCCAGGCCAGGTCGGGGTTGGCGAGCAGGCTCGTCTGCAGCCACGGGATGCCGGTGGCCGCCCCCGCGGCGGGGATCGAGTTCGAGAACAGGAAGTTGAAGACGTACGCGATGATGATGCCCGAGATCACCATCGGGATCACGAAGATCGTGCGGAGCCCCGTCTTGAAGCGGATGCGGGAGGTGAGCCCGACCGCGAGCAGGAACGCGACCACATTGACCACGATGACCGTGGCGATCGAGAACCCGAACGTGAAGAGGTAGCTCTGCAGGATCGCCGGGTCGCTGAACATGGCGATGTAGTTCGTGAAGCCGTTGAAGCTCCACTCGCCGATGCCGATCGAGTCGGTGAAGCTGAAGAAGATGCCCATCACCCCTGGCACCGTGATCGCGAGGGTGAAGATCACGAGCGTCGGCAGCAGGAACAGGTAGTAGATCGGCTCGACCCGGCGGGTGCGAGGACGGATGCCGCGCTTGCCGCCCGTGATGACCGCCGTGGTGTCGGTCGGAATCGTCGGAGTGATGGTCATGATGCCGGCTCCTCTGCCGAGGCGTTGTCCTGAGTCGACGGGATCGGGGCGCGGAACGCGATGCGCGCCCAGTCCGCGTCCATGGTGCGCAGCGTGTTCTGCGTCGAAGCGCCCAGCACCATCGCCTGCGCGTAGTTGAAGATCGGCAGGGTCTTGGGCACGAGCACCGAGGGGCCCTGGTAGATCTTGCCCTCGTCGTAGTACTCGATCATCCCCTCGATGCGCGGGTCGTCGGGGGCCGGGGCATCCGTCGTCGGGGTGAAGCCGAGCTGCGAGGCGTTGTACTCCTCGATGTTCTCGGGCTGATACAGGAACTCGAGGAAGTCACGGGCGGCCTCCTGGTGGCGCGACCCCTCGGGGATCATCGCCGCGAGGTCCATGTTGACGCGCACCTCGAGGTCGTCCGGGTCATCGGTCATCGGCAGCGGGAACGTTCCGAGCTGCAGGTCGGGTGCGGTCTTCGCGATCTCGCTGAACGCCCACGGCCCCTGCAGGTACATGGCCGCCTCGCCCTTCGCGAAGGCGAGATTGCCGTCGCCGTACGCCCTGCTCGCGGCATCCGCGTTGGTGTAGTTCTCGGCGAGCTGCATCATGCGATCCATGGGCTCGGCGAAGTCCTTCTCGAACGAGACCGGGGCGTCGGGCCCGACCTCGGTGCCTTCTTCGGCGAGCGCGTCGAAGAAGTCGATCACGTCGACCGATCCGCCGGCGGTGTAGTCGTACCAGCCCTGACCGACGGTCCAGTCGTCCTTGAAGGTGCCGTAGAACGGGTCGATGCCCGCGGCCTTGAGCTGATCGCAGACGGCGATGAGCTCGTCCCAGGTGGTCGGGACCTCGAGGCCCTGGGCCTCGAAGATCTCCTTGTTGTAGATGACGGATGCCGCCATCACCGAATACGGCAGGGCGCTCGTGCGACCCTCGCAGGAGCCGTACTGGTCCATGAGCGGCTGGAGGTCGTCGCGGATGGTGGCCGCGGCGTCGGTGCCGGAAAGATCGGTGAGCGCGCAGCGCTGCACGAACCGGGCGATCTCGTAGTTGTAGTTGCCGAGCATGATGTCGGGCGGGTTGCCGCGCACGAAGCTGGCCGAGACGACGTCGACGCCGGAGGTGTCGATCTCGACCTTCACGTCGTCCTGCGAGGCGTTGTACTCGGCGACGCGTTCGGTCATGAACTCGATCGCTTCGCGCTTGCTGAAGGTGAAGCGGATGGTCTCCGCTCCCGAGCCGGCTGCGCAGCTCGTGAGGGCGGCACCGATCAGTGTGAGGCCGAGGCCCCCGGCGATCAGCCGCAACGCGCGTGTTCGTTCTCCAGACACCGTCGTCCTTCCGGTTTTTAGATCCGATAACTAAATCTAATGAGCGAATTTACTCCGCTGGAAGGTACTCTCTCATTCAGACGACAGGAAGGCAAGAGCGTGGCAGACATCACCGCGGGGCTCGGCACGGGGCGTGCCAGCGTCGGCGCCGTGCTCGACTTCGCCTGGAGCGCGGGCGAGTTCACCGCCACCGACGTCATGGCTGCGACCTCGCTGACCCGCTCCACGGCCATCGATGCGATCGACACGCTCGTCGGCGCCGACGTGCTGCGCGAACTGCCGAACGCCCGCGTGGCCGGCAGCTATCGCTCCGGCCGACCCGCCCGGCGCTTCGCCCTCTCCCCCGACCTCGGCGTCGTCGTCGGGATCGACGCGGGCGACACGCACCTCTCCGTCACCGTCGCCGACCTGCTCGACCGGAATCTCGTGCACCATCGCGTCGAGGTGTCGCAGACGCAGCCCGCCGCCGATCGTCGCGCGCTGATCATCGAACGCCTGGGCGCCGCTCTCGACGAGGCCGGAGTGACGCGGGAACAGGTGCTGGCCGTCTGCGCCGGCGTCGCCGCCCCCGTCGATCGCAACGGCATCTCTCCCCCGCACCCCGACGGCTTCTGGGAGCGCACGAACCCCAGGCTCGCCGAGGCGCTGCGCGGCTGGGCGCCGGTCGTGCACGTCAAGAACGACGCACAGCTCGCGGCGATCGCCGAGGGCGCGGTCGGCGGGGCGATCGGATGCCGCGACTACGTCGCCCTGATCGCGAGCGAACGCTACGGCGGCGGCGTGGTCGTCGACGGGCACGTGCTGCACGGCGCCCACGGCGGCGTCGGCGAGGGCGTCGTGTTCGACCACATCATGGGCGTCGGCTCGGCCGTCGGCCTCCCCTACTCGGTGCAGGATGCGGCACGGGATGCCGTCGCCTCGGGCACCGTGGCGCCGTCGTCGGCATTGGGGCGGCTCGTGGCGGAAGAGCGCATCGACCCGCGCCTCGTGCTCACGCTCGCCGCGTCGGGCGACCCCGATGCCCTGCTCGTCACCGAGCACGTCGGCGCCGTCGTCGCCCGCATCGTCGGCGTGCTCGGCAGCATGTACGACCCGGCCCGCGTGATCGTGTGCGGCGCCGTGGCCGAGAGCATCGAACCCGTGCTCGAGGTCGCCCGCCGCCTGCTGCCCGCGGAGCTGCACCTTCCCGCGCCCCTCGTGCTCGCCTCCGAGCTCGGCGCCGAGGTCGTGTCGGTCGGCGCCGTCGCGACCGCCCGCCGTGCGGCGCGCGAGAGCTCGGTGCCGCTTCTCGCGGAGCAACGTCTGTCGGTGCTCGCGTAGCGCCGCGGCATCCGTTTCCGACGTCTAGCGCTCCTCGAGCACGTACTCTGTGAATCCCGGCAGCGTGAAGGAGAGCCGGCCGTGCTGGTGAGCGTCGATGAGCCCTTTCTGCAGGAGTCGATCTCGGGGTACGGATATCGCCGTCGTCGACAAACCCAGACGATTCGCTAGTTCGTCCCGCCTGACATCGTCTCCGCCGAGTTCGGCCATCGCGATCATCAACTCGCGTTGCTTCGTCGAGGCTGACCGCCATCTTGCGGCGAAGATCGCTCGCATCTTGCGTTCCACGACCGGAATGGCTTGCTCGATGTGCTCTTTGGTGATCCTTGCGCCCTCAGATGGGCTGCTCGCCGCCTCCCATGCTGCCTCACCCATGAGCTGCACCTTATGCGGATAGCCATTGGAGTTCTCGACAGCCTTCGTCAGAGCGTCTTCCGCCCAGATGACCTTCAGATCCTGCGCCGGACGAAGTAGCGCTTCCGTCGATCCTTGCGTGTCGATTCCGAGGAGCGGTTGAAAGTCGAATCGCTCCGCGAACGTGGCCGCGGAAATGATGTGGTCGACAGAACCAGGGAGCCCAGCCATGAACAGTCCGGCGGCGGGCTGCTGCGGGTCGCTCTGAAGCTCCTGCCACGCGTTGGCCAGTGCTCTCAAGCTCGGCTTGTCCGCTGACTGGATCTCATCGATCAGGATGGCTACTCCACCGACCGAGTCGGCAACAGCCTTGAGAACCCGCGTGAACACCCCGCTCGCCGATGCCGCGGCGACGTCGGGCTTCATCGTGATGGATGCTTTCGCCGGCCCACCGCCGAGGGACACCGTCACGCTGTCGATGGCATCGATCAACTCGGCGGTTTTCTGCTGCGGAAGCGGGAGGAGGGACCGCAGCTGGGCGACGAGCGTCGGGAGCAGCGGTTCATCCTGATTTACTGTCGCCCAGACGGTCGCCGCCCCCTTCTGCCGGAAGATCCGTTCACCCTCGCGCAGCAGACTCGTCTTGCCGATACCTCGCGCCGCGTGGTCCACGCGCACACGCGGGACGAAGCGACCCAACATCGCAACATCCTCGGCCCGCTCCGTGTACCAGCGGATCTGGGCCGAACGACCGGGGACAGCTCGTGCGACTTCACCCGGGGTGTAGGGGCTCGGCTGGTTCATGCGGCTCCTCGTGGCTCGGGCTTATAGTTCAGCGAAGTATAAATCCGAGCCACGACATTCGGAGGCGTATGCCTCCCCCGGCGGGATAATCGGGTCATGCAAGAAAGCGAGGCCCGGAGATCCCCGTCGACGATCGAGCTGCTCCTCGACGCCGCTGCCGAAGACTCGGTGCGAGCCGAGTGGGACGCTCTCGCCGCGCTCGGTCTGTCGAGCCTCGCCGGACACACCTCGGCGAGCAATCGACCGCACATCACCCTGGCCGCTCGGACGGAGCTGCCGCCGCTCGACGCGGGCGTCTTCACGGATCTCCCCGCGCTCCCGATCACGCTCGGTGCCCCGGTGCTCTTCGGCACCGGTGAGCGTCGCGTGCTCGTCCGCAGCGTCCTGCCCACCGCAGAACTGCAGCGTTTTCACGCGACTGTCCACACCGCGATCGGCCCGGGAGAGGATGCCCCGCACACCGCCCCGGGCGAGTGGACCCCGCACGTCACCCTCGCCCGCCGACTGCGCCTCGCCGATCTCGAGACCGCGCTCGGCTGCATCGGTGGCGATGTTCACAGCCGCGCTACGAGCGTGCGGCGCTGGGATCCCGCCACCGGAACGACCGCCACGCTCGCGACGCTGCCACAGGGCTAGGGACGATCGGCTCGGCTACGCCCCGTCCGCCTTGTCACTGCGATCCGCCGCCGCCAGGATGGTTCCATGAGACGCGTGCTGGTGGGACTTCTGGCCGGCGGCGCCCTGCTCCTCACCGGCTGCGGAATGAATCAGTCCGCCGCTGACGAGGTCGTCCCCGGCCTCCCCGACGACTGGAGCGGGCCTCAACCCCATCTCATCGCCGCAGAGCCCGTCGCGGGATGGGTCGACGGCGAGGAATCCTTCGGGATCGTGACGTTCGGCAGTTCGAGCTGCCCCCTCGTCGCGGCCTCGGTGTCGGCTGACGACCCCGGCACGGTCACGGTCGATTTCCGGTACTCGTCGAACAACCCGTGCACGGCCGACATGGCGATGACCACGCACGTCTTCACGCTCCCCGAGAACGTCACTCAGCGCCCGGTGGCCGTCGCCTTCGTCCTCGACGGCACAACCGTGCGCATGGAGCTACCGGGCTGAGCCGGGGCCGGTGACGACGTGAGGGTCCCCCGTCGTCACCGGGGCCACCTATCAGTTATTGGACCGTTCTTATCGTGATCCGGATCCATCACATTGATCCAAACAAACATTGAATTCGCTGAAGGGCCTGTCCTGCCGGGATCGTCAAACTATGTGATCCGGTGCAGCATCCCCGGAAACACTGGATCTGGGGCCATAGAAGCGGTCGGCGAACCTTGGGATTTCTCTCCACGAGATCGGTGCATAACGACGGGACGCGAGGTCTGCCCCGTCATTGATCTGCCCGGACTAGCGCAGTTCTCACGTGTGCGGTTTTCAAATACGGGGGCTTAGCGCGAAGAACTTGATACCGCGCGACCTCCCTCCAGAGGCACGAGCTTTGCAGCGCGCTCCCCCGCACCCTCGGCCGAAGCTCGAAGTCCGCGCCGACTAGCTACGCGCCAACCCCCGGCGCCGTATAGCCTGGCGGCGTGCGTAACCCTCTGGACGCCTTCAGGCGACGGTCAACGACCCAGACCTCCGATGCAGTGTTTGCGACGGACGGCGCGACGGAGACACCCGACGTGGTCGCAGCAGTAGTGGCTGTACCCGAGCCGCAGGTCAAAGCGGCGCCTGACCCCAACCCGGAGCATGCGTGGAAAGCCCTGGCTCTCGTCAATGAGTGGATCCGTCACGCCGACGCCAAGGCCGCGGTGACGCTTGCGTTCACAGGCGTGCTCGGCACGATGACTTTCAATCTCGTGAAGGACTTTCAGCACCGAACGTTCTGGTTCGACGCGTTGGTCGTCCTCGCCTGCGTGTTCCTGGTCGCCGCCGGCGCATTGTGTGGCTGGACACTCACGCCTCGGTTCACGGAGAAGCGAAAGAAGAAGAAAAACAGCGTGGATCAAGAGGTAGAGGTCGACGATGTCGTGAATCGTCTCTTCTACGGCAGCATCACCAAGGGTTTCAAGGACAAGCGTCACCAATACAGCGACGTGATGCGTGCGCTCACCGCGGACCCGGTCGAGCTCACCAGGGACCTCTCAGACCAAATTCATACGAACGCGGGGATCGCCACGACGAAGAACTTCTGGGTGAAGTGGGCGATACGTACCGCGCTTCTCGCGGGTGCGGCCGTCACGGCGGTTGCTGTCCTCATCGGAGCCTCCAACGGTTAGGAGTCGTCGTGGACGGCAATTTCAAGCCCTTCGACTACGTCTCGAGCTCGGAGCGGATCAAAGCGATTCTCGGCCAGCCTTCGGGGACCTTCGAGCAAACCAATTCGCTACCGGACCGTGACAAGCTCACTTTCACCAATGGATTCTACGGCAAGAGCTCCGCGATCTTCATCGACATCCGTGGATCCTCCGCCCTCACAACGAAGTACACGCGCCCGACACTGGCCAAGATATACCGGGCGTTCATCTCGGAGATGGTCGCGGTGTTGAACTCCGTGTCATGCGTCCGTGAGGTCAACATCGTGGGCGACTGCGTGTGGGCCGTGTACAACACCCCGTACAAGCCGGACATTAGGAACGTCTTTGAGGCCGCTTGCACTGCGAACACGCTATTGAAGCTGCTCAACCACCACTACGCCAAGTCGGACATCGAGCCGCTGGAGATCGGCATCGGGGTCGACTACGGCCGAACGCTGATGATAAAAGCCGGATTCAGCGGTAGCGGGATCAACGACGTCGTGTACATGGGCGACGTCGTGAACAGTGCAGCACACCTTGCCCACGAAGCAGGCCGAGGCTACAACAAGCCGATCTACGTGGGGAGTGACATCTACGGCAACCTGCCAGAGGCGGACGCGACACTGCTGAGCCTCACATGGCTAGCCAGTCATGGCAATGTGTACGTCGGTGACCTCGTCAAGAAGGACATGGAGGGATGGGTCGAATCGCTCTAGCGACGAGACTCCCCGCGCCTTGGGAGAAGGCCGAAGAGCTCACCGCCGGCGCAGACCGGTGAGGTGCGCCGCTCGCAACTTCCTCCGCTTCTCACGCACCTTCTTCAGCCCGTCAGCGAGCAGGGCGGACTGCCGTGAGTTCTCAGCCACCGCTTTCGCCTCCTCGCGAGAGGTCTCGCCCGAGAGGATGGCATTGCAGAACTCGACGCCGCACTTATTGCACCACACTGAGCGCAAAACCCGCCCGTCGCGGGCGTCGTCTGGCACGTTCTCGATGACGATGTTCTCCCACAGATCGGCGACCTCCGACGATTCCTCGCCGCTGTGGCCGCAGGAAGCGGTCAGATAGTCGTTGTCTTCGATCTCGTCCCACACGTCGCCCGTCACTATCAGCTCACCGGCGTCGGCAGTCTGTGCTGCCTTCACTGCGTAGTTCACGGGCTTTCCCGACCAGATGGGTTCCTGCTCCGCGGGGTTGCGCGGTGTCCCAATTCTCTTGGCCAGCACCCTGCCGCTAGCAACCCCAACCTTGTATCCCGTGGCGGGCGCGTCCGGCCACTTGTCCTGGATCTTGTGCGTCAAGTATTCGCTGAATGTTTTCACAGTGATGGCTGCACAGATCGCTCGCTCGTAACGCGACTCTCCCCAGAAGAGACCGAACGCTCCGTCACCTTGAATCTGGATGAAGTCCGCGTCGAAGTCATGAAGCACACGAACCGCATTGTCGGTCGACGCTTCGTAGATGCTTGCCGTCGAAGCCGCATGCTTGCCCGTGCTCATCTTTGACGACCCCTTCAAGTCGACAGCAACGGCGACGACATCATCTAGGCGATGCCACTCGCGTTTATTGATAGGCAACTTCGTCACATCGAAGCTCTCCGGGCTCTTCACCACTACATCAGGAGTGGAACTCAGTTCCTCGTCGATGTCATCGGCAATCGTCTCCATCAAAGCAGCAAGGTCGACAGTCATGGTTCCTCCCCAGGGACTCAGCAAGTGGTGTGCACTGACTCTTAGACGCTACTGTCAACCACCGACATCGGAGCCGATCTCCACCTCAAGGCCCCCTGGGGTCGATCGGCTTCAGGGCCGGCGTGGCTGAGTCGCGGATTGCCCACGAGAGAGTTCTTCGCAGAGTTGACGCTCGCCTGAGCGTGACTGATGAAGGACTTCGCCGAAGCGAGGCGAACCTCGCCTACGGAAGCGTGTTCCTTATCGGCTGGCAGACCTTCATGACCGTCGTCGTGCCGCTCGGGACATCCGTGATCCTCGCCGCGACCGCCCTGAGCTTCACCTTCGTCTCAGCGCAGGACTACTCACTCCTCAGCATCTTCCCTCTCCCTCAGCATCGCGCTCCTCACGTCTTACGTCCTCGTGTTCGCCTGGTTCATATGTGCCCAAGGCACACTCCGCGAACACCAGCCGTTCGCGACATTGAAGCGCTTCGAGCCAGCGATTACCTGGAGCAGACTCAGCTGACCGAACGCCAGCGAGCTTGAGCGCGAAGGTACCGACCGAACCGACCCGTTCCTCTTCCCGCAATCGAACGACAGCTAGCTCCGGGTGTAGAGATGAGACTCGAGGGCCGACTCCAGTTTCCATATCGTGCGGAGGTCCGGCCACGGCTCCTCCAGCAGGATCTTTCAGATCGTACCTTCACCAAGACCAGCATCCCGAGCGACGAGGAGAACAGACTTTTCGCCGATGGCCACCTGCAAGTTCAGCGTGAACCGACGAGCAGCCTCACCGGCCGGATCAGACGACGGTTGGCTCGGCCACTGCGGAGAGAGCATCGCGGGGGTAGCTCGCACTTCCTTACGTGCCATCTCACAGCCTCCCAACCCGGGATCCCTGTTAACACCGGGATCAACTACGTAGTTGTTGATCAACTTCGCCGAGTTGGTTCGACTTCGATTGGCGAAAAAGCACCTTCACCGGGGCCACCCGTCAGTCGACGAGCAGCGCGGGCTCCTCGAGCACCGATGCGACGTCGGCGATGAAGCGGCTCATGGCGTCGCCGTCGACCACGCGGTGGTCGAAGGATCCGGCGACCGTGGTCACCCAGCGCGGGCGCACCTCGCCGTCGACGACCCAGGGCTTCTGGCTGATCGTGCCCATGGCGAGGATGCCCGCCTGACCGGGGTTGATGATCGGGGTGCCGGCATCCATCCCGAATACACCGATGTTGGTGATCGTGAAGGTGCCGCCCTGCTGGTCGGCGGGCGAGGTCTTGCCGTCGCGGGCCGTGAGGGTGAGGCGGTTCAGGGCGCGGGCGAGGTCCTTCATGCCGAGGTCCTGCGCGTCCTTGATGTTCGGCACGAGCAGGCCGCGAGGAGTCGCAGCCGCGATACCGAGGTTCACGTAGTGGCGCACCGCGATCTCGGCACCGTTCTCGGTCTCGATCCAGGCCGCGTTGATCATCGGGGTGCGACGCAGCGCCCAGATCACGGCGCGCGCCACGATCAGCAGCGGCGACACCTTGATGTCGGCGTACTCGGGCGCAGCTTTGAGGCGCTTAACGAGCTCCATCGTGCGCGTTGCGTCGACGTCCTTCCACACGGTGACGTGCGGGGCCGAGTAGGCGCTCTGCACCATCGCCGAGGAGGTCGCCTTGCGCACGCCCTTCACCGGGATCGACTCGGTGCGCTCGGCATCCGACACCGACACGGATGCCGCGACCGGCGCGACACCGCGGGCGAGACCCACCGGGGCGTTCTGCGGTGCGGGCACGGTCTCCTCGCGCACGGCACCCCACTCCGGGGTCTCGATGTTTCGGAACACGCTCGCCTGCGAGGCGAGCTTCATGACGTCGTCACGGGTGACCTCGCCGTCGGCGCCGCTCGGGGTGACCGTGGTGAGGTCGACGCCGAGGTCGCGGGCGAGCTTGCGGATCGGGGGCTTCGCGATGACGCCCACCGACGAGCGCACCGGGCGCTCGGCGGGGCGCTTGCGACGCGAGGTCGCTCCTCCCCCACTGCCGTAGCCGACGAGAACGGATCCGCCGCCCTCTTCCGCGGCGGGCGCGGCAGCTGCCGGGGCCGGAGCGGCCGGAGCCGCGGCATCCGCCTGCACGAAGGTGATGATCGGGGTGCCGACCTCGACCGTGGCGCCCTCGGCGACGAGCAGCTCGCCGACCGTTCCGGCATGGGGCGAGGGCAGCTCGACGAGCGACTTGGCCGTCTCGATCTCGCAGATGACGTCGTTGATCGCGACCGTGTCGCCGGGCGCGACCTTCCACGTGACGATCTCGGCCTCGGTGAGGCCCTCGCCGACATCGGGAAGGGTGAAGTTCTGCGTGCTCATCTGCGGTCCTTTCGGAACGTCTCAGTAGGCGAGTGAACGGTCGACGGCCTCGAGGATGCGGTCGGCATCCGGGAGGTAGGCGCCCTCGAGCTTGGCGGGCGGGAACGGGGTGTCGAAGCCCGACACCCGCAGCACCGGCGCCTCGAGAGCGTAGAACGCGCGCTCCATGACGGTCGCGGCGACCTCGCTGCCGATGCTGCCGAAGCCCTGGGCCTCCTGCGCGTAGACCATGCGTCCGGTCTTGCGCACCGAGTCGAGGATCGGCGCGTAGTCGATCGGCGAGATCGAGCGCAGATCGACGACCTCGCAGCTCGTGCCCTCCGACTCGGCCAGCGCAGCCGCCTGCAGCAGCGTCGTGACCATCGCGCCGTGTCCGACGAGGGTGACGTCGGAGCCCGCACGCACGACCCGCGAGGAGTGCAGCGGGGCGGCGGATGCCTCGAGCTCGACCTCGCCCTTGGGCCAGTAGCGGCTCTTGGGCTCCATGAAGATCACGGGATCGTTCGAGGCGATCGCCTCCTGGATCATCCAATAGGCGTCGTTCGGCGTCGAGGGCGACACGACCCGCAGGCCCGGGGTGTGCGCGAAATACGCCTCGGGGCTCTCCTGGTGGTGCTCGACCGCGCCGATGTGCCCGCCGTAGGGGATGCGGATCACGATCGGCATGCTCAACGAGCCCTCGTGCCGGTTGGTGAGTTTGGCGAGCTGCGTGGTGATCTGGTCGAAGGCCGGGAACACGAAGCCGTCGAACTGGATCTCGACCACCGGGCGGAACCCGGCCATGGCGAGTCCGATCGCGGTGCCGACGATGCCCGACTCGGCGAGCGGGGTGTCGAGCACGCGCTTGTCGCCGAAGTCGCGCTGCAGGTGCTCGGTCACGCGGAACACACCGCCGAGCTTGCCGATGTCCTCGCCCATGAGCAGGACCTTGGCGTCGTCTTCCATGGCCTTGCGCAGACCGGCGTTCAGAGCCTTGCTGAACGGCATCGTCTCGAGGGTCACTGCGCTCCTCCTTCGAACGACGCTTCGTACTTCGCGAGCCACGCCTTCTGCTCGGCGATCAGCGGGTGCGCCTCGCTGTAGACGTGGTCGAACATCCGGCTGACCGGCGGCGGGCCGAGTTCGACCGTGCGGGCGCGGAGGTCTTCCGCGGCATCCGCGCCTTCGGCGTCGACGTCGGCGAAGAAGGATGCCGCCGCTCCCCGGTTCTCGAGGAACGCGCGCATGCGGGTGATCGGGTCGCGCTGCGCCCACGATTCCTCTTCGTCGTTCCCGCGGTACTTGGTGGGGTCGTCGCTGGTGGTGTGCGCGCCCAGGCGGTAGGTGACCGCCTCGATCGCGCGCGGCCCCTGGCCGGTGCGCGCCTCGTCGAGCGCGGTGCGCGAGACGGCGTAGCTCGCGAGCACGTCGTTGCCGTCGACGCGGACGCTGGGGATGCCGTAGCCGGCGCTGCGCTGCACGAGCGGAACGCGCGACTGCGTCGATACCGGCACCGAGATCGCCCAGTGGTTGTTCTGCAGGAAGAAGACCGTCGGCGACTGGTAGCTGGCGGCGAAGACCATCGCCTCGTGCACGTCGCCCTGGCTGGAGGCGCCGTCGCCGTAGTAGACGATGACCGCTTCGTCGCGGTCGACGTCACCGCTGCCGGAGCGGCCGTCGAACGCCAGGCCCATCGCATAGCCCGTGGCGTGCAGTGCCTGCGACCCGAGCACGAGGGTGTAGAGCCGGGTGTTGCCGTTCTTGGGATCGGCGGGATCCCAGCCGCCGTGCGAGACACCGCGCATCAGCTTGATGATGTCGAGCGGGTCGACGCCACGGATGCGGGTGACGACGTGCTCTCGGTACGACGGGAAGATGGTGTCCTGCGCACGGGCCGCTCGACCCGAGCCGACCTGCGCCGCCTCCTGGCCGCGGCTCGGCGGCCAGAGCGCCAGCTGCCCCTGTCGCTGCAGGTTGGTGGCCTGGGTGTCGATGGCGCGGATGACGACCATGTCGCGGTAGAACTGCTCGAGTTCGGCATCGCTGATCGATTCGATCAGCGACAGGTACCGCTCCGCAGCGGGGGTAGGGGCGAATCGGCCGTCTGCCTCGAGGACGCGGACGATTTCGTTCTCTGACGAGCTCACCGTTCCACGCTATCCGAGGAACGGTGCCTAGGGCTGGAGAGTCCGCACAACGGATTCAGAAACCTGTAGGACCTTGTCCACCGATTCATGCTCTCCGACGGATATGCGGATGCCGTCGCCCGAGAACGGGCGCACGACGATGTCGCCGGCGACGAAAGCCGCGGCGACCTCGTCGGTGCGGTCGCCGGCGGGCAGCCAGACGAAGTTGCCCTGGGAGTCGGGCACCTTCCAGCCCTGGGCGCGGAGCCCGGCGACGAGGCGGGTGCGGCGGGCGACGATCTCGGTGACGCGTTCGAGCAGCTCGGCTTCGGCGTCGAGGCTCGCGATGGCCGCGTTCTCCGCCGCAGCCGTCACGGAGAGGGGTACGCCGGTGACGCGGGCCGAATCGAGCACCTTCTCGTGGCCGATCGCGTAGCCGATGCGGAGGCCGGCGAGTCCGTACGCCTTCGAGAAGGTGCGCAGGACGACGACGTTCGGGTGCCGGTCGAAGATGCGCTCGGCGAGACCGTCGACAGCATCGGGCGCGGTGACGAACTCGGCGTATGCCTCGTCGAGAATGATCAGGACGTCGGCGGGTACCCGCTCGACGAAGGCCGCGAACTCGCCGCTCGTGATGATCGGACCGGTCGGGTTGTTGGGCGTGCAGACGATGATCGCCCGGGTGCGGTCGGTGACGGCATTCGCCATCGCGTCGAGGTCGTGACGCGCGTCGGCGGTGAGCGGGACCGGCACTCCGGTCGCTCCGGAGATGAGCGGCAGGCTCGGGTACGCCTCGAACGACCGCCACGCGTAGATGACCTCGTCGTCGACGGATGCCGTGGCGAGGATCAGCTGATGCAGGATCGACACGCTGCCCGCGGCGACGTGCACCTGGTCGGGCTCGACGCCGTACCGCGCACCGAGGCGCTCGCGCAGCCGCAGCGCCGTGGCGTCGGGGTAACGGTTGATCGGCGTGATGTGCTGCATCGCCTCGACCACCGACGGCAGCGGGTCGAAGGGGTTCTCGTTGCTCGACAGCTTGAACGCATCGGGTCCCGCCTGCTTGCCCTGGCGGTACGGCGCGAGCGCGGCGATGGCGGGGCGGATGCGGGGAAGGATCGGGTCGGTCACGAGGACGAGTCTACGAGTGCTCGAGGGAAGCGCAGCGGACGAGTCCTCCTGACAATCACCACTCCCGCGTGGAAGACTGGGCGGACCATGCGCTTCATCATCCGAGTCGTCGTCAACGCGTTCGCCCTGTGGGTCGTGACGCTGATCCCCGCGCTGCAGGTGAGCATCATCGCGTTCCCTCCGGGCGAGACGCTGCAGCTCGTGCTCACGCTGCTCGCGGTCGCCGCGATCTTCGCGCTCGTGAACACGATCATCGGCACCGTCGTGAAGATCGTCGCGTTCCCGCTGTACATCCTCACCCTCGGGCTCATCGGGTTCGTCATCAACGGCTTCCTGCTGTGGCTGACCGCCTGGATCACGAGCGGCTTCGGCTGGGGGCTCACGGTCGGCCACTTCTGGTGGGGCGTCGTCGCCGCGCTGATCATCTCGATCATCAACGGCATCTTCGGCTTCATCCTGCGCCCGCAGGCGAAGAAGCAGCGCCGCCGCGACTGAGGTCACAGCACGTCCTTCCGTCGCCACCACTCGTCTCCGATGACCGGTGCCGGTGCGGGCGACCCGCCCGGTGCCACCACGTCCTCGGGCAGCACGCGCTCGGCCCGATAGTCGGTCGACGTGACCGAGGCCGCCTGACCGAGTTCGTTCCACAGGCCGTCGAGCCCGTCGACCCGCGGGTCACCCGACTCCTCGACCATCTCGGCGGTCTCGACGTAGGTATCGAGCATGTGCGGTTCGAGCGTGAGATCCTGCAGACCCTCGACCGGATCGCCGACGCGCTCCGCGGTGAAGCTGTCGGGAGAACCGGTCCCGCCGGGGGATCCGCCGCCGGCCAGGGAAGACACGACATCGTCGGTGTGCCGCAACTGCACGAGCGTCTGGTCGTCGTCGAGCGTCGGCTCGACCGGGCTTCCCGCGGTGATCTCCACACCGACGTCGTAGACGTCGTCCATCGCGAGATGCGAGGCGATCGCCCCTCCCTGCGAGTGCCCGACGACATCGACCCGGTCACCCGGTTTCGCGCCCGATGCCTTCAATGCGTCGAGCGTCGCTTGGTAGGAGGCCGACTTCTGTTTCGAGTAGAGCTCGACGTTGGACTTCATGTCCCACGGCTCCTTCCCCCCGCTGAGGAGCGACTGGGTGCCCTTCACATACGCGACGAAGCGGTTCGTCCCATCGGGCATCGTGTACTTCTCCACCCGCACCTGCGCTCCCCCGGAGTTCGGGAACCGCTGGAGGGCCTCCGGCAGCGACGTCGGCGGTGCTTTCGGGGTCGTCGTCGCGACCGGGGTGACGCGCACGGCATCCGCCCTGCCCTGCAGCGTCGTCCCCTTCGGGATCACCCCCTTGCCGAGCAAGGCCGCCGCCATACCGATCCCGCCGAAGAGTCCACCGAACGACGTACCGAACCCGACCTGCGCATCGAGTCCGTCGAACCGGTGCGTGCCCCAGTCCAGAACGAGGGCAGTGACGAGGCCCTGGACCCGGGGATCGGCATCCAGGATCTCGTCGGCCCGTGCGTTCAAGGCAGCCGCCGCAGCGGCATCGCTCGCGGCGAGCGCCTCCGCCTGCGCGCGCAGCTCGACCACCTCGTACGCATCCGCCATGAGCAGCGTCGAGGACGCCGTCGTCTCGGCCGTAAGCCGCAGCTCGTCGAGTCGGGTGCGACTGCGTCCGAGCGCATCGAAGCCGCTCCACGAACGGCAGGCGGCCGATCCCATGAGCAGCGCATAGGCGTTACCCGCAGCGGCCGCACCCTGCGCGAGTGACCCCGCCGCCGCGGCCAACCGCGTGCCGATGTCGCGCAGCACCTCGGTGTCGACCGAGATCGCGCCGCCGTAACGGATGTCGAGGTCGTCGCTCATCCGAGTCCCACCGCTCGCTGCTCCGCCTCGGTCGACTCCAGGATCATCACCTCGAGGGCGACGAGTCCGCGCTGCTCGGCCATCGTCTCGTGCAGCGACCGCAGCCCGTCGGACGACCATTCGGTCTCGTCGACGAGCGGATCGAGCGTCGCCGCTGCGGTCTGCGTGAAGTCGAGGGCGACGCGGAGCTGAGCCCCGGCCTGCTGCCACATCGACAGGTCGTACGGGGTCCACTCATCGGTGGTCGGGAGGGCGATCGAGGAGTACATGCCCACAGCCTGCGCCGCGCGACGACTCGGCGATCACCGTGGGCGCACGAGCGGTGCAGAGCATCGCTCGATCGCGAGCTGTGCAGGATGAGTCCGACCCCGAACTGTGCACGACGGCCCGGGAGCGGCAGAATGGTTCTGTGACATCCCCGGATCCCTTTCGCGTGATCTTCGTGTGCACGGGGAACATCTGCCGATCCCCGATGGCCGAGGTCGTCTTCCGCGACCTCGCCGAGCATCAGGGGCTGGGCTCGCGCATCGTCTCGCGCAGCGCGGGCACGGGCGACTGGCACCTCGGCGAGCGCGCCGACCACCGCACGATCGACTCGCTCGCCCGCCGCGGGTACGACGGATCGCAGCACCGCGCAAAGCAGTTCACCGCGGCATCCTTCCTCGAGAACGACCTCATCGTGGCCCTCGACCGCACGCACGAGCGCATCCTGCGCGAGTGGGCGCGCGACGAGGACCAGGAGGGCAAGGTCACCCTCCTCCTCGGCTTCGACCCCGACGCCTCGACCCATGATGTGCCCGACCCCTACTACGCCGGCCCCGAGATGTTCGATTCGGTGCTCGGTATGATCGAGACGGCGACTCGCGGGCTGTTCCGTCAGCTCGAACCCGCCCTGCGCCAGCCCCGCACGCCCCGCATCTGACGGGCCCGATCAGGAGGATTCCCCTGACTTTCCAGCCTTCGCTTCCGCCGCAGCCCCTGAGCCCCCTCGACGGTCGCTACCGCGGCGCCGTCACCGGACTCGCCGACTTCCTCTCGGAGGCCGGCCTCAACCGGGCCCGCGTCGAGGTCGAGGTCGAGTGGCTCATCGCCCTCACCGACCGCTCGCTGTTCGAGACGTCCCCCCTGTCGGATGCCGACAAGGACCGCCTCCGCGCCCTCTACCGCGACTTCGGCCAGGCCGAGATCGACTGGCTCGCCGAGAAAGAGGCGGTCACCCGCCACGACGTCAAGGCCATCGAGTACCTCGTGCGCGACCGCCTCTCGACGCTCGGCCTCGACGCCATCGCCGAGCTGACGCACTTCGCCTGCACGAGCGAGGACATCAACTCGGTCTCGTACGCGCTCACCGTCAAGCGCGCGGTCGAGAGCGTCTGGCTCCCCGCCCTCGACTCCGTCATCGCCAAGCTCCGCGAACTCGCGGTCGAGCACGCCGACGCCGCGATGCTCTCGCGCACCCACGGCCAGCCCGCGACCCCGTCGACCATGGGCAAGGAGATCGCCGTGTTCGCGTGGCGTCTCGAGCGCGTGCGCGGCCAGATCGCGGCATCCGACTACCTGGCGAAGTTCTCGGGCGCGACCGGCACGTGGTCGGCGCACCTGTCGGCCGACCCCGACGCCGACTGGCCGACCATCGCCCGCGAGTACGTCGAGGGCCTCGGTCTCGGCTTCAACGTGCTCACCACTCAGATCGAGTCGCACGACTGGCAGGTCGAGCTCTACGACCGCGTGCGTCACGCCGGCGGCATCCTGCACAACCTCGCCACCGACATCTGGACGTACATCTCGCTCGGCTACTTCGCGCAGATCCCCGTCGCCGGTGCGACCGGGTCGTCGACCATGCCGCACAAGATCAACCCGATCCGCTTCGAGAACGCCGAGGCGAACCTCGAGCTCTCGGCCGCGCTGCTCGGGTCGCTCTCGCAGACGCTCGTCACGAGCCGCCTGCAGCGTGACCTGACCGACTCCACCACGCAGCGCAACATCGGCGTCGCGTTCGGGCACTCGCTGCTCGCGCTCGACAACCTGCGCCGCGGGCTCAATGAGATCTCGCTGTCGCGCGACGTGCTGCTCGCCGACCTCGACGTGAACTGGGAGGTGCTCGCCGAGGCGATCCAGACGGTCATCCGCGCCGAGGTCGTCGCCGGTCGCTCGAGCATCACCGACCCGTACGCCCTGCTCAAGGAGCTCACCCGCGGACACCGCGTCGGTGGCGCCGAGCTCGCCGAGTTCGTGCAGGGCCTCGAGATCGGCGACGCGGCCAAGCAGCGCCTGCTCGCGCTGACCCCCGCCACGTACACGGGAATCGCCGAGCGCCTCGCGCGCTGACGCCTCTCCGCCACGCAGAAACGCACCCCATGCCCATCGGGCGGGGTGCGTTTCTGCGTTCGGCTCGGGCACGCGCGTGCACTAATTCAGGAAGATCGGTCGACTGCGATCGGCGGGTCCGCGGGATTCCGCGGGTCACCCCACTCGGCGGCCACGGTTTTCCTGATTTATGACACGCGCCAGGCGGGCACGCCGCCGGCAGGACTATTCCGTGCGGTCGGTGCGGGCGTCGCCCGCGGCAGTGCCGTCGTCGGACTCGGGGTCGTAGAGCACAGGACGGTCGACCGTCTTCGTGACGTCGGCCGGGTCGACGGCCAGGATCAGCATCGCCAGCATGAGCAGCGTCACGATGAACGCACCGCCGCCGACGACCAGTCCCAGCATCACCGGGGTGAGGCCTTCGTAGCTGCCGTTCGCGATCGCGGTGTTCACGCGGGCCGTGAAGGCACCGGTCGAGACGAGCGTCACGATCATCGCGAACACACCGCACGCGAGGGCGATGCCCAGCAGGTGCAGCGGCCGCAGGATGTCGCGGCGGGTGGGCTTCTCTTCGCTCATCGGGCGTCTCCGCTCTCGGCGGGAACGGATGCCGGGGCGACGGCATCCGCCTTCTGGGGCGTGAGTCCGGCGATGCCGAGGAAGACGGCGACGAGCGCGGCGTAGCCGCCGAGCATCCCGACCCCGAGGATGATGCCGGTCAGCTCGAAGGTGCCCGCTTCCTTGATCGTGTAGTCGTGGGTGAAGCCGGCGGGTATCACCCAGAGCAGCACGGCGAGCAGGATGCCGAACGACCCGATGATGATGGAGTCACGAGCCGTCGGGTCCGTGCCGATACGGCGAGCGCGGATGCCGGCGAGCAGTTCGGTCAGACCCGTCGCGAGCGCCCAGGCGCCGACGACGATGAAGAAGACGTCATTCGTGCGCCACACGGGGATGCCGGTCGCCATGCCGGCCGCAACGCTGAGCAGGCCGATCACGACGGCGGGCCACCGCGATCCCGCGGGGAACACCAACCACACCGACAGCAGCATCACGAGGGCCGTCGCGATCGCGAAGCCGCTGAAGACCGAGAGACCCACCGCCGCGGAGTGATCGGACGAGAACGTGATCATGAGGGCGGCGACGGCGGCGAACAGCGCGCGCAGCAGTTGCACGTTGCGCACGGTGAAGGTGCGGGAAGGGGCAGACATGAAGATCCAGAGTCCTCCGGGGTTGTGCTCCCAGTCTACGCGGGGGCGCCGGGGCGGAAGGACGGGGCTGTTCGCGGGGCCCGATGGATCTCCCCAGATCGATCATCGGGCCCCACGAGTACGCAGCACGGGGGCATCGCTGCGCCCGATCATCCTCCGCAAGGTCGGGCACCCTGCCTGCGTCGAGACGATCACGTCGACCCCACTTCGTCACCCAGGTCCCCAGGGGTGGCCTCGTGCGGTCGTAAGCTCACTCTAAACAGCAGTTCTTCACATACCGGAGGGGGTCTGTGATGGAGAGTGAAGATTTTCTGAAGCCCTCGAACGGGCCCGGCTTCCCCGCCGCGTTCAGGGATGCGATCAACGCTCGCCGCGTGACGCTGTCGTGGGTGCAGGAGCGTCTGCGCGCCCGCGGCAACCAGGTGTCGATGGCGACGTTGAGCTACTGGCGCTCGGGGGCGCGGCATCCGGAGGGCGCACAGTCGCTGGCCGCGGTCGCCGATATCGAGGAGCTCCTGCACCTCGACCGCGGTGCGCTGACCGGGCTGCTGCGGTCGTCGCGAACGGGGCCGCTCGGACCGAACCTCTTCCCGATCGACGAGCACGCCATCGAAGAAGCCGTGAAGGAGGCCTTCGCGGCGCTCGGTGCGGAGTACCCCGACACCTCGCGCGAGCTGACGACGCACTCGGTGACGGACGTCGGGATCGAGGGGCACGTCGTGCAGAGCCGCACGCGCAGCATCGTGCAGTCGACGATCGGCACCATCACGGCGATCCCGTTCCTCGAGCTCACCCCCGGCATCCCCACTCCCGCGCCGGAGTTCGCCGCCGACTTCGGGGGTCGCATCGCGAATCGCTACTCGCACCCCAACGGCGAGGTGCACGGCGTGCTGTTCGAGCTCGACGCACCGCTCACGGCGCCGAACACGGCGATGGTCGAGTGGTCGGTGTCGTATCCGCCGGGGTACCCGCCGCAGCTCGAGACCGGGCACGCCGTCGCCCGCCAGTGCCGCGAACTGCTGGTGTGGACGAGGTTCCATCCCGAGGCGCTGCCGGACTGGTTCGAGGAGCAGGTCGACACTCCGCAGAGTCAGACGGCGACGCCGGTGACGCTGGAGTCGGGCACATCGATCCACCAGGTGCGCCGCGCGTTCGGGCCGGGCGCGCTGCTGCTGCGCTGGGGCTTCGGCGAGCGCGAACCCGAATCGGATCCGTCGGGTCAGCCGGGCTGATCGCCCGTCGCGACCGGACGCCCCGGCGTGTTCGACCACTGGCTCCACGAACCGGGGAAGACCTTCGCCTCGATGCCGACCTCGTCGAGCACGAGCGCCGTGTGCGCGGCGGTGACGCCCGAGCCGCAGTACGCCGCGACGCGGGTGCCCTCGGCGATGCCGACGGTGGCCAGGTTCGCGCGCACGGTCGCGGCGTCGAGGATGCGTCCGTCGGCGTCGAGGTGCAGCATCGTGGGCAGGTTGACGGCGCCGGGGATGTGCCCGGCGATCGGGTCGAGGGGCTCGGTCTCACCGCGGTAGCGCTCGGGAGCGCGCACGTCGAGCAGCACCCCGGATGCCGGGAACGCCGCCGCCTCGTCGATCGACAGGGCGTCGTCGCCGATCTCGCGGAGCAATGCGGTGCCCTCCTCGGGCGACTCATCGGCCGTGTCGACATCGTGACCGGCGGCGATCCATCCGCGGATGCCGCCCTCGAGCACGTGCACGTCGACGCCCGCCTGGCGCAGCAGCCACCACGCCCGCGCAGCGGCGAGGCCCTTCGCATCGTCGTAGGCGACGACCAGATCGCCGTCGTGCACACCCCATCGGCGCACCGCCCGCTGCAGGGTCTCGGTCGACGGCAGCGGGTGGCGGCCCTCGGAGGCCTCGCCGTGCGTCGCGAGCTCGGAGTCGAGCGGCACGTAGACGGCACCGGGGATGTGGCCCTCGAGATACTCCGCGTGGCCGTCCGGACGGTCGAGCCGCCAGCGCACGTCGATCACGCGCACGGGGGCACCCTGCTCTCGCAGGTCGCTCAGTTCGTCGGGGCTCACGAAGTTGCTCATGCAGCGAGGCTACCGACGCGTTCGATGCATCCGCTCGGAGCCGACATTCTTCGTGATCTTCCGGCATCCCGCACGGCGCTATCCTCGATGAGGCAGCCGTCGAGAAAGGGCCCCGCGCTGCCCACTCGTCTGCGCTGGATGCGCTTCCGCCCGCAGGAGGCCGCCCTCATCGCGATCACCGCGGTCTGGGGCAGCACCTTCCTGCTCGTGCACTGGGCGATGCAGCACTCGGGTCCCTGGTTCTTCGTGGGGCTGCGCTTCCTCGTGGCGGGACTCATCAGCGTCGTCATCTTCCACCGCGTGCTGCGCGGCATCCGCTGGCGGGACATCGGCGCCGGCGTCGCGATCGGCGTCATGATCCATCTCGGCTACGGCTTGCAGACCGTCGGACTGCAGACGATCGACTCCAGCACCTCCGCCTTCATCACCGCGATGTACGTGCCGCTGGTGCCGCTCGCGCAGTGGGCCGTGTTCCGCAAACGCCCGCCCGCGATGGCGTTCGTCGGGGCGGCGCTCGCGTTCGTCGGGCTCGTGCTGATCGCCGGACCCGACGCGTTCTCCCTCACCCTCGGCGCCGGCGAGATCGCCACGATGATCAGCACTCTGCCGATCGCGGCCGAGATCATCCTCATCAGCGTGTTCGCCGGGCGCATCGACCTCGGACGCATCACGATCGTGCAGCTGCTCACGGCGGGCGTGCTCGGACTGCTGACGATGCCGCTGGTCGGCGAGGGGTTCCCTGCGTTCTCGTGGGTGTGGGTCGTGTGCGCGATCGGGCTGGGCGCGGCGAGCTGCCTCATCCAGCTCACGATGAACTGGGCGCAGAAGTCGGTCTCCCCCACGCGCGCGACGATCATCTACGCGGGCGAGCCGGTCTGGGCGGGCGTGATCGGGCGCATCGCCGGCGAGCGCCTGCCCGCCCTCGCCCTGGTCGGTGGCGGACTCGTGGTGCTCGGCACCCTCGCGAGCGAGCTGAAGTTCGTGTGGCGGCGGGACCGGGCACCGTCACCCGAGGAGCCCCGGGAATAGACCCGGCCGTGCCGCGTTCTACCCCACATGATTGAAAGTTCAACGGTGGTTCCCCTCGCCTCCGAGCGGACCCGCGTGCGCGTACCGATGGCCTTCGCCGACGGGTACTCCACCACCGCCGACGTCGTCACCTTCGACGGCCTCGTCGACGGACGCGAGCACCTGCTCCTCGGCCTCGGCGACTGGCGCGCGGCGCTCGACCGTGCAGCCGACGGCGGACCCGCCCCCCTCGTGCGCCCGCACAGCGAGTGCCTCACCGGAGACGTCTTCGGTTCGCAGCGCTGCGACTGCGGCCCCCAGCTGCGCGAGGCCGTCGAACGCATCGCCGACGAGGGCGGCTTCCTTCTGTACCTCCGCCAGGAGGGTCGCGGCATCGGCCTCTACGCCAAGCTCGACGCCTACGCGCTGCAGGACTCCGGCCTCGACACCTACGAGGCGAACGTCGCCCTCGGTCGCGGTGAGGACGAGCGCGACTACACCGTCGCCGCTCAGATGCTCGCGGCGGTCGGCGTCGACGGCATCCGCCTGCTCAGCAACAACCCCGACAAGGCGCGCCAGCTCGAGGCCCTCGGCATCCGAGTGACCGAGCACGTGCCCACCGGAGTGCACCTCTCGGAGGCGAACACCCGCTACCTCGAGGCCAAGCGCGACCACACCGCGCACACCATCGACCTCTCGGCGGCGTGAGCATGGACGCGCGGATCGACGGACAGACGGATGCCGTGCGGCACCCGCGCCGGCTCGATGACGCCGAGATGCAGACGTGGCTGCCGGTCATCCGCTTCGTGCAGCTGCTGCCACAGGTGCTCGATCGCGCGCTGAAGGACGAGGTCGGGCTCAACCACGCGCGGTACGCGATCCTCATCATGCTCGCCGGGCAGATCGACGGCGGGGCGACCACCATGACCGAGCTCGCCCGCATCGCGGGGCTCAGCCGGTCGCGACTGAGCCACGCGATCGACTCGCTCGAGGAACGCGGATGGGTGGAACGCACCTCGTGCGGCGCCGACAAGCGCACGCTCTCCGCAGCCCTCACCCCGGCCGGGCGCGACCTGTTGCGCGAGGCGGCGCCCGTGCACGTCGAGCAGATCCGCGAACTCGTGCTCGACCCGCTCAGCGACGAGGAACGCCGCCAGCTCGCGGGCATCCTCACGAAGCTGCTGCCCGGGGTGACGGCGGCGCTGTAGGCGGCCTCGTCGCTACGCCGAGCCACCCCCAGCGTGTTCTGCTCTGAGCAGAAACGATGGATGCCCGGGAACCGTGCGTCGTACCGTGAGGCATGGCCGACATCGTCCCCTTCCCGCGCACGCCCCGCCCGAGCGACCCCGAGCCGCTGTGGCGCCACCTCCTCGGCGAGCAGTTGCGCCGACGCCGCCACGACCGCGGTGAGACGCTCACCGAGACCGCCGACACCGCGGGCGTCTCGCCCCAGTACCTCTCGGAGGTCGAGCGCGGGCGCAAGGAGCCGTCGAGCGAGATGATCGCGGCGATCGCCGGCGCACTCGACACCAGCCTCATCGAGCTCACCAGCGCGGTGGCCGATGAGCTGCGCACGGCGTCGGTGCCGGCATCCGCTCGTGCATCGGTCTTCGCCCTCGCGGCCTGACTTTCCCGGGGCTGGGGCGCTTCGACAAGCTCAGCGACCCAGGGCGGTGGCCCAACAAGCCTGGGTCCCTGAGCCTGTCGAAGGGCCCGCCCTGCGCCCCTACCCCCGCTCCCCCAGCACCGTGTCGATCAGTCCGTAGGCCTGGGCGGCGGATGCCGTGAACACGCGGTCGCGGTCGGTGTCGGCACGCAGCTCCCGGGCCGTGCGGCCGCTGTGCCGGGCGAGGATCTCCTCCATGTCGGAGCGCACCCGCACGACCTCGTCGGCCGCGAGGATCAGGTCGGGGATCGCCCCGCGCGACTGCCCCGCCGGCTGGTGCAGCACCAGTCGGGCGTGCGCGAGTGCGGCCCGCTCCCCCGCTGCTCCGGCGGCGACGAGCAGGGCGGCGGGTCCGATCGCCTGTCCCACGCACGTCGTCGCGATGCTCGGGCGGATGTGCTGCATGGTGTCGTAGATCGCGAGCGCCGCCCCCGGATCGCCGCCCTCGCTGTTGATGTAGAACTGGATCGCGCTCTCGGGGCTGTCGGCGTCGAGGTGCAGCAGCTGGGCGATCAGCGCGTTCGCAACGCCCGCGTCGATGCCGGTGCCGAGGTAGATGACGCGCTCTGCTAGCAGGTGCGAGTACACGTCCATGACGCGCTCGCCCCGCGGATGCTGCGCGATCACGTTCGGGATCGTGTAGCCGCTCATGCGCCCGCCCCCAGCCCGACCCGCGCACGTCGCCGGGGCATCACCTCGGAGAGAGACGACACGATCTCGTCGATGAAGCCGTAGTCGCGCGCCTGCTCGGCCGTGTACCAGCGGTCGTGCAGCGAGTCCTCGAAGATGCGCTCGCGGGTCTGCCCGGTGTCATCGGAGATGAGTCCGAGCACCGTGTCGCGCATGTGGCGGAGGTCGTCGGCCTGCGTCTCGATCTCGCCCGCCGATCCGCCGATCCCCGCCGAGCCCTGATGCATGAGGATGCGCGCGTGGGGCAGCGCCCGACGCTTGCCCGCGGCGCCCGCCGAGAGCAGGAACTGCCCGGCGCTGCACGCCAGCCCGAGCGCGAGGGTCGAGACGTCGTTGGGGATGAGCCGCATGATGTCGCGGATCGCGAGCATCGACGGCACGGAGCCGCCGGGCGAGTGGATCCAGAGGGCGATGTCGGTCGCAGCATCCTCGGCCGAGAGGGTGAGCAGCTGCGTCATCAGCAGCGTGCCGTTGTCGTCGTCGAGGGCGCCGTCGAGCACCAGGACGCGTTCGTGGAACAGGGCGCGTCGGGCCTCGGGCCCGAACTGCGGGAGGGGGTTCTCTTCGCTCATGCCCCCAGCATCCGCCGGTCGCCCCTCGCGCACGCCGGAATCTGCCCTCGGCCGATCCGCCCTGGGCAGAGGGCCCCTTCACGGCGCGTAACACCGCCGACTCACGCGGTTCCTAGGCTGGAGGCATGGCCAAGCATGAAGAGAACTCGTGGTCCGAGGACGGCATCAACTTCCGCACCCGCAAGTGGGTGCGCCCGGAAGACCTCAATGCCAACGGGTCTCTGTTCGGCGGGAGCCTGCTGAAGTGGATCGATGAGGAGGCCGCGATCTACGCGATCGTGCAGCTCGGCAACTACCGCGCGGTGACGAAGCTGATCTCGGAGATCAACTTCGAGGCCTCCGCCGTGCAGGGCGACCTGATCGAGATCGGTCTGACGGCCACGCACTTCGGCCGCACCTCGCTGACGATGCGGGCCGTCGCGCGCAACATGATCACGCGCAAGCGCATCCTCACGATCGAGAAGATCGTGTTCGTGAGCCTCGACGAGGACGGCAACCCGACCCCGCACGGCTACCGCGACATCACCTACAACCGCGACCGGATGCCCACCGAGCGGCTCTCGACCGGAACGGTCATCCTGCCGAAGCTCTGAGCGGCGGGCGCGAGCCCGGCGAACGCGGTCGCGAGGTCGGCGATCAGGTCGTCGGCATCCTCGAGTCCGATCGACAGGCGCAGCACGTCGGCGGCGGGGCGCGCCTCGGCCGGCACCGGTCGGTGCGTGAGCGCGGCAGGGTGCTGGATGAGCGAGTCGACACCGCCGAGCGAGACCGCGTGGGTGAAGAGCGTGGTGGCCGAGGCGACGGCGGATGCCGTGGCATACCCGCCCTGCATCCGCATCGCGATCATCGCCCCGGTGCCGCGCATCTGACGGTCGAGGATGCCGTGCGGGTCGCCGTCGAGCCCGGGGTAGAAGACCTCGGTGATCTCGGGCCGGTCGAGCAGCCACGACACGATGCGGCGGGCGTTCTCCTGCTGGCGCTGCATGCGCACGGGCAGGGTCGCGAGCCCGCGGTGCAGCAGGTACGCGCCGAGCGGGTGGAGCAGGCCACCCGTCACGGCGCGTACGCGTCGTAGCGCTTCGGCGGTCTCCTCGCCGCAGGCCACGACTCCGGCGATCACATCGCCGTGCCCTCCCAGGTACTTGGTCGCGCTGTGCAGCGACATCGCCGCACCGAGATCGATCGGGTTCTGCAGGATCGGTGTCGCGAACGTGTTGTCGACGACCACCGGCACCTCGCCCGCGAGACGGACGACCTCGGCGATGTCGGCGATGTCGAGCGTGGGATTGGCGGGCGTCTCGAGCACCACCAGCCCGGTGTCGGGACGGATGCTGCCCGCCACCTCGTGCGGATGGCAGTAGGTGACCTCGGCGCCGAGCAGCCCCGAGCCGAGCAGATGGTCGGTGCCGCCGTAGAGCGGGCGCACCGCGACGACGTGGCGCTTGCCGACCGCATTGGTGTGCGCGAGGATCACGGCGGTCATCGCCGCCATGCCCGACCCGAAGGCGACGGATGCCTCGGCGTGCTCCATCTCGGCGAGCGCCTCTTCGAAGCGGGCGACGGTCGGGTTCCACAGGCGCGCGTAGACGAGGCTGCCGTCGGCGGGCGGGCGCCCACCGGTCGCCATCGCCTCGTAGGAGTCGCCGCCGCGCTCGACGTCGGGCAGTGGGTTCGTGGTCGACAGGTCGATCGGCAGCGCGTGCACTCCGAGATCCGCGAGGTCGGAGCGGCCGCTGTGGACGGCGACGGTGTCGGGATGCAGCGGGGCGGTCATCCCTCCATGTTGCGCGAATCGCGGCGTGGGCGGTGAGAATCGACAGCATCCGCCGCCGATCATGGCGATCTCGCTATTCTGAGCAACAACGGATGCCGAGGAGGACCCGACGTTGCCCAAACCCCCAGGATCTCCGCTCGACGAGACCGACCTCGCGTTGCTCGCCGTGCTCACCCGCGAGGCCGACATCACGAACAAGGCGCTCGCCCACCGCCTGAACCTCGCCGAGTCGACCTGCGCGCACCGCGTGCGGGCGCTGCGCGAGCGCGGGATCATCCGCGACACCCGGATCCGCCTCGACGAGGCATCCGTCGGCTATCCGTTGCAGGCGATCATCAAGGTGCGCCTCGCCAACCACACCGGCCCCAGCGTCACCGCGCTGTTCGACGCGCTCGCGAGCGTGCCGCGCGTGCTCCAGGTCTTCCACGTCGCCGGGGTCGACGACTTCCTCGTGCACGTCGCCGTCGAGGACGCGACGGCGCTGCGCGACATCGTGCTCGAGCACATCACCGTGCATCCGGTCGTGCGCGGCACCGAGACGCAGTTGGTGTTCGAGCTGCGCGACGGCGCCGGGCTGCTCGCGCGCTAGCGGCGGCATCGGCTCGTTCCGGAATCAGCCATTCGCGCGACGGGAGCGACGGACCTGCGCGAGGATGGAACGCATGACCCGCAGTGCCACCGCCGCCACGCAGACCATCCGCGAGATGCGCGACTTCCTGTTCGCGAACGCGACCGACTACGACGCCGCCCGCGCGGGGTTCGCGTGGCCGCAGGTCGACGAGTTCAACTTCGCGCTCGAGTGGTTCGACGTCGTCGCCGGCGAGGCACCCGACCGCCCCGCGGTGCAGATCGTCGAGGCCGACCTCTCGCTGCGGTCGTGGACCTACGGCGAACTCTCCCGCCGGTCCGACCAGGTCGCCGCATGGCTGACCGGTCTCGGCATCCGTCGGGGCGACCACCTGATCGTGATGCTCGGCAACACGATCGAGCTGTGGGAGGTGATGCTCGCGATCACCAAGATCGGCGCGGTGTCGATCCCGACCTCGACGCTGCTGTCGGCATCCGACCTCGCCTACCGGATCGATCACGGCCGCGCCCGCGCGGTCGTCACGCTCGGCACCCTCGGCGACCGTCTCGCAGACATCGACGACGGCATCCTGCGCATCGGCATCGGCGACGGCATCCCGGCGGGCTGGGAGCCATTCGCCGACTCGGCGGATGCCCCGACGGTCTTCGAGCCCGACGGCCCGACGCCCGCCACCGACACCTCGCTGCTGTACTTCACCTCGGGTACCACCAACCGTCCGAAGCTCGTGCAGCACACCCACGTCTCGTACCCGATCGGGCACCTGTCGACCATGTGGTGGCTGGGCGTGCGCCCCGACGACGTGCACCTCAACATCTCGTCGCCCGGCTGGGCGAAGCACGCGTGGTCGAGCTTCTACTCGCCGTTCCTCGCCGAGGCGACCGTGTTCGTCTACAACTACGCGCGCTTCGATGCGAACACCCTCATGCAGGTCATGGACACCCACCACGTGAGCACGTTCTGCGCGCCGCCGACGGTGTGGCGGATGCTCATCCAGGCCGACCTCGCCCGCCTCACCCACCCGCCACGCGAGCTCGTCGGCGCCGGAGAACCGCTCAACCCCGAGGTCATCGACCGCGTGCGCGACGCGTGGGGTGGAACCATCCGCGACGGCTTCGGGCAGACCGAGATGACGTGCTGCGTGGGCAACTCTCCCGGGCAGCCCGTGAAGGTCGGCTCGATGGGGCGGCCGCTGCCCGGGTACCCGGTGGTGCTGCTCGACCCGGTGACCGGCGAGGTCGTCGACGGGGCGAGCGAGGGCGAGATCGCGCTCGACCTGTCGCAGCCGCCGCTGGGGCTCATGGCCGGGTACTACGACGACCCCGAGAAGACCGCGGAGTCCCGCGTCGGCGGCTACCACCACACCGGCGACATCGCGGTGCGCGACGACGAGGGGTATCTCACCTACATCGGGCGCGCCGACGACGTGTTCAAGGCATCCGACTACAAGATCTCCCCGTTCGAACTCGAGTCGGTGCTGCTCGAGCACGACCTCGTGATCGAGGCGGCGGTCGTGCCCAGCCCCGACCCGACGCGCCTGTCGGTGCCGAAGGCGTACGTCTGCCTGACGGCGGATGCCGCGGCCGACGGCGAAGCCGCGCGCTCGATCTTCGCCTACGCGAACGAGCGGCTGTCGTCGCACCTCTGGGTGCGGGTCATCGAGTTCGTGGACGAGCTGCCCAAGACGATCTCGGGCAAGATCCGCCGCGTCGAACTGCGGGCCCGCGAGGCCGCCCGCGTCGAGGCCGGAGATGCGGCCGGGCAGCACTGGGAGCGCGACTACCGCTGAGAGCGTTCTCGGCCCAGCCGGTACTCAGCGCACGACGGCGATCGCGCCGGTCGCGGTGCTCGGCGCGCGCGCCGGGACCCGGATCGTGGTCGTGGCCGGGGCGGGCTGCGCCGCCTCGACCACCGCTGCCGCTCGTGCCGCACTGCGCGTCATGCGCCCGTTGTCGGCGGCGCTGATGATCGCGCGCACGATGCCGCCGAGCACGAGCATCGCGCCCAGGGCCGCGCCCGAGATGATGAGGGGCAGCCACTGGTGGGCGAACGATGCCGTGGAGCTCAGGAGCGCCGCGGGAATCCACACCCCGACCGCTCCGCCGCTGAGCCCACCGGCACCGCGAGCGATCGCGGCCCCCGCCACGATCGCGCAGACGACGGCGATCGCCGCGCCGATCCATCCGATCGGAACCAGAAATCCGGCCAGGTCCCTGGCAATGGCAGCTGTCGTCATGATGACCCCCCGGTCTGCGGAATCTCCGCACTCTCCACAGTAGAAAAGCGTACGCGGATCCCCATCCGTCTCACGCATGATCTTTGTCATCCTTTCGGAGGACAGCGATCGGAACCCTTCTTCTACTAGACGACCGAAGTGCTCATTTCTGACGCGGTTTCGGCGTTCGATTCGCGTGGGGTCCGGATGCCTCAGCGGCGCGCCCTGCGGCGCGACGGGCGCAGGGTCAGCCGACGCAGGCCGCGCTTGCGCACGACGGGGATCGGCTGGGTGACGACCGCGTCGACCACCATCGATCCGTCGGTCGGGCCGACGATCGCCATCGCCGAGGTCTCGGTCGCCTCGGCGGGCGCGACGGGCAGTTTCGCGAGCGCGCGATGCGCCTTCACGTACGCGGGCACCAGCAGCACGATCGCGCCGACCCAGGCGAGCGGGTTGCTCAACGCGACGCCCGCGAACCCGATGACCGCGCCGAGTGCGACCGCCGCGACGACGCGCATGACCAGCTCGATCACGCCGGTGACCGTCGGAACGAGCGTGTGGCCGAGCCCCTGCAGGGCACCGCGCAGCACGAACAGAATGCCGAGCGCCCAGTAGCCCGCACCGTTGATGATGAGCATGAGGTGCGCGAGATCGACGACATCGTCCGACCCCTCGCCGACGAACAGGCGCACCATCGGCGCACCGAAGGCGACGAGCAGTCCGCCGAGCACGAGGCCCGCGGCGATCGCCATCCACGTCGCCTCCTTGACCCCGCGGCGGATGCGGTCGGGGCGGCGTCCGCCGTGGTTCTGCGCCGCGTACATCGAGGTCGCCAGTCCCAGCGACGAGAGCAGGGCGACGGCGAGACCGTCGACGCGCGAGGCGGTGGTGTAGGCGGCGACGGCATCCGATCCCAGCGTGTTCAACGCGACCTGCACGGTCAGCGTGCCGATCGCGATGATCGAGGCCTGGAAGCCCATCGGCAGGCCGAGGCGCAGGTGCTCGGCGATGTCGGCGCGGGTGACGCGCCAGTCGCTGCGACGCAGGTGCAGCATCGGCAGGCGACGGCGCACGAACTCGAGGCACAGGGCGACCGAGATGGCCTGGGCGATGACGGTGGCGAGGGCCGCTCCGCCGACGCCCCACTCGAGCGGGCCGACCATGAGCACGACGAGTCCGACGTTGAGCGCGCACGAGATCGTGAGGAAGACGAGCGGGGTGCGCGAGTCGCCGATCGCGCGGATGATCGCCGACAGGTAGTTGAAGAACATCGTGGCGCTCGCGCCGAGGAAGCTGATCTGCGTGAACGTCGTCGCCTCGGGCATGAGCTCGGTCGGCGTCTGCAGAAGGGCGAGCAGAGGGCCGGCGATCAGCGGCGCGCACGCCGTGAGGATCACGCTCGTCGCGCCGCTGAGCAGCACGCCGGTCGCGACCGAGCGACGGACGGCCGCGTTGTCCCGCGCACCGAACGCCTGGGCGATCGGGATCGCGAATCCGCTCGTCAGTCCCCACGCGAAGCCGAGCAGCAGGAACAGCAGGGGTCCGGTCGCACCGACCGCGGCGAGCGAGGTCACGCCGAGGTGCCGCCCGACGACGATCGCGTCGGCGAACTGGTAGAGCTGCTGCACGACGTTGCCGAGCAGCAGGGGGATCGAGAAGGCGAGGATGACGCGCCACGGACGGCCCGTCGTGAGGGAGGTTGCCATGAGGGAGGACTCGCAGGGCTGGAGTACGGATGCGGGGATGGCGGCACTGCTCCGTGTCGCGGGAAAGAGTCTATCGAATCGATTCGGTGAAGTGCACGCGAATGTTGTCGATAGAGTCCTGATCACCGATCGGTCCGACCGCACCACGGCACTTTCGAGAGAGCAGAAGAAGTTTCCGTGAAAGCGACGCGCGCGAACGGGCAATACCTGTTGTGACCACTGACAGCGAGATCATCGAGCGCTCCGAGCGACATCCGCAGGCGTTCGGGGAGGTGTTCGACCGCCACGCGGCGGCCGTGGAGGCCTTCCTCCGCCGAAGACTCGGGGCGGATGCCGCCGAGGACTGTCTCAGCGAGACCTTCCTCGTCGCGTTCCGCCGACGTCGCACCTTCGACCGCGCGTGGGATTCGGCGCGGCCGTGGCTGCTCGGCATCGCGGTGCGGATCGCCGCGAAGCACCGAGCGACCGAGGCGAAGCACTGGCGTGCCGTCGAAGCATCCGCTGTGCGGGGCGAGCACACGACCGGCGGCGGCATCGACGACAGTGACGGGCGGGTCGACGCCGCTGCGGCGATCCGCCTGCTCGCCCCGCGGATCGCCGCACTGTCGCCCAAGGATCGCGACACGCTCCTGCTGCACGCCTGGGCGGATCTGTCGCACGAGGAGATCGCACAAGCACTGCGCATCCCGGTCGGCACGGTCGGATCGCGATTGCACCGCGTCCGTCGGAAACTCGCGCCGCCCGGCGCACAGACCACGCGAATCAGCTGGATCGGAAAGGAGATCGACGATGGAACTGTCAGAACTCGTGCGTGAGATCGAGGGCGCACACGACCCCGCCGCTCAAGCTCGGATCGAACGATCCCGCTCTACGGTGATGCGGGGCATCGCCCAGCCTCGCCCGCGGCGCTCGCGCCGACGCTGGGTCTGGGGCGGCACGGCCGCCGGTACGGTGACGGCTGGAGCGATTGCCGCGACCGTCATCATCGCGGGCACCGTCTCGCCTCTCGCCGCACCGCCGGCATCCGCTGCCGCCGTGGCCGTGCTCAACGATGCCGCCGGCGCGGCCATGACGTCGCCAGACCCGGTTCTCGCACCCGGACAGTACCTGCGGATGCGCGAGACATACGACCTGATCACTCTGTGGGACGCCGACCTCGACCCCAGTGATCCGGTTTTCGGATTCAGCGCAGCGACCCTCGATCAGTCAGAGGGTGCCGTGTTCCAGCGGAGCATCCGTGACCTCTATGTGCCCAGCGATCGGGCGGACGACTGGATCATCGACGACCGACAGGTGAACGAAGTGCGCGACGTGTTCGGCGACCCCGCGACGCTTCCGGCCTTCGAGGCCATGGTGGCGGAGGTCGGCGATCGGGATGCCGACCCGGGCGGTCTTGTCGCCTTGCCCGGAGGAATCGCCAAGGAGGGCGAATCGTGGGAACCGTTCCGAGACGAATACGCAACGATGCCCCGTGATCCGGAGAAGCTGCTCGAATGGTTTCGCGAGAGGCTCGCCGCCTACGGGGATGACGACTGGATCATCTTTCAGAACATCGGCCACTTCCTGAGCACCGACGTGATGCCTGCCGAGCTGCGGGCGGCCACCCTTCACACGGTGGCGCTCCTGAGTGGCGTCGAGGTCGCCCGGACAGACGGTTCAGTGACGACTCTGAGAATGGAATCCCACCTCGATGAGGGTAGCGAGTTCGGGGATCTTCTCGTCTCCGAGATCGACATCAACACTGAGAGCGGTCACATCGTCGGTGGGCGGGAGGTCTATCCCCACCGACCCACCGATCTGCTGCCCGCGGAACTCCCGTGGGTGTCGTGGACGGTCGACTTCGAGATCGTCGACGAGGCACCTCAGCCCTGACGGTATCCGCTCCCGTCGCACTTTCTGTCGGAATGGCCGGCCCAGACCGACAGAAGTGCAACGGGAGCGGTTCGAGGGGCTGGATAGGGTGGGCGGATGAGCAGGTATCCGGCGACGATCGCGGGTGCCGTCGACCACGAGCTCGCCATCAAGAAGTCGCGGTTCCTCACGCACATCGCGCCGGTCGGGTCGGTCGAGGAGGCCGAGGCGGTGATCGCCGGCATCCGCAAGAGGGCGTGGGATGCCGCGCACAACTGCACCGCGATGGTGACCGGTCTGCTCGGCGATCAGGCCCGCTCGTCGGACGACGGAGAACCGTCGGGCACCGCGGGGATCCCGATGCTCGAGGTGCTGCGCCGCCGCGAGCTGACCGATGTCGTCGCCGTCGTCACCCGCTACTTCGGCGGCGTGAAACTCGGCGCCGGCGGGCTCGTACGGGCCTACTCGACCGCGACCTCGGAGGCGCTCGACCTCGCCCGGCTGGTGCGGCGCGAGGCCCTCACCCAGGTGCGGATCGAGGTCGCGCACGCCGACGCCGGGCGCTTCGACAACCTGCTGCGCGACTGGGCCGGCCACCACGGCGCCACGCTCGGCGAGCCCGCGTACGGCGCGGCGGCCACGCTCGAGGTCTGGGCGCCGGCGCTCGAGATCGCGCACCTGACGGATGCCGTGGCCGCGGCATCCGGCGGGGACGTCGTGCCCGTGGTCGGTGTCGAGCGGGTGGTCGACGTTCCGGAGTGAGGGCGTTTCTCGGGGCGGGCCCTTCGACAGGCTCAGGGACCCACTCCGCACAACTGGGTCGCTGAGCCTGTCGAAGCGTCCCCCACCCACGCGGATATTCTGAGGGGATGTTCGACAGCCCGCTCTCGGCCTCGGCGTACGAGGTCCTCGGGGTGACGCCGGGCACCGACGACGACGAACTGCGCCGCGCGTATCGCGCCCGCCTGCGCGAGGCGCATCCCGACACGGGCGGCGATGCGGCGGTGTTCATCCGGGTGCAGCGGGCGTGGGAACTCATCGGCACCCCCGCGGGCCGCGCGAGCTACGACCGCACGCGCAGCGGCGGAGACGAATGGCGCGCGCCCGAGCCCGTCCGCACCGACACACGCCCGCGGCCGAAGACCTCCGGCGAGGCCGGCGCCTGGCGCCGCGCCCGCTACGTGGCACTGCTCGAGGAGTGGGCGGGCGAGAGCATCCCCGACCCGTACGCCCCGAGCCTCGTGCGCGCCGCACCCCGCGCCCTGCGCCGCCTGCTCGCCGACGCCCTGGCCGAAGAGGGCACCGCCCGCGCGGTGGCGGGGCTGGGCATGGGCTTCACGCTCTGGCACGGGATCGCGACCGGGCCCGCGAGCGCCGGCGACGACGCGGATGCCGTGCACCGCCTCGACCATGTGATCCTCGGACCGTCGGGCCTGTACGGGGTGATGTCGGCCGACTTCGGCGGCGTCGTGGGGTTCCGCCGCGGCGAGATCACGGGCCCCAGCCTCGGGCACCGCGCCCCCGTGACCGACCTGCTCGCGCAGATCCGCTCCGTCGCCCGGGCGGCCCGCGTGACCTTCAGCGGCGCGATCGTGGTGCTGCCAGACGACGACCTGTCGATGCCCTCGACGCCTCTCGGGAGCATCCGTGGTCTGCCCGTCTTCGTCGTGCGCCGCAGCATCCTGCCCACTCTCCTGCGCCAGGGCCTGCCGGGCACACGGGTGATCGGCGGCAACGAGCTGTTCGACATCCGCACGCGCCTTCGGCACAGCATCCGCCACCTCTGACGCACGCCGCACCTCTGACGCACGCGATCGGGCGACACGCGGGCCGACACGCCGTACTTTTGAATCACTCAAAAGAGCGGGTAGGGTCGGAGACATGGAGACCACACTCGATCAGGCGCTTCGCGGCGCCGGACTGAGGGCGACCGCGGGCCGCGTCGCCGTTCTCGAGGCGCTGGACTCCATGGCCCATACGGATGCCGAACGCCTCTACCGGGCGATCTCGGAGGTGCTGCCGACCACGTCGATCCAGTCGGTGCACAACATCCTCGCGGACCTGACGACGGCGGGCCTCGTCCGCCGGATCGAACCGGCAGGCTCCGCAGCGCTCTACGAACGGCGCATCGGCGACAACCATCACCACATCGTCTGCACCTCCTGCGGGGCGGTCGGCGATGTGGACTGCGTCGTCGGCGAAGCGCCGTGCCTCACCCCGTCGTCTTCGGGGGGATTCACCGTCCAGACAGCAGAAGTGACCTTCTGGGGCCTGTGCCCCAGCTGCCAGAACGCCGCGCAGTAGTCCGACGCATCCGCCACCGACCCGCCACCCGCGGAGAAGGGCTGTTCGCCGTACCCGCGCGCAGAAGGAGAACACCATGACGAAACCCGCCACCACCACCCAGACCGGCACCCCGGTCGCGAGCGACGCGCACTCGCTCACCGTCGGAGCCGACGGCCCCACCGTCCTGCACGACCGCTACCTCGTCGAGAAGCTCGCCTCCTTCAACCGCGAGCGGGTGCCGGAGCGCAACCCGCACGCCAAGGGCGGCGGCGCGTTCGGCGAGTTCGTCGTCACCGAAGACGTCTCGGCCTACACCCGCGCGGCCGTCTTCCAGCCGGGCGCCACCAGCGAGACGCTGCTGCGCTTCTCCTCGGTCGCCGGCGAGCAGGGCTCCCCCGACACCTGGCGCGACGTGCGCGGCTTCTCGCTGCGCTTCTACACGACCGACGGCAACCTCGACATCGTCGGCAACAACACCCCCACCTTCTTCATCCGCGACGCGATGAAGTTCCCCGACTTCATCCACTCGCAGAAGCGCCTCGGCGATTCGGGTCTGCGCGATGCCGACATGCAGTGGGACTTCTGGACCCTCTCGCCCGAGACCTCGCACCAGGTCACCTACCTCATGGGCGATCGTGGCCTGCCGCGCAGCTGGCGCCACATGAACGGCTACGGATCGCACACCTACCAGTGGGTCAACGCCGCGGGCGAGCGCTTCTGGGTGCAGTACCACTTCCTGTCGAAGCAGGGCGTCGAGGCGATGGGCGCCGACGAGGCCGAGCGCCTGGCCGGATCGGATGCCGACTTCTACCGTCGCGACCTGTTCGACTCGATCGCCGCGGGCGACTTCCCGGAGTGGGATGTCTACGTGCAGATCATGCCGTATGACGAGGCCAAGGCGTACCGCTTCAACCCGTTCGACCTCACGAAGACCTGGTCGAAGAAGGACTACCCGCGCATCAAGGTGGGCACGTTCACGCTGAACCGCAACCCGGAGAACTTCTTCGCGCAGATCGAGCAGGCGGCGTTCTCGCCCGGCAACCAGGTGCCCGGTACCGGCATCTCGCCCGACAAGATGCTCATGGCGCGCGTCTTCGCCTACCCCGACGCGCAGCGTCACCGCGTCGGCACGAACTACAACCAGCTGCCGGTCAACCAGCCGCACGCTGCAGAGACCCGCAACTACATGCACGAGGGCAACATGCAGTATCGGTTCAACCCCGCCGAGCACCGCGTCTACACCCCGAACTCCTACGGTGCGGCCGGCGGCCCCGAGGCCGACCCGCAGGCGGGTGTCGAGGCGAGCTGGGAGTCCGACGGCGAGCTGATCCGCTCGGCGGCGACCCTGCACAGCGACGACGACGACTTCGGTCAGGCGGGCACGCTGTACCGCGAGGTCTTCGACGACGTGCAGCGCGCACGCTTCCTCGAGACCCTGACCGGTCAGGGCAAGTCGATCACGGTGGACGGCATCCGCGAGCGCTTCTTCCAGTACTGGACGAACGTCGACGCCGCGCTCGGAGAGGCCCTGCGTAGCCGCGTCTGAGGTGAGTCGGGTCACTGACGGATTCGCGTCGAGACCCACCACCGCCGTCGAGACCCATCGCCCCGCACGTCGGGGGCGGTGGGTCTCGACGTTCCCGGTGGGTTTCGTCGTGTCTGGAGGTTGCGGGCGGGCGGATGCCGCGTCACACCGGAACGTGGAGCGAGCGATGCCCCCAGGCGACCACCACCAGGGTGAGCAGCGCCGCCACCAGGAGCGGCACGGCCACTCCGAAGCGGAGCAGCAGGGCCCCGACGAGCGCCCCGGCGAAGATGATCGCGATGGCGGCGAAGCGACGATTCCACAGCCCCCTCACCCCTCCCGAGACGAGCGACTCGCTGGCGAGGGAGGTGAGCGTGGATGTCACCACCACGGTGGTGACATCGGCGACCGCGAGGCTGCGTGCGACCGCCGCCTGCACGCCCATCGCCGCAGCCGTCGCCGATGACGCCGCGAGCTCCAGCGCCGACGACTCCGACCATCCCGGCACGACGTAGGCCAGGCCGAGCAGCCCCAGCACGGCGGCGCCGCTCCCGAGGAGCACCGAGACCCCGCCGCTCCAGATCTTCCGACGCCGACGCAGCACCATGCCGCCGATGAATGCGCCGGCGGTGAACGTGCCGAGAGCGATCGCCGGTCCGATCACGGGGAGGTCGTCCGCCCCCGCGACCGCCATCCCGAGGATCACGATGTTCCCGGTCATGTTCCCGACGAAGACGCGGTCGAGCCCGAGGAAGCCGACCGCATCGACGACCCCGGTGACAAAGGTGAGCACCATCATCATCCACAGCGTGACGGAGGGCGCGCGCTCCCCGGAGCGCGGGTGGGTGATGGTGAGCGTCATGGACGGATCCTCGCCAGGGTCGGGCCGAGTTCAGCGCCGAGGTTGAGCACCGCTTCGGCGAGCGCGCGGATGCCCCGGCCGACGTCCTCGCCCAATACGAGCTCGTCGGGGTGATGGCTGATGCCGTCGGCGTTGCGCAGGAACAGCATTCCGACTCCGGTGACCGCGGCCATGGCCATTCCGTCGTGGCCGGCCCTGCTGAAGATTACCGCAGGATCGTCGGCTCCGCCGGGGAGGGTGGACAGGATGCCGGCGCGAACCACGTCCTGCAGCAGCGGCGCACACGCGACCGCGGCCGCACGATGCACTTCGCGCGCTTGCCACCGCAGCCCGCGCCGCCAGGATATGGCGCCGAGTTCCTCCGCGATGCGGTCCCACACGTCATCGCGCTGGTCGTCGAACTCTCCGCGCAGGTCAAGGCTGAACCGCACCTCGCCGGGGATGACGTTGACCGCACCGGGGAACGCCTCGAAACGGCCGACGGTTCCGATGACATGATGCTCGTCCATGCAGATGCGCTCGACCGCCAGAGCGGCCTCGCTCGCCCCGAGGAGCGCGTCATGGCGCGAGGCGTAGGGGGTGCCGCCCGCATGGCGCGCCTCTCCCTCCATCACGAACTGGAATCGGCGGGCGCTCGCGATCGACGACACGACCGCGAGCGCCTCCCCGCGCTGGTCGAGCTCGGGCCCCTGCTCGATGTGCGCTTCGAGATAGCCGATGAGTTCCTCGGGCCGCCGCGCTGCCTCGCCGACACGCGCCGGGTCGAGACCGAACTCGAGGAAGGCCTGATGCAGAGTCGTGCCCGCCGCATCCGTGAGAGCCCACCACTCCGGCCGCCAGGCACCCGCGACCGCGGCCGATCCCAGCAGCGCCGTTCCGAAGCGCGTGCCCTCCTCATCCGAGAAAGCGATGACCTCGAGGGCGAACGGAAAGGGCGACGCCCACGACCTCCCCACCGCGACGCGCAGCAGCCGCACCGTCTCGATCGCCATGAGCACGCCGACGATCCCGTCGTAGCGGCCCGCGTCGGGCACGGTGTCCAGATGCGACCCGAGGAGCAGCGCCGCGGCGTTCGGCTCGACCGGCGCCGCAGCGCTACGCGCGCGGGCTTCGAGCCGTCCGACCTGATTCCCCGCGGCATCCTGCCACGTCGTCATCCCCACCTCGCGCATCCATCCGGCGATGAGGCGGTTCGCGCGTGCGTGCTCGGGTGAGAGGTAGACGCGCTCGATGCCGCTGTCGGCGGCGCTGATGCGGGCGAGCTCCTCGCACCGCGTCATCACGCGGCGGGCGGCGACCGCGAGCCGTTCGAGAGCGGCCGCATCGGCGGCGAAGAAACGGTCCAGCAGCGCGGTCACTCGGCCCCCGCGTACGCATCGAGGGCGGCGTCGACCCCTCCACCCGTGGCGACTGGCGCACCGAACCGGCGCAGCACCGATTCGACCGCCGCGAGAGTCGTGAGTACGGCGTCCTTGCGCGCGTTGACGCCCATCGTCCCGATGCGCCAGACGCGGCCGTGGAGCGGACCGAAGGAGGTGCCGATCTCGATGCCGAAGTCGTCGAGGAGCGCCTGCCGGGCGATGTCGCCGGGAACGCCGTCGGGGATCACGACGGCGACGACGTTGCTCATCTTGTGCGCGACATCGCCGAACACGGCAAGCCCCAGCCCGCGCACACCGGCGAGCATCGCGTCACCCGCCCGTCGATGCCGGGCGATCACCGCCGACCGCCCCTCGGCGACCAGAACCCGGGCGCACTCCCGGGCCGCGTAGAGCATCGAGGTCGCCTCGGTGTGATGATTGAGTCGGCGCGGCCCCCAGTAGTCCAGGATCATGCCGAGGTCGAAGTAGTTCGAGCGCACGAAGTCCTCCGCGACCGGGTCGCCCGGTTCGCGGATGCCCGCCTCGATCGTCTTGCGGGACTGCACGACCTCGACGGCTCGCGGCGAGAGGGTCAGGGGCGCCGAGCCCGATGGGCCACCCAGGCACTTCTGCAGTCCGGCGGTCGCCGCATCGAGCCCCCAGGCATCCGCCTCGAACTCATTGCCTCCCAGCGACGCCGTCGCATCCGAGTAGAACAGCACGCCGTGGCGGGCGCAGATCTCCCCCAGCCCCTCCAGGGGCTGGTTCATCGTGGTAGACGTGTCGCCCTGCACGATCGCGAGCATCGTGGGACGAACCCGCACGATCGCCTCCTCGATCACCGACACGGGGAACACCTGCCCCCACTCGGCCTCGATCGTGTGGACCTCGGCGAGGGCGCGTCCGGCAATCTCGGCGAGCAGGTGTCCGAACCGACCGAAGATCGGCACGAGAACCCGATCGCCCGGGCGCACGAGAGAGAGGATCGCCGCTTCGATGCCCGCCCGCGAGGTGCCGTCGATCAGCAGCGTCGCCTCGTTCCCGGTCGCCCAGACTTGGCGGTACAGCTCCTGCGTCTCGGCCATGGCGGCGGTCATGAAGGGGTCGTACTGACCGACGAGCGGAGCCGACATCGACCGCAGAACGCTCGGGTAGGCCGATGTCGGCCCGGGGCCCATCAGCAGTCGGGCGGGCGGGTCGATGGGGCCGAACGTGGCGGCATCCGTCATGGTTCTTCCGTTCTGTGGATCGTCGAGGAGGCGAGGCGACGCGCGAGTCGCACGAGGGCGATGTCGGTGCCGGCGCGCGAGAGGAGGGTGACACCCACCGGGGCGCGCCCGAGCGGGGAGGCGACCGTGAGCAAAGGGACGGAGAGGGCGGGGACCCCGGCGACCGAGGCGGGGCTCGTCATGCGCAGGGTCGCCTGTCGCACGAGGTCGATGCCCTCACCCCGAGCGGTGCGCGCCGGCGCGGGGCCGGGAACGGTCGGCGCGATGACGACCTCGTCCTGCACGAGCCCGACCAGCCGCGCCCGCTGAACGTCGAGGGCGGCGCGGGCGGCCGTTTCGTCGTCGACGGTCACCGAGGCGGCGAAGCGGAATCGCTCGGCGACGGATGCTCCGAGAGCTCCCGGGTTGCGCCGCACCCAGTCGCCGTTGTTCCTCCAGGCCTCCGCGGCCTGGACGGTGCGGAACGGCGTCGCGTAGTCGGCGAGCGACCCGATCGACGTGCGGCGCACGATCGGGCGAACCGGGAGGGCGGCGAGTTCTTGCAGCAGGGCTTCGAAAGCATCCTGCGTCGTCGGGTGCGCCGCAGCGAGCATCTCCTCGGGCACGACGAAGCGCCAGGGGAGGTCTGCATCCGATTCCCCCTGGACGTTCTCGGTCGATTCGGATCCTCCGTAGCTGAGGCACCACTCGGCCACCCGCTGCAGCGTCTGCCCGTCGCGCGCGAGCCACCCGATCGCATCGAACGACTGCGCGAGCGGCAGCAGACCCTGCCGGGGCACCAGGCCGTGCGTCGTGCGCAGGCCCCACAAACCCTGGTACGCGGCGGGAACGCGGATCGAGCCGGCCGTGTCGGTGGCCAGGGCGATGTCGGCCTGGCCGGTCGCGACGGCGGATGCCGGGCCGCTGGTCGACCCTCCGGGCAGGGCCCCGGGAAGCGCCCCGTTCGGAGGGGTGCCGTAGTGCGGATTGTTGCCAGCGATCGAGTAGGCGAACTCATCGGTGCGCGCGATGCCCCGCAACGATGCTCCGCCGCGGAGCAGGTCGCTGACGGCCGGGGCGGTGCTCGGCTCGGCGCGCGCCCCGTCGAGATAGGTCGGGTTGCCCGCGCCGATCCGGTACCCCTTGAGGGCGAAGAGATCCTTCACGGCGACCGAGAGGCCGGCGAGCGGTCCCTCCCACGCGCCCTGCCAGAGGGGGTCGCCGACGGTCCGCCACACCGACCGATCCAGTGCCGGCGACCGTGGAGTGACGTGCGCGGCCACGATCAGCCAGCGTTCGCCATCCCGCTGCCATACCTGGGACTGCAGCCCGGTTCCCCCGCCGGCGTAGCGTGAGACCGAGACCAGGAGCGCGCAGTCGACGCCGAGCGGGCGGTATTCGATCCGCTCGATCGCGCGGGCGGGGACACCACCCCGGATGCCCCGGAACGCGCTGATCGCGTCATGACCGACGAGGAGGCCGGTGTGATCTCCGCGTAGCGTGTCCGGCGTACGGGCGAACGACGCGTCGAGCACCTCGAGGTCGTTCTCGACGATGGCCCGCTCGTACTCCTCGAACGCGCGCAACAGGCCGTCGGGGATGCTCGGGTCGATGAGGTCGCTCATGCATCCTCCTTTCCGGGGCCGGGAAGGAGCGGCCGCTCGACGCGTGCGAAGTCCGCCTCGCGGATGCGCGCGTGCACGCCGCACACGATGTCGACGACCTGGGAGATGTCGAAGTCGGTGGCCGCGGAGAGGTAGGCGTAGGCGAGGTGCTCGTCGAGCCCCCACCGGGCGCCGATCAGCGCGACCGCCGCACGGACGCAGTTGCGCATCGCGACGTCGAGGTCGGGATCGAGGCCGGTGGGCACCAGGAACTCCGGCGTCCGGATGAGCGGGCCGAGCACCTCACCGAACTCGGCGAGCGCGACGGCGCGGGGCACCACGTCGAAGCGCAGCGTCGCCCGCAACGATGCCTCCAGTGCGGTGAGGGCCACCTCGCCGTCGCCCTGGGCGAAGTGCGGGTCGCCGACGTAGGCGAGCGCACCGGGCACCTGCACCGGCAGGTAGAGCGTGGCGCCCTCGGTGAGCAGCTTGATGTCGATGTTGCCGCCGTGGGCCCCGGGAGGCACCGAGTGCGCTCGCTGCGGACCGGCGACCGCCACACCCATCGTGCCGAGGAAGGGCGCCAGCGGGAACTCGACGAGCGCGGGTCCGCCCTCGTGCACCGGCAGCACACCGACGAGCCCCGTGGGTCGCTGCGCCACGGGGGTGAACACGCTGACGTTGCCCGGGTCGCGGGGCAATTCGCCGGCGAGCGCGCCCTTGCCGTGCCGGTTCGAGATGACGCCGTAGGGTACCCGCGGCTCGAGGCGCAGCACGGTGATGCGTAGGAGATCCCCGGGGACGGCACCGGTCACATGGATCGGCCCGGTCACGACGTGCGGGCCGTCGTGCTCGAGGTCGCGGGAGAGCGCGGCGGCGATCGCGATCGCGTCGGTCAGCACGGCAGGGGCGGGCACGCCATGGCCCGTGAAGTACGCGAGGGGGTCTTTGCCCTGGTCCTCGAGCATCCCCTCGTGGCTGACGGTGTCGATGGTCAGAGTGTCGCCCGACGCGATCTCCCGCACGGCGTGGTCCGCTGCGCACGGGAGCCGTCCCCAAAGCACGTTCTCGGGGGCGGCGGAGAGATAATGCTTGTCGGCTGCGGCATCCGTGAGCGGCTGCAGCACCGGCAGGGTCGGATCGATCGCAGCATGCGGGGCGGTCATTCGCGTTCCTCCGCCGCGGACAGCAGGCGCCCGGAGGCGCGACGCCGGAACCATGGCGCCTCTCCCGGTCCCCCCTCGGTGACGTCGTAGATCGGCCGGCCGCGCAACCAGGTGCGGCGGATGCGCCCGGTGAGCGTGCGGCCGTCGTAGGCCGTGATCGGGTTGCGGTGCAGCAGCGACGACGCCCGGATCGGGAACCTGTCCTGCGTGCCGAAGACGGTCAGGTCTGCGGATGCGCCCACCTCGATGGATCCCGCTCCGGTGAGACCGGCGACGCGTGCCGGACCCGTGGTGAAGAGCGGCAGGAGGGTCTCGAGGGGGATGCCGCGCATCCGCGCCTCCGTCCATACCGCCGACAGGCCGAGCTGCAGCCCGGAGATCCCGCCCCAGGCGAGGCCGAAATCGCCATCGCCCGCCCGCTTCAGCGCGACGGTGCTCGGGGAGTGATCGCTGACGATGGCGTCGATCGCCCCACTGCAGATGCCCTCCCAGAGCAGATCACGGTTGGAGGCCTCGCGGATCGGCGGGCAGCACTTGAACTCGCTCGCGCCGTCGGGGATGTCCTCGGCGATCAGCGTCAGGTAGTGCGGGCAGGTCTCCACCGTCAGGCGCAGGCCCTCCTCCTTGGCGGCGGTGATCGCCGGGAGCGCGGTCGCATCGCTCAGGTGGAGAATGTGGACTCTCGCGCCCGTGCGCCGGGCGGTGGCGATGACGGTGTCGATCGCGGAGGCCTCGCTCGCCGCGGGCCGCGATTCGAGGAAGGCGCGGTACTCGCGCCCCATCGGACCGTCGGCCTGCAGAAGCGCCGGGTCCTCGGCGTGCACGATGAGGCGGGAGTCGAGGCGCGCCACCTCGACCATCGTCGCCTCCAGCTGCGCCGCGTCGAGATGCGGGAACTCATCCACGCCGGACGGCGAGAGAAAGCACTTGAAGCCGAACACCCCCTCTGCATGCAGGGCGGCGAGGTCGGCCAGGTTGTCCGGAACGGCCCCACCCCAGAAGCCCACGTCCACGTACGCGGAGGGCGCGGCAGTGGCCCGCTTGGTCGCGAGCGCGGAACGCGTCGTGGTCGGCGGGAGTGAGTTCAACGGCATGTCGACGATGGTCGTGATGCCGCCGGCGGCCGCCGCGAGGGTCGCCGACCGGAACCCCTCCCAGGCGGTGCGGCCAGGATCGTTCACGTGCACGTGGGAATCGACGAGCCCCGGGAGCAGCACGGCGTCATCACGCACCGTGACGCTGCGCCGCGGAGCGCCGACGGGCACATCGATGTCGGTGATGACGCCGTCCTCGACCTGGACAACGGCGGGGCGGATCGTGCCGTCGATCCACGCGCGCGAGGCGCGGATGGTGAAGCGAGACCTGCTCATGCCGTCAGATGCTCCCTGCGAGAGCCGCGCGACGCGGAGGCAGGGCGTACTCATCGCGCTTGCTCGTCCCGACACCCATCCTCGCCATCCCGACGGCGATGCCGACGGCGGCACCGACACCGTCGACCACCGGCACTCCCACGCGGGCGGTGAGGGTCCGGCAGAGGTCGGCCATACCCGCGCAGCCGAGCACGATGACATCGGCCTCGGCATCCACCGCCGCCGTGCACAGTTCGGCGATGCGCTCGAACGATTCCGATGACGTGTCCTCCAGATCGAGGACGGGAATGCCGGTGCCGGCGAGCGACACGCACGCCGCGCTCATGCCGTAGCGGGTGACCAGGTCGCGCGCCCTGCCGAGCGTGCGGGTCAGGGTGGTGACCACGCCGAATGAACGCCCCGAGATGGCGGCGATGTGCATGGCCGCCTCGGCGATGCCGACGACCGGCACGTCGACGAGCTCGCGCGCGGCATCCAGACCCGGGTCGCCGAAGCACGCGATCACGTAGGCATCGCTCCCGCCCATCCGCTGGTCGGATTCGATCAGGTCGATCACCGCCATCGCCGCGAAGGCCTCGTCGACATGGCTCTCGATCGCATCCGGCCCGTCATCAGGGCAGACCGCGGTGATCTCGACATCGGGCCCTGCCACCTCCCGGGCGGCGACCGCGATCTTGGAGGTCATCGCCCGGGAGGTGTTCGGGTTGAGGAGTGTGATCCTCACGCACGCTCCTCCGCGACCACGGGGATCTCGGCGGAGATGGGCGACGGCTCGGATGCGGCGGTCGCTGCGGCGCCGTCGATCGTGCCGTCGGAGATCCCGTCGGTCTCCCCCTCGAAGGTCGGGACCTTCGGGTCGATGCGCTCGAGCACGGTGAAGGCGAGGAAGCCGAGACCGCACCCGATGAACCAGGTGAAGTTGCCGATCCACGAGACGTCGAACAGTCCGAGGTCGGCGAGCATCTTGGGGAGCACGGCGATCAGGATGGTCGGCACCCCGGCCCAGACCAGCGCCTTGAGTGCGTTCGGGTTGTAGCCCTTGCGGTACCAGTACGCGCCCTCCTCCGACATGGAGAACATGTCGTCGGTCTTGATGCGCTGACGGGCGGCGATGTAGTAGCCGGCGATCAGCAGGCCGAAGAGCGGTCCGATGAGTGCCGCGAGCACCCCGAGGGAGTAATGGATCGCAGTGGCGTCGGAGTACCAGTTCCACGGCAGGAGGAAGACCGATCCGACGGCGGCGATCATGCCGCCCATGCGCCACGAGATCTTCTGCGGGGCGACATTGGAGAAATCGAAGGCGGGGGCGATGAAGTTCGCGACGATGTTGATGCCGACCGTCGCCGTGACGAACGTCAGGCCGCCGAGGAGGATCGCCACCGGAGTGTCGATCCTCTCGACCGTGTGGATCGGGTCGGTGATGAGCTCACCGAACACCGGCACGGTGGCGGATGCCGTGATGACGACCAGGAGGGAGAAGAACAGGAAGTTGACCGGGAGTCCCCAGAAGTTGCCCTTCTTGACCGCATCGAAGCTCTTGCCGTAGCGGGCGAAGTCACCGAAGTTGAGCATCGGACCGGAGAAGTACGACACCACGACGCCGATCGCCATGAACATGAGACCGATCGATCCCCAGAAGCCGACGGCCGGCTGGCTCGGGTCGGACAGGTCGAAGCTGATGTTCTCCCACCCCGCCTGCGAGACCAGGTAGATGGCGAGGATGATCATGACGACGTAGACGGCCGGGCCCGCCCAGTCGATGAAGCGGCGGATGACCTCCATGCCCTTCCAGAACAGGGCGACCTGCGCGACCCAGAGGATCGCGTACGAGATCCATCCGAGTGCGGAGAGTCCGAGGAATCCCACGTCGAGGAGGTCCGCGGACCCGGGGATGAACTTGAGGAAGATGATGTTCAGCGACTGCGCCGCGAGGAACGTCTGCACGCCGTACCAGGCGATGGCGATGAGGCCACGGATGATGGCGGGGATGTTGGCGCCCTTGACCCCGAAGATCGCGCGGTTGACGACGGGGTAGGGGACGCCGGTCTTCTGGCTGGGCTTCGCGACCAGATTGGTGAAGACCTGCACGATGACGATGCCGACGACGAGGGCCACCAGCACCTGCCACGCGGCGATACCGAGGGCGAAGAGCGAACCAGCGGTGACGTAACCGCCCACGGAGTGAACGTCCGACATCCAGAACGCGAAGATGTTGTACGACGACCACTTCTGCTTGCGGAGCGGGGCGAGGTCCTCGTTGGCGAGGCGGGGGTCGTAGTGCGGTTTCATGTTGCCTGACCCGGTCGGGTGACCGGCGGCTTCGACGATGTCCTGCGGTTTCGTCTGCGGCGACGCCGACGTGGGCGTCTCTGCGGGTGGAGGAGTCATTGCCATACCTTCCGGAGGAGGCCCTAGGGCCTGGTGTCTTCAAGACGGTGACCACGACGTCGGGGTCCGGATTGGTGATCCTGAGAATGAAGCTATTCATTAACATGAGTGCGCGGGTTTCGCGCATGTAACGTCGATGTGAAGTTCGGCATTCACTCGGGTCCGGCTGTCCGTAGAATCAGACGCATGCCGAACGTCGACAACACGCTCGCTCCGCTCCCCCTCGGACTCGACGTGGGTGCGCGCCTCCGCGATCTACGCAAGCGGCAGGGGATGTCGGCGCGATCTTTGGCTCTCCGGTTGGGGATCTCACCGAGCGCCGTGTCGCAGATCGAGAGAAGCGTTCTGCAACCGAGCGTCTCGCGGCTGATCGCGATCACCGACGCTCTCGGGGTACCACTGGCCGCCGTCTTCGACCCGCGTCTCGAGCCCGTCGTCGAGCCCGAAACTCCCTCCAGCGGATTCGCGCTAGACCGGGCGGGACATTCTTCGTCGGTCACGCTCGAGAGCGGGGTCCAGTTCCGACGACTTTCGCCGGGGCGCACGCCAGGCGTGGACTACTTCGAGTCGACGTATCCTCCCGGCGCGAGTGCGCACGCCGAAGCAGGGCTGTTCCGCCACGACGGGTACGAGGTCGGCACGATGATCTCGGGCGAGCTGACGATCGACTTCGACGCCGAGCGCGTCATCCTGCGCGCGGGCGACGCCATCAACTACCCCTGCTCGCTACCCCACCGCATCCATAACACCGGCACCGAAGACGCCGTCGCCCGCTGGCTGATCGTGCACCCCGAGCGCTGAGGACGCACTGCATGCATCACGAAGGCCCGGGTGTCCGCCCGGCAGAGCAGAATGGATGCCGTGGCTGTCCCTCTCTCCGACCTCACCCGCATGCCCGAACCCCAGCAGGTCTACGCCGCTGACGGCACTCGCCTCGCGACGTACACCTGGGGAGAACTCGACGCCCCGGTCGTCGTGATCGTGCACGGGTTCGCCTCGAACGCCCGTGACAACTGGGTCCTCACCGGCTGGGTGCGCGAGCTCACCAAGGCCGGGTACCGCGTGCTCGCCCTCGACCAGCGCGGGCACGGACTCAGTGAGAAGCCTCACCAGGCCGAGGACTACAGCATCCGCACCCTCGTCACCGACGTCGAAGCCGTGATGGACGCGTACCTCGTCGACGACGCCGTGTACGTCGGATACTCGCTGGGCGCGCGGGTCGGCTGGGAGGTCGTGAAGGAGCTGCCGCACCGCATCGGCCGTGCCGTGCTCGGCGGGGTGCCCGACGGCATCCCCCTCGCCCGTCTCGACCTCGACCAGGTGCGCGCGTACATCGCCGACGGAACCCCGGTCGCCGACCCGACGACCCAGAACTACATCGCCCTCACCGAACGAGTGCCCGGCAACGACCTGCGCGCGCTCGTCGCGCTGGCCGAGGGCATGCGGGCGTCCGGGTCGATCGACCCCGACCCGGCGGATGCCCCCACCCGCCCGATCCTCTTCGCGACGGGGTCGAAGGACGCGATCATCGAGGGCTCGCGCGCCCTGGCATCGGCCGCCCCCGACGCCCGCTTCTTCGAGATCCCCGACCGCAACCACTTCAACGCCCCGGGCTCGTCGGCGTTCAAGAGCGCCGCGGTGGAGTTCCTGCAGGGCTGAGGGCTGGAGCTGCCGGACGCGCGCAGCGGAGGAGATCACACGCTCTGCAGGACCGGTTTCGGCATCCGCTCCTGCATTGCGCGAGATCTCCTGTGGACGTGATGCGCCGGGTACCCTGACGGCGTGACCACGAAGACAGAGCGCGGCTCACGGAGCGACGTCTTCCTGAGCGTCTTCCTGACGTGGATGCTGACGGTGTTCGGCTTCGGGGCCTCGATCGTCGCCCTGTGGTTGATCGCGTTCAGCGGCTGGGGTGAGCCCGGATCCAGCCCGCAGATCGTGTCCGCCCTCACCGTTGCGCACCTGATCGTCGGAGTGGGCGCGATCGCAGCCGGAATCGTGTTGTCGCTGGCGCTCCGCGAACACGCACGTCTCATCGCGCTCATCGTCCTCTGCACCGTGGGGCTGTCGGCCGCGGGATCCATCGTCGGCGCGTGGATGGTCGCTTCCGGCTGAGGGCCGATCCGGCCGCGCGCAGCGGAGGAGATCACACGCTCTGCAGGACCGGTTTCGGCATCCGCTCCTGCATTGCGCGAGATCTCCTGTGGAGCGTGCGTCAGTCGGCGGCTGCGCCCCGCGCCTGCTCACCCTCGCGCGACCGCCGCACGAACCAGGCGGTCGGACCGATGACCGGCACCAGTGCGATGACCAGGAACCACAGCAGGAAGCGGATGCCGACGACTCGGCGATCACGCACGGCGGAGACGAGAGCGACCACCGTGTAGACCATCGCCCCAACCCACAGCGCAAAGAGGATCACGTCGTAGGCGGTGGGGATGAGCGGGTTGGCGTCCATACGGGAGTCTCCTCAGCGGTCGAGTGTCCAGCCTTTCACGCCGTCGGGCACCGCGTCGGGCGGAGATCTCGGCGTTGGGCGGAAATTCCGGGACAGTTCGTCCGCCCAACGCGGAGAACTCCGCCCAACCGCGCGCCCCGCGCCCCGCGCCCCGCGCCCATGCATGCGAAAGGCCTGCCGCCTCCGAGAGACGACGGGCCGGGCAGAGACTCAGACCGCGGTCTCGGCGCGCTTCGGCAGCACCCATCCCGCACGCGGGAAGTGGCAGGTGTAGCCGTTCGGGTACTTGATCAGGTAGTCCTGGTGCTCGGGCTCGGCCTCCCAGAACGGGCCCTCGGCCTCGATCGTGGTGACGGCCTTGCCCGGCCAGAGGCCCGAGGCGTCGACGTCGGCGATGGTGTCGCGGGCGACCTGCTGCTGCTCGGGGCTCAGCGGGAAGATGGCCGAGCGGTAACTCGACCCGATGTCGTTGCCCTGACGGTCACGCGTCGACGGGTCGTGGATCTGGAAGAAGAACGCCAGGATGTCGCGATAGGTCGTCTTGGTCGGATCGAACACGATCTCGACCGCCTCGGCGTGACCGGGATGGTTGCGGTAGGTCGCGTGGTCGTTCTGACCGCCCGTGTAACCGACCCGGGTGTCGAGCACGCCGGGCTGGCGGCGGATCAGGTCTTCCATGCCCCAGAAACAACCGCCGGCGAGAACCGCCGTCTCGGTGCCGGGGGTGCGGGTGATGGTTCCGGTGTCATCGGTCATGACTGCTCCTCGGAGTCGTGGGTGGTGGTGCCGGTGCCGTCGGCGGAGAAGAGGCCGCTGTAGCGACCGTACCCCTCTTCGACGAGCTGGTCGGCGGGGATGAAACGCAGGGCCGCGGAATTCATGCAGTAGCGCAGGCCTCCGGCGTCGCGCGGGCCGTCGTCGAAGACGTGCCCGAGGTGGCTGTCGGCCCCGCTGGATCGCGCCTCGGTGCGCTTCATGAACAGCGAGCGGTCGGTGCGGGTGGTCACGGCATCCGCCTCGATGGGCTTCGTGAAACTCGGCCATCCCGTGCCGCTGTCGAACTTGTCGGTGGAGCTGAACAGGGGCTGGCCCGAGACGACGTCGACATAGATGCCGGCGTCGTGGTTGTTCCAGTAGGCGTTGCGGAAGGGCGGCTCGGTGGCATCCTCCTGCGTGACCTCGTACTGCAGGTGCGTGAGGTCGCTGACGGCCTCGGGCGTCTTGCGGAAGTCGTTCGACATGGTCTGTGTCTCCTTTGTCCGACGCCGCTGGCTGCGACGTCTCTGATCACAACCAGCGAGCGACCCGTTTTGGTCCCGCAGGGCTGAGAGCGGGCTGTGAGTTTTTCTTCGTCACGCGAGCACGCGGACATGAGACGATTCCGAGGATGGATGCCGCCAACGATGCCGAACTGCGCGAACTCCGCGCCCGCGCCTACGGCCCGAGGGCCGACATCACGAACGACCGCGCCGCGATGCGACGTCTGCGCGAACTCGAAGCGGCCCGACGTGCCGAGCAGAGCGCCGCGACGGCTCCCGCAGGACCGCCGGTCGGCGCGGAAGAACCGGATGCCGCCCCCGCCGAGCAGCTCCCCACCGACGCGGCACCGGCGGTCGCCGCCCGCTCCGGTGCCCCCACCGCCCACGACGGCGAGCCCGAGTGGTGGCACCCCGGCGACGAACCCGACGATGACGCTCGCGTCGGGGCGACGGCATCCGTTCCTCGTCGGCGACGCGTACTCTGGGCGCTCTCGGTGATCGCTTCGGCCGCCGTGGCTGCCGGCGTGACCTACGCGCTCACCGGGGTTGCACCGGTGTCGGCATCGTCGGGTGTGCCGCAGACGACGACCCTGCATCCGACCTCGGCGACCGCGGTGCCGCAGGGGTTCTTCGGCGCCGCGGAGGACACCCCCGTCTACGACTTCTATGGCCTCACGCTGTTCCACGCCGAGGGCGGTTTCGGGGTCGGCGGGAGCGGTGTCACGGATGTCTGCATCATCGCCGTCGCGACCGAGGAGGTGCCCGCGGTCGACTCCTTCGACTCCACGTCGTGGGGAGTCAACGGCCCCATCTACAACGGATGCAGCGCGGGTGCGTTCCCCGCGACCATCGAGGTCCCCCTGCGGAGCGAAGCGCCCGAAACGCTCCGCGCCCGGTTCCCCGAGGCGCGTGGCGTGCAGTTCGTGCTCGACGGCGACCGCATCGGGGTGTTCGTCGACAACGGGCCGACGTTCGGCTGAACGGGGGCCGATCGGCCCGCCTCTAGGCTGATCCCGTGGATTACGCCGCCGATCTCCGCCGCCACCCGCCCGTCGCGGGAGCGACGACCGACACCGGACTCATCGAGTTCGAGTGCGACCTTCTGCGAGGCACCGACGATGAACTCGGGATCCAGGCGTACGCGACATCGTCCGCATCGCTCGAGAGCGACGTGCTGCCGGTGCTCACGAATGCGCTGGATCGGCTCGATTCCCTCCGTCGGATGATGCCCGAGTACGACGCCGACCTGGCGATCGTGACGCTGTACGAGGGGCGCCTCGGCCTGACGTTCTGGGAGCGCACCCAGAACAACGAGTTCATCGCGATCTTCACCCCCGACGACGCCGCCCCGCACGGGTGGCGCTACGACGGGCTCGGCGACCTCTTCGGCGGCTGAGGGCGCGCGGCCGTCCCGCGCTGCGGCGGCGCACTCCCGCGTCGCACTCCCGCGCCGCGCCGACTCGATAGAGTGTCTCGTCTGCACACACACCCTGGGGGACGCACATGTCGGTTGGTCTGCTCGCCGTCGTCGACGACATCCTGAGCGCGGCGATGAAGGCTTCGGCCAAGGCCGCGGGCGTCGTGATCGACGACGCCGCCGTCACGCCGCAGTACGTGCAGGGCATCACGCCCGCGCGCGAGCTGCCGGTCGTCGCGAAGATCGCCGTCGGGTCGCTGGCGAACAAGTTCGTCATCATCATCCCGGTCGCGCTGCTGCTCACCGCCTTCGCACCGTTCGTGCTGCCGTACCTGCTGATCCTCGGCGGCGCGTACCTCTGCTTCGAGGGCGCCGAGAAGGTGCTCGAGTGGTTCGGGGTGCAGCACGGCCACGCCGACGAGGGCGCCCGCAACGAGAACAAGCTCGTGTGGGGCGCCGTGCGCACCGACCTGATCCTTTCGACCGAGATCATGCTCATCTCGCTGTCGAACCTCGAGGCGGGCCTCGACATCTGGACCACCCTCGCGATCCTGGCCGTGATCGCGCTCATCATGACCGGCGTCGTCTACGGCGCGGTCGCGCTGCTGGTGAAGATCGACGACATCGGTCTCAAGATGGCGAAGAGCCGCGAGAAGCGCGTGCGCCACACCGGCATGCGCATCGTGCGATCGATGCCCGGAGTGTTCCGCTTCATCAGCATCCTCGGCACGGTCGCCATGCTCTGGGTCGGCGGGCACCTGCTGCTGGTCAACCTCGGCGCGGTCGGAGTGCACTTCGGCGCCGACATCCTGCACGGGATCGAGCACATCCTCGAACCTGCGGGCGCCGTCATCGTCTGGATCGGCGACACCCTCTTCTCGGCGATCGCCGGCCTCGCCGCCGGCCTCATCATCGTCGGGATCGTGCTCGGGATCGCGAAAGTCTTCGGCAAGAAGCCGAACTTCCACGAGGGCGAGGAATCCCCCGCCGACGTCCACGCCTGACATTCGCCGACGAGGGTTCCCGTCGCGGAGCCGCTCTGCCACAATCGGGCGTGTGAGCACCCTGGTGAATGCCGACAACTTCGTCCGCGCCGAGAACGACCGCATGTTCGCCGACCTGCAGCGCGATGCGGGCGGCATCAACACGTTCTCGCACAACCGCGAACCGGCCGCGATCGACAAGCAGACCGTCATCCGCCTCAACCGCGACACCCTCTACAGCTTCGCCATCGTCGACATCTCGCAGGGCGCCTCGTTCACGCTGCCGGATGCCGGCGACCGCTACCTCTCGGCGATGGTCGTGAACGCCGACCACTACGTCAACCGCGTCTTCCACTCCCCCGGTGAGCACGAGCTCTCGGTGGAGGAGTTCGGCTCCCCCTACGTCGCCCTCGCGATCCGCATTCTCGTCGATCCGGCCGACCCCGCCGACGTGGCGGCCGTCGGGGTCCTGCAGGATGCGATCGCGCTGCGGAGCGCCTCGGCCGTGCCGTTCGAGATGCCCGACTACGACACGGCCTCGTTCGACGAGACCCGGTCGGCACTGCTCACGTTGGCGGGGCGGATGACCGGCTTCGAGCGCACCTTCGGGCACGCCGACGAGGTCGACCCGGTGCGCCACCTGCTCGGCACGGCCGCGGGATGGGGCGGACTCCCGACGAGCGAGGCCACGTACTTCGGCACGAACCCGCGCCTTCCCCTCGGCACCTACGAGCTGACGGTCGGCGACGTGCCGGTCGACGGCTTCTGGTCGATCTCGGTCTACAACGCCGAGGGCTTCTTCGAACCGAACGCGGCGGACGCCTACACGGTGAACGACATCACCGCCGAGAAGAACCCCGACGGATCGGTGACGGTGCACTTCGGCGACTGGCCCACGGGCACGCCGAACGTCATCCCGACGCCCGAGGGGTGGAACTACCTCGTGCGACTGTACCGCCCGCGCGCCGAGGTGCTCGACGGGAGCTGGACGTTCCCGACGCTCACCGCCTGAGTCGGGCGGATGCCGGCCGGCTCAGCCGCGCCGACGGCGAACGACGATGCGCTTCTCGTCGGCGGGGTTCATCCGGTCGAACCAGACGTCGACGGATTCGCCCTCGACGAGCGGATCGGCGACGTCGATGACCGCGCCGCGACGAACGAAGCGCTGCGTGCCCTGGCCGTCGACGAAGGAGTAGGTGACAGCGGTGAGGATGCGCGTCGACTCACCGAAGTGCGTGTAGCCCTGATTCGTCACCGTTCCGTCGACCGGATCGGAACCGCGCACGATCTCCTCCTCGGTACTCGCCTGCATCGTACGACGACGCAGACCCACGACGGCGAGCAGGGCGAACAGCACGCTCACGCCGAGGAGGGAGACGCCGAGAACGATCGGTCCGGCGTTCAGCAGGCAACCGACTCCCGCACCCGCGGTCACGAGCGCGATCGGCGCGGCCCACCCCGGGAGACGGAGGTTCTTGACCGAGAGCCGTACCCAGAAGATCAGACCGGCGATCGCCGCGAGACCGCCGATCAGGGCGCCCGTCATCGCCACCAGCAGCCACCCGGTGTGCGCCGACACCTCGTCGGCCGCGGGCTCACGCGCCATCATGAGCACGCACGTCATCAGACCGCCCGCGCCGGCGAAGGCGAGGATGCCGGGAACGAAGAGATCCTTGATGGTCGGAACTCGAGCGGCTCGTGCGCGGCGGGCCGCATCGGGGTCGACGGTGCTCATGCCTCCATCTGAGCACATTCTGCGCGTGCGCTCCAGAGAGGCCCTCCCGACCTCAGCCGCGCGCGTGATCCGGGCTGTGCAGCCATTCGTCGAACGTGATCGCGCCCTGCAGCGCGTCGGGTCCGCCGCGCAGCAACCCGGACGCCAGCCCCCGACCGTAGGCGCCGGGCAGCTTCACGTCGAGCACCCGCCGACGGATGCCGTCGAAGGCGAGCTGCCGCCGGGCGACGTCGACGAGCGTCTCATCGCGCGGACCCACGAGATCCTGCGCGCGCCCCACCGGCCCCGCCTCGGCCACCCGCACCACGTGAGCGGCGACCTCGCGGGCGGCCACGGGGCGCATGAGCGTGCGCGGCGCGACCGCGAAGCGGCCGGCGATCTGCGCGAGCACCTGCCCCGCGAACTCGTGGAACTGCGCGGCGCGCACGATGGTGTGCGGGATCGTGCCCGCCGCGACCGCCCGTTCCTGGGCGAGCTTCGCCGCGTAGTACGCGGTGTCGATGCCGTCGATCCCCACGATCGAGAGCGCCACGTGGTGCGCGACCCCGACCTCCGCTTCGGCCGCGAGCAGGGTGCGCGTGCCGGTCGAGAAGAAGTCCCGCGCCCTCTTCTCCGACAGCGTCATGATGCTGGTGACGTCGATGACGGCATCCACTCCGGCGAGCGCCTCGGTCACCCCCTCACCGGTGAGCACGTTCGCCCCGCTCGCGCGCGAGAGCACGACGACATCGTGCCCGGCCTCGCGGGCGGTGCGGGTGACGTGGCGTCCGACGGTTCCGGTGCCTCCGGCGACGGCGATCCTCATGGGTGTTCCTCTCGTTCGGGGTGCCCTGCGCGTCACCCTGTCACAGGTCCGACGATGCAGTGGGCGCGAGTGTGAGGTCGGTAGTCTTCGAGAGCACCCGTCTTCGAGAGTGCCCCGACGAGGAGAACCCGTGGACGACGACCAGGACGACGTGTTCGGCGAACGGCGCCGTCTCACTTCCCTCGCCTATCGCATGACGGGAACCCTTGCCGATGCCGAAGACGTCGTGCAGGAGACGTACGTGCGCTGGTATCGCCTGACGGATGCCGAGCGCTCCGGCATCCTCAACCCGCCCGGGTGGCTCACCACGGTCGCGAGCCGCATCTCGCTCGACCTGCTGACCTCGGCGCGGCGACGACGCGAGCAGTACGTCGGGCAGTGGCTGCCCGAACCGGTGCCGCTCGACCTGTTCGTGGGTGGGGAGCGGATCGCCCCGGCATCCGTCGCCCTCGACGACCCGTTGGAGCGGGTCGCGCTCGATGAGTCGGTGTCGACCGCGCTGCTCGTGGTGCTGGAGTCGATGACGCCGGCCGAGCGGGTCGCGTTCGTGCTGCACGACATCTTCGACGTGCCGTTCCCCGAGATCGCCGAGATCCTCGGACGCTCGGCGGCGGCCGTGCGTCAGCTCGCGACCGCGGCACGGCGGCACGTGCGGGAGAACCGTACGAGCGCGGTGCCGCGCGCCGAGCACGATCGGGTGGTGCGGGCGTTCCAGCATGCGAGCCGTTCGGGCGGTATCGAGCAGTTGCTGCGGGTGCTCGCCCCCGACGTCGAGCTGCACAGCGACGGCGGCGGGGTCGTGCGCGCGGCGCTCAACGTCGTGTCCGGCGCCGATCGCGTGGCCCGGTTCCTGCTCGGGATCGCGGCGAAGCGCCCCGATATGCAACTGGAGGAGATCGAGACCGGTGACGGGATCGCGCTGCTGTTCCGCGAGTACGACGAGGTCGTCAGCGTCGTGAACCTCGGCGTCACCGACGGGGCGGTGACCCGCGTGTGGATCATGATGAACCCGCACAAGCTGTCGCACTGGCGCACCGACGTCGCCGCATCCTGATACCGTCGGCGATGCGCTTCCCGCAGCGCAGACCCAGGAGAACCCCGTGCAGATCAGGGATGCCGGAGTCGCCGACCTCGAGGCGCTCACCGAGATACACAACCACGCCGTGGCGCACACGACCGCGATCTGGAACGAGGACTCCGTCGACGTCGACGACCGGGCCGCGTGGCTGGGCGAGCGTTCGTGCGACGGATTCCCGGTGATCGTCGCCACGGATGACACGGGCGTGCTCGGCTACGCGTCGTTCGGTCGGTGGCGCCCGCACAGCGGTTATCGGCACACGGTCGAGCACTCGGTCTACGTGCGCGAGGGGCAGCACGGACGCGGCATCGGACGCGCCCTGCTGACCGCGCTGATCGAACGGGCCCGAGCCCAGGGCGTGCACGTCATGGTCGCCGCCGTCGAGAGCGGCAACGCCGCCTCGATCGCCCTGCACGAGAAGCTCGGCTTCGTCGAGGTGGGGCGGATGCCGCAGGTCGGCGCCAAGTTCGGACGCTGGCTCGACCTCACCTTCCTGCAGCTCACGCTCGACGAGCGGGCCACCCCCGCACCGGCATCCTGAGCATGGATCCTCTGAACTGGCTCGTCGAGGCGTTCAACTCGAACTGGGTGCTGCCCGGCGGGCAGACGCTCCTCGTGCGCGAGGTCGTCGGAAACGCCTTCGGTCTCGCGAGCGCGATCGGCGGGATGCGCCGGCGCATCTGGGCCTGGCCCGTCGGCATCATCGGCAACGTGCTGCTGCTGACCGTCTTCCTCGGCTCGGTGCTCAGCCCCGACCACTCGCTGCCGCACCTGCTCGGGCAGGCCGGACGCCAGGTGATGTTCATCGCCGTCGCGATCTACGGGTGGGTGCGCTGGCGTCAGGCCGAGGGTGGTCGGATCCAGCCGCGGTGGGCGCCGACCGGAGCGCGCATCGGACTGGTGCTCGCCCTGGTGATCGGCACCGTCGCGCTGACCCCGCTCTTCCGGGCGCTCGGTTCGTGGGAGCCCGTCTGGGCCGACGCCTGGACCTTCGTCGGCTCGCTGCTCGCGACCTACGGCATGGCCAAGGGGTGGACCGAGTTCTGGCTGATCTGGATCGCCGTCGACGTGGTGGGCGTGCCGCTGCTGTTCAGCTCGGGCTATTACGCCACCGGACTCATGTACGTGTTCTACGGCGGGTTCACCGCGGTCGGTTTCATCGTGTGGATGCGCACGCAGCGGCGGGCGGTCGAACCGATCCTCACCGCGCAGACCGGGCTGATCCCTGTGCAGAAGAGTGTGCAGAAGAAGAGCGCTCGGGGATCAGCAGCACGACCCCCAGCAGCAGACTGATCCCGAGCGCCACCATCTCGCCGATCGCCGATGCGAGCGGCATGTGCGCGAGGTGGAACGCGTGGTACGCGAAATGCAGCGTGCCGAAGACCGTCCAGGCGAGACCGAGCACGCGGTGCGCGATCGGGTGACGCCAGATCAGCCCGCCGATGCTCGCCGCTCCGAGCGCCAGGTACATGGCGCCGACATCGCGGATGAGGTGTTCGTTGAACGGACCGTCGACCGAGACCCACGAGCCGAGCACTCCGGGGAACGAGTCGTAGAAGCTCTGCGCCGCGAAGTACGCCCAGCCGCCGACGAACAGCGCGAGCAGGGCGGAGAACGCGAGGGCGAGGAAATGGAGTCGTCTCATGCTCCTGATGACGACGCGGGAGGGGCGGGTGTGAGGTCGGGGGTCGCCCGTCGCACCGCGGCCCCGTACCCAACTCAGGAAGATCGGGGCGAAACCGGCTGAATCCAGGCCAGATCGGCACCGAGGCGACCGACCTTCCTGAGTGAGGTACGCCCGTCCCCCGGGCTCACTCGCGCTCGCGCCGCCGCAGCACCCCGGCGAAGAGCACCACGGCGATGCCGACCGCGGGGATCAGCAGCAGCCCCACGCGCAGGCTCGTCGCGTCGGCGATCATTCCCACGACGGGCGGAGACAGCAGGAACCCGAGGCGCATGAGCCACGAGACGACCGTGAGTCCGGTGCCGTGACGTAGGCCCGGCAGCACATCGGCCTCGTTCATCGCGGCGGGAACCAGGGTCGCCACTCCGAACCCGGCGGCGGCGAAGCCGATGATCGTGCCGGGGATCGTGGGGAACGCGAGCGCGACACCCATGCCCACCACCACGATCACGCCACCGGCGCGCGCGACGAGTCGCTGGCCGAAGCGGTCGACGAGGCCGTCGCCGAGCAGGCGCCCGATGAACTGCGCGCCGACGAGCGCGATGAACCCGGTCGCCGCGATCGCCGCGGGGGCGCCGAGCGAGCCCAGGTACAGGGTCGCCCACGAGTTACCCGCGTCTTCGACGATCGTTCCGGCCATCGCGATGATCACCAGGGCGATCAGCATCAGGACCACGCGAGGACGGATGCCGGCACGCACCGCCGCGCGCACATCAGCGGGGTCGGCCACCGCCTCTTCGTCGGCGGCTGCGGCGGCCGCATCGAGTCCGGGGAGGCAGAACCGCAGCGCCGTCAGGGACACGGCCGAGAACAGCACCGCCGAGATCGCGAGGTGCACACCGATCGGCAGGCCGAGGGCGATCGCCGCGGCGGCCATCGATCCGCCGAGCACCGCACCGATCGACCAGACCGCGTGGAAGGAGTTGAGGATCGAGCGGCCGTACCCGCGCTGCACGCGCAGACCGTGCGCGTTCTGGGCGACGTCGGTGATGGCATCCATCGCGCCGCCGAGGAAGAGGCCCAGCGCGAAGAGCAGCACGCTGGGCGCGAGACCGGCGGCGAGCACTCCCACGCTCGTGAGCACGGTGCCGACGACCGCGACCTTCGCCGAGCCGAAGCGCCGGATCAGTGCTGCGGCGGCGAGACCCGCGACGATCGCACCGACCGGGAACGAGGCGACGGCGAGACCGTAGACGGTGTTGTCGAGCCCGAGCTGCTCCTTGATCTCGGGGTAGCGCGGCAGGATGTTGGCGAACAGCGCCCCGTTGGTGAGGAAGAGCGCGGCGACGGCGCCGCGGGCGCGACGATCGGCACGCGTGGGTGCGGTGGTGGTGGTCATGATCTTCCGAGGTCAGCGAGTGGTGATGCGCTCGACGGCGATGGCGACCTCGGCCGGGTCGCGCTCGTCGTCATCGAGGGCGCGATGGATCGAGAGGCCTTCGATCAGGGCGTCGAGCATCCGGGCGGTCTGCGGGTCGAAGTGCCGTTCGAGGGCCACGCGGCTCCGGGCCATCCACGCCGTCGTGATGGCCCGGTAAGCGGGATCGCGGGCGGCGAGCGTGTAGATCTCGTGCGAGAGAACGAGCTCGCGCGCATCGCCGAACACGTCGCGCAGGATCAGCTCGACCACCGCGGCGCGCGCCTCGGCGGGGTCGGATGCCGCCGCCATCCGCTTCTCGAACCGTTCGCTGATCTCGGTGCCGAAGCGCGTGAACGCCTCCCGCAGCAGGTCGTCGATGCCGTCGAAGTAGTAGGTCATCGACCCGAGGGGCACACCGGCGGCCTCGGCGATGCGACGGTGCGACGCCCCCGCGACGCCGGACTCGGCGACGACGTCGAGGCAGGCGTCGATGATGCGGTCGCGGCGCGCGGGATCGTTCTGGCGCCCGCGGCGACTGCCCGGTTCAGGCGCCATCGGCCGTGTCGATCTCGCGGATCACGCGTGCCGGGTTGCCGACGGCGACGACGTTCGCCGGGATGTCGCGGGTGACGACGGCGCCCGCGCCGATCACGGAGTTCTCGCCGATGGTCACGCCGGGGCACACGATCACTCCCCCGCCGAGCCACACGTTGTCGCCGATGACGATGGGTTCGGCGGCCTCGAGCTTGTCGCGCCTCATCGTCGGGTCGATCGGATGCGTGGGCGTGAGCAACTGCACGTTCGGACCGATCTGGCAGTCGGCACCGATCGTGATCGTGGCGACGTCGAGTGCCGTGAGGTTGAAGTTCACGAAGGTGCGCGCGCCGATCGAGATGTGATCGCCGTAGTCGACGTGCAGGGGCGGACGGATCGCGACGTCGTCGCCGAGGTCGCCGATGAGGTCCTGCAGCCAGCCGCGCGCGGCCGGGTCGCCCGAGATCGTCTGCCGGTGGTAGAGGACGGCCAGGCGCGCGGCGCGGGCCGTGCGGGCGGCGAGCTCGGGGTCGTCGCCGATGTACAGGTCGCCGGCGAGCATCCGCTCCCGCTGCGTGCGGGGATCGCCCGCGAAGTAGTCGGTCATGGATCGAGGGTATCACCGTATGCGTACGATCGTACGCACTATCTCAGACCGCAACGCGAGGGGCCAGGGCCGACAGCATCCGCAGCTTCTCGTGGCTCTCGCTCCCGGGGATCGCCGTGTACACGAGCAGCGCCTGCGACTGCTCCGGATCGAGCAGGCTCTGACAGGTGAGTTCGAGCGCCCCGAGATCCGGGTGCACGAAGCGCTTCGTCTCGTGCGGGCGGAGCCCGACCTCGTGCGTCTCCCAGATCTCCCGGAACTCGGCGCTCTGCGCGTGCAGATCGTCGGCGATCGCCGCCGCTCGCGACCGGGGGCCGCGCCGTGCGATCACCTCGCGCAACCCCGACACCCAGAGCCGGGAGAGGTAGTCGTGCTCATCCTCGGCGTACAGCTCGCGCGTGCGCGGGTCGCTGAACCAGCGATATCCGATGCTGCGCTCGGGACCGCGCAACGATGCCGTATCGCCCGTCAGCGCGATCCCGAGCGGCGTCTGCCGCAGTGTCTCGCCGAGCTCGCTGACGATCTCGGCCGGGGTGTCGCCCAGGCGGTCGAAGATGCGCAGCATGCCCGGGCCGATGTGGTCGCCCGCTCCCCCGCGCGGTGGCGGTTCGTGCCCCGCGAGGCGGAAGAGGTGGTCGCGCTCGTCGATCGTGAGGTGCAGGCCCTGCGCGATCGCGGCGATCATCTGCTCCGAGGGCAACGGCCCGTCGCCGCGTTCGAGACGGGCGTAGTAGTCGGCCGACATATGGCTGAGCGCCGCGACCTCCTCCCGGCGCAGCCCCTCGGTGCGGCGGCGCTGACCCCGGTGCAGCCCGACGTCCTCCGGCTGCAGGCTGTCTCGGCGCAGTCGCAGGAACCCCGCCAGCGCCTCTCTGTCGATCACCATCCGGCACCGTCCTTTCGCCGCACCGATCCTCGCACCCGCGGCCGAGGCGTATCCACTGCATGACGTGTCCTGGATGCGCGGGGCCGACGACCGCACGCTGGAAGCAGACCACGAAGGAGCGCACCATGGCCCGCAGAAGCATCGACATCGAGATCCCCGACCTCACCGGCCGCCGCGCCGTCGTCACGGGAGGCAGCGACGGCATCGGCCTGCGCATCGCGACCCGCCTCGCCGCCGCCGGCGCCGAGCTGGTGCTGCCCGTGCGCAATCCGGCGAAGGGCGAGGCCGCGGCATCCGTCATCCGCGCCACCGCGCCCGACGCCCGCGTGCAGATCGCCGCGCTCGACCTCTCGTCACTGGCATCCGTCGCCGCACTCGGCGAGAGCCTGCTGTCGGACGGACGACCGATCCACCTGCTCGTGAACAACGCCGGCGTCATGACTCCACCCGATCGCCAGACCACCGCCGACGGCTTCGAGCTGCAGTTCGGCACCAACCATCTCGGCCACTTCGCCCTCGTCGGGCACCTGCTTCCGCTGCTGCGGGCCGGGCGAGCACGCGTCACCTCGCAGGTGAGCGTCGCCGCGAACCAGGGCGCCATCAACTGGGACGACCTCGCGTGGGAGCGTTCGTACAACGGCGGACGCGCCTACAGCCAGTCCAAGATCGCGTTCGGGATGTTCGGGCTCGAGCTCGACCGTCACAGCGCGGCCCACGGCTGGGGCATCACGAGCAATCTGTCGCACCCGGGTGTCGCTCCGACGAACCTGCTCGCGGCGCGACCCGAGCTCGGGCGGTCACGCGACACCGTGGGGGTGCGCGTGATCCGCTGGGCCTCGGCGCGCGGCATCCTGCTGGGCACTCCCGAGACCGCGGCGCTGCCCGCGCTGTACGCGGCGACGTCATCGGATGCCCGGGCCCGTCGCCTCTACGGCCCGAAGGGACCCGGACACCTCGGCGGTGCACCGGCCGAGCAGCCGCTCTACTCCCGGCTGCGCAGCGAGGCGGATGCCGCGCGCATCTGGCGGCTGTCGGAGGAGCTGACGGGTGTCGCGTTCCCCGACGCTTCGGTCAGTCGGTCGACCGCGAGCTGAACAGCCCGCGCAGCACGAGGAAGACCACGACCGCGACGACCAGCACGATGGCGAGCTTGGCGACGAACCAGAGGATCGAGAACAGCGCGCTCACGATCCACCAGGCGATCACGATCGCCACGATGACGCCGAGGATGCTCCAGAGGTTCTTGGTCATGCCTCCAGCCTAGGTTCCCGCGCGGGGCGTTCGAATCGCTCAGGCCGCCGGGATCTCGTCGATCGAGAAGAACACCGGCAGCCCGCGCTGGCGGGCGATCTCGACGTCCGTGTCGGCGCCGGTGGATGCCCCGGGCAGACGCAGCACCGCATCGCAGTGCTGCAGCAGTCGGTGCGCGGTCTCGTACATCACGTCGCCATCGAGGCTCTCCTCGGCGCTCCGGTCGGGACCGAGCGTGCGCAGGATCGGCAGCGCGACCCATTCGCCGATCATCGGCACGTGCCCGAGGCGGAAGATCGGAGCGGATGCCTCCTCGAGCCGCTCGAGGTTGGCGGCGATGCGCGCGGGGTCGCCGTCGGTTCCGGAGCGGTAAGGGCCGGCGATCAGGATCAGCAGTGGAGTTCTCATGCCGAAGACTGTAGCGTTAACCGTGCAAGAACGTGCAACTTCATGAAGGAACGCAAAATGCTCGGTGCGCAGCGCAAAACCCACCTGCTCGAGATCCTCGCCCGTGACGGCCGGGTCGTCGCGAAGGACGTCGCCGCCGAACTCGCGCTCTCCGAGGACTCCATCCGCCGCGACCTGCGCGAACTCGCCGACGAGGGCAAGGTCATCCGCGTCTACGGCGGCGCCCTCCCGGTGCCCGCCGCCGACCGCCCCGTCGACGAGCGGTCGGGCCTCGCGACGGCGAGCAAGGAGCGGGTCGCCCGGCGTGCGGCCGACGGCATCCGTCCGGGCTCGACCATCGTGCTCGACGCCGGCACGACCACCCTCGCCCTCGCCCGTCTGCTGCCGTCCGGCGCCGATCTCACCGTCATCACCCCGAGCCCCGCGATCGCCCTCGCGGTCGCCGCGCACTCCGATGCGCGGGTCGTCATGATCGGCGGTGAGCTGTCGCGGCACTCGATGGTCGCCGGGGGCGCGCTCGCGATGGAGGCGATCCGCCACCTCGCCGCCGACACGTTCTACCTCGGCGCCACCGGCATCCACCCCGAGCACGGCCTCACCACCGGCAGCCTCGACGACGCCGTCACCAAGCGCGCCATCGCCGAGCGCTGCGCCGAGACGATCGTGCTCGCGAGCGAGGAGAAGATCGGCGCGGTCTCGCGCTTCCCCGTGCTCGATCTCGCCGCCGTGACCGCCGTGATCACCGATCCGCTCGACGAGAATCCGCTGATCGCGGGGCTGGCCTCGGCGATCGCGCGTTCATAACTCCGGAAGAACATCGGCGAACCGCCAAGTTCGCACCGCTTTCGGACTCCGCAGACTCGTTTTCGAGGAGTTATGAACCGCAACCGGCTCAGACCGGTACCGGAGCTGTACCCAACTCAGGAACAACGGGCGAAACCGCACCGAGAACAGTCGATTCGGACCGCCCGAGCCCTGATCTTCCTGAGTTGGGGACGCGGGGTGCGCGTGACTCCGGAGAATCGGAGGGTTCGGGCCGGATTCGACCGAATCGGGGCCGGCGGCACAAGGTCTTCCGGAGTTACGCGCACCGTCCGTCACACTTTCCCCGCCTACGGCGTCAACACTTCGACGGCGCACCCCGCGCCGACGAAGGAGACAACGTGTCGCACGTCAACATCGGCAAGACCTACCCTGCTCCCTACCAGGCGATGCTCGCGTTCGCGGGCACGGCCGCCGAGGCCGGGGCGGATGCCGGGCTCTCCCCGCTGCTCGTCGAACTGGTGAAAGTGCGGGCCTCGCAGCTCAACGGCTGCGCGTTCTGCCTGCGCATGCACGCCGCGGATGCCGTGAAGCACGGCGAGACCGCCGACCGACTGGCCGTGCTCGCCGGCTGGTGGGAGTCGCAGTACTTCAGCCTCGAGGAGCAGGCCGCCCTCGTCATCGCCGAGCGGGTGACGCTGATCGGCGACCACGGGCGTCTGCCCGATCGCGGCATCACGCCCGAAGACGTGCTGACCGAGAAGCAGATCGCCGCGGTCACCTGGCTCGTCGTCGTGATCAACAGCTGGAACCGGATCGCGATCACGAGCCACTACCCCGTCGCGCCCTGACCGCGCGCGGGCCTGAAACGGAGAGGGAGGGGAGGATGCTCCCCAGCCTCCTCCCCTCCGTGATGCCCCGGTCCGACGGGGAGACGGACCGAAGACGTGGCGCGCGATGAGGGAACGGCGCCATGTACTACGACGAGACCGGTGCGATTTTCTTACGCGGATTCGGTGGCGACTTCGACGGGAGGATGCTCCGCCGCCCACGAGGCGAGCAGATGCAGCCGCTCGGCCGACGGCGATCCGGGTTCGGCGGTGTAGATCATGAGCACGTTGCCGGGCTCGGCGGTGATCGCGAGTTCCTCGTAGGCGAGCGTCAGCTCACCGACGACCGGGTGCCGGAACCGCTTCGTGCCGGTGCCGTGGATCCGCACATCGTGCGCCGCCCACAACGCGCGGAAGACCTCGCTACGGGTCGACAGCTCGCCCACCAGATCCTGCATGCCCTTGTCGTGTGGGTCGCGGCCCGCCTCGGCGCGCATGATCCCGACGCACATGCTCGCGAAGAGATCCCAGTCCGGGTAGAAGTCCCGCGACGCGGGGTCGAGGAACTGGAAGCGCGCGAGATTCGGGGTGCGCCCGCCATCGCCGATCACGGGCGAGTAGAACGCGCGGCCCAGCTCGTTGGTCGCGAGCAGGTTCTGGTTCGCGTCGCGCACGAAGGCCACGGCATCCGTCATCGCGGCGAGCGCCCATGTCAGACTCGGGCGCGGGGCGCTCTGCTTCGTCGCCCGGCGGCGCGCACGCCCACTGGCGGGCACGCCGTCGGCGGCGCGCGCCAGGTCGAGCAGATGCGCCCGCTCGGCCTCGTCGAGCAGCAGCGCCCGCGACAGCGCATCGAGAACGGATGCCGACGCCCCGGCGAGCGCGCCCCGTTCGAGTTTCGCGTAGTACTCCACGCTCACCCCGGCGATCGCTGCGACCTCACTGCGCCGCAGCCCGGCGACACGACGGTTGGTGCCGGCGGTGAGTCCCACCGCCTCGGGGGTGAGCCGTGCGCGGCGGGTCATCAGGAACTCGCGCACCTCGGATCGGTTGTCCATGACTTCAGGGTAGGTCGCAGGTCGCCTCTGCGGGAGGCGTGAGGGGTGCCCTGCCGGTACACCCCTTCGCAGGGACTCCCTCCCCCGTCGCGCGAGGCGCACAGTGGGAAGCATCCACTCAGAGAAGGAGACCACCCACATGCGTGGAGTCGTCATGCACGCCCCCGGCGATGTCCGGACCGAAGACCTCGAGATGCCCGTCATCGTCGAGCCGACCGACGCGATCATCCGCGTCACCGCGACCTGCATCTGCGGGTCGGACCTCTGGCCGTACCGCGGCCTCGAGCCCCTCGCCCCGCACGGACAGCGGATGGGCCACGAGTACATCGGTGTCGTCGAGACCGTCGGCGATTCCGTGACCTCCGTCGCCCCCGGAGACTACGTCGTCGGCTCATTCGTCGCCTCCGACAACACCTGCGAGATCTGCCAGGCGGGCTACCAGTCGCGCTGCGTGCACCAGGTGATGATGGGATCCGTCGGCACCCAGGCGCAGTACGCGCGCATCCCCCTCGCCGACGGCACCCTCGTGAAGACGCCGGGCGAGCCCTCCGCCGACCTCGTGCCGTCGCTGCTCGCGGCATCCGATGTGCTCGGCACCGGCTGGTACGCGGCCATCGCCGCCGAAGCCGGCCCCGGCAAGACCGTCGCGGTCGTCGGTGACGGCGCCGTCGGACTCCTCGGCATCCTCGCCGCGAAGCAGCTCGGTGCGGAGCGCATCATCGCGATGTCGCGGCACGCCGACCGGCAGGCGCTCGCGCGCAGATTCGGTGCGACCGACATCGTCGAGGAGCGGGGGGATGCCGGCGTCGCCGCGATCAAGGAGCTGACCGGCGGACTCGGTGCGCACAGCACGATCGAGGCCGTCGGCACGCAGGAGTCGATGGAGCAGGCGATCCGCGCGACCCGGGCCGGCGGGCACGTCGGATACGTCGGCGTCTCGCACGACGTTTCGCTCGACGGCTTCGAGCTGTTCTTCTCGAGCGTGCACCTGCACGGCGGGCCCGCTCCCGTGCGCGCCTACCTGCCCGAGCTGATCCAGCTCATCTGGGATCGCGAAATCGACCCCGGCGTCGTCTTCGACCTCACGCTGCCCCTCGACGAGGCATCCGAGGGGTACAAGGCGATGGATGAGCGCCGTGCGACCAAGGTGCTGCTGACGACGGACTGACCGTCGGCTTTCGAGAGGAGACACCATGAACATCGAAGCATCCGTTCCCACCACGAAGAACCCGCCGGAGCAGTTCGCCGGCGACGTCTGGCTCGACGTGATCGCCGCCCCGCACGAGGCGGGCCAGCGCGCGACCGTCGCCCTCGTGCGCTTCGCGCCCGGCGCCCGCACCGCCTGGCACTCGCACGCGCGCGGCCAGTACCTGCGCGTGACCTCGGGCGTGGCCCGGTTCGGCGACCGCGACGGCAACATCATCGAGGTGCATCCGGGGCAGACGCTCTACACGCCGCCCGGCCAGGATCACTGGCACGCGGCGGCACCCGGCTGCTTCATGGAGCACATCGCGATCCTCGAAGCGGGCGACGACCCGGCGGCGACCACGACGTGGAAAGAGCACGTGACGGATGCCGAGTTCGACGGGGCGGTCGGCGCATGACCGGCTGGACGGGCGGGCAGCGTTCCGTCGGCGACATCGCCCCGGCCCTCGCCCACTACACGGATGCCGTGCTGTTCGACGAGGTCTGGGCCAGGCCCGAACTCTCGCCGCGCGACCGCAGTCTCGTCACGGTGTCGGCGCTCGTCACGCTCGGGGCCGTCGATCAGCTCGAGTTCCACCTGGGCTTCGCCCGCGACAACGGCGTGACCGAGGAGGAGCTGGTCGAGGCGATCACGCACTTGGCGTTCTACGTGGGCTGGCCCCGGGCGATGGGCGCGATCGCGGCGGCGCGGAGGGCGTTCGCGGCGTCCTGAGTGACGGCATCCGGCTGTTCTCCTGCACGACTTCGGAGCTCTCGGGTCTCGCCTCTCGCCTCTCGCCGGCACAACTTCGGAGCTCTCGCTTCTCCCCCGCACAACTTCGGAGTTCTCGGGCGACACGCCGGGGGGACGGATGCCGCGACGCGGCGTGTCTCGTCGGATCTCCGAAGTTGTGCGGCAGCTGACCCGCGCATACGCGTAGACCGCGGCGCGAGCCCGGGTACCGTGGGCAGGTGTTCGAAGAGACCGTGACCGACCGGCTGATCCTCACTCCCATCGCCTCGGCGGATGCTCGGACCGTTGACGCGATCTTCGCGCTGCAGTCCGACCCCGCGACGTGGGCGCATCTGCCGGAGGCCGTCGAGACCGACATCTCCCAGAGCCGGGCTCGCGCGGCCGATCACGGAAAGTCGTGGGCGGAGTTCGGCCTCGGCTGGTGGGTGCTGCGACTGCGCGCGCCCCTCGGAGACCTCGACACCGAAACGGTCATCGGGATCGGCGGGGCTGCGATCCGACCGCATCAGGCCGCCGCATGGAACCTCGGTTACCGGCTCACTCCGGGCGCCTGGGGACACGGGCTCGCGACCGAGGTCGGCCGTGCGGGCCTGGCCGCGGCGACCGCCGCCCGCCCCGATCTGCCCGTCACCGCCCGCGTGCTCGCCCACAACCGCGCGTCGTGGCGCACGCTCGAGCGGGTGGGTCTCGCGCAGGTCTGGGAGGGAGACGCGCCCGCCGACTACGCCCTCACGTCGGGCATGCGGCGACGTGTCTATGCCGATCGAGCTCTGTCCCCGGAACTCTGCGACCGTCTCATCGCCCTGGGCTGATCCGGTCGCGCCCCCGCACGACTTCGGAGTTCTCGGGCGACACGCCGGGGGACGGATGCCGCGACGCGGCGTGTCTCGTCGGATCTCCGGAGTCGTGCGGGGCGGGGTGGGTGGGCTCAGACGTACAGGAGGTCGTCGGCGACGGCATCCACCCAGTCCGGCACCGCCAGGCGCGCGGGGTCGTCCCACTCGCCCGCGACGATCTGCGCGAAGGCGCCGCGCACACCGAAGAGCTTCTCGAGCGGGCTCCAGTCCGACTCCCCCGGCATCGGCACGAGCGAGCGCTCGACGAGCGCGCCCGGGTGCAGCTCCTCGATCAGCGACAGCAACCGCACGCCGGCCGACACGGGGCGCAGCGCCTCGGCATCCGTCACGTGCAGGATGATGCCCTCGCACGCCTCGCCCGCGTGGTCGCGCACGAGCGGGGTGAACCCGTAGGGCACGGCGGCCAGTCCCGGCAGGCCCGCGGCGTTGACGGCGGAGGCGTAGCGTTCCCCGTCGATGAACGGCGCCGCGATCACGCGGAACGGCACGGCGGTGCTGCGACCCTCCGACACGTTCACGCCCTCGGCGAGACAGGTTCCGGGGTACAGCAGCGTCGTGGTGGGGCTCGGCAGGTTCGGCGACGGCGGCATCCAGGTGCCCTCCCCTCCGCCGATCGCCGCATCACGGGTGAGACCCGCCACCTCGACGACCTCGAGCTCGACGTCGATGCCGCGCGTGCGCACCCAGTGCCGGGCGAGTTCGCCGATCGTGAGGCCGTGGCGAATCGGCATCGTCCAGCGGCCGACGAGGGACTGCGCGCCCTCGTCGAGCATCGGCCCCTCCGCGCGATCGAGCCGCCCGCCGAGCGGATTCGGGCGATCGAGCACGACGACCGCGACGCCCGCATCGGCGCAGGCCTCGAGCAGGTGGCTCATCGTCCAGATGTACGTGTAGAAGCGGGCGCCGACGTCGGGCAGGTCGACGAGAACGACATCGAGGTCGTCGAGATCGGATGCCGACGGCCGCACCGCGTCGCCGTAGAGGCTGCGCACCTCGACGCCGGTGACGGGATCGCGCAGGTCGCCGACGTGTTCTCCCTCGCGCGCCCGCCCGCTCAACCCGTGCTCGGGTCCGAACAGCCGCGTGAACGCGAAGCCCGTCGCGGCGAGCGCCTCCCTCCCCCGCAGCAGCCCGGAGGTGAGTGCGAGGTCGTTCGTCAGCATCCCGATCCTGCCGCCGGTGAGGCGGGCGAGCAGATCGGGGCGGATGTCGCGGCGGATCAGTCGGTCGATACCGAGGTGCAGGGCGGGCATGTGATCAGTCGATTCTGTGGTCGGTGACGGCGTTGAAGGTGCGCTGGAGGTTGTCGGCGATGGTGTCGTAGTCGGCCTGGGCGATGCGGGTGAACAGGAAGTCGAGCACTGCGAGCTGCGCGATGCGGCTGGCCATCGCGCCCGAGCGGAAGGTCGACTCGGAGACGGCGGTGTACAGCACGAGATCGCAGACCCGCGCGAGCGGCGAGCGCGGGTTGTTGGTGATCGCGATCGTGGTGGCGCCCGCACGGGCGGCGACCTCGGCCGACTGCACGATCTCGAGCGTGCGCCCGGAGTGCGAGATCGCGATGGCGACGTCGCGCTCGTCGAGCAGGGCGGCGCCGGTGAGCGCGAGATGCAGATCGGTGCGTGCCTGGGCCACGAGTCCGGCGCGGTGCAGTTTCTGCTCGAGATCTTGAGCGGCGAGTCCGCTCGACGCGGCGCCGTAGATGTCGATGCGGCGAGCGCCGCGCACGGCGCCGACGCACGTCTCGAGCACGTCGATGTCGATCTGGCGCGCGGTGCGCTCGATGGCGGATGCCTCGGCGAAGGCGATCTTGCGCACGGTCGTGAGGGCGTCGTCGTGGCGACTGACATCGCTCTCGGACACTTGGAAGCGCTCGCGTTCGGAGGCCGTGCGGTCGAGCTCGGTGGCGAGGGCGAGGCGCAGATCGGGGTAGCCGGAGAAGCCGAGGCTCTGCGTGAATCGGGCGATGCTGGCGACCGAGGTGCCCACGGCGAGCGCCAGCTGGGTGATGGAGTTGTCGACCGCGCTCTGCGGATCGGCGAGCACATGGGAGGCGATCCGGCGCTCCGTGGGCGTGAGCACGGAGAGCCTCTGATGGATGGCGGTCATCGCGCTGGTGGTCACGCCAAAAGGATTGCAGATTCGAATCAATAAGTGAAAGGAATTTTCAGAAAGCCCTTGATCTTCTGTAACTCATTGCCCAAAGTAGGGCAGAGGCATTCACAGCAGAGCGCCCCGGTCCCGTCCGACGGCTCTCATCAACCGAGAGGATTCCCATGCGACACCGCACCACCCGACTCGCGTTCACCGCGGGCCTTCTCGTCACCGGGCTCGCCGTCGCGGGCTGCGCTCCCGCCGCGTCCAGCGGTGACGGGGACGGCGAAGAGGTCACGCTCAAGATCTGGTCCTGGCAGGCATCCTCGTCGCCGAAGTGGGAAGCCGTCTTCGACAAGTACGAGGAATCGCACCCCGGCGTGACCATCGAGTTCGAGGGCTACCAGCCCACCGAGTACAACCAGATCCTCGCCACCGGCCTCGAGGGCAGCGACGGACCCGACATCGCCATGCTGCGCGCCTACGGCGGCATCCAGCCCGCGATCCAGTCGGAGCAGATCGTGCCGATCGACGACATCGTCGACGGTCTCGACCAGTTCGACCCGACCGTGCTGCGCGCCGCTCAGGGCAAGGACGACGGGGCCACCTACGGCGTGCCCTTCGCGTACCAGACCATGCAGATGTTCTACAACAAGACGATGTTCGACGAGATGGGCCTCGAGGAGCCCACCGACTGGGACGAGTTCATCGAGCTGCAGGACACCCTGCTCGACGAGGGCGTGACGCCGATGGCGCTCGGCGCCCGCGAGGACTGGGTGCTGCCGATGTTCCACGACATCGTGGGCTCGGCCAACTACGGCGGCGCCGACTTCGAGGAGAAGGTGCTCGCCGGCGAGACCGACTTCACCGACCCCGCCTACGTGTCGTCGCTGCAGATCGTGCAGGACATGCAGAAGTACCTCGACAAGAACGTCAACGCGATCGCCGTCGCCGACGCCGTGCTGCAGTTCACCTCGGGCCAGGCCGCGCAGTGGCCCGGCGGCTCGTTCGACCTGCCGACGTTCCAGAACTCGGCGCCCGACACCGAGTGGGGCGTGTACGAGGTGCCGCCGGCCCCCGGCAGCGCCCTCGACCACGCGGTCACCCCGGGCTACGCCGACGGCAGCTTCGGCATCAACGCCGCGAGCGAGAACCAGGATGCCGCGACCGAGCTGCTCAACTGGATGACCACGACGGAGTTCGGCCAGCTCGTCGCCGACGAGGTCGACCAGTTCTCGGCGCTCCCGGGCGTGACCTACTCCGACCCGCTCATGCAGGAGATGAACGAGGCGTACACCGCCAACCCGGCGCCGTACCTGCTGCTCGTCGACTTCCGCTACGGCGACCCGACCGGCACCGCAGTGCTCGGCCCGGACATCCAGGCGATGTTCCTCGGCGACAAGACGCCCGAGCAGCTCGGCGCCGACCTGCAGTCCGGGGTCTCCACCTGGTTCACCCCGGGTTCCTGATCCGAACACGAGGGGGCGTCGATCCGGCGCCCCCTCGCGGAGCGAAAGACACACCATGGCCCTGACCCTCCCCCTCCGGCGCGACCCCGCCACCTCGGGCGCCCCGAAACGCCGCACCCGCGCGGGCATCGCGCTGAGCACCCCCACGGCGGCGCTGTTCGTGCTGCCCGCGGCCGTGCTCTTCGCGGTGCTGATCCTCTACCCGATGCTCGCCGCGCTCAGCTACTCGTTCTTCGACTGGCAGGGCACCAAGCAGGGCGGCTTCGCCGGCGTCGCCAACTACATCACGCTCCTCACGAAGGAGCCGTACGCCTCCGAGCTGTGGAACGCGTTCGGGCACAACCTGCTGCTGTTCGCCGGGGCGCTCGTCTTCCAGAACTCACTCGGCCTCGGCATCGCGACGCTGCTGCATCGCCGCAAGCGCACCAAGCGCTTCTTCCAGACGATCTTCGCGCTCCCCTACCTCGTGAGCCCGATGGTCATCGGCTACCTGTGGTCGCTCATGCTGTCTCCGCTGTTCGGTCCGGTCAACGCGATCCTGCGCGGCGTGGGCCTCGAGAGCCTCGCCCTGCCGTGGCTCGGCGACCCGCAGCTCGCGATCTGGGTGATCGTGCTCGTGAGCGCCTGGCAGTGGCTCGGTTTCCCGATCCTGCTCTACGGCGCGGCGCTCGGCGGCATCCCCGAGGAGATCGAGGAGGCCGCGTCGCTCGACGGCGCGACCGCCGCCAAGCGCTTCCGCTACATCACCCTGCCGATGCTCACGCCCACGATCGGCATCATCACCGTGCTCACCTTCATCGGCAGCATGGAGGCGATGGCGATCCCGTTCGCCCTCGCCGGATCCAACGGCGCCCCGGCCGGGTCGACCGACGTGATGATGCTGCTCTTCTACCGCACCGCCTTCGAGTCGGGCAACCCGAACTCGATCGGCGTCTCCTCCGCGCTCGCGACGGTCCTCTTCATCTTCATCATGGTGATCTCGGTCGTGATCACCTCGACGATGCGTCGCGCCGAACGAAAGCTGTTCTGATGAGCACCGCCACCGAAACCCGCCCGGAGCCGACCACCGAGGCCATCGTCTCGGGCCGTCGCCCCGCCGCGCCCCGACGCCGGTCGAGCCGCACGAACGACACCCCGTTCATCGGACGCCTGTTCGCGAACGTGTTCCTGTGGGGATACGCGCTCGTCGCGATCGGCCCGCTGCTGCTCATGGTCAACAACTCGCTGCGCACCCAGCAGCAGATCGCGACCGAGCCGCTCGGCCTGCCCGTGCCGCCGACGTTCACGAGCTTCCAGAACGCGTGGATCACGGCATCCTTCGACACCTACTTCGTCAACTCGATCACCGTCACGGTCGGCTCGGTCATCGTGACCACCGTCGTGTCGGTGCTCGCGGCCTACGCGTTCGCCCGGGCGCGGGCGAAGTTCTTCCGGGGCATCGAGGCGGTGTTCCTCTCGGGCCTCATGCTGCCGGTGCACCTCGCGATCCTGCCGCTGTTCTATCTGCTCGACTCGCTCAAGATGACCAGCAACGTGTTCAGCCTGATCCTCGTGTACGGCGCCCTCGGCATCCCGTTCACGACCTTCGTGCTGACGGTCTTCTTCCGCGCCCTGCCGATCGAGCTCGAAGAGGCGGCGCGCATCGACGGCGCGGGTCCATTCCGCACCTTCGTGCAGATCCTGCTGCCGCTCGTGCGTCCGGCGCTCGCGACCGTGATCGTCTTCCGCTTCGTGCCCGTGTGGAACGACTTCTTCTACCCGCTGATCCTGCTGCGCGACCGCGACTCGTACACGCTGCCCGTCGGGCTCACCCGCTTCTTCGGCGAGTACTCCACCGACTGGCCGCAGCTGTTCGCGGGTCTCACGATCGCCACGATCCCGCTGGTCGTGCTGTTCCTGCTGGCCACCAAGCAGATCATCAACGGCCTCACCTCCGGCATGAGCAAGTGAGTCGCGCGTGGTGAACGGCGCCCCGGGGTCGGCGTGGGCATCGCTGCGGTCGATCGACGACGGTGCGGTGGTGCTCGGCTCCGCCGCCGATGACGAGCGGATGCCGTTGACCCCGGCGCACCTGTTCGACCTCGCCTCGCTCACCAAGACGTTCACGACCGTCGCCGTGCTGCGGCTCGTCGACGCCGGGCTGCTGGGGCTGGACGAGCCCGTGCGGTCGTTCGTGCCCGTCGGCTCGGAGGCCGATGGCGTGACGCTGCGGCAACTGCTCACGCATACGTCGGGCTTGCCGGCCGAGGGGCGGATGTGGCGGACCGGACTCACCGGGGAGGAGCTGCGCTCGGCGGTGCTCCGGTCGCCGCTCGTCGCGTCGCCGGGCTCGATGCACCGCTACTCGGACGTCGGATTCATCGCGGTCGGCGAGATCGTGGAGCGGGTCTCGGGGCGGGCGTTGGAGGCGCACGTGGCCGAGATCGCGGGGTTGCTCGGCGCATCGTCGTTGACCTGGCAGCCTTCGGCGGACCTCGCGGTGGCGACCGAGGTGCAGCCTCATCGCGGGCTCGTGCGCGGCGAGGTGCACGACGAGTTGGCTCACGCCCTCGGCCGCCCCGCGGGGCACGCCGGGCTCTTCGGGGCGGTCGAAGACGTGGCGGCGCTCGCGCGCATGATCCGCGACGACGGGGTCGGCGCCGGCGGACGCGTGCTGTCGGCCGACGGCATCCGTCTGATGACGACGCCCGCCGCGACCGCCGATGCCGGGTACGGACAGGCGGTCGGCCTGCGCGTGCGTGACGCGGCCTGGATGGGCGGGGCGGATGCCGTCGGCCACACCGGCTTCACGGGCACCGCGTTCGCGGTCTCGCGCTCGGGCGCCTTCGGCGTGCTGCTCACCAACCGCGTGCACCCGACTCGCGAGGGCACCGATCTCAGCACCGTGCGCCGGGAGTTCTTCTCGTTCCTCGGGTGAGGTGGGTTCCTCGTGCCGGGACGCTTCGACAAGCTCAGCGACCCCGTGTCGGTTCCTGAGCGAGCGGAGCGAGACGAAGGGCTTGCATCTCGATGCTCGGTTCGGTGCTCGTCGATCAGCCCTCGCGCCCCGACTTCAGCCGCGCTTCAGCAGAAAGGCAGCACACTGGAGGCATGCGCATTCTGGTGGTCGACGACGAGGTGCGTCTCGCCGACGCCGTGCGCCGCGGGCTCGAAGCCGAAGGGTTCGCGGTCGACGTCGCCCACAACGGGGTCGACGGGCTCTGGCGCGCCCGCGAGACCCGCTACGACGCGATCGTGCTCGACCTGATGATGCCGGGCATGAGCGGGTGGAAGGTGTGCGAGGCGCTGCGCGCCGAGGAGAACTGGACGCCCGTGCTCATGCTCACCGCCAAGGACGGCGAGTGGGACCAGGTCGAGGCCCTCGAGACCGGTGCCGACGACTACGTCACGAAGCCGTTCTCGTTCGCGATCCTCGTCGCCCGGATCCGCGCCCTCGTGCGCCGCGGGGCGGTCGCGCGCCCGGCCGTGCTCGAAGCCGGAGACCTGCGCCTCGACCCCGCCGCCCACGACGTCTGGCGCGGCGAGACGCCGATCACCCTCACCGCCCGCGAGTTCTCGGTGCTCGAATACCTCATGCGCCACCGCGGGCAGGTGATCTCGAAGCGCACCCTCATCGAGGGGGTGTGGGACGACGACTTCGACGGCGACCCGAACATCGTCGAGGTCTACGTCGGCCACCTGCGGCGCAAGGTCGACAAGCCCTTCGACCGCGAGGCCATCGAGACGATCCGCGGCGCCGGATATCGATTGGCGGCCGACGGTGGCTAGGCGCGGCTGGCGGTCGGTGCGCGGGCGCACCACGCTCGGTGCGACGGTCGTCGTGGCGGTGGCGCTGGCGATCGGCGCGGTGTCGTTCTACGGCATCCTGAGCGGGAGCATCCATTCGGCGACCGAGCGCTCCGCCGAGCAGCGCCTCGACGAGCTCGCCGAGCGGCTCGACCAGCCGGGCGGTCGCGGGCCCGACGGCGCCGACGGGCTCGGCGGGCTCGGCGGGCTCGATGACGAGATCGTGCAGATCATCGCCGACGACGGATCGGTGCGCGCCGCCAGCGAAGAGGCGCGGGATGCCCTCGGCTCGACCGCTCTGCCCGTCACCGACGACGCGATCACGATGACCATCGACGACGAACCGATGCTCGTGCTCTCGGACGACCTCGACGACGACCGGACCCTCGTGCTCGCCGTCTCGGTCGAGAACGACGCCGAGACACTGTCGACCGTCGCGGTTCTGCTCACCGTCGCCGTTCCGCTGCTGCTGCTGCTCGTCGCCGTGACGACGTGGCTCGTGACCGGACGCGCGCTGCGGCCGGTCAGTCGCATCCGCGAGGAGGTCGACGGCATCACCGCCGAACGCCTGCACCACCGGGTGGCGGTGCCCGACTCCGCCGACGAGATCGCGGCACTCGCGTCGACCATGAACGGGATGCTCGATCGGCTCGACGCGTCGGCGACGGCTCAGCGCAGATTCGTGTCGGATGCTTCGCACGAACTGCGATCGCCCCTCGCCGTGATCCGCCAGCACGCCGAGCTCGCCCAGGCCCACCCCTCGACCACGAGCATCGGCGAACTGGCCGAGGTCGTGTCGGACGAGGGGCTGCGGCTGCAGGGCATCGTGGAGTCGCTGCTGCTGCTCGCCCGCCTCGATGAGGGTGCCGGCTCGGTGCACGAGCCGGTCGACCTCGACGACATCGCGCTCGGAGAGCTGCGGCGACTGCGCTCCTCGGGGGTGGAGGTCGACGGGTCCGGCATCCGCGCCGCCCGCGTCGAGGGTGACCCGCGCCTGCTCGGGCAGTTGCTGCGCAACCTCGCCGACAACGCGGCCCGGCACGCGCAGGGCCGCGTGGCGATCGGGGTCGCGCCCGCCGACGGGTACGTGTTCGTCACCGTCGAGGACGACGGCGCGGGTGTGCCGGTCGACGAGCGGGAGCGGGTGTTCGAACGCTTCGTGCGCCTCGACGAGGCGCGAAGCCGCGACGCCGGCGGCAGCGGACTCGGGCTCGCGATCGTGCGGGGTATCGCCGCGGCCTCGGGTGGAACGGTCGCCGTCGACGACTCCCGCTGGGGTGGCGCACGGTTCGTCGTGACGCTGCCGCTCGCGCGGTAGCGGCACGGAGCCGCGTTCCTGAAGACCGCTTCAGGACGCTTCAGGGTGGCTTCAGCGGTGTCGCGGGAGCATGAAGCCATGAACGACAAGACCCCGAACCCCGACCAGACGCCCGAGTCCACGCCCGACGCTCCGACGGTCCCCGTGACCCCGACGACGGATGCCACGACGCCCGCACCGACCGCACCCTCGGCCGAAGCATCCGCCGCCCCTGCCGCTCCCGCCCCGAAGCCGGGACGCAAGCGCGCCCTGCTCATCGGCGGAGGAATCGCCGCGGCCGTGGTGCTCGCCGGCGGCGGCGTCGCCATCGGAGCGGCGATCGGCGACGACTTCGGCGACGACGACGACCGCCCCTCGATGTCCGACGGCCAGCGCCACGACGACGACCGCGGAGACGACCGCGGACAGGACGACCGCGGCGACGACCGCTCCGACGACGGCGCACCGCAGCAGGGCGGCCCCGTGACCGGCATCGGTTCGGACTCCGCCGACGAGATCGTCGAGATCGCGGATGCCGCCCGCGGCGCCGCCGACGGCGAGGTCACCTCGATCGACGCCAAGCGCGACGGTACGTGGGAGGTCACGCTCGAGACGGCATCCGGTGACGAGTCCGAGGTGCGCGTCACCGCCGACCTCGCGACCAGCATCGTGTCGACGGATGCCGCCGACGGTGACGACACCGGGCCCTCGCTGACCCTCGACGAGGCGACCATCCGCTCGCTCGTCGCCGCGGCGCTCGACGAGGCCGAGGGGCTCATCACCGACCTCGACGTCGACGACGACAGCGTCAGCCCCTACGACGTGTCGGTGCTCACGAGCGACAACCGCTCGATCGACATCGACCTCGACAGCGCCTTCGCCGTCGTCGGCACCGACCTCGACGACTGAGGCCCGCGCCGGGGCGGATACGATGCAGGGATGAGCGCTATCGACGACGTCTCCATCGGCGGTGAGGTGATCCGCCTCGGCCAGTTCCTGAAGTTCGCGGGACTCATCGACTCCGGCGGCGACGCGAAAGAGGCGATCATCGACGGCTTCGTGAAGGTCAACGGCGAGGTCGACCGCCGCCGCGGGCGCCAGCTGCACGACGGCGACCTGGTGTCGTTCGAGGCCCGCACGGTGCGCGTACGCCCCTGACCCGATCCGCCGTCAGGCGCCGGCGACCTGATACCTCAGGTACATCAGCCCTCCGTCGAAACGGTGCTCGTCGATCAGGTCGAGATCGAGGCGAACCCCGTCGGGGAAGAACCGCAGCCCGCCGCCCACGATGCCGGGCCCGATGAACATCTGGAACTCGTCGACCAGGCCCGCGCGGATCGCCTCGGCCGCGATCGTGGGGCCGTCGATCGTGAGGTCGTGCGGCAGTTCGTCCTTCCACCGCGCGACCGCCTCCGGGTCGAACTCGCGCTCGATGCGGGTGCGGGCGCTCGACACCTCGGCCAGCGTGCGCGAGAAGACGATCTTGTCCGCCTTCTGCCAGCTCAGGGCGTAGTCGATGCCCTCCTGCGGCTGGTCGGGCTCGAGGTGCGCGGTCTCCCAGTACGACATCGTCTCGTACATGCGCCGGCCGTACAGGTAGGTGCCGACGTCGTCGAACCGTTCGGTGATGAAGGCGTGCACGCCCGGGTCGAGCGCCCAGTCGAACCCGCCGTCCGGACCGCTCGCGTAGCCGTCGAGCGACGTGATCATGGAGTAGATGAGGCGTCCCATGGGGCGACGGTACCCCGCCCGCTCGGGCGGCGATAGGGGGTGCGCACGCGGTGGGACCCTTCGAGAAGCGGGGTGGATGCTCCGCTCAGACCGCGAGCAGACGCCGCGGCGAGACCGCCTCCACCACCGGCACCTCCGCCGGCGCCGATGACGTCCCCGCGACCCCCGCGACCTCACCGAGCGCCCGATCGAGATCCGCGACGAGGTCGTCGAGGTCTTCCAACCCGATCGACAACCGCAGCAGACCGGGGTGGATGCCGGCGGCGGCGAGCTCGTCGGCATCACGCAGCACGTGCGTGGTGGTGGCGGGGTGCAGCACGAGAGAGCGCACGTCGCCGAGATGGGTCATGCGGGTGAAGACGCGCAGGGCGTTCGTGAAGGCGCGAGCCCCGTCGACCCCACCGCGCACGGTGACGGCGAGCACCGCCCCGAATCCGCGCGTGAGGTAGCGGCGGGCGACGGCGTGGTGCGGGCTCGACGGCAGCCCGCTGTAGTCGACCGACTCGACCTGCGGATGCCCCTCCAACCAGCGCGCCAGGTGCAGTGCCGAGTCGGACTGCCTCTGCACGCGCAGCGACAGCGTCTCGATCCCCTGCAGGATGAGGAAGGCGTTGAGCGGCGACGGCACCGGCCCGTACCGCATCGCGACGCGGCGGGCGAAGTCGAGGAACGCCGTGTGCGGTGAGCGCTCGGCGAAGGTGAGTCCGTCGGGCCCCGGCGTGCGGGCGATCTGCGGGTAGGCGTCGGCGTGCGCCGCCCACGGGAACGTGCCGCCGTCGACGATGACCCCGCCCAGCACCGTGCCGTGACCGGCGAGGAACTTGCTCGCCGAGTGCACGACGATGTCGGCGCCGTCTTCGAGGGGCCGCAGCAGATAGGGCGTCGCGAGCGTGTTGTCGACGACGAACGGAATCGCGTGCCGACGGGTGAGGCGGGCGAGGGCGGCGACGTCGAGCACGTCGTTCTTGGGATTGGGGATCGATTCGGCGAACACCACACGGGTGTTCGGACGGATGCCGCGCTCCCACGCCGCGAGGTCGTTCGGCTCCGCGATGAAGTCGACGGTCACACCGAGGCGCGCGAGGTCGTCGCGGAGCAGTTCGCGGGTGCCCTCGTAGATGCTCGACGAGGAGAGCACGTGGTCGCCGGTCGAGACGAGGGCGAGGATCGTGGTCGCGACCGCGGCCTGTCCGCTGCCGACGAGCAGCGCCGCGGAGCCCGATTCGAGATCGGCGATGCGACGTTCCGCTGCAGCGTTCGTGGGGTTGCCCACGCGCGTGTAGCTGAAGCCCTCGTCGGCGCCCGCGAAGCGCGCATGCGCCTGATCGAAGTCGTCGAAAACGAAGCCGGCGCTCAGGTGGATGGGTGTCGCTCGTGGCGCGTGCGGCCCGTCGTGCCGCTCCCCCGCGTGCAACTGCCGCGTGCTGAATCCGAGGCCGCTCATGACAGCACCGACTCCGGCACCCGCCGCTCGGGCCGCGCGCGACCGAACCGCTCGCCGAGCGTGCTCTCCTCGTACGCGCGCCGGGTGAGGCCCCGCAGCTGGAGCTCGGGCACCACCTGGTCGACGAACTCGCGGAACCCGGTCGGCTGCGTGAGCGCCTGCACGACGAAGCCGTCGGCGGCGCCGGTCTCGAAGCGCTCCTGGATGTCGTCGGCGATCTCGAACGCCGTACCCACCGACACCGACTCCCAGAACGACTCGGCGTACAGCTCCCGCGCCGTCAGGCGCTCCCCCGCCTGCAGCCGCGCGAGGCGCCGGTTCGGTGACTTCGACTCGTTGGCGATGCCGGCGGCGACACCGCCCGCGGCACCGGCGTCCGACTCGAGCGCGATCACGGCATCCGGATCCGCGCTCAGCACCTGCCCGATCGAGTGCGCGACGTCTTCGACGATCAACGCGTCGGGTGTCGACGCGAGGATGCGTGCGGCCTCGGCCCGGGCATCCGCCGTCGTCTCGCCCACGACCGGACGGTACTGCGGCAGGATCGCGACGTCTCCGGGGTCGCGCCCGTGAGCGACCACACGCGCCTTGAGCCCGGCGGAGAACCGCTGCGCCTCGGCGAGCGGCAGCGAGCGGGCGAACACGGCATCCGCGGTCGCCGCCGCCAGCTCCTGCCCGGCCTCCGACCCGCCGGCCTGGAAGAGCAGCGGATGCCCCTGCGGAGGTCGCGCGATGTTGAGGGGCCCGCGCACCGCGAAATGGTCTCCCCGATGATCGGTCACGTGCAGCTTCTCGGGGTCGGCGAACAGCCCGCTCGTGCGATCGGCGAGGATCGCATCGTCGGCCCAGCTGTCCCAGAGCAACTGCACCACGTCGACGAACTCCCGCCCGCGCTCGTACCGCAGCGCGTGGTCGAGGTGCGCATCGCCGCCGAAGTTGCGGGCCTCCTCGGGGTAGCGCGAGGTGACGAGGTTCCAGGCGGCGCGTCCACGGCTGATGTGATCGAGCGAGGCGAGCGCGCGGGCCACGTGGTACGGCTCGTTGTAGCTGGTCGAGACCGTGGCCGCGAGCCCGATCCGGCTCGTGCGCGCGGCGAGCGCCGACAGCAGCGTGAGCGGTTCGAGCCGGGTCTGACCGTAGTGGTCGACCCCCGAGGGGAAGCGATCCCAGAAGTACAGCCCGTCGGCGAGGAAGAGCGTGTCGAAGATGCCGCGCTCGGCGGTCTGCGCGAAGTCGGCGTAGTAGTCGATGTCGACGTGCCGGTGCGGCTCGGCGTCGTCGTGACGCCAGCCCGAGACGTGCGACCCTCCCGGGTGGAAGAGGAAAGCGGCGAGGAGCAGTCGACGGGTCATGCGGCGTACCTTCCGGCGGGGCGGGCGAGGCCGAGGTTCTCGCGCAGGGTGTCGCCCGCGTACTCCCCCGGGTAGATTCCGTGATCGGTCAGGCGGGGCACGATGTGCTCGACGAACCGGGTGAGGGTGTCGGGAAGGGTCGGCGCCATCAGGATGAACCCGTTGGCCGCACCGTTCTCGTACCGCTCGATGAGGTGGGCGGCGAGGGTGTCGGGCGTGCCGACGGTGAAGCGGCGGCGCAGCACCTCCCACGCCAGCTCCCGCAGCGTGTAGGGGCGCTGCGCGAGCAGGTCGGCGATCCCCTTGTACCCCGACTTCGACTGATTGAAGTTCTCGTGATCGAAGTCGAAGGTGAACGTCTCGTCGACGTCGCGCTCGCCCAGGTCGACGCCCAGGTAGTGCGCGAGCAGGTCGACCTGCACCCGCTCGGGTGTGAGCTCGGCGAGCTCGCGGAACCGCTCCTCGGCATCCGCTTCGGTGTCGCCGATGATCGGCGAGAACCACGGCAGCACCTTCAGATCGTCGGCCCCGCGGCCTGCGGCGAGCGCCCGCCGCTTGTAGTCGTCGTAGAGTCTCTGGCCCGACGCCAGCGATCCACCGCCGAGGGTGAAGACGGCATCCGCCGTGCGACCCGCCAACGCTCGGCCGGCCTCCGACGCCCCGGCCTGGAACAGCGGCGGATGCCCCTGCACCGGGCGAGGGATGTTGAGCGGTCCGCGCACGGCGAAGTGCTCGCCGCGATGTTCGAGCACGTGGAGCTTCGAGCGGTCGGCGTAACGCCCGGAGCTCTTGTCGAAGATGAAGGCGTCGTCGTCCCAGCCGTCCCAGAGACCGTTCACGACGTCGACGAACTCGGCGCCGCGCTCGTAGCGGATACCGTGGTCGAGGTGCGTGTCGCGGCCGAAGTTGCGGGCCTCCTCGTCGCTCGCGCTGGTGACCAGGTTCCACGCCGCGCGGCCGTGGCTGAGGTGGTCGAGCGAGGCGAGCTTGCGGGCCACGTGATACGGCTCGTTGTAGGTGGTCGAGACCGTGGCGGCGAGGCCGATCTTCGTCGTCAGCTGCGAGAGCGCGCTGAGCAGCGTGAACGGTTCGAGGCGCACGTTGGTGCCGTGCTCGATGCCCGAACGGAACCGATCCCACACGTACAGCTCGTCGGCGAGGAACAGTGTCGCGAAGCGCCCGGACTCGGCGGTCTGCGCGAAGCGGGTCCAGTAGTCGAGGTCGAGGTACGACGACGCGTCGGCGCCCGACCTCCAGCCGGTGATGTGCTCGCCGCCCGGGTAGAACACGCCGGCCGCGAAGACGAGGGGCGCGCGGCTCATGCGGCCACCTCGCGGCGGATCGCCGCGTTCAGCGCCGGTGCGACGTCGGAGGTGAAGAGCTCGAGGGCGTCCTTCTGCTGCTCGAGCGAACGGTAGAGGCCATCGAGCTGCAACTGGATCTGCGTCGTGTGGGCGAACGCCGGGTGGGTCGCGATCGACGCCGCGATGTCGTCGGCCGTGCCGTAGTGCAGGTTGAGGCGCTCGGCGATCTGCGCGGTCGAGTCGGCCTGGGGCAGGAAGTCCCGCGCCCACTGCCACTTCGCGATCAGCCCCTCCTCGGCCTGGGCGAGGGCCTCCTCACGCGTGCGGCCGGGGAAGATCCACGTCGACAAGCCGAGCCGCGGCACCGCCCCCTCGGCGAGACCCCGGTGGTACGCCTCGGCCGGCACGACCTGGGTGGTGCCGATCAGCACGCCCTCGCCTCGCTGACCGGTCTCGTACGCGCTCTGCGCGGTGAGGGTCGCGTGCCAGATCCGGTCGGCGAGGTCCGGTCGCGCCGGGGCGATCACCTCGCCGTCGACGGTCACGGCCTCGCCGCGCAGGGCGGCGGCCAGCCGATCGACGGCCTCGAGATAGGCCCGGCGGCTCTGCGTGCGATCGCCGATGTGCGGGATGCCGAACGCGGATGCCGTCTGCGGCTGTCCGCCGTTCGCGAGCCCCAACTCCACCCGGCCCCCGCTGAGTGCGTCGAGCACCGCGGCATCCTCCGCCACCCGCAGCACCTGCTCGAGCGGAAGCGTGATCGCCGCCGTGCCCAGCCGCAGTGTCGAGGTGCGCGCGGCGAGGGCGCCCAGGAACACGAACGGCGACGGCAGGCCACCCAGCCGACCGGCATCCGGTTTCGCCAGATGGAACTGACGCACCCACGCCGACCCGACGCCCAGCCCCTCGGCATGCACGAACAGATCGAGGTAGTCGAGGTACGTCTGCTCGACCGCGCCGCGATGATCGGCGAGGTGCGCGAACAGACCGATGTGCAGGGACTCGGTGACGCCGGCGGGCGAGTGCGGGGTTGACATGGCGCCACGTTAGAGCGGCCCCTCGACGAGCGGAACGGTGCGGTTCACGGGGCGTCAACGCCGGTCACGCGGAGACCGCGCGCGTCATCCGGAGTCATGTGTCGTCACCGAGAGGAACCATCGTCGCGCGATCCGGGCGACGGGGCTTTGATGGGCGTGTCATCCGACCGAGGAGGAGAAGATGCTCGAACCCACCGCGACGCTCGTGATCCAGCACGCGACGTTCCTCTTCGGCGCCCGGCCACCCCGAAGGAGGAACACCATGACCGATTCCGCCGTGCTCGACGCCCCCGGCATCGCCACCGACGGCCTCGTGCACCTGACCGCGCACGAGGGAACGGTGGAGGTCTGGAGCGGCGACGAACGCATCGCCACCAGCTCGAACGTCATCGAACTGCACGAGGTCGACGTGCCCACGCGGCTCTACTTCCCGCGCGGCGACGTCGACCTCACCCGGCTGCGCCGCGTCGAGAACACCACGTTCTGCCCGTTCAAGGGCGTCGCCAGCGACTACTGGGCCCTCGCCGACGGTGCGGATGCCTCGCCCGTCGCGTGGTCGTACCCCGAACCCATCAGCGCGTTCACGCCCATCGGCGGGCACATCGCGTTCTACGACTCCCTCGAGATCCGCCCCGTGGGCGACGGCCCCGGCGCAAAGGCCTGACCCGGTGAGCACGGGGACCACCGCACGTCGCGCCGACTACCCGGCCGCCGACCCCGGACCGGTCCCCGTGCGCATCCGCCACTCGAAGGGCGGGGGTGCGCTCGGCTTCTTCGAGACCACCGGCGACGTGCGCGCCTTCACGCACGCGGGGCTCTTCCAGCCCGGCATCCGCACCGATGTCGTCGTGCGATTCTCGGCGACTCTCGGCTACCGGGGCAGCCGCGAGGCCTGGCGCGACCTGCGCGGTTTCGCCGTGAAGTTCCTCACCCCCGACGGCGAGTACGACCTCGTCGGCAACAACTCCCCCGTCTTCTTCCTGCGTGACGAGGCGAAGTTCGCCTCTCTCGTCGTCGCCCACAAGATGTACCGCGACGGCTCGGTCTTCGACTACGACCGGCTCTGGGACTTCTGGACCCGCAACCCCGAGTCCGCCCACCAGGTGGCGTGGCTGCTGAGCGACCGCGGCATCCCGCGGTCGTGGCGGCACCAGGACGGCTTCGGATCGCACACGTTCCAGTGGGTGAGTGCCGCCGGCGAGCGCTTCTGGGTCAAGTACCACCTGCGCACCGACCAGGGCATCTCGAACCTCTCCGACGACGAGGCATCCGAGATCGACGAGACCGAGGTCGACCATCAGCGGCACGACCTGCGCGCCGCGATCGACCGGGGAGAGCATCCGTCGTGGACGCTGTCGGTGCAGGTCATGCCCGACGACGACGCCCGCAGCGCCCCGTTCAACGCGTTCGACCTCACCAAGACCTGGCCGAAAGCGTCGTATCCGCTGATCGAGGTCGGCCGGCTCGTGCTCGACCGCAACCCCGACGACGAGGTCGCCGAGATCGAACAGGCGGCGTTCGCCCCATCGAGCTTCGTTCCCGGCATCGGCCCGAGCCCCGACCCGATGCTGCTCTCGCGCATCGACAGCTACTGGCGCTTCCACCGGCACCGCGTGCAGGAGGGGGTCGCGAGTCGTGCGGTCGCGCCGTTCACGGCATCCGCCCCCGGCTGGGACGACGACCTCGCCGCGCGCGCCCGGGAGTGGGACGCCGCCGACGACTTCCGCCAGGCGGGTGACCTCGTGCGCCGGGTGCTCGACGATCCCGGCCGAGCGAGGTTGCGCGGCGTGGTCGTGTCGCAGCTCGCCGAGATCACCGACCCGGCGCTGCGCGAGCGCGCCGTGGAGTTCTGGCGCCGCATCGACGCGGCCGAGGGCGCGGCGATCGCCGACGCCCTCGCGCGACTCGGTCAGTCAGGCCATTCGCGGCGCAGGTCCTCGAGGTACCCGACCGGATAGACCTGGTCGCACTAGCCCGCCAGGGACACGAACGCCCTGTTCCCGGAATCGGCGCGGGCGAGCGGACCGTGTGCGGACGAGATGTTCTGATGCGTCCCGCGAGTGTACGCGCGACAGGCGGACGCCGTCCTAACTCAGGACAAACGGGCGGAATCGGGCCAGAAACAATGGATTTCGGTCCGCCGAGCTCGGTTTGTCCTGAGTTGGGTACGCAGGGGCCGCGCATAACTCCGGAGAATCGGGAAGATCGGGCCGGATTCGGCTGTTTCAAGGCCCGGCGGACGCGTTCTTGAGGAGTTATGAACGCGGGCCGCTCGGATTCGGGTCCCGGAACTTGTCGAAGGGTCCCGCCCCGCGATGCTTCGACAAGCTCAGCAACCCAGGGCTCAATCTCAGCAACGCAGGACTCACGCTCATCAACGCAGGGCCCACGCTCAGCAACGCAGGGCCCGAGGAGACGACCGGGCGCGACCTCCCGCAGGTCGCGCCCGGTCCTTCGCGGGCCTACGCGGCGATGACGTCGCGGAGCCCCCGCGTGGTCTCGCCGCGCAGGCTGCGGGCGGCATCCACGAGGGATGCCGAGTACGGATGCCGGGGCGCACCGAGCACGTCGTCGACCGCTCCGGTCTCGACGATGCGTCCGCCGTTGAGCACGGCGACGCGATGCGCGATGCGGCGGACGACAGCGAGGTCGTGCGTGATGAAGAGGTACGACACCCCGGTGCGCTCCTGCAGCTCGACGAGCAGGTCGAGCACGCGCGCCTGCACGCTCACGTCGAGCGCCGAGGTCGGTTCGTCGCACACCACGAGCGGGCTGCGGCCGGCGAAGGCACGGGCGATCGCGACGCGCTGCTTCTGGCCGCCGGAGAGTTCGTCGGGGAGCTTGTCGAGCACGTCGCCCGCGAGTCCGGTCGAGAGGGCGAGCTCTTCGGCGTCGGTGTCTCCGCGCAGCAGCTGGATCGATCGCGTGAGCGTCTGCCGCACGGTGCGCCGCGGGTTGAGCGAGGCGTCGGGACTCTGGAACACGAACTGCACGGGCACCGCGTCCGCGGCATCCGAACCGTCCAACTCCACCGTGCCCTCGGAGCGCGCGAGCCCCGCGATCACCCGGCCGAGCGTGGTCTTGCCACTGCCCGATTCGCCGACGAGGCCGAGCACTTCGCCGCGGCCGATGTCGAGGTCGACGCCGTCGAGCGCGAGGTGCGCGCCGTAGCGCTTCGTGACACCGCGCACCGACAGCAGCGGCTGCGCGTGTTCGGGCTCGACGGGGCGCGACGGCGCGTCGAGCGAGGGCACCGCCTCCACCAGCACACGCGAGTACGGGTGCAGCGGGGTCTCGACGAGGCCCGCGGCTTCACCGTGCTCGACGAGGATGCCGCGCTCGAGCACCCCGATCCGCTCGGTGTGGCTCGCGACGAGCGGCAGGTTGTGGCTGATGAGCAGGGTGGCGAACCCGCGCTCCCGGCGCAGTCGGCCGACGAGCGCGATGACCTCGGCCTCGACCCGGCTGTCGAGCCCGGTGGTCGGCTCGTCGAGGATGAGCAGGCGCGGATCCGCGGCGAGCGCCATCGCGATGACGACGCGCTGCTGCTGCCCTCCCGAGAGCTCGTGCGGGAATCGATGGACCAACGAGGCGGGGTCGGGCAGGCCGACGTCGGCGAACGCGGCGATGGTCGCCGCCCGCGCCGCCGCCGAGCGCAGACCCTGCAAGCGGTACGTCTCGGCGACCTGGCTGCCGACCGACCGAGTGGGGTTGAGCGCCCGCGCGGGCTCCTGATAGACGAAGCCGATCGAGCCTCGACGGTACTCGCGCAGTTCCCGCGGTCCGAGACCGAGCACGTCGTGCCCGGCGACGGTCAGCCGCTCGGCACTCACCCGGGCCCCCGCCGGCAGGTAACGCGCCAGGGCGAAGGCGATCGTGCTCTTGCCCGACCCCGACTCCCCCACGAGTCCCAGTGATCCACCGGGCTCGATGTCGAAGTCGACGCCGTCGACGGCCCGCCGCCGCTGACCCTCGACCTCGTAGTCGACGGTCAGTCCGCGCACGCTCACCAGTGGTTCGGTCATCGTCGGAACACCTCTCGGAAGTTGTCTGCGATCAGGTTGAGGGAGACCACGAGCGAGGCGATCGCGAGGGTGGGGAACGCGAGCGTCCACCACGCGGCCTGCAGGTAGGTGCGGTTCTCGTTGACCGCGAGCCCCCAGTCGGGCGAGGGCGGCGCCGACGCGAGTCCGAGGAACGACAGTGACGACGAGATGAAGATCGCGCCGGCCACGCTCAACGTCGCCTGCACGAGCACCTGCGGCCAGACGTTCGGCAGCAGCTCGCGGAAGACGATCCGCACCGCACTCTCTCCCTGCACGCGCGCACTGGTCACGTACTGCTTGCCCATCTCGACGAGCACGGCGGCGCGCACGATGCGGGCGATACCGGGGGCGAAGAGGATGCCCACCGCCACGATGATCGTCGGCGCGCTGCCGCCGAACGCGCCGACGATCACGAGCAGGAAGATCAGCGTCGGCAGGGTGAGGAACACGTCGAAACCGCGCATGAAGAGCTGGTCCACCCAGCCGCGGCGGTAGCCGGCGATGAGGCCGAGCGTCGACCCGAGAGCGGTGGCGAGCGCCGCCCCGATCGGTCCGACGAGCAGCGCCGGTTCGGCCCCGGCGAGCACGCGGGCGAACACGTCGCGACCGATGCGGTCGGTGCCGAACCAGTGCTCGGCGCTCGGCGGCGACAGGCGGGCGCCGCTGTCGGCGAAGGGATCGAGGCCGACGAGGCGCCACCCCACGGCGGCCACGACCCAGAACAGCACGATGAGCGCGCTGATCACGAACGTCGGGCGGCGCAGGAGAGCGGCCCAGCGACGCGGCCGCGGCGAACGCGATCCAGAAGGACGACGGATGCCGGTGGCGACGGCATCCGTCTCGATGATGTCGATCGCGGCCGGGTCGGCACCGCGCACCGCTTCGGTGAGTGCCATGTCATTCCCCTTCGTCGAAGCGCACGCGCGGGTCGATGAGCACGAGGGCGATGTCGGTGATCAGGAGCGCGAGCAGCGCGACGACCCCCGTGACCATCACCCCGGACTCGAGCAGGAAGATGTCCTTCTCCACCGTCGCCGACACCAGCAGGGCACCGAGCCCCGGGTAACCGAACAGCGTCTCGACGATCGCACTGCCCCCCAGCAGCGTGCCGACGTAGACGCCCAGCAGCGACACCGTGGGGATGAGCGCGTTGCGCGCCACGTGCCCGACCGCGAGCTGCGGACCGTGCACCCCCTTGATGACGGCGGTGCGGTAGTACTGCGAGTCGAGGGTGTCGAGCACGCCCGTGCGGGTCATGCGCGCCAACACCGACAGGTAGCCCAGGGCGAGGGTCACCGCCGGCAGCACGAGCGCCCGCAGCACCTCGACCGGAGGGCCGTCGAGGCTGATCGACGACTGGATCGGGAACCACTTGAGCCACAGGCTGAACACGATCAGCAGCAGCACGCCGACCACGAACTCCGGCACGGAGGCCAACGACATCAGCGCGATCGTGAGCGTGCGGTCGGTGCGCGATCCCTCACGGCGGGCCTGGATCGCGCCGAGCCCGAAAGCCACCGGCACCAGGATCACGAACGCCACCGCCCCGAGGAAGAGCGAGTTGCCGAGGCGCCCCAGCACGAGTTCTCGCACCGGAGCGCCGTAGATGAGGCTGGTGCCCCAGTCGCCCTTGACGAAACCGAACAGCCAGGCGAAGTAGCGGGAGACCAGCGAGCCGGTCAGCCCGTGAGCCTCGTTCCATGCCTGCACCTGCTCGGAGGTCGCGTACTGGCCGAGGGCGTTGCGACCGGGATCACCGGGTACGACCTCGATCAGCCAGAACACCAGCAACGACACCACGAGCAGCACGAGCGGCACCTGGATGAGGCGCTGCCCGATCAGTCGCGGCACCTGGCTGTGCCGGGAACGGAGGACCGCCAGCCCCCGTCGGGCGGACGACGCCGTCGCGGCGTTCCCGCCCGACGAGAAGCTGACGGTCATGGGTCACTCGCTCGCGATCGAGATGCCGGCGAAGTTGTAGCCCGACCAGAAGTCGATCGGGGCGATGAAGTCGCCCGTGACCCGCTTGTTCTGCAGCACCTCCGAGCGCACCAGGGCGGGGATGATCGTCGGAACATCCGTCCACTCCGTCTGCGAGATCTCGGTGATGAGCTGCTCGCGCTCGGCTTCGTCGGTCGTGGCGTCGAAGTCGGTGACGAGCGTCCCCAGGTCGGGGTTGGCGTAGTGCGCGGCGTTCCACGCCGCGCCCTCTGCGTAGAAGAGCGAGTAGTACTGCGAGGGCACGCGCTTGCCCCAGCTGGTGATGGTGAGCGGAGCGTTCAGCCAGGGAGAGTCGTCGCCCTCGGCGTAGTACTGCTCGTCGGAGAGCACCTCGAGCTGCACGTCGAAGCCGTCGATCGCGTTGAGCTGCTGCTGCAGCACCTCGCCGTAGAGCTGGAACGACGTCGTGATCGTGAACGACACCGTGCGCCCGTCGAGCAGATCGGCGACCTTGTCGAGATCCTGCGCACGCTGCTCGATGTCGAGCGGCTGGGGCAGGTAGTCCGGCAGCACGGGGAAGTCGTTGCCCGGTGTGGCCGTACCCCCGAAGACGAGGTCGACGATCGCATCGCGGTCGATCGCCCAGGCCAGCGCCTGCCGGATCGTGACGTCGTCGAACGGGGCCTCGGTGACGTTGAGGTGGATGCCGTAGAAGTGGCTGTATCCCGCCGAGAGGGTGTCGTAGTCGTCGACGTTCACGGTCGCGAGCACCTCGGGTGACACGGTGATGCGGTCGATCTCCCCCGCCTGGAACGCGAGCACGATCGCCTGCGGATCCTTGTAGACCTTCAGTTCGATGCCGTCGAGGGCGATCTCGTCGGCGTTCCAGTAGTCGGGGTTCTTGACGTAGGTGACACTGCGGCCGACCTCGTAGTCCTCGAGCAGGAACTGCCCCGCACCGACCGGGTTCTCGAGCCAGGTGCCGGGTTCGTAGTCGGCGGGCAGGATGCCGGTGTTGTTGCCCGCGAGCAGACGCGGGAAGTCCGAGAACGGCCGCGCGAGCGTGAACGTCACGGTGCCCTCGTCGGTGGCGGCGACGGAGTCGAGGATGCCGGTGAACGCGCTCTTCGCGGGCGAGATGCTGTCGTCGCCGATGAGGGCGTCGAACGTCGCCACGACGTCGTCGGCGGTGACCGGGTCGCCGTCGTTGAACGTCGCCCCCTCGCGCAGCGTGAACGTCCAGGTGAGACCGTCGTCGGATGCCTCCCAGTCGGTCGCGAGACGCGGCAGCGCCTCGCCGTCGGCGGTGAAGCTCACGAGCTGCTCCGTGACGAGCCCCGTGATCAGCTGCGCGTCGCCGTCGGCGACCGTCAGCGGGTCGAGCTCGGCGCCGGGATCGCTGATGCCGATGCGGTACACCGCGGACGCGGCATCCGCCGTCGTGTCGTCGGAGGGCGTGGCGGTCGCGCATCCGGCGAGCGCCAGCAGGGTCGCGCTGAGGGCGGCGACGATCGCCAGGGGCCTGCGGCGCCCCGGCACAAGTGCCGTCGGGGGCGAGGAGAGAACGGTCATGGGCGGTGTCCTTGGGGTCGGGTGAGGCGTTACTGCGGAAGGAGTTCGGCGGCGTCCACCTGGACGCGCTCGGAGTAGAAGGCCACGTGGCCGGCGATCGGCTGCAGGTAATCGAACGGGGTCGGGTACGACCAGGCGACGTCGGTGGCGGGGTCGCTCTTCAGCGCCCAGTAGTCGTCGGCGTCGCCCTTGACGGGACAGTGGCTCGTCGACGCGGTCTCCTGCAGCAGGTCCCAGTTCACGTCTTCGCGCGGCAGGTAGTAGCGGTCGGCGTGGTTCGACTCGTGCAGCACGATGGCGCGGGTCGAGTCGGCGAGCACGGCGTCTCCGGCGAGCACGCGCACGCGATGGGCGGCGGGCTCGGTGGTGACGGTGTGGGCGGGCTTCTGCGCGGTGGTGTCGGACATGACGGCGGCTCCTGGATCGCTCGGGCGTGCGGTGGGTACGCCCATAGAACCGTCAGATCGCCCGGGCGCCTATCGACGTTCCGCACCGTGAACAGACGTTCCGTCCGATGACGTCACATTTCCGCGTGAGTCGACCGTTCGTCTCGTGCGCGCACGAAAAGGGGCGGCCCTTCGTCTCGTCGCTGCGCTCCTCGCTCAGGAACCGGTTCCTGAGCGAGCGCAGCGAGACGAAGGGCCGCCCCTTCGAAACCGCCCCGCGGCCTACCGCTCGATGTGGTCGAGGTGCAGCATGCGGGCGAGGTTCTTGTCGAGTTCGTCGTCGCGGAAGATCTTCTTCCAGTCGTCCTTGATGATCGACTCGCGGCCGTAGTCCATGGCGATCAGGCAGGCGTCGGAGAACGGGTTGTCGCCGCGCAGACCGTTGGCGAGCGCGACCTGGGTGTGGCCGTAGAGGATGCTGCGCGCCGCCGCCTCGGGCACGCCCATGGTCTTGACGGTCTCGTCGAGCGCCTCGTTGAGGAGCGCGCCGATCATGCAGGCGACGGTCTCGACGAGGGTCGGCTCGAGCTGCGCGAGCTGCTTGATCGTCACCCAGTGCACGTCGATGACGGGGGCGTAGATCGCGCGCACGGTCGCCTCGACGATGGCCTGCTTGGCGGGGTCGTCGCTCTCGATCGCGGCGATCGCGTCTTGCGGGGCGGCGATTCCGCCGAAGGTGTCGGCCCACTGCTCGGGCGTCTCGCGCTGCAGGAAGATCGACGGGTGGCATGGGTGCGCGACGGCCTGGATGACGTCGTCGCGCGTGGTGAGCAACCCGGCGTATGCCGCGGCCGGGTCGAGCGTGAGCACGATCGCACCGGGGCGCAGCTGCGGCACGAGGTCGGCGGTCACCGGTCCGAGGGCGAGGTCGGGCACGGCGAGCACCACGATGTCGGCGTCGGCGACGGCGGTCGCGGCATCCGTCAGTTCGCGTCCCGCGTCGAGCGTGCGCTGCTGGCCGGCCGACGAGTTCTCGACGTACCAGACCGTGTGGTCGGTCCTCACGAGGTTGTTCGAGACGCGCATGCCCATCTTGCCGCCGGCGCCGATCACGGCGATCCGGTAGGTCGCGGTCTCGGTCGCCGCGGCTGTCGAAGTGTCGGTCATGGAGTGCTCCTCAGCAGTTCGAGTGTGATGCGGGTCCATTCCCGCTCGGTTCGGATGGTGGTCGCGGCGTCGCCCTGCCAGGGCAGCCAGTGCTCGACGATCTCGTTGATGCCTCGCTCGCGCGGACGCACGGTCTCGAGCAGGTGGGCGTAGTCGTGAAGGCCCGTTCCCATGGCGGTGCCCGAGTAGGTGAACCCGACCCAGCCGTCCTGCCGGGCGAAGGCGAAGTCCTTCACGTGCACGTTCTTCACGAGTCGCGCGGTCTGCTCGGTGCAGGTCTGCGGATGCTCGAGCCGGGCGACCACGTTGGCGGGGTCGAGGCAGATGCCCAGCCGGGGGCTGCCGACCCGGTCGATCACGCCGATGAGGTCGGCGGTGGCGACCTGCTCGTACGTCTCGAGGGCGAGGCTGACGCCCGCGCGTTCGAAGGCGCGCATGCTGCTGCGCAGCGAGGTCTCGGCCTCGGCGAGCGTCGGGCGCGAGTCGGGGCCGTAGAGCATGCCGCGCACGAGTCGCGCGTCGAAGACCTCGGCGAGACGCAGGTAGCGGGTGAGGTGCTCGGGAACGATGCCCTTGGTGCCGAGTTCGATCGTGAGGCCGAGTTCGCGCGCGGCCCGGGCCGCATCGCGCACCTCGACATCGCTCATCGTGTCGAGCGGCGCGAAGTCGCAGATCTGGAAGAGGTCGACGCCGTGGGCCTTGGTGTCTTCGAAGGCGCCGATCAGGCCGAGCTGCTCGGGCGCACGATCGGAGTGCTGCCAGAAGTACGCGTAGGTGCCGAGGCCGATCATGCGGCGCCGCCTTCGCGACGACGGGCCAGGACGGATGCCTCGTCGAGCACGGAGACGAGGGCATCGGGGTCGTGCGCGAAGCGCCCGAGGAACACCCCGTCGACCGCATCGCCGAGAGCGGTGAGGAGCCCCGGTCCCGCCGCGCCGCCGTAGATCACGACCGATCCGTCGCGTGCGGCATCGGCGTCGAGCGCCGCGCGCAACGCCGACGCGATGACGCGCACGTGCACGTGGGGCGCGGGTTCGGGGGCGCCGATCGCCCAGACCGGCTCGTACGCGACGATCACGGCGCCGGCGGGGGCATCCGTCAGCGCCGAGTGCAGCTGGGCGACGGCCACGTCCGCGGCATCCGCCGGAAGCTGCCGCTCGCTCTCACCGATGCAGAGCAGCGGGGTCAGCCCGGCCCTCAGCGCGGCGGCGACCTTCGCGGCGACGACCTCATCGGTCTCGCCGTAGAGGCGGCGCCGCTCGGCGTGCCCGATCTCGGCGATCGTGGCACCGACCTCGGCGAGCTCGGCGGCGGTTACCTCTCCCGTGAACGCACCGGGTTCTTCGGCCGAGACGTCCTGCCCACCGACGCGCACCGGGGTACCGGCGAAGGCGGCGAGCGCGGGCAGCACCTGCAGATAGGTCGGAGTCACGAAGAACGTCACCGCACCGGAGCGCACGGCGTCGTGGTCGCGCACGCGCGCGGCGACGTCGTCGAACCAGGCGCGTGCCCGCTCGTGCCCGAAGTACGTCTTCAGGCTCACCCCGACCGTGACCTGCGGCATCAGCAGGCGCCGGTGGTCTCGTACGCGTCGATGACGGCGACCTTCTCGGCGCTCGCGCTGGTGGTGTCGAACCGGTAGCCGAGCCACTCGCGCACGAGACGACGCGCGAGCTCGATGCCGACGACGCGCTGGCCCATCGTGAGCACCTGGGCGTTGTTCGAGAGCACGGCGCGCTCGACCGAGAACGAGTCGTGCGCGGTGACGGCACGGATGCCGGCGACCTTATTGGCGGCGATCGCCACGCCGAGACCCGTGCCGCAGATGAGCAGCGCGCGATCGGCCTCGCCCGCAGCGACCAGTTCGGCGGCGGCGATCGCCACGCGCGGGTAGGCGGTGTGCCCGTCGGCGTCGACGCCGACATCGACCACCGACACGACGCCGGGGTTCTGCTCGAGGTCGCCCTTGAGGATCTCCTTGTAGTCGAATCCGGCGTCATCGCAGCCGATGACGAGGCGCAGCTGGTCGGTCATGTCGTCTTCCTTCAGTCCTGTACGGCGAGATCCCGGGCGGAGTCCCGGGTGGCGAGGAGCTCGCCGAGAGCGGTGGCGATCAGTGCGAGCGAGATCGCACCGGGGTCGGGGGTGCCGACGGAGTGCTCGCCGTGGGTGCGTGCGCGGCCCATCCGCGGCAGCAGGTCGGCGGTCGCGGCGGCGGCGTCGGTGGCGGATGCCGCAGCCGAGGCCCAGGCATCCCGTAGCCGCTCCCCCTCGCGGGCGCCCGCCTGCAGTGTCGCGGCGAACGGCACCAGCGCGTCGACGAGGGTCTTGTCGCCGACCTCGGCCCTGCCGTACTCCTGCACCCCGCGCAGCCCCTCGGCGACACCGGCGGCGACGGCCGCGGCATCCGGTGTTCCCGCGTCGCCGAGGCGTGCGGCGACGGCATTGAGGATCACGCCCCAGAGCGCGCCCGAGGTGCCACCGGCCTTGTCGGCCCAGGCGTCGGCCGCGGCGGCGAGGGTGGTCCGCGCGCCGGCCCCGGCATCCGCTGCGGCGATCCCCGCGGCGAGCGCGGCGTGCGATCCGCGCTGCATACCGATGCCGTGGTCGCCGTCTCCGGCGATCGCGTCGATGCGTCCGAGCTCGTCGGCGTGGGCGTCGATCGTGTCGACGATCACCCGCAGCGCCGCGCTCACGGTGCGCGCCGCCTGCTGCGAGGCGTTGTCACCGGGCGTGATCTCGTGCGCTTCGACCGCTTCCTCCTGCGCGTCGGACTGCGCGGCCGCGACGACCGACCCGCGGCGGTAGGCGGGGGCGTCGACCGGGGTGTCCCACAGACGTTCGAGTTCTTCATCGAGCCAGAAGAGCGTGAGCGAGGTGCCGGCCATGTCGAAGCTCGTGCAGTACTCGCCGACGTGCGGGTCGACGAGGACGAGGCCCGCCGCTTCGAGCAGCTGGGCGATGCGCCGGTAGACGACGAACATCTCCTCGTACTTGAGCGAGCCGAGTCCGTTGAGGATCGGCACGACGCGCGCGCCCTCGACCGAGACGCCCGCAGGGATCTCGTCGAGCAGACGTTCGACGAGCAGTTGCGCCAGGCCGTCGGCGGTGGGGATGTCGGTCTCGTCGACGCCGGGTTCGCCGTGGATGCCGAGGCCGATCGCCATGCGCCCGCTCGGCACCGCGAACAGGGGCGCGGGGGCGCCGGGGAGGGTGCAGCCCGTGAACGCGACACCGAACGAGCGGGTGCGTTCGTTCGCGAGGGCGGCGACGCGAGTGACGCCGTCGAGGTCGTAGCCCGCCTCGGCGGCGGCGGCCGCGGTGCGGAAGACGGTGAGGTCGCCGGCGATGCCGCGGCGCTTGTGCTTCTCGGCGGGAGGGGCGCTGAAGATGTCGTCGGTGACGGTGACGGTCCGGGTGGGGATGCCTTCGGAGCGCAACTTCTCCTGCGCGGCATCGAAGTTGAGCACGTCGCCGGCGTAGTTGCCGTAGCTGAGGAAGACCCCGGCGCCGCGGTCGACAGCCTTCGCGATGGCGTAGACCTGCTGGGCCGAGGGCGAGGCGAAGAGGTTGCCCATCGCGGCGCCGTGCGCGAAGCCCTGTCCGACCAGTCCGCCGAAGGCCGGGTAGTGCCCCGATCCCCCACCGATCACGACCGCGACCTGTCCGTCGGGGATCACGGTGCTACGGATGACGCCGCCGCTCGCGCGGCGCACCGACCGGGGGTTGGCGGCGACGAAGCCCTCGATCATCTCGTCGGCGAAGTCGGCGGGGGCATTCCAGAGTCGGGTCATCGCGCGCTCGCCTTCGTCGTGCGGATGCTGTCCACGGTGACTCCTCTGTCGGTGGCCGTCGGTCGGGTCGCCGTACGGACCCGGGTCTATATTGGCAAACCGGTTGACCAATTGCAAACGCGCAGTGGTGCCGCCGTGAGCCGGGCGCGATGCCGGCGACGCCCCGCAGAACCGGCTCAGCCCGCGGCGTCGCCGCTCAGACGCAGCAGCGCGGTCGACATGTGCGTCGCCATCGCGGCGGCAGCGGCGTTCTCATCGGATGCCGCGACCGCCCGCAGGATCGCATCGTGCTCCTCGATCGCGGTCAGCACGCTCTCGGTGTCGTGCACGGCGCGGTCGGAGTACACCTGCAGCAGCGACCGCACGACGTGCAGCATGTCGACGATCGTGCCGTTCGCGGCGGCCTCCGAGAGGGCGCGGTGAAAGCGGCTGTCCGCCGCGGCGAACGCCGAGAAGTCGTCCTTCGATGCGCGCATCGCCTCGAGGGTCGTCGTCAGGGCGGCGACGGCCGAGGCATCCGCTCGTGCGGCTGCCAGGCGGGCGACGTAGATCTCGAGACCCGACCGCAGCTCGATGAGCTCGGCCGTGTTGCGGTCGCCGATGAGCAGACCCCAGCGCAGGGTCTGCGGCAGGAGGTCGCTCGCCGATCCCCGCAGGTACGTGCCCGAGCCCGGGCGCACGTCGACGATGCCGAGGATCTCGAGCGCCGCGAGCGCTTCGCGCACCGCCGAGCGCCCGACCTCGAGCGTCGCGGCGAGCTGGCGCTCGGGAGGCAGACGCGTGCCCGGGGCGATGTCGCCCCCGGTGAAGAGGTCGAGCAGCCGCCGCGCCACTTCGGTCACCGGCGACCCCGCGGGCAGCGCGTTGAGCGAATCCGCGATGTTCAACGTGCGGTTCTCGGGGTAGGCGGGCATGGGTTCGAGAATAGCCGTCGCCGTGGCGCTACCCGGTCGACGGCGTCCGCCGCAACCCCGCTCCCCTTTCGCCCGGTTCCTGGCAGGCTGACGCCATGAAACTCGTCTCCTACGCCGCTCAGCAGCTCGTCACCACCGACGACGTCGCGGACGCCTTGGTCATCCTCGCCGCCGAGATCGCGAACGAGGGAGGATCGCAGGCCCTGCAGATCCCGATCCTCGTCGATGACGAAGAGGATCTGGCCGAGCTCGTGGTCGGCGTGGGTAACGACGTCCTGGTCGGACCGCACGCCTCCACGGGCGCCGATCCGGACTTCTCGGAGCACGCCGCGCGCCTGCGCTCGCACCCCTCCTACCCGAAGCGGCGGGCCGCAGACGGCGACGCCGACGAGGAGGACGGTGACTGGGTCGTCGACTTCGATCTCGACGCGGGGGCGAATCGACTCTGATCACCCCTCGGAGGAAGACTGTCCGGTCCTCCGTCGCCCGAGACGGAGGACCGGCGAAGTCGACGAGAGGTGCGCAGAGCGCTCCGCCCCCCGGGGCGTCGCTCCTGACCGAGAGAGAACAGGAGGCGCGCCGTCCGGTTCGACCGACGCAGAACCGGCAGTGCCGACTCGTTGTCCTCCGAGCCTAAGAGCCACGCCCGAATCGGCCGCATCGGCCCTCGACCGTTGACGGGCGATACGCGCTGCTGCTAAGCGATCGCGAGCGCAGACGCCGCCCCCGCGCGATAGCGAGTGAGCGGCCGTCACGCAAGGCTTTTGCCCCATCCGCTCGACGCGCGCACGATGGCGATATGTCCACCCCCCTCGGTCGCCCCCTGGAGACCTACGCTCCGATCGGCGACGGTCGCACGGTCGCCTTGATCGGCTCGGATGGCTGCATCGACTGGCTCCCCTTGCCCGATCTCACCGATCTTCCGGTGTTCGCGCGCCTCCTCGACGAGGAGACGGGCGGATGCTTCGAGCTGCGGCCCGTCGCCGAGTTCCGCACCGAGCGACGGTATGTTCCCGAGACGAACGTGCTCGAGACGACCTTCGTGACGGATGCCGGACGCGTCCGCGTCACGGACGCCCTGGTGTCGGGTGTCGCCGGACGACTGCCGTGGGCCGAGCTCGCCCGGCGGATCGACGGTATCGAGGGTTCCGTGGAGATGCGCTGGTGCGTGCGTCCCGGCACGTCGCTGCGCACGGCGGCACCCTGGATCGAGAACACCGACCACGGCCCGGTGGTGCGCAGCGGCGCCACGGCGTTCGCCGTCGTGGGCTTCGATCACGGGCCACGGCATCCCGATCCCGACGGAGCCGACGGGCCGCGTCTCGACGGCGCGTTCTCGGCGACGGCGGGCTCACGCCACCTGATCGCCCTCGCGGCCACGCACGACGAACCCCTCCACATCCCCGATCCGCACAACGTCGACGACGGCATCGATCGCACGATCGAGAACTGGCGGCACTGGTCTCGCGTCTTCTCGAACGAGGGTCCCTGGAGCGAGCAGGTGCAGCGCAGCGCCCTCGCCTTGAAACTGCTCATCTACAGCCCGTCGGGCGCCATCGCCGCTGCCGCCACCACATCGCTGCCCGAGAACCCGGCCGGCGGCAAGAACTGGGACTACCGTCACGCCTGGGTGCGCGACCTCGCCTACACGGCGCACGCGCTGGTGCGCTTCGGCCTGCGGGAGGAGACCCAGGCCGCGCTGTCGTGGATGCTCCGCACGATCCGCGACCACGGCCCCGAGCTCCACGTCATGTACACGCTCGACGGCGGGCTCGTTCCCGAGCCCCACGAGTACGACGTCGAGGGCTGGCGAGGCATCGGGCCGGTCGTGACCGGAAACCCCGCGGGCGACCAGCTGCAGCTCGGCGTCTACGGCGACCTGCTCGCGATCTGCCGCACCTACGTCGATGCGGGCAACGTGCTCGACATCGGCACGGCGCGGATGCTCGCGGGAATCGCCGACCGTACGTGCGATCTGTGGCGCAATCCGGACTCGGGCATGTGGGAACTCCCCGAGGAGCGACACTACGTCTCGTCGAAGATGGGCTGCTGGAAGGCCCTCGATGACGCCGTCGCGCTGGCCGACGCCGGTGCCATCCCCGGGAGCGCCGATCGCTGGCGGGCCGAGCGCAAGCGCATCCGCGGGTGGATCGACGAGAACGGCTGGTCCGCCGAGCGCTCGGCGTACGTCTTCTACGCCGGCTCGGAGGAGCTCGACGCCTCGGTGCTGCTGCACGCGCCGTCGGGTTTCGATCGCGGGGAGCGCATGTCGTCGACGATCGACGCCCTGGCCGACGAGCTCGGCGCGGGTCCGCTGCTCTACCGCTACAGCGGGGCGGATGCCGAGGAGAAGACGTTCGTGGCGTGCGCGTTCTGGCGCGCCGAGGCGCTCGCCTGCGTCGGCCGGCACGACGAGGCCCTCACCCTCATGGACGAACTCATCGCCCAGGCCAACGACGTGGGCATCTACGCCGAGATGATCGACGCCGACGACGGCTCTGCCTGGGGCAACACCCCGCAGGCGCTCAGTCACCTCGCGTTCCTCACCGCCGCCATGACCATCCGCGACGTCGTCCCCGACGAGCTGTTGCGCGACCGCACCTGAAAGACCGACACGAAAACAAGGAAGGGGAACACCATGTCCCGTGACCAGTACACCTTCACCAACCCCGCCGAGCTGTACGCCGACATCGAGCCGCAGAAGCAGCACATGCCCGAGCCGGGCCTCGACGCGGACCTCGCCCCGAAGGCCGACCTCGGCGAGGAGAGCTACCGCGGCTCCGGCCGCCTGACCGGCCGCAAGGCCCTCATCACCGGTGGCGACTCCGGCATCGGCGCCGCCACCGCGATCGCCTTCGCCCGCGAAGGCGCCGACGTCGCGCTCTCCTACCTCCCCGAGGAGCAGGAGGACGCGGACCGGATCGCCGGCATCGTGCGCGAAGCGGGCGTCAAGGTTGCGACCTTCCCCGGCGACCTGCGCGATCCCGAGTACTGCCGCACGCTCGTCGCCGAGACGGTCGGAGCCCTCGGCGGTCTCGACATCCTCGTGAACAACGGTGGCAAGCAGATCTACCAGGAGTCGCTGACCGACATCACCGACGAGCAGTTCGACGACACGTTCAAGACGAACGTGTACGCGATGTTCTGGATCACGAAGGCCGCGCTCCCCCACCTCCCGGCGGGCTCCGCGATCATCAACACCACGTCGATCCAGGCGTACTCGCCGTCCGACATCCTGGTCGACTACGCGTCGACCAAGGCGACGATCAACGCCTTCACGAAGGGCCTCGCCCAGCAGCTCGCGCCGAAGGGCATCCGCGTGAACGCCGTCGCCCCGGGACCGATCTGGACCCCGCTGCAGCCGAGCGACGGACAGCCGCAGGAGAAGATCGACCAGTTCGGTGAAGACACCCCGCTGGGCCGCATGGGCCAGCCGGCCGAGCTCGCCCCGGCCTACGTCTTCCTCGCATCGGCCGAATCGAGCTATGTCGCCGGTGAGACGCTCAACGTGAACGGTGGCATGCCGACTCCCTGATCGCCGCGGCCCTTCGTCTCGTCGCTGCGCTCCTCGCTCGGGAACCGCGCTCGAACACCGGTTCCTGAGCGAGCGCAGCGAGACGAAGGGCCGGTACCCCGCACGGCTCGCGCCCGTCAAGCCCGTCGTGCCGCGGCATCCGCCCCGGCACGCTGGAAGCACCCAGACCACCGCCCCCTCAGGAGGACTCCATGAACACCGACTCCAGCGACAGCCGTATCGACGAGACCCCCGAGAACGTCCAGCCGCTGCGCGACGACGAGGCGACCTCGTTCGCCGACCCGTCCGACGACCCGGCCCAGGCCGAGTGGGAGCGCACGGATGCTCTCGACGCCGGTGCCGACATCGACGAGGTCGTGGCCACCGGAGCCGATCCCGACGAGCTGCCGTCGGACGACGACGAGATCCCCGCGACGGACCTGCCGTCGAGCGGCCTTCAGCCCGAGACGCAGGAGGGCGACCCGGTGATCGCCGAGATCGGCGAGGACGGCGAGGGCGACCTCTCGCCCAACGACCTCTGACCGCCGGTGGCCACGCGACTGCTGCTGCTCGCCGACACGCACGTGCCCGCGCGGGCGAAGCGCCTGCCCGACGCCGTGTGGCGTGAGGTCGACCGCGCCGATGTCGTCATCCACGCCGGCGACTGGGTCGACCTCGCGACGTTCGAGACGCTCGACGCCCGCGCCGCCCGGTTGATCGGGGTGTGGGGCAACAACGACGGTGCCGACCTGCGAGAGCGGATGCCGGAGTTCGCCGTCGAGGCGATCGAAGGTCTCACCGTGGGCGTGGTGCACGAGACCGGTGCGGCCACGGGCCGTGAGCGGCGCATGGACCTCGCATACCCGGACGCCGCACTCGACGTTCTGGTGTTCGGGCACAGCCACATCCCGTGGGACTCGCGCACGCCCCGCGGCATCCGCCTGCTCAATCCCGGGTCGCCGACCGACCGTCGGCGCCAGCCCGTCTGCACGCTCATGACCGCGGTCGTCGACGGGGACGAGCTGCGCGACGTCGAGCTGGTGCCGGTCGAGCGGAGGTGACGCCGCTCCTCAGGCGGCGAGCGCCGACTGCTCGCGCCGCGTCTTCGCCTCGCCCCGGAGCACGGCCGCGACACCGAGACCGCAGAGCGCGAAGCCGACGAACGTCACGATCGTGAGGGGCTCGCCGAGCAGGATGCCGCCGGCGATGGCCGTCGCCGGCGCGATGAGGAACAGCAGCGCCTGCAGGGCGGTGATCCCCACCCGTCGCAGCAGCCACCAGTAGAGGCCGTAGGCGGCGAGCGTCGGGAACAGGGCGGTGAGCACGACGGCGAGCCAGAACGATGCGGATGCCGGGGGCACGAGCGACCCGGTGGCCGCCGACACCACGAGCAGCAGGACGGCGGTCACGGTGACGTGGATGGCGAGCGTCACGAGCACCCCCGTCTGCACCGCGGATCGCCGCTGCAGGAACGTGCCGACGATGAGGCACACCATCGCGGTGGCCGGCAGGAGGTAGGCGATCGGGGGTGCGGCCGACGACCCGAACTGCGAGCGCACGACGAGCAGCACACCGACGGCGCCGAGGGCGAGGCCCGCCCACTGCGATCCCCGCACGCGCAGTCCGAGGATCGGTCCGACGAGCACGGCGACGATGAGGGGCTGCACCGCATCGATGAGCGCGACCGTGCCCGTGGCGATGCCGGTCGCGACGGCTCCGTAGACGGCGGCGCAGTATCCGAACTGCGCGAAGAGCCCGATCAGCGCCTGCGTGCGCACGTCACGACGGGTGACGCCCTTCGCGGCCCCCGAGACGCGGACGATGAGCAGGAGCACGATCGCCAGGGGCACGAACCGCCAGACGAGCAACGTGAGCGGTGCGACGTCGACCGTGGCGAAGGCCGGGATGATGAAGCCCGAACTCCACGTGACGATGAAAGCGGCTGCCGCTGCGGCCGTGAGAAGCCCGCGAAGTACACCGATCTGTTTACTCATGCGTCCGACTATACAGGTTGGTATAGTTTTTGCATGACCTCGTCCGTTCCCGAGCTCGCGCCTCTCACCCCCGGAGCACGCCGTGTGCTCGACGCCGCCTCGCAGCTCTTCTACGAGCGCGGCATCCATGCGGTCGGGGTCGACACGATCGCCGAGGTCGCCGGCGTCACCAAGAAGACCCTCTACGACCGGTTCGGCTCGAAGGAGGCGCTCGTCGTCGCCTACCTGCAGCACCGCGACGCGCGCTGGCGCGAGCACGTCGCCGCGCACCTCTCCCGGGTTCCCGAGCCGGGCATCGACCGCGTGCTCGCCATCTTCGACGCCGCGATCACCTGGTCCGACGACAACAGCCCCAAGGGCTGCAGCGCCATCAACGCCCGCGCCGAGATCGGCGAGGGCAACGACGACCACCCCGTCTTCCCCGAGGTCTCTCGCCAGAAGGTGTGGCTGTTCGACCTGTTCGACGAGCTCTGCGCCGAAGCCGGCATCCGCGATCACCGCGCCGTGGCGCAGGCGATGATGCTCCTCTACGAAGGGGCGATCGTCACGGTCGGCATGGCGACGTTCGCCGAGCCCTTCGTCGTCGCGCGCGGCTGGGCGCGCACGCTGCTCACGCGGAGCTGACCGCACGGCGGCGGTCGCCGGTCACCCCCGAACGGGCTCCAGTCCGGGCTCGCGGTGGATCGCGACGATGTATCGCTCGATCTCGACCTCGAGCCGCGCGACCGGCCAGAGCTCCGACCCGCCGTAGCTCCAGAGGCGGATGAACTCGCGGATCGAGTCGAGATAGTTCGCGGCCTGATGCCATGCCGGGTAGGCGTCGCGGTGTTCGCCGTACGGGAAGGGCTCGTCGAGATACGGGCGCAGCAGCCGACCGTTGAACACGTTGTCGTGCGGGCGGACGGCGACGGAACGGGCGACGTCGGCCTCGAGCAGGGAAGCCGTGGGCGACCCGTCGCGCACCGCGAAGTAGAAGGCGGAGCGCACGATGCTCACGAGGTGGATCTCCTCGGGCACCCGGTGCGTCGCGAACGGCAAGCGGGTGATGACCTCGGCTGCCCGCACCGCGCGCGTGGTCTGCCCGTAGACCCCGAGGCCGAGCACGGCCCCCGTCGCCATCGCGATCGATCGCTCCGACGAGAGCGAGAACGCCTTGCCACGGAGTCCCGTCATCACGAACTTCGCCTTCTTCGGCATCCCGGTCAGGTCTTCGGGGGCGAGGGCCTCGACGAACAGCGGCGTCAGCCGCGCCTTGAGCGCGCGGTGCTCGGCTGGGGCGAGCTCGGGAAGCGACGGACGATCCATGGCGATGATTCTCCCGGACGGATGAGGGCGGAGGGAAGCCGCCCTCACCCGGCCCTGCCGGACGACAGGGTCGGCTCCGGGACGAGCCGAGCGAGGCGATGGGGTTCCTCACCTGGGAAGACGAGGTGGGCGAGAGAATCTCACGGGGTTTCCGGGAAAGGGCTGACCCGCGGGCGGTTCTGCGCCATACTGTTGCTCGACACAGGCGATATATCGGTAACCGGGGGGTAGGGATGGATGCTGCAATGGCCGTCGATCTGACGGTGGCGTACGTGTGGTCGCTCGTGAGCGGGTTGGCCGTGTACGTCTTCTACGGATTCGCGCTCATGGGGATCTTCCGCAAGGCCGGGCTGAAGGCCTGGCCCGCATGGGTGCCGCTCTTCAACACCTGGCGCGTGCTGCAACTCGGCGGGCAGAAGGGTTGGTGGGTGCTGATCGGGCTGATCCCGGTCGTGGGCACGCTGCTCTACCTGGTGTTCCTGATCATGGCGGGCCTCAAGATCCAGGAGGCGTTCGGCAAGCCCGGCGTGTTCTTCGTCCTCGCGATCCTGCTCACGCCGGTCTGGTACGGCATCCTCGCCTGGGATTCGTCGGTGTGGCGGCCGAAGCACACGCCGATCGTTCCGGCATCCGGCTACGAGGCGGCCACGCCCGCATGACCACCGCACTCGCGGTGCTCGCCCTGCTCGGGGTCGCCGTCGCGGTCATCGCGCTGGTTGCCCTGCACGTCGTGCCGAGTGGACTGTCTCCCCTGCGCGATCCCGTCAGCGCCTACGGCATCTCGCGCTGGCGCGCCCTGTATCGCACGCAGACCGTCGCGACCGCGGTGGCCGCCGTCTCCCTCGCGGGAGCACTCCTCGCCGCCGGCATCCCGTCGACTCTCCCTGGCCTGATCGCGCTGGCGGCGCTCGCTCTCACCCGCGCTCCGATCAGCTGGGTGCCGATGGATGCCGCGGACGCACCCCGCACCGCCACGGGGCGCCGACACAACCTGCTCGCCTTCGGGGCGTTCGCCGCGGCATCCGTCGGTGGATTCATGACGGGCATCGCGTTCTCGGCCGCCGGGTTCGACGGCGCTGCGAACGCCTCGGCCGTTCTCGGCTCGGTGATGACCGTGGCGAGCGCCGTGACGATCCTCGCCTCGGTCGTACGGCCGCTGAGGCCGATCTTCGGCCTCGCCGAGCGCGCCATCTACCTCGGGATGTTCGCCTGGCTGGTGCTGGGCGCCGTGGTGCTGCTCGCGCGCTGAGGTCAGTCTCCCGAACCCTTGCCCGGCTTTCCCGCATGGTCGGGCTTGTTGCCGTTCTGATCCGACGGGTTGTCCTTGGCCCCGTTACCGGGGGTGCCCTTCTCGCCCTGACCGGAGTTGCCGTTCTCCCCGTCGTCGTCAGTTTCGACGACGGACTCGGACGGCTCGACGGGCTCGGTGACGACCTCGTCGCTCACCGGTGCCTCGGGCGCGACCTCCTCGGGTGCAGCCTCCTCGGGCGCGACCTCGACAGAAGCGACCGCACGGGCCACGGCCTCCGAGAGCGCACTTCCCGAGCCGCCCGAGTCCGGGGCGAGGGCCATCGCGCCGGCGACGGAGACTCCGGCGACCACGAGCGCGGCTGCCCCGGCGATGACGCGCGTGCGGCCGCGGCCGACGCGCGCGGGGCGCTCGGCGGGGAGAACGGCCGTACGGCCCGTCGCGGCATCCGCGCCTGCGCGGCCGTCCTCGACGGTCGCCGCTTCGGCCACCACGGGCGGAGCAATCCGGTCTGCGGCGGCACGACTCGTCGCCGGCTCGCCCCCGCTCAGGAGCGCGCCCGCCGCCCTGGCCACCTCCGCGGCGGTCGGTCGCCGATCGGGCTCCATCGCGGTCATCCGCTCGAGCAGATCGCGCCACACCGGGTCGACATCGCCCGGAACCGGCGGCGATCCGGCCAGCCGTGCGATCGCGGCGGCGCGGCCCGAGCCGATCGGCGTGTATCCGGGTTCGCCGGTCAGCGCTTCGAGCACGACGAGGCCCAGCGCGAAGATGTCGGCGGGTGTGCCCGGGTCGTGGTCGCGCAACTGCTCGGGAGCCATGTAGGTGAGAGTGCCGAGCACGATGCCGGGCGTGGTGAGGCGCGATCCGTCGACGAGGCAGGCGATCCCGAAGTCGGCGAGCTTGGCCGTCCATGCTCCCCCGCTGCGCGTCCCACGCCTCTGCAGCAGAACGTTCGACGGCTTGACGTCGCGATGCACGATGCCGGCCGCGTGCGCGGCGGCGAGGCCCTGCGCCAGATCACGGGTGAGCGCGGCGAGTTCACGCGAGGGGATCGGCCCCTGCGCCATGCGCTGGGCGAGCGTCGGCCCGTCGATGAACTCCATCACCAGGTACTGCGGCCGCCCCGGGTCGAGCTGGGCGTCGAAGAGGGTCACGAGCGACGGGTGGTTGAGCGAGGCGAGCAGGGCCTTTTCGGTGTGCGCGCGTTCGACCGAGACCTTCGCCTCGTCTCCCGGATGGATCATCTTGATCGCGACCGTCCGCCCGAGATGCGTGTCCTCGGCGCGGTAGACCGTCGCCATGCCGCCCTGTCCGACGCGGTCCTCGAGCAGGTACCGGCCGTCGAGCAGAGCCTCCGTCGGCGAGACGACTTCCAGCGTCATCGGGTACTCCTCATCGCGAAATGTCGATCGATCCTCCGACACTATGTCTCTCGAACGGCCGGAGTCAGTGGGCTTGACTCCGGCCGATCGAGTGGTTCGCTGCCTGCGAGGCGTCACGCCGCGAGCGGTACCGCCCCCACCAGCACGCCGACCGCGAGCATCACCAGCGACACCGCGCACGCCCGCCACAGCACCTTCTTGTGGTGGTCGCCGAGGTTGACGCTCGCGAGCGAGACCAGCAGCAGGATCGCCGGCACCAGCGGGCTCTGCAGGTGCACGGGCTGCCCGGTGATCGATGCCCGAGCCATCTCGACGGGTTCGATGCCGAAGTGCTCGGCACTCTGAGCCAGCACCGGCAGGATGCCGTAGTAGAAGGCGTCGTTCGACATGAAGAACGTCAGCGGGATCGACAGGATGCCGGTGATCACCGCGAGGAACGGTCCGAGCGCGGTGGGGATGGCGGTCGTGATCCAGCCGGCCATCGCGTCGACCATGCCCGTGCCGTTCAGCACGCCGACGAGCACGCCGGCGGCGAGCACCATCGAGACGACGCCCACGATGCTCGGGGCGTGGGCGACGATCTCGTCGGCCTGGCTCTTGAGCTTCGGGAAGTTGATCACCAGCGCGACCGCCGCCCCGACCATGAAGACGTAGGCGAGCGGGAAGATGTCGGCGACGAGCAGCACCATGACCGCCGCGGTGAGGGCGAGGTTGACCCAGATGAGCTTCGGGCGCAGCGTGGCGCGGTTCGGGTCGAGCATCGTGTCGGCCATCGCCGTGTCCTCGCGGTCGAGCAGCGCGGTCGCCGCCGGCAGGCCTCCGCGGCCACCGGCGAGGGTGACGATGTTGCCGGTGCGCAGTGTGGCCCGGGCGCCGGGGGTGGCGTTGCCGCCGCGGAACACCTTCGAGCCGGTGCCCGCCGAGCCGCCGATGCGATCGGGGTCGATCCTGCCGAGGCGCTTGCGCTCTCCCAGCCCGAGGAACCAGGCGAAGAGCAGGGCGACGATGAGACCGGCCGCCAGCGAGGGCAGCATCGGCACGAAGACGTCGGTGGGCTGCAGGCCGAGTGCGGTCGCGGCGCGCACGGTCGGGCCACCCCAGGGGACGATGTTCATGGTGCCGTTCATGAGACCGGCGACGCAGGTGAGCACGACCGGGTTCATGCCGAGCTTCAGGTAGATGGGCAGCATCGCCGAGGTGGTGATGATGAAGGTCGTCGAGCCGTCGCCGTCGAGCGAGACCGCGCCGGCCAGGATCGCCGTGCCGAGCACGATCTTGGCCGGGTCGTCGCCGAGCAGCCGGGTGATGAAGCGGATGAGCGGGTCGAAGAGTCCGACGTCGATCATGATGCCGAAGTACATGATGGCGAACATCAGCAGCGCGGCGGTCGGGGCCATGTCGGAGATCGCGTCGATGATCATCTCGCCGAGGCCGAGACCGGCGCCGGCGAAGAGCCCGAACACCGTCGGCACCAGGATGAGGGCGACCATCGGGGTGAGGCGGCGGGTCATGATGAGCGCCATGAAGACGAGCACCATCGTGAACCCGAGGGCCACGAGCACGCCCTCGGGCGGCAGGAACGCCGTCGCGTAGCCCTCCTCGGCGGAGAGCAGGATCCCAGGTTCCACGTTCACATCGACTCCTTCGTCGTGTCGTGCATCAGAGCGGAGCACCGCGTGCGGCGCATCCCGAGAGACTAGGTCGATCGCAGACGCCGCGCGCGCTATGTCGCATTGCTGCACGTTGTGCGCGTAGCGTGTGTTCTGCGCATTGTGCTCACGTCGCGACGAGGAGGTTGCCCCGGTGCGTTTCGCCACCCGACTGCTGCTCGTGCAGCTCGCGACCGTCGCCGCGGTCGTCACCGTCTGCACCCTCGTCTTCGGATGGCTCGGAGTGCAGCAGCTGCGCGCCGAGTCCGAGGCGACGGCGCTCAACATCGCCCGCACCCTCGCCGAGGACCCCGATGTCCGTCAACTCGTCTCCGAGTTCTCCGCCGATCCGGGCACGCCCGAGGCGGCGGCGCTGCGCGGCGGACCCCTGCAGCAGATCTCGGTCGACGTCGCCGATCGCACCGATGCCCTGTTCGTCGTGATCACCGACGATCACGGCATCCGCCTCGCCCACCCCAACCAGGACCTGCTCGGCCAGGTCGTCTCGACCCCGTTCGAAGAGGTGCTGCGCGGAACCGAGGTCGTCGACTGGGAAGTCGGCACGCTCGGCGAATCGGCGCGCGCGAAGGTGCCGATCTACGCGACGGCCGGAGAGCCGCCGGTCGGGGAGGTGAGCGTCGGATTCGAGCGCGCGAGCGTGTTCGACGAACTGCCCGCTCTGATCGCGACGATCGCGGTCGCGGGGGTCGCGGCCCTCGGCCTGGCCGCCCTGGCCACGCTTCTGCTGCGGCGCCGCTTCGAGCGGCTGACGCTGGGCCTGCAGCCCGAAGACCTCGTCGCGCTCGTGCAGAATCAGGCCGCCGTGCTCGAGGGGGTCGGCGACGGCGTCTTCGCGGTCGACCCGGAGGGCGTCGTGCGCGTCTGCAACAGCGCGGCGGAGCGGATGCTGCAGCTCGACTCCCCCGTCGGTCGCCGCGTCTCGTCACTCGGCCTCGACGACACCGTGCGTCGTCTGCTCGACGGTCGCGGTGCGAGCGCCGAGACGGTGGTCGGCGATCGGGTGCTGTATCTCGATGCCCGCCCGGTCGTGCGCGAGGCCCGGCCGCTCGGGGTGGTCGTGGTCGTGCGTGATCGCACCGACATCGAGGCCCTCGCCGGTCGCCTCGAGACCGTGCGCGCGACGACCGAGGCACTGCGGGTGCAGCGTCACGAGTTCGCCAATCGCCTGCATGTGGTCTCCGGTCTGCTCGACGCCGACCGCGGACGTGAGGCACGCGCCTTCCTCGACGAGCTCACGCACCGCGGGTCGGTGGGCGGCGATGTCGAGGGGATCGAGCGGGTGCCCGATCCGTTCCTGCAGTCGTTCCTCGGAGCGACCGCGGTCACGGCCCGCGAGCGCGGTGTCGCGCTGGTCATCACCGACGACACGCTCCTGCTCGGAGAGGTGACCGCCGCCGAAGACGTCGCTGCCGTGCTGGGCAACCTGGTCGACAACGCGATCCGTGCCGCCGTCGCAGGCGTCGAGCCGCGACGGGTCGAGGTCACCCTCCTCACCGACGGCAGCGAGTTGGTGCTGACGGTCGCCGACTCCGGCGCGGGCATCACCCCGCCCGACCGCGACCCCTTCGCCCCGACCACCGAGACGATCGCCGTGCGCTCCGGTTCCGACGCATCGGATGCCGGACCCGTACACGGCCACGGCTACGGGCTGCCACTCTCCCGCGACCTCGCCCGTCGGCGCGGTGGGGACGTGTGGCTGATCTCGCCGGGTGGTGGTGGCGGCTCCGGCGACGGCGGTCATGGTGCTGTCTTCGGCGCCCGCATCCCTTCTGCGGTGCGACCGCCCGACGACGACCGGCATCTGGAGGAACAATGACCGACGACATCCGCGTGCTCGTGATCGACGACGACTTTCGCGTGGCGGGCCTGCACCGCGACGCGGTGGCGAGCGTGCCCGGGCTCACCCCGCTCGAGGCGGTGCACACGCTCGACGCCGCGCGCCAGGCGCTGCGCGCGCATCAGCCCGACCTGCTGCTGGTCGATGCGTATCTGCCCGATGGCGACGGCATCCGCTTCGTCGCCGACACCGAGCGCGACGCGTTCGTGCTGTCGGCGGCGACGGATGCCGTGACCGTGCGGCGCGCGATCAACGCCGGCGCCCTCGCCTACCTCGCCAAGCCCTTCGATGCCGCAGCGCTCGTCGACCGGTTGCGCCGCTACGCCCGCATGCGCAATCTGCTGGGCGGCGACGCGGCGCTCACCCAGGAGCGCATCGACCGTGCGATGTCGATCATGGCCGGCGGTGCCGAGCCCGCGACCGTCTCGCGCTCGGCGACCGAACAACTCATCCTCGACGGCCTCGGCGACGACGACGAGGCATCCGCCGCCGAAGTCGCCGAGCGCGTGGGAATCTCGCGCGCGACAGCCCAGCGCCACCTCGCGGCCCTCGCGACGCGAGGCCAGGTCGAGGTGCGACTGCGCTACGGCACCACCGGGCGGCCCGAGCATCGGTACGTGCGGGTGGGGAAGCGGTAGGCGGGCGGTGCTGCGACAGCGATCCGGCGCTGGCGCCCTATCGCCGGTGATGGGATGCTGAGCAAGATGAAGCGTTCGACGAAGATCACGATGGTCGTGTCTGCAGCCGTCGTTACGGGGCTGCTCGTTCTCGCGCTGCCGGCGATGATCGGAGCCACGACCTGGGTCACCGGAGTGTTCGGTGCGGGGTCGGGCTCTCCCGCCGCGACCGAGTCTCCGAAACCGACCGCTGACCCGGCATCCGACGACGGTCTGGTCGACCTCGGCGACGGCATCTCGGTGCCCGCCGACGGACCGGGCGAGTGCACGGCGAGCGCGCGGATCAACATCAGGGCCGAGGACAACGAGCCCTTCCATTCGAAGCTCCTCGGCGAGCTCGTGGAGATGGGGCCATCGGAGCTGGCGCGCGGCGAGGTGCTGAAAGACGACGATGGCGAGATCTACGCGTACGTGGTCGCGCCGGGTGACAGCCCCATCGCGATAGGCGAGCGATTCTGCATCGACTACACGACGGTGCTGTCGCACAATCATGTGCGCATCGACATCAACCCCGGAGACGTGCTCTACCTGCGCCCCGACCCGACCCTGCCGTGGGTCGATCCGTACAGCCCGTTCGATGTCCAGCCCGGCGAGCAGACCGGGCCCTATTACGACGCCATCGACTTCATGCGCAATGCGGTCGTCGCGAAGGACCTCGCGGAGGCTCAGCGGGTGTGGGCCGAACTCGGCCCGCGCATCCATCCGGAAGCCCGGACGATCGCGACGCGGGCGCTCGAGGCGGGCGACTGGGAGCTGCTGCGGCAGATGTTCCCGTGAGTGCGCGCCCGATCAGTTGAAGTCGCCACCCGGGGCCATGTCCATGAAGCGTGAGTAGTGCCCCTGGAACGCCACCGTGATCGTGGCGGTCGGACCGTTACGGTGCTTGGCGACGATGAGGTCGGCCTCGCCCGGACGCACGTCCTTGTCGTAGACGGAGTCGCGGTGCAGCAGGATCACCATGTCGGCATCCTGCTCGATCGAGCCCGACTCACGCAGGTCGCTGATCGCGGGCTTCTTGTCCTGACGCTGCTCCGGACCACGGTTCAGTTGCGACAGGGCGATGACGGGAACCTGCAGCTCCTTGGCGATGAGCTTGAGGCTTCGCGAGAACTCCGAGACCTCCTGCTGGCGCGACTCGACGCGCTTGCCCGAGGTCATGAGCTGCAGGTAGTCGATGATGACCATGCGCAGTCCGGCGCGCTGCTTGAGGCGACGGCACTTGGCGCGGATCTCGACGAGCGTCATGTTGGGGCTGTCGTCGATGTAGAGCGGGGCGTCGTTGATGCGGCCACGGGTCGCCGCGACGGTGGTCCAGTCGCGGGGGTCGAGGGTTCCCTTGCGCATGTTCTGGAGCGGGATCGCGCCCTCGGCGCTGAGCAGACGCATCGCGATCTCGCTCTTACCCATCTCGAGCGAGAAGAAGATCGACGGGAAGTCGTGACCGATCGATGCCGCGCGCGCGAAGTCGAGCGCGAGCGTCGACTTACCCATGGCGGGTCGGGCGGCGACGACGATCATCTGCCCACCGTGCAGGCCGTTGGTGAGCTCGTCGAGCTCGCGGAATCCGGTCGGAATGCCGGTCATCGAACCGTCGCGGCCGTTCGCGGCCTCGATCTCCTCGATCGCGGCGTCGACGGCGTTCGTCAGCGGGACGTAGTCCTCGGCGGTCTCGGTTCCGGTGACGGAGTAGATCTCGGCCTGCGCGTTGTTGACGATGTCGGTCGCATCGCCCTCACCCGCGTAGCCGAGCTGCACGATGCGGGTTCCGGCGTCGACCAGGCGGCGCAGGATTGCGCGCTCCGAGACGATGCCGGCGTAGTAGCCGGCGTTGGCCGCGGTGGGGACGATCGAGGTGAGCGAGTGGAGGTAGTCGGCACCGCCAGCCCGGCCCAGCTCGCCCGTCTTGATGAGTTCATCGGTGACGGCGACGACGTCGGTCGGCTCGCCGTGGGAGTAGAGCGAGAGGATCGCCTCGAAGATGAGCTCGTGCTTCGGCACGTAGAAGTCGGCGCCCTTGAGCGTCTCGATCACGTCGGCGACGGCATCCTTCGACAGGAGCATGCCGCCCAGCGCGCTCTGCTCGGCGAGGAGGTCGTGGGGCGGGGTGCGCTCCGGTCCGCGCGGGCTTCCACCCATGCGCTCTTCTGAGATGTCGGCGATCGACACACTGCTCCCTTCGCTGCGACGTTCTGCGGTACCGCGACACCCGGGACCTGGGGCGTCGTGCTGTCGTCCGGGCCGAGAACGGCCATCTGCGCAGCACATCACGGACTTCCGACATTGGGTCGCTCGCCCACGCTACGAGCGGCGTTATCCACACGCAACACGGCCTGTGGATAACTCTGTGGAGAGCGTGCGAACAAGTCCGGAGAGTCTGTGCACAACGGATGTGGATAACCCGGTGGAGTACCCCGAGTTCAAACTTTCTTTTTCGCCTGGACCGGGGGTTTCCTGTTTCCCCACCCTGTGGATGAGAACGGGCTTCAACTGCACATTTAAGGTTTGTTCATCTCGAAGACACATGTGAAGAACTTGGGGAAAGTCAAGCCGGAATTTCGCCGGGCGCGTCACACGGCGACACGCGCGGAATCCTGCGGAAGGTGTCATCGGATCGGCGCGAGATGGTATGGACATCGCGATATACCGGGAGTATCGTCACCCGGTATCGACGCAGAGCGCGTCGGAACGATCGTCTTTCGGAGGGGGAAGTCGACGTGAACGCTCGAGCAACCCGTCGCGGCGTACCCGCGATCGCCCTGTGGGGCGGTCTGGGAGCGCTCGCGTGGGCGACGATCACCGTCCTCACCGGCGGCGGATCCGCTCAGGCCGACGAGCAGAAAGACCCCTCCCTTCTCGGAGAAGTGTCGTCCCTCGTCACCGGAACCGTCTCCACGGTCGGCGACACCGTCACCGCCGTGACCGAGCCGATCGTCACCCAGGTCGTCGCGCCCGTCGTGAACCAGGTCGTCGCCCCGGTCGTGCACGAGGTGGTCGCTCCGGTTCCCGAGACCGTCCCCGCCGTCGTCGAACACGTCACCGACACGGTCGCCGAGGTGCCCGTCGTGGGAGATGTCTCGACCCCTGTCGTCGAGACCGTCACCGACACCGCACAGGCCGTCGTCACACCGGTGGCCGACCTGCTGCAGGATGCTCCGGTGGCGCAGATCGTCGATCCCGTGCAGGATGTCGTCGCCGCACTGCCGGTGGTCGGCGGGCTGCTCCGCGACCTCGGCGTCACGAAGCTCCTCGATGATGTGACCGGTGTCGTGGACGACACCACGGGTATCGTCGGCGAAGTCGTCGAGAACACGGTGCCCCCGGTGCTGGTCGGGCTCGACCCGAACGAGTCGCTCCCGCCCGTCGTGCTTCCGCCCGTCGTGGTCCCCGATCCCGGGTTCGCATCCCTTCCGACCGTGGTGCCGGCGGATGCTGCGGGCACCACCGCCGTGTCGACGTTCACGCCCGCGCCCCGGCATCCGCTCGACGAGTCTGCGCTCTCCGCGCCCGTCGAGAACGCTATTCCGGTGACGACTGCGTCCGCGTCCGGCCATGCCTCCGGCCCCGCCACGGCCCCTCTCGGCGGGCCGCTCGCACCGTCTTCCTCCGCCACTTCCGGCGGAGCATCCGCTGTCTCTCCCGCCGGTCTGACCGACGCGGGAGTTCCCGCGCTCCGTGCCGAGGAGCGCACCTCCGGCGCAGCCGACGACGTCCTGCCGACGTCGCTGGTCGCCGACACCGACGTCTCCCCCGACTGACGGGTCGTCACGTCGTCCCCTCGAGGACGACAGATGCCGTGCTGCGCGCGCACATCTTCGCGCGCACCCACATCAGACACCCCAGTCCAGTCAAGGAGAAAGTCATCATGCGTACTTACCTCAAGCGGGCCCTGTGGGGAACGCTTCTCGCCGGCGGGATCACCCTGCTCGGCGCAACGGCCGCGAACGCGGCAGACACCTCGGGAGACGACAGCGTCCTCTCGGGCACCCAGGTCGAGGCTCCGGTCTCGGTCCCGGTCACGATCGTCGACAACGCGATCTCCCTGCTCGGAGACTCCTCCGCGCAGCAGGCTCCGGCCCCGGCACCCGCACCTGCGCCTGCCCCGGCACCAGCCCCTGCCCCGGCGCCGGCGCCGGCGGCCACGACGAACGGCGACTCCGGCACGGCATCCGGATCGCAGGCCGTCGTGAACGTCACGGTGCCGGTGACCGTCACCGACAACTCCGTCAGCCTGCTCGGCGACTCGTCGAGCGAGCAGACTGCGGCGCCCGCCCCGGCCCCGGCCCCGGCTCCCGCCGCGCCGGCCCCGTCGGTCACCACGACCGGCGTCGACGGTCTGCTCTCGGGCACCCAGGCGCTCGTGCACGTCGACGTGCCGGTCACCGTCTCGGGCAACGCGATCTCCCTTCTCGGAGACAGCGAAACCGCGGGTCAGGATGCGGCGGCACCGGCACCCACGACCGCACCGACGGATGCCGTCGCCCCGAGCACTTCAGGTGACGACGCTATCGCCGGCGGCACCCAGGTGATCGCGCCGATCTCGGTTCCGGTCGACGTTTCGGGCAACGCGATCTCCCTTCTCGGAGACAGCGATGTCGCGGGTGGCGACGCGGCACCGGCGGCACCGGCAGCACCGGCAGCACCGGGTGAGTTCACGGCGCTTCCGGCACCGTGGACGAGCACGTCCGGCGATGACGGACTTCTGAGCGGCACCCAGGTCACCGCCCCCGTCACCGCACCCATCGACGTCACCGGCAACGCCATCTCCCTCACCGGAGACAGCGACGTCAGCGGCACCACCGGCAACGGCACCGGCACCACCCCGGGCGCCCCGACCGCCGGCGGCACCACCACCGGTGACGACGGCATCCTCGGCGGCACCCAGATCACCACCCCCGTCACCGCACCCATCGACGTCACCGGCAACGCCATCTCCCTCACCGGAGACAGCGACGTCAGCGGCACCACCGGCAACGGCACGGCCGCGGGCGCCCCGACCACCGGCAGCACCACCACCGGTGACGACGGCATCCTCGGCGGCACCCAGATCACCACCCCCGTCACCGCACCCATCGACGTCACCGGCAACGCCATCTCCCTCACCGGAGACAGCGACGTCAGCGGCACCACCGGCAACGGCACCGGCACCACCCCGGGCGCCCCCACCACCGGCAGCA